>NZ_VAWE01000001.1:1426666-2140000 GCF_005795905.1 Streptomyces marianii
TCATGCCGAGCTGGCGGCCGATGGTCGAGGTCGCGAAGATGAACACGGCGGCCATCCGCATCGAGTAGGTGGTCAGCAGCGTGTAGGCGAAGTCGCGACCGAAGTCCGAGGGCTGCTGGTCCTCGAGGAGGCTGCCCGCGGCGGACGCGGCCCCGAAAATGGTCGCCACGAACACCAGACCGCTGCCGAGGAACACCGTCGCGACGAGCTTGTCCTCCCGCTCGCCGACCTGGGTCCGCAGCGCGCCCGTGAACCACAGGAAGAAGATCCCGGCGAACGGGACCAGCTCCAGGGCCATGCGCACCGCCCTGCGGCGGTCGGGGCTGAGGGCGTCGCCACCCACGGGGGTGGCACCCTCGGGAATCGCCAGCCGCATCAGCACGATCGCGGCGGCCAGCAGCACCGCGAACACGATCCCGGCCAGTCCCGCGGCGCGGGGGGTGCGCAGTCGCTCCAGGTTCGGTTCCATGGGCTGCTCGCTTTCTGTCCCTACCAGCAAGCAGCGGGAGGGCTGCGGCGCGCCACCGGGGCCGCCCGTGAGAGTGACCCCGGCGCCCGAGCCGGGGTCACCGGGCACGGCTCTACGGGGTGCCCGACGGGCGGACGACCATCGCCGAGCCGCCCCCACGGCGTTCCTTCTCCGCCGCGGCCAGCCAGCGGCCGTCCGGCAGTCGCTGCACCCCGGTCGCGGCGCCGATCTCCGGGTTCTGGCGGAAGGCGTGGCCCAGGGCCTGGAGCTCGGACCTGAGCGGGCTGTTCCACAGCCCCGGTTCGAGTTCGGTGGTGGCCTGGTTGCGCTGGCTGGCCCGCGGCGCGGCGATCGCGTCGACCAGGGGCAGGCCGCGGTCGACGACGCCGGTGAGCGTCTGCAGGACGGTGGTGATGATCGTCGCGCCGCCCGGGGAGCCGAGGGCCAGCACGGGACGGGCACGCTCGTCCAGGACGATCGTCGGGGACATCGAGGACCGCGGCCGCTTGCCGGGGCCCGGGAGGTTGGGATCGTGGACGGCCGGGTCGGCGGGGGCGAAGGAGAAGTCCGTCAGCTCGTTGTTCAGGAGGAAGCCCCGGCCGGGGACGGTGATACCGCTGCCGCCGGTCGACTCGATCGTCAGGGTGTAGGCGACGACGTTGCCCCACCTGTCGGCGACGGTGAGATGGGTGGTGTTCTCGCCCTCGTACGTCGTCGGCGCGGCCCTGCCCCCGGACACGCACGGCCTCGGGCTGCGCGGGTCACCGGGCGCGAGCGGGCTGCTGAGGACGGCGTCGTCGCGGATGAGGCAGGCCCGGCTGTCCGCGTACCGCTGGGAGAGCAGCTCGCGCACCGGGACGTCCTCGAACGCCGGGTCGCCGACCCAGCGCCCCCGGTCGGCGAAGGCGATCCGGCTCGACTCGATGAAGCGGTGCAGGTACTTCGCCTCGGACAAGCCGGAGAGGTCGGTGCCCTCCAGGATGTTCAGCGCCTCGCCGACGCCGGTGCCGCCCGACGACGACGGGGCCATGCCGTAGACGTCGAGCCCCCGGTACGACACCTTCGTCGGGTGCCGGCGCACGGTCTCGTACGAGGCGAGGTCGCGCAGCGTCAGGTCGCCGGGGCGTACGACGCGGGTGGCGCCCTCGCGCAGCTCCGGGGCGCGCACGGTGCCGACGATGTCGCGGGCCACGGCGCCCCGGTACAGCACTCCGCTGCCCTTGCGCCCGATCTCGGCGTAGGTGCGGGCGAGATCGGGGTTCTTGAAGACCGAGCCGGGCTGCGGCAGCCGGCCGCCGGGCAGGAACAGCCGGGCGCTGGCCGGGAAGTCCCGGAACCGGGCCTCGTTCGCCCGAGTCTGGCTGCGGAAGGTCTCGTCGACGGTGAAGCCGTTCCTCGCCAGCCGCTCCGCGGGCTTCAGCAACTGCGCGAGCGGGCGGCTGCCCCAGGCGGCGAGTGCCGCGTCCCAGGTCGCGAGGGTGCCGGGGGTGCCGACGCCGAGACCGCTGGTGACGCCCTCCTCGAACGGGATGGGCTTGCCGTCCTCCTGGAACAGCGCGGCGTCCGCCGAGCGGGGCGCCGTCTCACGCCCGTCGATGGTGTGGACCCTGCGCTGCTTCGCGTCGTAGTGGACGAAGAAGCCGCCACCGCCGATGCCGGCCGAGTACGGCTCGGTGACCCCGAGCGCCGCGGCCGTGGCGACGGCCGCGTCCACGGCGTTCCCGCCGCGCCTCAGCACCTCGACGCCCACCGCGGAGGCGTCCGCGTCGACGCTCGCGACCGCGCCCCCGTACCCGGCGGCCACGGGCTCCTTCACCGGTGCCGGCGCCCCCGGTGCCTGCTGCGTCGGCGGTGCGGCCGCACCGGCCGTGAGTACGGCCAGGGCGACGGTGACGGTGACGGTGACGGCGACTGGAGCGTGACGGACGACTCTGCGACGCATGCGTACCTCCATCCGGCGAACGTCCGCGCAGCGTAACGTCACCACGCGCTCACCGTCAGGAACACATCGGGACTGCTTCGGACCACTTCGAACATTTTTCCGCCCGGACCGCTAGCATGCGCGCCCATGAACGAAGACCTCCGCAACATCGTGCTCGGTGTCGTGGCCGCCGGTGTCAGCGCCTTCCTCGGCTGGACGGTCCGGACCTACCTGTGGCGCCGCAAGCTCCGCCGCAAGCAGGCCTTCTTCGGTCTCCCCGGGAACTCCGAGTGCCTGCTCGTGGTCAACCGCGACGCCGGCACCGACGGCGCCGTGCACCGCTTCGACGTGTTCGCGCTGCTGGAGCTCTCCGCGCTCATCAAGGACTGCGGGGCGAACGCGCGGATACTCCAGCACGACGTCGCCCAGCAGGGTTTCGGCGAGCGCACCGAGTTCTGCGTCGGGGGGCCGGGCTCCAACCGCCGGATGGCCGCCCATCTGAGCAGTCTGCTGCCCGGGGTGAAGGTCAACACGGACGTGGAGGCGGGCCAGGACCGAGGTGCCTTCCAGATCGGTTCGGAGCGCTATCTGCTGGAGCCGGGCGCCACCGAGTACGTGCTCCTCGCGCGGCTGACCGCGGGTGAGGGCGGCCGGCCGGTGTTCCTCTTCTGCGGCCAGCGCGCCATCACCAACCAGGCGGCGACCCGCTATCTGGCCCGCCACCACGAGAAGCTCGCCCGCAAGCACGGCCCGAGCTCCTTCGTCCTGCTGCTGAAGGTGGTCAACACCCAGGCGTACGGCCCGGATGTCGTCGAGCTGGTCGCCGACGTGACCCGCGCGGCCCAGTCCCCGGCCCCGGCGGCCGCGCCGGAGCCTGCTCCGGCGCCGTCGCGCAAGTCCCACCGGGCGAAGAGCTAGTCCCGCGTCAGGTGAGGTTTGCCCGTCAAGGAACGTCGTCCGGTGCGGTAAATCGCAAGGCGCCGGATCGACCTCGCAGTGGGCCTACTCGGTTGATTCGGCAACGCCGCGAGTCGCCGTGCCGGGCGCCGCGACGGGGCGAACGCCGCCTGACGCGGCACTAGTTGTTCTGTCCCGGGAGGGTCTGCCCGCAAGGGCGCACGTCGCCTGACGCGGTACCGGCGAGCGCCGCGGTTCTGCGCGAGCGGAGGTGCGCCGCGGCCCCGCGTCACCCGTGCGCACCCGCCAGGGCCAGCGGCAGCGACTTCAGCCCGTTGATGAAGTTGGACACCAGCCGCCGGGGCTCCCCGGCCGGGGCGTAGGGCGGCAGCAGGGCCCTCGCCTCCTCGTGCAGCACCCGGAGCTGGAGGCGCGCGAAGTGGGCGCCGAGGCAGATGTGCGGGCCGTCGCCGAAGGAGACGTGGGGGTTGGGGGTGCGGGTCAGGTCAAGGCGGTGGGGGGCGCCGAAGACGCGGTCGTCGTAGTTGGCCGAGGCGTGGAGGACGACGACCTTGTCGCCGGCGCGGACGTCCTGGCCGGCGAGGGTCGTGTCGTGGGTCGCCGTGCGGCGGAACGAGAGTACGGGCGGGTGCCAGCGCAGCAGTTCCTCGACCGCGGTGTCCGGTGCCGCCTCGCCGGAGCGGAGGCGTCGCTGCTGGTCCGGGTGTTCGGCGAGGGCGAGGAACCCCCCGGGCGCGGCACTGCGGACGGTGTCGTTGCCGGCGACGGTCAGGAGGAAGAAGAACATCTCCAACTCGCCGTCGTGGAGTCCGCCGGCGGCGAGCGCGGTCATGACGTCGTCGCCGGGGTGGCGGCGCTTGTACGCCGCGAGTTCGCGGGCGTAGTCGAACATCTCCTTGAGCATCGCGGGCGAGCGCGGGTTGACGGGTCTGCCGTCCGCGTCGAGCACGGGTGGCTCGTCCGGGTCCTGGTAGCCGATGACGCGCTCCGTCCACGTCAGCAGCAGCTCCCGGTCGCCCTCAGGGACGCCCAGCAGATCCGCGAGGTTGAGGAGCGCGTAGTCGTCGGTCACGGCGGTGACGAGGTCGACGACGGGTCCGGCCGCGCGGGCTGCGCCGAGCAGTTCCCGGGCCCGGGTACGGGCAGCGGAGGTGAAGCGGTCGACCCGGCCGGGAGTGAAGGCCCGGCCGACGAGCCGCCGCAGCCGGCCGTGGTCGGAACGGCCCTCCCCCGCCGCTCCGGCGACCGGCCCCGGTCCGGCCGTACGTCGGGGGCACGGGTCCTGGTTGAGCATCATGCGGCGGATGAAGGGCAGGTCGGCCGGGTCGGGGTCGCGGATCTGGGTGGCACCGGTCCAGGACGAGTACGTCCGCGGCTCCTTGAGGACGTGCACGACGTCGGCGTGCCGGGCGACGGCCCAGAAGCCGGGCCCCGGGGGCCAGCCCAGTACCCCGTACTCGTCCTGCCAGGAGACGGGGTGCCGGTCGCGCAGCTCGCGGAAGGCCGCGTGCGGCAGCCCGGCCGCGTACAGGCGCGGGTCGAAGACGTCCGGGACGGGCGCGGTGCTCATACGTCGGCCCGGAGGAAGTCCTCGACGATCCGGATCAGCTGCAGCGGCGTCTCGTCCATGGCGTAGTGCCCGGCGTGGGCCAGTTCGGCGAGCTCGCCCTGCGGGTACGAGCGCATCCAGGTGTCCCGCATCAGCCGGGCGTTGACGGCCGGGTCGAGGGTGCCGGTGACGGCGAGCGCGGGGACGGCGGAACCGTCCACCTCGGTGTGGAAGTCCTCGACGGCCCATGAGTCCAGCCAGGCGCGGACGGCCTTGGGGTCGCTGCGCTCCACGGATCGGCGGACCATGCGGTCCAGCCAGGCGGCGGGCCGCACCGAGCCGGTGGTGAGGTCGATGATGATCCGGCGGTTCTCCGGGCGTTCGGCGGCATCGGCGAAGAGCCCCCACTGCTCCGGCGGCATGGGCAGCCCGTTGGCCGGGACCGGGGAGACGCCGACGATCCGCCGTACCCGGTCCGGCGCGAGGGCCGCGGCGCGCTGCGCCACGGCCCCGCCCATCGAGTGCCCGACGAGCGAGAAGCGGTCCCAGCCGAGGCGCCCGGCGAGGGCGAGGACGTCGGCGGCGCCCTCGGTCGTGGTGTACCCGCCCGGTGTGCCCATGGCCTCGCCGTAGCCGCGCAGATCGACGAACGCGTAGGTGAACGACTCCAGGTCCAGGTCGGGGCGCACGGTGGCGTAGGCGTCGCGGTCCGCGAGCCAGCCGTGGACGGCGACGACCCGGTGCGGGCCGTCGCCGAGGAGCGTGTGCGGAAGCACGAAGGGTGTCACGTCTTCTCCGTTCGCGGGACAGCGGGTGGGCGCGGGCCGTACGCCATCACGGTGTACCGGTGCGCGCCGCGCCGCCAGGGTGCAGAACCGGCGCACCGTCGGACATGTCACACCCAGGGGGGACGGAAATTCCCGGTATGTACGCAACCGGCGCCCCCGCTCGTTGCTCTCTACCAGGGAGAAGAACGTCACGGAGGTCATCGAGTTGAGCCGCAGCCGCGTCCACACGTACCCGAGCGCCCCGCCCGCCCGGCCGCGCCACCGCCGGGGCCGGCGGGCCGCCGCAACCGCCGGGGCGGTGGCTCTGGCGGTGGCGCTGGCGGGGTGTTCGGGCTCCGCCCCGAAGGATCCGGGAGCGGACGGCAAGGGTCAGTCGCGGACGAGTATCACGGTGAGCCTGCGGGGCAAGCAGGCCAAGGCCGGTGAACCCGTGCGGGTGACCCTGGAGTCGGGGCGGCTGGACCAGGTGACGGTTGTCGGCTCCGGTGGCGAGAAGCTGGACGGCACGGTCTCCGCCGACGGGCGGAGCTGGGCCTCGTTCCGGGTCGCCGCACCGGGCACGGCATACGCGGTCGAGGCGCGGGACGACGAAGGCGGCACGGCCCGGGCGGAGTTCGCCACGGCCGCGGCGGAGAAGGTCAACAAGCTGGCGCTGGCGCCTGGCAGGGACTCCACCGTGGGCATCGCCCAGCCGCTGTCGATCGTTTTCGACCACCCGGTGCGGAACAAGGCCGCCGTGGAGCGGCAGCTCAAGGTCACCACGTCGGACGACACCCGGGGCTCGTGGGGCTGGATGCGGGACTGGTCGGGCAAGGACCGGGTGGACTGGCGGCCCAGGGAGTACTGGAAGCCGGGGACGAAGGTGACGCTCGACGCCCGGCTGAACGGTGTCGACTCGGGGGCGGACGGCGGCTGGTTCGTCCGCGACTACCGGACCGGCTTCACGGTGGGCAGGCAGCAGGTGGTGAAGGTCGACCTCGACAACCACCGGCTGCGGCTCTACCGGGACGGGGTCCGGGTCAAGGACGTGCCCATGTCCGCGGGCACACCGGGTGGCGAGAAGGCCTCGTGGCGCGGCACGGCGGTGCTGATGGCCAAGGAGGGCACGATCAACATGCGTTCGGAGACCGTCGGCCTCGGTGACGCCTACGACAAGATGGTCGACTTCTCGATGCGGCTGACCTGGTCCGGGATGTACGCGCACGCCGCCCCCTGGAACGCCGCCTACTTCGGGAGTGCGAACCGGAGTTCGGGCTGTGTGGGGATGAGCGACGCGGACGCCGCCTCAATCTACGCGGAGGTCCGGGTCGGTGACCCGTTCGAGATCACCGGCGGCGACGCCAAGGGCACCGTGGCGGTCAACAACGGCTACGGCGCGTGGAATCTCGACTGGACGGAGTGGCGGGCGAAGAGCGCCCTGCGCTGAAAAGGCGTCAGCGCGCGTTTCCGGCCGCGAACGCTAGTCGATGTCATGTCCAACAATCGTTACGCTCGCGTAACTTACCGGCTGGTTACCAGAGGTAAGGGCGGGAGGTTACCGTCGGGTCACTTCAGGCTGGCACGAGTCAGCCGGCACGATTCAGGAGTGAGCGATGGGACACCCCCACAAAGCCCTGCGCACCTCGACGACCGGCGCCGTCTCGGCGGCGCTGCTGGCCGGGGCCGCTTTCGGGCTCGCCCCGGCCGCTCCCGCGGCGGCCGCCAGCGCCTCGGCCGCACCGGGTGTGCGGTTCGTCGACATCCACGGTGACGGCGGCACCGTCCTCAAGGCCAACGTCGTCACCCCGGCCGGCGCCGGCGGCTCGCGCACGTACCCGGTGGTCGTCCTCCCCACCAGCTGGGCCACACCCCAGGCCGAGTACCTCGCGCAGGCCGCGAAGCTCGCCGGCTCCGGCTACGTCGTGGTCACCTACAACGTCCGCGGCTTCTGGCAGTCCGGCGGGAACATCGAGGTGGCGGGCCCGCCGGACATCGCCGACGCACGCAAGGTGATCGACTGGGCGCTCGCCAACACCCCGGCCGACCCGTCCAGGGTGGGCATGGCCGGCATGTCGTACGCGGCCGGCATCAGCCTTCTCGCCGCCGCCCACGACGACCGGATCAAAGCCGTGGCGGCACTCAGCGGCTGGGCCGATCTCAACGACTCCATCTACAGCGGCCGCACCCAGCATCTCCAGGCCACCGGGCTGCTCATCGGCGCCGGCTACCTCACGGGCCGTCCCAGCCCCGAGCTCCGGCAGTTCACCAAGGACTTCCTCGGCTCGAACCTGGACAAGGAAGACGAGATGATCGCGTGGGGGGAGAAGCGCTCCCCCTCCGCCTACGTCGACCGGATCAACCGGAACGGCGCTGCCATCATGCTGGGCAACGCCTGGGGCGACTCCGTCTTCCCGCCGAACCAGTACGCCGAGTTCTACGAGCGGTTGACCGTGCCCAAGCGGCTGGAGTTCCGCCCCGGCGACCACGCGACCGCCGAGGCGACGGGTCTGCTCGGCCTGCCCAACGACACCTGGACCAGCACCCGCCGCTGGCTCGACCACCACCTCAAGGGCGTGGACAACGGGGTGGACCGCGAGCAGCCGGTGCGCATCAAGTCCCGCTCCGGCGGGACCTACGAGACCTACCCGGACTGGAAGTCGGTGGGCGCCGACGCCCGCAAGATCACCCTGGGCGGCACGAAGAGGATCCGCGCGAACATCGACTCGGGCGCCAACGGCGGCATCGTGATGCTCTCCGGCACCTTCGACCAGTTCCTGAAACTGCCCCCGGTCGCCTCGATGCCGCTGCTCCCCCGGCGCTTCGCCGCGGTCTGGCAGTCGGAGCGCCACCGTTCCCCGCAGCGGGTCAGGGGTACGGCGAAGCTCCACACCACGGTCACCAGCACCAAGGAGAGCGGCACCCTCGTCGCATACCTCTACGACGTGGGGCCGCTCGGCCTCGGCAAGCTGGTCAGCCATGCGCCGTACACGTTCCACGACCGGACGCCGGGCAAGCCGTTCCCCGTAGACCTGGAGCTGTTCTCCACCGCCTACGACGTCCCGGCCGGCCACCGTCTGGCCCTGGTCGTCGACACAGTCGACCCGCTCTACATCGAGCACAACCCGTCCGGCGCGCAGCTGACCTTCTCCTCGCCCGCGACCGACCCCTCGTACGTGTCGGTCCCGTTGCGCGAGCAGTGATCTCCGGCCGACGCCGAGCCGGGCACGGCTCTACGAGCTACTGCCCGGTTCCGGGGAACGCGCCTCGCACACGCGGTCCTTGTCGACGTCACTCAACTCGATCAGCAGGTCGACGGCCATACGCTGCTCTGCCCCAATCTCGGCGGTGTCGAGGTCAGCGCAAACTATCCAGCTCGGCAAGGCACTTCCCGTCCCGACACGCTTCGAGTAGGACATAAGCGGTAATAGCCATCTAAAGGGACGGGAGCCGGGTCAGGCCTCGGCGGCCTCCGCGTACACCTGGGACAGCTCGGGCGAGCCGTGCACCGCCCAGTCGAGTCCCGCCTCCACCACATTGACCTCACGCCCCGAGGCGAGCCGCACGACGGGGTGGCCGCCAGGCCAGACGTGCCAGGCGGCTCCCCGCACCGTGCGGACGATCACGGTGCCCAGATACAGCCCCGCGTCGTTCCCCAGCCAGGGCAGCTCCTCCGGGTCGTCCCGCCAGCGCGGGGGCAACTGGTCGAGCGCCTCCAACGAGGCAGGGGTGTCATCCAGATCGAGCCCTTGCTGCCCCACCCGTGCCCGCAGCAGCTCGCACTCGGACAGCAACTCCGCCACACCCTCCGGATCGCCCCCGACGGTGGACGCCAGCGGCTGGCTCCGTGCGCTGTCGTGCCGTTTACGCCAGTTGTCCAAGAAAGGGATGTTCATATCGATCAGCCTCGCATTCCCGTGGACGGGCGCACCACTGGGCGCGCGGGCACCGGCCGGAGAGCGCGGCCCGGGGGGCCGGAGATCGGTCAGAGATCGAGGTCGACCACGACGGGGGCATGGTCCGAGGCACCCTTGCCCTTGCGCTCCTCTCGGTCGACGTAGCCGTCCTTGACGGCCTGGGCGAACGGCTCGTTGCCGTACACCAGATCGATGCGCATCCCCCGGTTCTTGGGGAAGCACAGCTGACGGTAGTCCCAGTACGTGAACGGGCGGTCGTACTTCAGCGGGCGCGGCACCACGTCGGCAAGGCCCGCCTCGCGCAGTCCGGCCAGGGCGGCGCGCTCCGGCTCGGTCACATGGGTCATACCCTCGAAGAAGGCCGGATCCCACACGTCGTCGTCGGTCGGCGCGATGTTGTAGTCGCCGAGGACCGCGAACGGGCGGCCCCCCGCCGCGTCCTCCGCGACCGCGGCCTTCAGCGCCTCCAGCCAGGCCAGCTTGTACGCGTAGTGCTCATGGGTGACCTCCCGGCCGTTCGGCACGTACACCGACCAGACGCGGACCGGGCCGCAGGTGGCGCTCAGCGCGCGCGGCTCCTGCACGCCGCCGTACTCCGGGCCGCCGGGAAGGCCCTTCACGACGTCGTCCAGGCCCACCCGGGAGACCACCGCCACGCCGTTCCACCTGCCGTCGGCGTTGACCGCGGACTCGTAGCCGAGCTCCTTCAGGGCGTCCGCGGGGAACTGCTCGGCGGTGCACTTGGTCTCCTGGATGCACAGCACGTCCGTGCCGCTGCTCTCCAGCCAGGCGAGCAGCCGCGGGAGCCGGGCGGTGATCGAATTGACGTTGAAGGTGGCGATGCGCATGCCGCCAAGCCTAACCGCGGGGTCGGACGGTCACGGGCGGACCGGAGCACCCGCCGGGGCCGACCGGAGCGGGCCACGGTCCCGGCCGTCGCCGGGCGGGTGACGCCGGCGGCAGCAGGGCGGGGCCCCGTCGGCCGTCCGGAGGGGGACGGGACCGCCCTCAGAGCTCGGTGGACTCCCCCGAGGCGAGCCGGCGATGCTCGGCGCCGCCCAGGTTCCCGATGTGGGCGTCGTAGAGGGGGCGGGCGAGATCGGTGAGCAGGGCGTCGTGGATGTCGATCGCCAGGTGCGGCTTGACCTCGCGTACGTACTCGATGACCTCCGCGACCTTGTTCCACGGGGCCATCACGGGGAGCATCAGCGTCTCCACCTGCTCGCCGGGGACCGTGAGGGCGTCGCCCGGGTGGAAGACCGATCCGTCCACGAGGAAGCCGACATTGGTGACCCTCGGCAGGTCCGGGTGGATCACGGCGTGCAGTTCGCCGTGCACCTGCACGTCGAAGCCGGCCGCGGTGAAGGCGTCGCCGTCGCCGACGGTGTGCACCCGGCCGGGGAAGCCGCCCGACAGCTGCTCGGCGACGCTGCGGAGGGTCCACACCTCGGTGGCGGGGTCGGCGTCGAGCGCGACGCGGAGCCGTTCCTCGCTGAAGTGGTCCGGGTGCTCGTGCGTGACGAGCAGCGCGTCGGCCCCGGCGGCCGCGTCGACCTCGCTGAAGACGCCGGGATCGACGACGAGGGTCCGGCCGCCCTTCTCCAGGCGGATGCAGGCGTGCGATTTCTTGGTGAGCTTCACGGGGATGACCTTCCTCTCGCATCCGGGCCCCGCACAACGCGGCGCACCCCGTCCCCGAACAGATCTTTCCCCGGCAGGCCCCTGCCCGAACGAGGGGCACCCGCCCCCGGACCGCCCCGGGGGCAGGGAAGGGCGCGGCGTGCACCGCGTCCTCAGTCGCGCGGGGTCGTCTCCTCGCGGATCACCGACTGGGCGACCCGGAAGGCGGCGTTCGCCGCCGGAACGCCGCAGTAGACGCCCGCATGGATGAGGACCTCCCGGATCTCCGTGGGGGTGAGTCCGTTGCGGAGGGCGGCCCGGGTGTGGAAGGCCAGCTCGTCCAGGTGACCGCCCGCGACCAGGGCCGTGAGGGTGACCGCGCTGCGGGTCCTGCGGTCCAGCCCCTCCCGGGTCCAGACCTCGCCCCACACATAGCGCGTGATCAGCTCCTGGAAGTCGGCGGTGAACTCGTCCGCCGCCGCGGTGGCCCAGTCGACGTGCGCGTCGCCGAGCACCGCGCGCCGGACCTTCATGCCCGCCTCGTACGGGTCGGGCCGCACCGCGCCCGAGGGGTGCGGCTGCTCGGCGGCCGGGGCGATCTCCGCGACGGGTGCCACGGGCGCGGAGACGGACGGGACGGAGGGGACGGACTGCGGCACGGGGATCGCGTGGAGAGTGTCCTGCCAGGCCAGGGAGAAGTGCCGCACCAGCAGGTCGGTCACCGCCGCCGGCTGCTCCACGGGCGCGAGGTGCGAGGCGCCGGGCACCAGGGCGAGCCGTGCGTCCGGTATCCCTGCGACCAGCGTGCGCGCCTCGGCGGGCCCGGTCAGCTGGTCGTCGGAACCCACCAGGACCAGCGTCGGCACGCCGACCCGGCCCAGGTCGGCCCGTACGTCGAAGGCCGCCAGCGCCTCGCAGGCGGCGATGTAGCAGCCGGGGTCGGTGGTGCGCACCATCTGCACGGCCCACTCCACGATCGCCGGCTGCGCGGCCGCGAAGCCCGGGGTGAACCAGTGCTCGGGCGCCGTGCGCGCCATCGGGTCCAGACCGTTGGTACGGACGATCACCCCGCGCTGCCGGAACTCGTCGGCGGTGCCGAACCTCGGCGAGGAGGAGACCAGGGCGAGCGACGCGACCCGGTGCGGGACCCGCAGCGCCAGGTCGATGCCGACCGCGCCGCCGACGGAGCAGCCCGCGTAGCCGAACCGCTGGACGCCGAGCTCGTCGAGCGTGGCGACGAGGCGGTCGGCGAGTTCGGTCACCGACCCGGCCGGGTGGGCGGGGGCGCCGCCGTGGCCGGGCAGGTCGAAGCGCAGCACCCGCCACTGCCGTGCCAGTTCCGGCACCTGCCGGTCCCACATGTGCCATGTGGTACCCAGCGAGGGGCTCAGGATCAGGACAGGTGCGTCTTCTGGCCCGTCGAAGCGGTATTGCAGGGTGTTCGGTGGTGTCTCGCTCACCCGTCAGACCCTCTCATCTCTCACGAGATCCCACATGGCCGGTCCCAACCTCGGGGCTCTTGCCCCTCCCACCACAACGGACCCGGCACTGCCGGAGAATGCGGGTCTGCACGATCGTTCGAGGCCAGACCGCCTGCAACCGCGTCCGGCAGACCCTTCGGTCCGTCACAGACGGGCATGAGGACGTCCTCGAAGCCCAATGCCACGGAGTTAAGTGTCCGCTGCGGTCGTCAAGAGGTTGATCTTCACTCAAGCTGCGGACATGGGAACGGGACCTCTGATACAGCGAGGGATCGACCAAGATCTACTTGCCGGAGAGGTCCCGTTGACCGACCAGTGTGCCACTGCTGTGCCTGAACGCCGCAGGCGACAGAATGAACTCCTTTTCGAGCCCGCCCACTTGGGAGATTTAACCCGCTATCTTCCCCCGGAGCTCGTCGACGGGGTGTTGGAGGAAGAACGTGCCGTCGAGCGACGGCTGCGTCGCCTGCCGTCCCGTGTTGGGGTGTACTTCGTCCTGGCGTTGTCCTTGTTCCCGTCACTGGGGTACGCGCGAGTGTGGGACAAGCTGACGGCCGGTATCTCGGGGCGAGGAGGGTCCCGTCCGAGCGAGAAGGCACTGCGTTGCCTGCGGCGGCGTCTTGGTCCCGGTCCGCTGAAGGCGCTGTTCGACGTTGCAGCCGGCCCTCTCGCCCAGCCCACCACGATGGGGGTGCGCTACCGGCGGTGGCGGACCGTGGCTTTCGACGGCTGCAGCGCCGTGAGAGTCCCCGATTCCGAACGGAACCGGGCCTGGCTGGGCAAGGTCCAGGCACGGCTCGGCTGGGCGGGGTATCCGATGCTGCGACTGATGACGTTGTGCGAGACGGGTACGCGCGGCCTGGTCGGTGCCGTCTTCGGTCCGACGAGCGAGTACGAGACCACGTATGCCCGAAGGCTGCTGCCGCTGGTGGACGCCGGGATGCTCGTGCTGGCCGATCGCGGCTTCGACGCGGACGACTTCCTGTCCGAGACCGCGGCGACCGGAGCTCAGTTCGTGGTCCGAGTGACCGCCCGCCGCCGCCCGGCCATCTTGGCGGTGCTGCCGGACGGCTCGTATCTCACGCGGCTGGGGTCGCTGAAGGTACGCGTCATCGACTCGGCGGTCACGATGGTCACTGCGGACGGCACGACGATCCATGAGCAGTACCGGATTGCCACCACGCTGCTGGATCACCGCAGGGACCCCGCCGAGACACTGGTGCGGCTCTACCACGAGCGATGGGAGGCCGAGTCGGCCTACTACGCCCTGCGCCACACCTTGCAGCAGGGGTTCGTACTCCGCTCGCAGGACCCTGCCGGTCTGGAACAGGAGCTGTGGGCTCAGCTGCTCGTCTACCAGCTCCTGCGGATGGCCATGGTCGATGCAGTGGAGTCCCGACCGGGCATCGACGCGGACCGCGCCAGCTTCACCGTGGCTCTGGAAGCGGCACGTGACCAGGTCATTCTCATCAGCGTGAACGATGCCACGACCGCACAGGACGCCTTGGTCGGCCGCATCGGAACAGCTGTGCTCGAGGCCCTGCTGCCGCCACGACGTCCGCGCACCAGCGCCCGATCGGTGAAGTCCGGACGAACGCGTTACCCCCTCCGCCCTGCCGAGCCCAGACCGCGCCAGAGCACAACGATCACCGGCTTGACGGTCACTCTCCGACCGGCCCCCGCAGCCCCGCCCAGCTCCGTGCACGATCGCCGGGAGGACCAGCGCAAGGCTGTCACCGGCTTCAGGCCGATGGGTTCGGGCAACAGGAACAGAGTGTTCCACCTGATGGCGGCCGATCCCGAACGCGCCTGGCGTCCCCGGGAAGTCACCATCGCTCTGGGGATTCATAGCGCGGCAAGCTTCGCGACCCAGATGAGTCAGTGGGCAGCCGAGGGCCTCCTGAAGAAGATCGCCTACGGGACCTACATGCTCGCTGACGAGTGGAAGACGACCAGATTGACGACCGCAGCGGACACTTAACTCCGTGGCATTGCCTCGAAGCCACGGTTCTTCAGCTCGGTGAAGACCTGGAGCGGTGCTTGGCACCCCCGTCGCCGTCACCGGCCCGGATGCCGAGGATGTCGCGGGTGCCGACATCACGTTGACGGCGTCCACGAAGGCCACCGGACAAGCGCGATCGAGCGGACGCGACTGCCGTTCCGCCGTGCCCAAGGCCCTCGGGGGACGGCGAGAGCGCCACCTCGAGAGCCGCGGCCCGCCCACCGGACTTCATGCCCTTCGGGTTGTCTCCCCGGGCCTCGACGGGCCAGGGCGCCTTGGAGCCGGTGGTGTAGTCGCCCGCGGTGGTCGTGGTGACGCCTTCGGGGTCGGCGACCGGTGTGACCGGACGGGGCCGTCAGCGCGGAACGGCCTGCAGGTGGGCCGGGGTGACCCGGTGCAGGTGGATCACGATGTCGTGGGACCGGGAGGGTGCGATGCGGTGGGGGAGGCCCGGGTAGTCCGTGCCGATACTGCGCGCGGGGCGGGGGGCGTCCAGCCAGGTGCGGGCCGCTTCCGGGGCGGTGCGGAGGTCGACGAGGTAGTTCCGGTGGCTCACCCGGTCGAGGAAGTGCTCGTTGCCGCCCTCCGCCGGATCGCCCACGGTGTAGACGCGGGTGGTCCCGTCGGGACCGGTCGCGTTGAAGGAGCCGTGGCCAAAGGTCGTACCGACGCTCACGTAGTCATCACCGAGCCGCTCGTGCAGGAACGCGCCCTGCATGCGCGGATAGCGCGGATCGGAGGAGCGGTACGCGACGTGGTTGTTGTGGGCCGACAGCAGCACCTTGTGGCCCGTCCGCGCCTGCCACCAGGCGACGTTGTCCGCCATGAGCTCGTCGCGGTAGCCCATGGACGTCCTCAGCTGCTCCGGGTCGTCGAAGTCGAAGGCGTACCCCTGGGCGGTCTGTGCGATGGCCCTCGCGTGCTGCACCGTCCAGGCGTGGGCGTCCTCCGTCGCGCCCTCAGGGGTCGGCTGCCGGTCGAGCAGCGACAGGGCGGACGCGGTCCGGGCGGCCATGGCGCGGCGTTCGGCCAGGGGGCGGGTGAGGTAGGTCTTCATGTACGCACCGGCCGAGGTGGTGGGGCGCAGGCCCCGGTACAGCTCGATGAACCGGGGCAGCAGCCCGGGGCGGTACCGGGCCACGTACCGGAGCACCGTGTCGTAGAGCTCGGGCCCGGCGTACGCGAAATCGTCGCCCATGAAGCGCAGCTGGTCCTGCGGGTGGCGGACGTTGTACGCGCGCATCCACTCGATCAGGGCGAGGTACTCCTCCGTGTTCCACCACGCGTACGTGTCCTGGAACTCCTCCCGCATGATGCGCCGCGGATCGCCCTTGCCGGTACGCACGTACGCGTCCACCCGCAGGCCGCCGCTCCAGCTCGTCTCCAGCGCGAAGGTGCGGACGCCCTTGTGCTCCACCAGGTAGCGCAGGACGCGGTGCTTCATGGTGAAGAACTCGTGCGAGCTGTGCGTCGCCTCGCCCAGCCCCACCACCTTCGCGTCGCCCACCATCCGCCCGAGGGGCCTCAGGTCGCCCAGGTCCCCGGAAGGCTCCGTCGTGCGCAGCGGACGGGCGACACGTTCCAGGGCCCGGAGCGCCCGTTGCTCGGGTGGGGGAAGGGTGGCGGCGCTCAGAACGCCCAGGCAGAGCAGCAGTACGAGGACGAGTGCCGACCGGTTGCGAGTCATATGACGAGGTTCCGGTTCCGGCGCGTTTCACGACATCCGACGCGCCCCCGAATCCCCTGGTGGTTGCCCCGACCACGGGCATACGACTAAACCGGAAGGGGCGGCGCCGCATCCATGGCCGTACGGGCGACCCGCTCGGCGGCCGGGACCAGGTAGAAGTGGTCTCCCTCGAAGACGGTGAGGGAGAAGGATCCCGAGGTCGTGGTGCGCCACCCCTCCGCGTCCCGCGGGGTGGCCCGGGCGTCCCGGTCGCCGGTGAAGGCGTGGACGTCGGCGCGCAGCGGCGGCGCGTCGTCGGCCCGGCGGTAGCCGTCGATGAGGTGGTAGTCGTTGCGGATGATCGGGAGGAGCATCTCCCGCAGGTCCGGGTCGGCGAAGACGGCCGCGTTGGTGCCGCCCAGGGACGTGACCTCCTCGACCACTTCCTCGTCCGTTCGTCCGGCCGCGCGCACATCAGCTTCGGGGCTCCGACCGGAGACGCACAGCCGGGTGACGTGGGTGGCGCCGGTCCGCTCGATGCGTAGCAGTGCCTCGTACGCGACGGCCGCGCCCATGCTGTGGCCGAAGAGCACGGTGGGCAGGGGCGACAGGGCCAGCAGCTCCTCGGCGACGGCCGATGCCAGGGGGTCCATCGTCGGGACCAGCGGCTCGCGGCAACGGTTCTCGCGGCCGGGGTACTGGACGGCCAGGAGCTCGACCGCGGGGTCGGTGTGCCGCGCCCAGCCGCGGTAGAAGCTCGCGGCGCCGCCCGCGTGCGGGAAGCACACCAGCCGCCGGGCCGGGTCGGCGGGTGCGGTGAGTCGGGTCAGGGAGGATGAGAGCATGTCAGGGCTCCGATTCTTCAGCCGAGGATGGCCTCGCCCAGCGGGGTGAGGCTGTGAACCGCCGAGTTCTGCCGGCGTTCCGTGGTCACGAATCCGGCGCGGCGCAGGATGGTGAGGTGTTTGCTGGCGGAGGGACTGGATATCCGGAGGCGGTCGGCGACCTGTCCCGTGGACCTGGTCTCCCGTAAGGCCGCGAGGACGTCGGCGCGCGTGCGGCCGAGCAGGGCGCGCAGGGCCGATTCGCCTTCGTGACCCTGCCACAGCGAGGCGGCGGTCTCCGCGTCCGGGGTGATGTTGTAGACGAGGATGGGCAGACCCTGCCAGCCCATGCGGTCGTCGATCAGAATGGGGTGGGACGCGAAGAGCGAGGGCACGAGCGTCATGCCACGGCCGTCCAGGGCGGTGCGCCGGACGGGCTGGGAGTTGACGATGCGGAGCACCGGGGCGTCCCACCGGATGGCGCTGTGCCTGGTGTTGAGGACCTGCTCCATACCGCCCGCGAGCATCGCCCGGCCGCATGCGTCGCGTTCCGCTTTCAGCAGCCGGTGGATACGGTCCCAGTAGGGTTCGACGGCCACCGAGTGGAAGCCGTCCGTATCGCGCGGGAGGAGTGACGTCAGGGTTTCCACGAGCGACTGCGGGGGGTCCATCGCCAGATGCGCGGCGGAAAGTCTGCGCACCCGGTGCCGGGCCGTCCTGCGCCACTCGGAGAGGGCGTCGCGTTGCTGCTCCGCCAGCCGCCCCCAGGCCAGATGCGTTTCGAACGCCATGCCCAGGGTTCCGATGATGCGAATGCGAGCCAAGTCCTCAACGCTGAGGCACAGTTCCAGCACGACGAGGCACCCCCAGTGGTCGCTTCGTGATCATATGAATGCCGGGACGCTCAGCGCCAATCGATCGAGACCTGCAGACTGCTGTAGCCCTGGACCAGGTTCGACCGCATCCAGCGGACCGTCCCTCGCGGCTCGACGCCCCGCGCTTCGGTCGCCAACTGGCTGAGCAGTTCGCGTAGTTCGAGCCGAGCCAGGGCGGCTCCGAGGCAATGGTGCGGCCCGGTGCCGAAGCCGAGGTGACGGTTGGGGGTTCGGCCCGGAACGAAGTGGTGCGGTTCGGGGAAGAGCCGCTCGTCGCGGTTGGCCGCCGACAGCCAGGCCACGACCGCCTGGCCCTCGCGGATCTCCTGACCGCCGATCTCGCAGTCCTCGGTGGCCACGCGCAGTACGTGCGCCGCCGGGGAGGTCCAGCGGACCACCTCCTCGACGGACCGGTCCGTCAGGGCCGGGTCGCAGCGCAGCGCGTCGAGTGTGCCGGGGAATGCCTGGAAGGCGTGGAAGGCGCCGGTGATCGAGTGCCGGGTGGTCTCGTTGCCGCCGATCAGCACGTTGTCGCAGTTGATCAGCACATCCTCCGTGCTCAGCCGGCCGTCGGCGAGGAGCGCGCTCACCAGGTCCGGACCGGGCTCCTTCTGGCGCCGCTCGATCAGTTCGTGGAAATAGAAGAGGATCTCCGCGTGCGCCACTGCCGGCGTCATCTTGTCGAAGCTGCTCTCCTCGCCGCCGAAGGCGTGGTTGGTCAGCTCGATCAGCTGCTCCCGCTCACTGAGGGGTACGCCGAGGACCTCGCACACGACGGCGGCGGGGAGCCGTGGCCCGACGCCGAGTGCGATGTCGGTGGAGTCCTCCGACCTCAGCCGCTCAATGATCTCCTTGACCTCCTGCTGCAGCACCGATTGCAGTTCGGGGGCGCGAAGCCGGGAGAGGAACGGGCCGATGAGGCGCTTGAGAACGGAGTGCCAGCTTCCGTCACTCACCACCAGCATCCGACCGCCCGAGTTGTCCGGGTGCTCGGCGTCGAAGCCGAGCATCATGCCGTACTCGGAGGTGAAGGGAGCCTTGGGGGAAAGGACGGCGGAGACGTCGCTGTGGGAGAAGACCGACCAGAAACCGGACGGGGAGATCCCCGGCTCGCTCCAGACCTTTGCATCCGACCGGATGTACTCCTGCCACATGTCGAAGCGGGCATCGGTGGTGTAGAGATCGGGGTTGGCCAGATCAATTGTCATGGTGAGTTGTCTTTACCTGTCCGTAAGAAGCTGTGGGGTGGGGTGTGGCCCGGCGTGGGCGTCACGCCGTGGCCCTGTCCGGCTCCGGTTGGGTGTCCACCGGTGCTTGCGTGTGTTCGGGTTCCGGCACGTCGCGCATGGCAGGGCTCAGCGACATCAGCAGGGCGATGACCGCCATCACGGCCGTACAGCCCAGCAGTCCGGTGAACCGGCCGGTCAGGTCCAGCAGGATGCCGCCCGCCAGCGGGGCCAACGCGCCGCCCCCGCCGCTGGCGATGGCCGCGACGCTCACGACGCGCCCTCGGTGGCTGTCCGGGGTGAGCAGCAGCTGGTACGTGGTGAAGTACGCGTTCGCCGTGGGCGCGGCGAAGGCGATCGTCCCCAGCAGCACCCCCGGCGTCCAACCGCCCGGTAGCACCGCGATACCCACCGTGAGCAGTACGAACGCCCACAGCACAACGAGGATGGGCAGAGCGCCCGGGAGGACGCGCTGGAGCAGCGGCGCGGCCAGGGCGCCCAGCAGGCCGCCGACGCCCAGCAGTCCGGCCATCAACCCGATGAGTCCGGTGTGCATTCCGCTGGTCTGCGCGGAGGCGATGACGATGAAGTAGATGACGCCGAAGAAGAAGTTCGTCGCCGTCGCGCAGACCAGCCCGACGCGCAGGAACGGGTGGCGTGCGATCCAGCGGACCCCCTCCATCAGCCCCCGCCCGCTGATCTCCGGCCGGTCGGCGGCGGCGCCGGCCGGAGGCTGCCGCTTCAGGAACAGCAGCAGCACCAGCCCGGCGAGGTGTGCCAGGCACCCCACGACGAACGGGAAGGTGCTCTTCACCGCCAGCAGGACCCCGCCGGCGGACGTGCCCGCGAGCTGGCCCGCATACGTCCTCGCCGAGTTCATCGCCACCGCGTCGGAGAGCCGTTCCTCTTCCACCAGGCTCGGGATCATCGCCTCGCCCGTCGCCATCGTCACGGCGGTCGCCGCCCCGTTCACCAGGGCGAGCACTACCAGCGCGGGCAGGGAGACCGCGTCCGTCCACAGCAGAAGGGCGAGCGCGCCGAACACGGCGACCAGCGCAGCCTGGCACCAGAGCATCACGGTCCGGCGGTCGTACCGGTCGGCGACGGCACCGGCCGGCAGCCCGGCGAGGAGCATCGCGGCCGCGTCGACGAAGCCGATGATCCCCGCCTGCGAGGGGGAGCCGGTGAGGGCGAGGACGACCAACGGCAGCACTATCAGCGAGGTGCTGTAGGCGAACTCGCCGAACGCCGAACTCACCCACAGCAGCGTGAACCCGCGCCCGCCGCCGCCCCGCCCCCGGGCCTTGCGCGCCATCAGCCGAGCAGCCGGGAGCGCGACTTCGTCCGCACGTAGGTGCGCCGCAGGTCGCGCACCAGGCTGGTGCGCTTCAGCCAGCGGTCGGTCCCGTCGTAGCGCGGCGTGAACGTGTCCCGGCCGTGGACGGCGCGGTAGTTGTCGATGAACACGGCCTCACCGGGGCTCAGGACGACCCGCTCGGCGGCGACGGCCAGCTGGTCGACGGCCTGGTTCATGGCCCGTTCGGCCTCGGCGTCGCCCGGCACCGGGCTGGTGAAGTCGGCGTCGATCCGCAGATAGGGCGTCTCCTCGGGGCCGAAGAGCACGGACGCCACCTCGTGCGGGCGCTCCTCCAGCGCCGAAGGGTTCTCCGCGGTGTGCTGCGGTACCACGTTGTGGGAGTCGTCCGGGAAGAACCGGAAGCGGTCCTGGTGCAGTACCTGCCGCATCGGCTCGGCGATGTCCACCGACTCGACCAGCGCCACCGTCGTACCCACCACGTCGGGGTTGCGCAGGCACATCAGGGCCACGTAGTCGCCGCGGCAGGAGTGGAACACGTCCTCCGTGTGGAGCGTGAGCTGCTGCTGACTGCTCGCGCTGGTCAGGGAGTTCTCGTGCCCCTTGGACGGGCAGACGTCGTGCACGAGCCGGCCGTTCTGCTGGTTGACCCAGCCGAAGGGGTCACCGAGCACGGACCCGATCAGCAGCAGCACCAGCTCCTCGCGTATCGCGGCACCCTCCTTCTCCGCGACCTGCCAGCTGGGGGGCGTCGGTACGAGGTTCTCGTCGAGCGGGAGGTTCGCCACCACGATGACCGCGTCCTCCGCGCCGCGGGAGGCGACCAGGAAGCGGCGCACGCCCTCCGGCAGCCGCTCCGCCTCGAGGCGGATGCCGTCCGCGTCGTCCAGGGGTGCCCAGACGGGGTGTGCCGCGAGGTACTCGTCCGCGACCCGGGCCAGTTCGTTCTTCTCGTCGTCACTCAGTACGTAGCGAGCCACAACAACAGCCTTTCGATAGGTCAGTCAGTTACCGGCCGCTGCGACGATCTGTCGCAGCGCGGTAGCGAAGCCGTCCACGAGCCGGCGGACGGTGATGGGGGTGTGGGCGGACGGCGCGTACATCCAGTCGATCCGCAGTTCGCCGTCGACGACGGCTGCGACGACGTCGATCAGGTGCGGGCGGGTCTGGCCGGGTGCCTGGTCGGCGCCGAGGCCGTCCAGCCGGTCCCGGATCAGTCCGCTGTCACTCGTGGTGCCGTCCCACTGGCCCAGGTAGTTGAAGCTGATCCGCGGGTGCGGGGCCGCCGCGAGGGCGGTGTGCGCATGGCTGCCGGGCTCGGACAGGTAGCGCAGGGCGCCGTAGCCGAGTCCCCGTCCGGGCAGCTTGCGCAGGGCCTTCTTCACTGCTTTCAGGGCCGTGTCCCAGGGGCCCTCGGGCACGTCGAGGGTGACGGGGTAGATGGTGGTGAACCAGCCGACCGTACGGGAGAGGTCCACGTCGTCGAACAGCTCTTCGCGGCCGTGGCCTTCGAGGGCGACCGTGACGGGCGAGCCCGCCCACTGGTCCAGCACGCGTCCCAGCGCGGCCAGCAGCACGTCGTTGATCTGCGTGCGGAACGCGGCGGGCACCCGCTGCAGCAGTGCTGCCGTCTCCGACCGGTCCAGGACCGCGGACTCCACCGCGAGCTCGCCGTACGTGTTCGGCGCCGGGCCGTCGCACGGGATGTCCACGACGCCGGACGAGGCCTTGCGCCAGTACGCCGTCTCATGGTCGAGGCCGCCGGAGCGGACGAGTTCGGTGAGCCGCCGCGCCCACTGCTGGTAGCTGCTGGACTTGGCGCCCAGATCGGCCTTGCGGCCGTCGGAGAGCTGCCCGTACACGGTGGCAAGGTCCTCCAGGACGACGCGCCAGGACACCCCGTCCATCACCAGGTGATGCACTGCCAGGAACAGCCGGGGCGGGGCCGCCGCGTCCGGCATGCGCAGGAAGACGCCCTTCACCAGACGGCCGCCCCGCAAGTCCAGCGCGTGCTGGGCTTCCAGCGCGGCGGCGTGCAACGCCTGCTCCGGGTGGGGTGCGGCCGCCACATCCCGCACGGTGAGCAGACCGGTGGGGCGCTCGCCGTACTCCTGGGTCCAGTGGCCCGTTCCGTCGTCCGCGTACCGCATACGCAGGGCGTCGTGGTGGGCGACGACCGCCCCCAGGGCACGCTCCAGCACCGCGGGGTCGGTGTCCGGCGCCAGGGTGACGTGGACGGACATCGCGTACTGGTCGGGGTGGGCGGTGTGCTTGTCGAAGAACCACCGCTGGATGGGTGTGAGTTCGACCGCGCCGGACGCCTCGGCCGCGTCATCGCCGTCGGTCCCGCCGGCGTCGGCACGCTGGACGACGGAGGCCAGCTCGGCGACCGTCTGGTGGACGAACATGAGCTTGGTGGTCAGCCGGAGTCCCGCTCGGCGTGCGTGGGAGGTGATCTGGATGGAGAGGATGGAGTCGCCGCCGAGTTCGAAGAAGTTGTCGTGGACACCGACCCTCTCCGCTCCGAGGACGTCGGCCCAGATCGCGGCCAGTGCCTCTTCGGTGTCGTTGCGGGGCGCGGTATACACGGTGCCGGGCCGCTGGGCCCGCACCTCCGGCTCCGGCAGCGAACGGCGGTCGACCTTGCCGCTCGGCGTCAACGGCAACCGCTCCAGCGCCACGAACACGGCAGGGACCATATAGTCGGGCAACAACCCGGACAGGTGAGCACGCAACTCGACGACCGGCAGCTCACCATCGGCCACCACATAGGCGACCAGACGACGGTGACCGTCCGCACCCTCATGCGCGACCACAACACACTCGCGCACCCGATCATGCCCCACGAGCACGGTCTCGATCTCACCGAGCTCGATACGGAAACCACGGACCTTCACCTGCTCATCCGCACGACCCAGATACTCCAACGTGCCATCAGCCCGCCACCGGGCCACATCACCCGAGCGATACATCCGCTCCCCCGGCGCCCCGAACGAGCTGACCGGGAACCGCTCCGCCGTCAAACCCGGACGATGCAGATAACCACGGGCCACACCACCACCGGCGACATGGATCTCACCCGCCACCCCGACGGGCACCGGCTCACCCCGCTCATCGAGCAGAAACACCCGATAACCCGGAAGCGGACGCCCCACCGGCAGACGCCCCCCGGCCGCCACATGCCCGGCACCGATCTCCTGGAACGTCACATGCACCGTCGTCTCGGTGATGCCATACATGTTCACCAAACGCGTCCCGGCCGACGCATACCGCCCGAACCACCCCGACACATGCTTCGGCTCCAACGCCTCCCCACCGAACACCACCCACCGAAGATCCGGCAGAACCGGAGCCGACGACCCAGCCGCCTCCTCCACCAACTCCCGGAACATCGACGGCGTCTGACTCAGAACCGTCACCCGCTCACGACGCAACAGATCCCACATCGCCTCGGGACTACGCGCAGTGTCACCACCCACCACGACCACACGCCCACCAGTCGCCAACGCACCCCACAACTCCCACACGGAGAAGTCGAACGCATACGAATGGAACACCGTCCACACATCGTCCACACCGAAGCCGTACAACGGCTGACAATTGGCCAGCAGATGCAACACCGAACGATGCTCCACCGCAACACCCTTCGGACGACCCGTCGAACCCGACGTATAGATCACATACGCCAGATCCGAAGCCGACACCGACACCTCCGGAGCAGACACCGGAAGACCGGCAACAACCTCCCCCTCGGCATCCAGATCCACCACCCGCACACCCGCGACCGGCAAACCCGACCCCAAACCCCCATGGGTGACCAACAACCCGGCACCCGAGTCCTCCAACATGAACGCCAACCGCTCCGCCGGATACGCCGGATCCAACGGCACATACGCCGCACCCGACTTCAGAATCCCAAGCAGACCCACAACCATCTGCAGACCCCGCTCCACCGACAACGCCACCAGACGCCCCGGACCAGCACCCAACCCCACCAAATGCCAAGCCAGCCGATTCGCCGACTCCTCCAACTCCCGATACGTCAGCGACCCACCCTCAAACACCACAGCCACCGCATCCGGCGACAACACAGCACGCTCAGCCACCCACCCATGAACCGTGCCCTCCCACGCACCCACACCACCCACACCGGACCACTCACCCACCACCCGCTCCCACTCCCCCACCGCAAACATGGGGAGCGCGGAGACGGGCCGGCCGGGGTCGTTCACGGCGGCGCCGAGCAGCGTGTTGAGGTGGTCGCCGAAGCGCGCGATGGTCGACGCGTCGAACAGCTCGCCGCTGTACTCGACGAGGGCCCGCAGTCCTCCCTCGTGCTCCTCGAACTCGATGGTGAGGTCGAACAGCGCGGTGTCCCGCTCCAGCGGGTATTCGCTGACGCGGACGTCGCCGAGGCCGGGGTGCATGCCGGGTGCGTTCTGGAGCACAACCATTGCCTGGACGAGTGGCGTGCGGCTGGTGTCGCGCTGCGGCTGCACGGCCTCCACCAGGCGCTCGAACGGCACGTCCTCGCGGGCGAACGCGTCGAGCACCGTCGACTTCACCTGTCCGAGGAGGGTGTCGAAGGACGCCTCGGGGTCGACTTCCGAGCGCAGCACGACCGTGTTGACCAGGAAGCCGACCAGCTGCTCCAGGCCCCCGCCGCTCCGGCCGGCGGACGCCGTGCCGACGGCGATGTCGCGCTGTCCGGTGTAGCGGGCGAAGACGGCCTTGACGGCCGCGGTCAGCGCCATGAAGAGGCTCGCGTCGTGAGCACTCGCCAGCTTCCTGAGACCCTCGACGGTGGCGGCCGGTACCTCGAAGCCGAGGACCGCGCCCTTGGACGAGCGCACCGCCGGGCGCGGCCGGTCGGTGGGCAGTTCGAGCGGTGTGATGCCGTCGAGGCGTTCACGCCACCAGTCGAGCTGCTCCTCCAGGAGGCCGCCGTCCTCCAGCCGCCCGCGCTGCCAGGCGGCGAAGTCCGGGTACTGGACGGCCACGCGGGGCAGGGCGGACCCGCGGCCCTCGGCGCGGGCCGCGTACAGCTCGCCGAGCTCCCGGGAGGCGACGCCCATGGACCAGCCGTCGGTGACGATGTGATGCATCCCCAGGACGCAAACGTGTTCGTCCGAGCCGAGCCGGACCAGGAGTACGCGGACGAGTGGGCCGTTCCGCAGGTCGTACGGGCGGGCCAGTTCCTCCTGGGCGAGTGCGCGCAGCCGCTGCTCGCTCGTGGCCTCCCCGGCACGCCACTCGGGCTCCAGCACGGGGTGGACGATCTGTACGCCGCGGCCGTCGACCACGTCGAAGGTCGTACGCAGCGCCTCGTGGCGCGCCACCAGGTCGCCGACCGCAGCGCGGAGCGCGTCCGCGTCGAGGGGACCGGACAGCCGCATGCCCACGGCGGAGTGGTATTCGGTGCCGCCCTCGTTGAAGTCCTCCAGGAACCACAGACGCTGCTGGCCGAAGGACATGGGCAGCAGGCCGTCGCGCGGCACGGCCGGGATCGCCGGGCCGTCGGCCGGCTCGTCCGGCACGACGGCGGCCGCGAGTTCGGCGACCGTCGGGGCCTCGAAGAGCAGCCGTGGCGAGAGACGCGTGCCGAGCGCTCGGCGTGCGTGGGAGGTGATCTGGATGGAGAGGATGGAGTCGCCGCCGAGTTCGAAGAAGTTGTCGTGGACACCGACCCTCTCCGCTCCGAGGACGTCGGCCCAGATCGCGGCCAGTGCCTCTTCGGTGTCGTTGCGGGGCGCGGTGTACACGGTGCCGGGCCGCTGGGCCCGCACCTCCGGCTCCGGCAGCGAACGGCGGTCGACCTTGCCGCTCGGCGTCAACGGCAACCGCTCCAGCGCCACGAACACGGCAGGGACCATATAGTCGGGCAACAACCCGGACAGGTGAGCACGCAACTCGACGACCGGCAGCTCACCATCGGCCACCACATAGGCGACCAGACGACGGTGACCGTCCGCACCCTCATGCGCGACCACAACACACTCGCGCACCCGATCATGCCCCACGAGCACGGTCTCGATCTCACCGAGCTCGATACGGAAACCACGGACCTTCACCTGCTCATCCGCACGACCCAGATACTCCAACGTGCCATCAGCCCGCCACCGGGCCACATCACCCGAGCGATACATCCGCTCCCCCGGCGCCCCGAACGAGCTGACCGGGAACCGCTCCGCCGTCAAACCCGGACGATGCAGATAACCACGGGCCACACCACCACCGGCGACATGGATCTCACCCGCCACCCCGACGGGCACCGGCTCACCCCGCTCATCGAGCAGAAACACCCGATAACCCGGAAGCGGACGCCCCACCGGCAGACGCCCCCCGGCCGCCACATGCCCGGCACCGATCTCCTGGAACGTCACATGCACCGTCGTCTCGGTGATGCCATACATGTTCACCAAACGCGTCCCGGCCGACGCATACCGCCCGAACCACCCCGACACATGCTTCGGCTCCAACGCCTCCCCACCGAACACCACCCACCGAAGATCCGGCAGAACCGGAGCCGACGACCCAGCCGCCTCCTCCACCAACTCCCGGAACATCGACGGCGTCTGACTCAGAACCGTCACCCGCTCACGACGCAACAGATCCCACATCGCCTCGGGACTACGCGCAGTGTCACCACCCACCACGACCACACGCCCACCAGTCGCCAACGCACCCCACAACTCCCACACGGAGAAGTCGAACGCATACGAATGGAACACCGTCCACACATCGTCCACACCGAAGCCGTACAACGGCTGACAATTGGCCAGCAGATGCAACACCGAACGATGCTCCACCGCAACACCCTTCGGACGACCCGTCGAACCCGACGTATAGATCACATACGCCAGATCCGAAGCCGACACCGACACCTCCGGAGCAGACACCGGAAGACCGGCAACAACCTCCCCCTCGGCATCCAGATCCACCACCCGCACACCCGCGACCGGCAAACCCGACCCCAAACCCCCATGGGTGACCAACAACCCGGCACCCGAGTCCTCCAACATGAACGCCAACCGCTCCGCCGGATACGCCGGATCCAACGGCACATACGCCGCACCCGACTTCAGAATCCCAAGCAGACCCACAACCATCTGCAGACCCCGCTCCACCGACAACGCCACCAGACGCCCCGGACCAGCACCCAACCCCACCAAATGCCAAGCCAGCCGATTCGCCGACTCCTCCAACTCCCGATACGTCAGCGACCCACCCTCAAACACCACAGCCACCGCATCCGGCGACAACACAGCACGCTCAGCCACCCACCCATGAACCGTGCCCTCCCACGCACCCACACCACCCACACCGGACCACTCACCCACCACCCGCTCCCACTCCCCCACCGCAAACATGGAAACGGCCGACACCGGCTGCTCGGGTGCCTCGGCCATGCCGGTGAGCACGGCGTTCAGGTGCGCGGCGATGCGCTCGACGGTGGACGCGTCGAACAGCTCGGGGTCGTAGGCGAGGGCGTACGCGAGTTCCTCGCCGGCGTAGGCGACGAGGTTCAGGGGGAAGTTGGTGACGTCGGCGCCTTCGAGGCCGTGCAGACGGACGCCGTCGTCGGCGTGTCCGGTGTCCCCGTCGACGGGGAAGTTCTCGAAGGCGACCAGGCTGTCGAAGAGGTTGGTGCCGCGCTCGACGGGGCTCCAGCCCTGGATGCGGGGCAGCGGCACGTACTCGTACTGCCGTGCCTCGACCTGGGCCTGCTGCACGCGGGCGAGCCACTCGCCGACCGGCGCGTCACCGTCGATCCCGACGCGCACCGGGAGGGTGTTGATGAGCATGCCGACCATGGAGTCCCCGCCCGGCAGGTCGGCGGGGCGCCCGGAGACGGTGGCCCCGAACACGACGTCGTGTTCACCCGCGTACCGGGACAGCAGCAGGGCCCAGGCGCCCTGCACCACCGCGTTGACGGTCAGCCGATGGGCGCGGGCGAATCCGTAGAGCCGTCGCGAGGCATCGGCGGAGAGCCGGGTCACCAGCCGCTCGGCGGACTGCGCGCGGTGCGTGGCGGTGGGACGGCGGTCGTAGGGAAGCGCCGTCGGCTCGTCGAAACCGTCGAGCAGGGCGCGCCAGTACGCCTCCGCCTCGGTCAGGTCCTGTCGTTCCAGCCACTCCACGTAGGCGCTGAAGGGGCGCCGCGCGGGCAGGGCTGGCTGCTCGCCGGCGAGCACCGCCCGGTAGGCCGTGGTCAGCTCGTCGAGCATCTGGAAAGTGCTCCAGCCGTCCA
Source organism: Streptomyces marianii (assembly GCF_005795905.1). Classification (NCBI taxonomy): domain Bacteria; kingdom Bacillati; phylum Actinomycetota; class Actinomycetes; order Kitasatosporales; family Streptomycetaceae; genus Streptomyces; species Streptomyces marianii. Next base: position 1,455,465 of record NZ_VAWE01000001.1, read on the forward strand.
GCACCACGTGGTGGGAGGTACGCACCACCCGAACGGAGGTGTCGGACGTACGGGCGATGGCGATCCGCATCAGCGGGGCGGCGGACAGATCGATGCCGCGTGCCCGGTCCTCCGCCAGGTGGCGCTCCAGCGCGCGGGCCTGCCCGTCGGCGGTCAGGTCGCGCCAGTCGAGGTGGACGACCGGCGGCTCGGCGTGTGTGCGCACCACCAGCAGCGGGCGGTCCACCTGCTCCCACACGACGGCGCCGCGCAGGATCTCCAGGTGGTCGGTGACGTGCTGCCACGCCCGTTCCAGGAGCTCCGGTTCCCTGACTCCGTCCAGGACGAAGCTCGTCTGCTCGAAGTAGGCGCCGGACCCGGGCTCGGCGAGGGTGTGGAAGAGCATGCCGCTCTGCATGGGCGTGAGCGGGTAGACGTCCTCGACGTCCCGGCCGTCACCGGCGATCCGGTCCACCGCGGCCTGGTCCAGGCCGGCGAGCGGGAAGTCGGACGGCGTCGCACCACCGCTGGCCGGGTCCTGGCAGTGCTCCAACAGGGCGCGCAGCGCCGTCAGATGCTCGTGCGCCACCCGCTCCACGGTGGACCGGTCGAAGACCTCGCCGGAGAAGATCCATGTGAAGCCGAGGCTGCCGTCCTCCACCATGCCGACGACGTCGAGGAGGTACGGGCGGGGCTCGTCCGGGGCGTGGTCGTGGCCGAGGGCGGGGAGGCGGTCGCGGATCAGGCCGTCCCGGGTGGTGGTGCCGTCCCACTGGCCGAGGTAGTTGAAGCTGATCGGCGGCAGCCGGTCGTCGCGCAGCGCGTGGCCCGGGGTGCCGGCCGGGGAGAGGAACCGCAGGGCGTCGTAGCCGAGGCCGCGCCCAGGGACGGCACGCAGCTGCTCCTTGACGGACTTGACCGTCTCGCCCCAGGCCCGTCCGGCGGGGAGGGTGAGGGCGACCGGGAAGTGGGTGGTGTACCAGCCGACGGTGCGGGACAGGTCGAGGTCGTCGAAGATCTCCTCGCGGCCGTGTCCCTCCAGGCCGAGGACCAGGCGGTCAGCGCCGGTCCAGTCGGCGAGGGTGCGGCTGAGTGCGGTGACGAGGACGTCGTTGATCTGGGTGCGGTACACCGACGGGACGCGGTGGAGCAGCGCCGCGGTCTCCTCGTGGCCCAGGCGTACCTCGACGGTCTGCTCGGCGGCGGTGACGTTGCGGCCGGCCGGGTGGTCCACGGGGAGGGCCGGTGCGTTGTCGGGGTCGACGGAGCGCCAGTGGTCGACCTCGTGGTCGAGGCCGCCGTCGCGGACGTGCGCGGTGAGGTGCTGGGCCCACTGCTGGTAGCTGCTGGTCTTCGCACCGAGGTCGGCGGGGCGGCCGTGGGCGAGCTGCTCGTAGGCGGTGGCCAGGTCCTCCAGGACGACGCGCCAGGACACCCCGTCCATGACGATGTGGTGGACTGCCAGGAACAGGCGGGAGGTCTCGCCGTCGCCGAACCGGATGTGAACACCCTTGACCAGGGTTCCGGTGGACAGGTCGAGGGAGCGCTGGGCGTCCAGGGCTGCGTCGTTCAGGGCCCGGTCGACGTCTTCGGCGTCTGTGATGTCGCGGACGGTGAGGAGGCCGGTGGGCCGGTCGCCGTACTCCTGGATCCACTCGGTGCCCTGGCGGGTGTAGCGCATACGCAGGGCGTCGTGGTGGGTGACCACCGCGTCGAGCGCCCTCTCCAGCAGCGCGGTGTCCGTGCCGGGGGCGAGCCCGAGGTGCACCGACATCGCGTAGTGGTGGGGGTCGACGGTGTGTTCGGTGAAGAACCAGTTCTGGATCGGTGTCAGTTCGGCACGTCCCGAGACCTCCGCCGGTGCGGCGGCGGAGGGCCGCTCGGCAGTGTCCACGACTCCCGCGAGGGCGGCGATGCTCTGGTGGAGGAACAGCAGTTTCGAGGTGAGGTGGAGTCCGGCCCGGCGGGCACGGGAGACGACCTGGATGGACAGGATCGAGTCCCCGCCCAGGTCGAAGAAGTTGTCGTGGACACCGACCTTCTCCACCCCGAGGACGTCCGCCCAGACGGCGGCGAGGATCTCCTCCGTCCCGTCGCGCGGCGCGGTGTAATCCGAACCGGGCCCACCCGCCCGGACCTCGGGCTCGGGCAGGGCCCGCCGGTCCACCTTGCCGCTCGGAGTGAGCGGCAGCCCCTCCAGCGACACGAACAACGCGGGCACCATGTAGTCCGGCAGCGTGCCGGCGAGGTGGGAGCGCAGGTCGGAGGTCCGTGCCTCGGCCCCGGCGCCATCGGTCACAACGTACGCCACCAGGCGCCGCCGGCCGGAGTCCTCCTGCCGGGCCAGGACCACCGCGTCCCGCACGTCCGGGTGGGTGAGAAGGGCGCTCTCCACCTCGCCGAGCTCGATGCGGAAGCCGCGGATCTTCACCTGGTCGTCTGCACGACCCAGGAACTCCAGTTCCCCGCCGGCCGGCCTTCGGGCCCGGTCGCCGGTGCGGTACAGCCGGTCACCGGGCACGAAGGGGCTGTCGACGAACCGCTCGGCGGTCAGGTCGGGCCGCCCGTGGTAGCCGCGGGCGACGCCGTCGCCGCCGATCCAGATCTCGCCCGGCACGCCCGGCGGGACAAGGTTCATGTGCGTGTCCAGGACGTAGACGCGGGTGTTGGGCAGCGGGCGGCCGATGGGCACGTACACGCTTCCGCCCAGGTTCTCCTCGTTCGGCACGAAGACGGTCGAGTCGATGGTGGCCTCGGTGCCGCCGTAGGCGTTGACGACGACGCAGTCGCGCCGGATCCGGCGCAGCAGCGTACGGCAGTCCTCGACACGCCAGCCCTCGGAGCCCACGGAGATCAGCCGCAGCGGCGGGAAGTCCTCGCCGCGGCGCTCGACTTCCTGCAGGACTGCGTTGAGCAGCGACGGGACGATCTCCAGGCCGGTGGCGCCGGTTTCGGCGATCAGGTCGAGCAGCGCCGGGGGTTCCGTCGTGACGTCCTTCGACGCGATGATCAGCGCCCCGCCGAAAGGCAGGGAGCGGATGAGGTCGGCGAAGAAGAGGTCGACGGAGAGGCTGGACACCGACAGGAAGCGCGGCTTCAGGTCCTCGAGACCGTACCGCTCGTCCCAGGCGGCGAGGATGTGCCGAACGTTGCGGTGCTCGACGGCGACACCCTTGGGGTTGCCCGTGGAACCCGAGGTGTAGATGACGTACGCCAGGTCGTGCGGGGCGACGGTGGTCGACGGCGGGCTGACGGGCATCCGTCCGATCGCGTCCCGCTCCGTGTCCAGTTCCACGATCCGCAGGCCGTCGGCGGCAGGCAGGCGGTCGCGGACCGCGGACTCGCCGACGACGATCCGGGCGCCTGAGTCCGCCAGCATGTACGCGAGCCGGTCGTCCGGGAAGGACGGGTCGAGCGGGACGTAGGCGGCGCCCGTCCGGAGGATGCCGAGGAGGCCGACCGCCATGGCGGAGCCGCGCTCGACGCTCAGGCCGACCAGGGAGCCGGGGCCGGCGCCCAGGGCGACCAGGTGGTGGGCGAGCCGGTTGGCGCGCTCGTTCAGCTCCCCGTGGGTGAGTGTGGCGTCGTCGGCGATCACCGCGACCGCGTCGGGCGTACGGGCGGCCTGGGCGGCCAGCCGCTCGTGAATGAGCGTGTCGTCGCCGGAGGTCAGTTCGGTGGCATTCCACTCGGTGGCGACCAGCCGGTGCTCGTCCTCGGTGAGCAGCGGGAGCGTGGCCACGGCCCGGTCCGGGTCGGCGATCGCGCCGGCGAGCAGGACGCCCAGGTGGCCGCTCATCCTGGCGACGGTGCGCTCGTCGAAGAGTTCGGTGGCGTACTCGACCAGGCCGTGCAGGCGCCCGTCCCGCTCCTCGAACTCGAAGGTGAGGTCGAACAGCGAGGCGTCCCGGTCGAGTGGGTACGGGGAGACGGTCGCGCCGGACAGCGCCAGGGTGTCGGCCGGCGTGTTCTGCAGGACGACCATGGCCTGGACGAGCGCGGTGCGGCTGGGGTCGCGCTCCGGCTGGACGGCCTCGACGAGCTTGTCGAAGGGAACGTCCTCGTGGGCGAACGCGTCGAGGACGGTGTCCTTGACCCGGGCCAGCAGCTCGGTGAAGGTCAGCCCGGGGGCTGCCTGGGTGCGCAGGACGACGGTGTTGACGAGGAAGCCGACGAGCTGTTCCAGGTCCTTGTGGCCGCGCGCGGCGGACGAGGTGCCGACGGCGATGTCCTCCTGGTCCGACCAGCGGGCGAAGACCGCCTTCACGGCCGCGGTCAGCACCATGAAGAGCGTCGCGCCCTGCTCGCGGGCCAGCTTCTTGACGCCTGCGAGGATGTCGGCGGGCAGTTCGAAGCCGTACACCGCTCCGGCGGAGGAGCGCGCGGCGGGCCGGGGCCGGTCGGTGGGCAGCTCCAGCGGGGTGATCCCCTTCAGCCGATCCCGCCACCAGGCGAGCTGCCGGTCGAGCAGTTCGCCGTCCTCCAGCCGCCCGCGCTGCCAGGCCGCGAAGTCCGGGTACTGGACGGCGACCTCGGGCAGGCGGGCCGGGCGCCCCTCGGTCCGGGCCGTGTACAGCTCGCCCAACTCGCGGGCGATGACGCCCATGGACCAGCCGTCGGTGACGATGTGATGCATCCCCAGGACGCAGACGTGCTCGTCGTCGGTGAGGCGGACGAGCAGGACACGGACCAGCGGGCCCGTCGTCAGGTCGTACGGGCGCGCCATCTCCGCCCGTACGGCGTCCCTGACGTCGTCCTCGCCGTCGGCGTCGGCCGTCACCCAGTCGGGGTCGAGCCGGTCGTGGACGATCTGCACGCCCACGCCGTCCAGGGAGCCGAACGTCGTCCGCAGCGCCTCATGGCGGGCGGTCAGGTCCCGGACGGCGGCGCGCAGCACGTCCGCGTCGAGCGGCCCGCTGATCCGCACGGGCAGCGCCGAGTGGTAGTCGGCGCTCTCCGGCTCGAAGTCCTCCAGGAACCACAGGCGCTGCTGCCCGAAGGACATCAGCAGGTCGCCGTCGCGCGCGACCGCGGGCACCAGGGGCGCGGCGGTGGCCGTGGCGGCTCCGCCCCGGCCGGCCAGGCGCTCGGCGAGCACCTCTCGGAGTCGTTCGGGCAGGGCGGCTGTCCGGTCCGCGCGGGAAGACGGCGTGTTCATTGGAAGGATCCCCCAGGGGAGTGCGTTCGGCGGGTCGGGGAGACGTCCCCCGGCGGTGGTGTCCGGAGCGGTTGCTGCCCGGTCGGTGGTGACGGGACGCCGGCACCGGGTCGATGACGACCGCGTGCTCCCTGGCCGGCGCCCGGGCGCCGGGACGGCCGAGGCCGGAGCGTCTCCACGCCGGGGAGTGCGGCCGACGTACCGGCGCCGGAACGCCATGGTCGGAGCGTCCGTGGCCGGGGTGGCGGCGTGGTGGCGTCAGTCGGCGGTGGCGCGCAGGCTCCGAGGGCGCATGTCGGTCCAGTTGGCCTCGACGTACGCGAGGCACTCCTCGCGGGCCCGGTCGGTGAGGACGGCCGTCCAGCCGTCCGGGACGGCGGTGCCGGTGGGCCACAGCGAGTGCTGGCCCTCCTCGTTGACGAGGACGTCGTAGGAACGGTCGGTCTTCTCAAAGGGGTTGGACACGATGGACCTTTCTGAAGGAAGGGGGGAGCGAGGTGGGTCAGGGGGTTCGGGCAGCCGCTTCCAGCTCGGCAAGGATCAGCTCCTCGACACCCTCGGCGGTCTCGGCGACCGTCGGCTGGTCGAAGAGCGCCCTGGGGGTCAAGTCGGTCCCGAAGAGGTCGTTGATCCGCGACGCCGTGCGCAGGGCGAGCAGTGAATCGCCGCCGAGCTCGAAGAAGTTGTCGTGGACGCCGACCCGTTCGACACCCAGCAGCTCCTGCCATGCCTCGGCGATCAACTGCTCGGTGGACGTCGCCGGGGCCTCGTACCGTGTGCCGGTGGCGAGCCGCTGCTCCGGGGCGGGCAGCGCCTTCCGGTCGACCTTTCCGTTGGCGGTCAGGGGCAGTGCGTCCAGGGTGGTGAACGCCGCCGGGAGCATGTGCTCAGGCAGCGATGCCGCCAGGTGGGCGCGCAGCTCCGCAGCTCCGGGCAACAGTGTGGAGCCGGCCGGGACCAGGTGGCCGACCAGGACTGTGCGACCCGACCCGGGGTCGGTGTGGGGGACGACGGCTGCGTCGCCGACGGCCCGGTGGGCCACGAGCGCCGCCTCGATCTCGCCCGTCTCGACGCGGAAGCCGCGGATCTTGACCTGGCCGTCCGTGCGGCCGAGGAAATCCAGCGTGCCGTCCGGCCGCCAGGCCACCAGGTCCCCGGAGCGGTACATCCGCGCACCGGGGGCGCCCAACGGGTCGGCGACGAAGCGTTCCGCCGTCATCCCGGCCCGGCCGAGATAGCCGCGGGCCAACCCCTCGCCGGCGATGTACAGCTCGCCCGATACGCCGACGGGGGCTGGTTCGAGCGCCTCGGTCAGGACGTACACACGGGTGTTGGCGAGCGGGGAGCCCAGCGGCACGGAGCCGGTGCCCAGGGCGCCGCGCAGATCGTGCGTCGTGGTGAACGTGGTGGCCTCGGTGGGGCCGTACCCGTTGGTGAGCCGCAGGGCGGGGAGGGCGTCCAGGACTCGGGCACAGTGCTCCGGCGAGAGCCGATCGCCGCCCGCGACGAGCTGGCGCAGGTCCCGCAGGACATCGATGTCGTCGTCGACGATCTGGTGGAACAGGCCTGCGGTGAGCCAGAGATGGGTGACACCGTGCTCCTTGAGGAACCGGCCCAGCTCGGCCGTCGTGGGCAGCTGCGGCGGGTGCACGGCCAGCCGCGCTCCGCGCAACAGTGCAGCCCACAGTTCGAACGTCGACGCGTCGAAGGACAGTGAGGCGAACTGCGCCATCGTGTCCCCCCTGCCGATGTCGGTGTACACCGTCCCGTGGACCAGCCGGACGACGGCCCGGTGCGGAGTGAGCACGCCCTTGGGGTGGCCGGTCGAACCGGAGGTGTAGAGGACGTAGGCGAGCTGGTCCGGCGCCGGGGACGCCGGCGCCGTGTCTGCGGGCCTGGCGGAGATCGCCGTCGCGTCCCGGTCCAGGTCGACGATCCGGACCTCGCACGAGGGCAGACCGTCGCGCAGCTTCGCCTCGGTGACCAGCAGCTTCACCCCGGCGTTGCCCATCATGTACGCCAGCCGTTCGGCCGGGTGATCCGGGTCCAGCGGAACGTACGCGGCCCCCGCCTTGAGGACGGCGAGCAGCGCGACGACCGCGTGCGCTCCGCGCTCCAGGCATATGCCCACGAGGTCTTCCGGGCCGGTGCCGAGGGAAGTGAGGTGGTGGGCCAGCCGGTTGGCCCGCTCGTCCAGCTCCCGGTACGTCAGGTCCTCTCCCGCGTAGGTGAGGGCGACGTCGTCGGGTTGCTCGGCGGCCCGGGCCGCGAACAGCTCCGGAAGGGACGCCTCGGGCAGCTCGTGAGCGGTGTCGTTCCAGGTGCGCACGGTCAGCTCGGCCTCGGCCCCGCTGAGCATCGGCACTGCGGACACCCTCAGGTCTCCGTCGGCGGGGAGGGAGGTGAGCAGGGTCTCCAGGTGGCCGCAGAGCCGGGCGGCGGCCACCTCGTCGTACAGCTCCGCGTCGTACGCGAGGGTGTAGGCCAACTCGTCGCCCGCGTAGGCGACCAGGTTGAGGGGGTAGTTGGTGGCCTCGGTGCCGGCGAGGCCGCGGACACGCAACCCGTGGGCGGCGGCGGCCTCGTCGTCCATCGGGTAGTTCTCGAAGACGACCAGGCTGCGGAAGAGGTCGTCGCCGCGCTTGACGGCACTGCACGCCTGGATGCGCGGCAGCGGTACGTACTCGTAGTGGCGTGCCTCGACCTGGGCGCGCTGGATCTCCGCCAGCCATGCGGTCACCGGGGCCGTGTCGTCGACGCGGACCCGGACCGGGAGGGTGTTGATGAGCATGCCGATCATCGAGTCGGCGCCCGGGAGATCGGCCGGGCGGCCCGAGACGGTGGCGCCGAAGACCACGTCCCGCTCCCCCGCGTGCCGGGCCAGCAGCAGCGCCCAGGCGCCCTGAAGCACGGTGTTGACGGTGAGCCGGTGCCTGCGGGCGAAATCGAACAGTTCGCGGGATGCCTCCGGCGCAAGGCGCCGCACGATCCGCCCGGTGGTGCCGGTGCGGTGGCCGGACGCGCCGTGCCGGACCGTGGGCAGCGGCGTCGGCGCGTCGAACCCGTCGAGGGTCTCGCGCCAGTACGCCTCGGCCTCGTCCAGGTCCTGCCGCTCCAGCCAGTCCACGTAGGCCCGGAAGGGCCTGCGGGCGGGCAACGCGGGTTCCCGGCCGGCGGCGAGGTCCGCGTACGCGGTGTGGGTCTGGGCCAGAACGTCGAAGGCGGACCAGCCGTCGAGGAGGACATGGTGGAAGGCGCACACCAGCCGGACGGAGGTGTCCGTCAGCCGGATGAGGGTGAGCCGCATCAGCGGAGCGCTGGTCAGGTCGACGGGCCGTGCGCGGTCCTCGGCGAGGAAGCGGCGTACCGCCTCGTCCCGCTCACCGGCAGGCACGTCACGCCAGTCGAGGTGGGTGACGGGCATGTCGGCCCGGCGCCGGACCACCATCAGCGGACGCTCGACGTCCTGCCACTCCAGGGCGGCACGCAGCACGCCGACGTGGTCGGCGACCCGCTGCCAGGCACGGGCGAGGAGGGCGGGGTCGGTGACGCCGTCGAGCTCGAAGGTCATCTGCTCGGAGTAGGTGCCCGAGTCCGACAGGGTGTGGAAGAGCATGCCGCTCTGCATGGGCGTGAGCGGGTGGATGTCCTCGATGTCGCGTCCGGTTCCGGCGATCCGGTCCACGGCTGCCTGGTCGAGCCGGGCCAGCGGGAAGTCGGACGGTGTCACGCCGCCGCTCTCGGGGCGCAGGCAGTGCTCCACCACGCCGCGCAGGGCGGCGAGGAACGCGTCGGCGAGCTGCTGGACGGTGTCGGTGCGGTGGACGCCGGGGGCGTGGATCCAGTCGATGCGCAGTTCACCGTCGCCGACGTCGGCAACGATGTCGATGAGGTGCGGGCGGGGCTGCTCGGGGGCCTGGTCGGTGCCGAGCGGCGCAAGGCGGGCGCGCACCAGACCGCTGTCGCTGGTGATGCCGTCCCACTGGCCAAGGTAGTTGAAGCTGATCTCGGGGGGCGGAGCGGTGGCGAGGGCGGTGTGCGCGGGACTGCCCGGCTCCGACAGGTGGCGCAGGGCTCCGTGGCCGATGCCGCGGCCCGGGACGGCCCGCAGCTGCTCCTTCAGGGACTTCAGAGCCTGCCCCCAGTCGCCGTCGGGGACGTCCAGGGTGACGGGGTGGATGGTGGTGAACCAGCCGACGGTGCGGGACAGGTCGATGTCGTCGAAGAGTTCCTCGCGGCCGTGGCCTTCGAGGGCGATGGTGACGGGGGCGCCCGTCCAGTCGCGCAGAACGCGGCCGAGGGCGGTCAGCAGGACGTCGTTGATGTGGGTGCGATATGCGGCGGGTACGCGCTGCAGCAGGGCCTCGGTCTCGGCGCGGCTGAGGCGTACGGAGGCGCTGGCCGCGTCCCCGAAGGTGTTGGCTCTGATGTCGTGGCCGTCGCGGGGCAGCGGACGGACGGCGCCGGACGTCTCCTGCCAGTGGGGGATCTCGTCGTCGAGGGCGCCGGAGCGGACGTGTGCGGCCAGGCGCCGCGCCCACTGCTGACAGCTGCTCGACTTGACGCCGAGGTCGACGGTCCGCCCCTCTGCCAGTTGTGCGTACGCGGTGGCCAGGTCCTCCAGGACGACGCGCCAGGACACCCCGTCCATCACCAGGTGGTGCACCGTCAGGAACAGACGGGGCAGCCGGGACGGGCCGAGGCGGAAGAACACCCCCTTGGCCAGAACTCCGCTCATCAGGTCGAGCGAGCGCTGCGCCGCGAGGGCGGCATCGTGCAGGGCGGCGTCCCGCTCCTCGTCCGCGAGGGCGGAGAGGTCTCGCACGGTCAGCGGCTGCGCGGGGGCGCCGCCGCCGTACTCCTGGATCCACTCGGTGCCCTGGCGCGTGTAGCGCATACGCAGGGCGTCGTGGTGGGTGACCACCGCGTCGAGCGCCCTCTCCAGCAGCGCGGTGTCGGTCTCCGGGGCCAGTTCGACCTGTACCGACATGCCGTAGTGGTGGGGGTTGACGGTGTGTTCGGTGAAGAACCAGTCCTGGATGGGGGTGAGGGCGACCTCGCCCGCGGCATCGGCCGGTGCGGCGGCGGAGGGCCGCTCGGCAGTGTCCACGACTCCCGCGAGGGCGGCGATGCTCTGGTGGAGGAACAGCAGTTTCGAGGTGAGGTGGAGTCCGGCCCGGCGGGCACGGGAGACGACCTGGATGGACAGGATCGAGTCCCCGCCCAGGTCGAAGAAGTTGTCGTGGACACCGACCTTCTCCACCCCGAGGACGTCCGCCCAGACGGCGGCGAGGATCTCCTCCGTCCCGTCGCGCGGCGCGGTGTAATCCGAACCGGGCCCACCCGCCCGGACCTCGGGCTCGGGCAGGGCCCGCCGGTCCACCTTGCCGCTCGGAGTGAGCGGCAGCCCCTCCAGCGACACGAACAACGCGGGCACCATGTAGTCCGGCAGCGTGCCGGCGAGGTGGGAGCGGAGCTCACCGGTGGTGAGGTCGTGGTCGGTCACCAGGTAGCCGACCAGGCGCGCCCGGCCGGCCTCGTCGCGGTGGACGGCCACCACCGCGTCCCGCACGTCCGGGTGGCGGCCCAGGGCGGTCTCGATCTCGCCGAGCTCGATGCGGAAGCCGCGGACCTTGACCTGGTCGTCGGCGCGCCCCAGGTACTCGAGGCTGCCGTCGGCCCGCCAGCGGGCCACGTCACCCGAGCGGTACATGCGCTCGCCCGGCGCGCCGTACGGGTCGGCCGTGAAGCGCTCGGCAGTCAGGCCGGGCCGCCCGTGGTAGCCGCGGGCCAGGTGCGGGCCGGCGATGTACAGCTCGCCCGGCACGCCGACGGGCACGGGCTGGAGCGCCGCGTCGAGCAGCCGGATGCTGGTGTTGGGCAGCGGGGTGCCGATGGGGGGCACCGCCCCGCCGGTGAGCGGCGCGCTCATGGTGGCGACGACGGTGGACTCGGTGGGCCCGTAGGCGTTGATCATCCGCCGGCCGGCCGACCAGCGGGCCACCAGGTCGCCTGTGCTGGCCTCGCCGCCCACGACCAGGGTGCGCAGTCCGTCGAGGCCCTCGGGCGTCAGGGTGGCCACGGCGGAGGGAGCCAGCAGGGTGTGGGTGATGCGGCGTTCGCGCAGGAAGGTGTGGAGCGCCTCGCCGACGAGCGGCCCGTGCGGCGGCAGGACGAGCGTGGCGCCCGCCGGCAGGGCCATCAGGACTTCCATGACGGCGCCGTCGAACGAGGAGGAGGCGAACTGCAGGACTCGGCTGTCCTCCGTGACCTCCAGCCGCGCGATCTCGGCGGCGGCGAGGTTGCCGATCCCGCGGTGCGGGACGAGGACGCCCTTGGGGGTGCCGGTGGAGCCCGAGGTGTAGATGACGTACGCGAGGTCATCGGCACGCGGGGCCGGCTCGGGTGCGGCGGTGGGGAGCGCGGCGAGCTTCCCGGCGTCCCGGGCGAGGTCCACGACGTCCGCGCCGGTGTCCGGCAGGCGCCGTACGAGCTCGGTGCGGGTGACGACGATCCGGGCGCCGGAGTCCCGGAGCATGAAGGCCAGCCGGTCCGCCGGGTAGCCGGGGTCCAGGGGCAGGTAGGCGGCACCGGCCTTCATGATGCCGAGCAGGCCGACGATCGCCTCCACGCCGCGCTCGGCGAACAGGCCGACGAACGTGCCGGGTCCGGCGCCGAGGGACCGGAGGTGGTGGGCGAGCCGGTTGGCCCGCTCGTCCAGTTCGCGGTAGCTGAGGACGGTGTCCGTGTCCTCCACGGCGGGCGCGTCGGGACGGCGGCGCGCGCTCGCCTCGACCAGCTGCGGGAACGTCCCGGTGGGAACGTCGGTGCGAGCACCGTTCCACTCGCGTACGACCTGCTCGTACTCGCCCTCCGTCAGCATCGGCAGGGTGGCGAGTGCGCGGTCGGGCTCGGCCGCGGCGGCGGACAGCACGGTGGACAGGTGCCCCGCGAAGCGGGCGACGGTGGCCTCGTCGAACAGGGCGGTGCTGTAGCCCACCTGGGCGGTGAGCCCGTCGTCGGTCTCGAAGAACTCGACGGTCAGGTCGAACGGCGCGGCCTCGCGGTGCACCGGGTAGCCGGCGGCGCGGACGCCGGGCAGGCCGACGCGGTCGCTCGGCGCGTTCTGCAGGACGACCATGGCCTGGACGAGGGGGGTGCGACTGGTGTCGCGGGCGGCGCCGACTGCGTCGACCAGTCGTTCGAAGGGCACGTCCTCGTGGGCGAAGGCCTCCAGGACGGTCTCCTTGAGCTGCGCCAGCAGGTCCCCGTACGACATGTCGGGATCGACGTGGGAGCGCAGCACGACCGTGTTGACCAGGAAGCCGACGAGGTTCTCCAGGTCACCGTGGTTGCGACCGGAGGAGGCGGTGCCGACGGCGACGTCCGCCTGGCCCGACCAGCGGGCCAGGACCGCCTTCACCGCCGCGGTCAGTGCCATGAAGAGGGTGGCGCCCTGCCGTTGCGCGAGGTCTCTGAGGGCTGTGGTGGTGGCAGCGGGGACGGGGAAGGTGTACGTGGCGCCGGCGGAGGAGCGTATGGCAGGGCGGGGCCGGTCCGTGGGCAGTTCCAGCGGCGCGATGCCGTCGAGGCGCTCGCGCCACCAGTCCAGGTGCCGGTCGAGGAGGCCGCCGCCTTCGAGACGGCCGCGTTGCCAGGCGGCGAAGTCGGGATACTGCACGGGGGTGTCGCCGAGGCGGGACTCGCGGCCCTCGGTGTGCGCGGCGTACAGCTCGCCCAGCTCGCGGGTGACGATGCCCATGGACCAGCCGTCGGTGACGATGTGATGCATCCCCAGGACGCACACGTGCTCGTCGTCGGTGAGGCGGACGAGCAGGACGCGGACCAGGGGGCCGGTCGTCAGGTCGTACGGGCGGGTCGTCTCGGCGCGTACGAGATCCCGCAGCCGGTCTTCGCGCAGCGCGGGTGCGACGCCTGTGAGGTTCTCGGTGCGCCACTCGGGAGCGAGCCGCGGGTGGACCACCTGGACGCCGCGGCCGCCGACGACGCCGAAGGTCGTGCGCAGCGACTCGTGGCGGGCGGTCAGGTCGTGGACGGCGGCGCGCAACGCGTCGGCGTCGAGGGCGCCGGTGAGCCGCATGCCCGTGGCGGTGTGGTACTCGGCGCTGCCTGGGTCGAAGTCCTCCAGGAACCAGAGGCGCTGCTGGCCGTACGACATGGGCAGGGCGCCGTCGCGGGGGACGGAGGGGATGGAGGAGTCCTCGACGGACTCCTCGGGTGCGACGAACGCGGCGAGTTCGGCGATGGTCCGGGTGTCGAAGAGGACGCGGGGCGGCAGCCTGACGCCCAGCGCCGCGCGCATCCGGGAGACGGCTCGGACGGAGAGGATGGAGTTGCCGCCGAGGGCGAAGAAGTCGTCGTGGACGCCGATGCCGTCGATGCCGAGGACCTCGGACCAGACGCCGGCGAGGGTCTCCTCGACGGGGTTGCGGGGGGCGGCGCGGTCGGTGCCGCCGCTCTCCTGGACGGTGGCGGGGTCGGGCAGGGCCTTGCGGTCCACCTTTCCGTTCGGGGTGAGCGGCAGGGTGTCGAGCACGACGATCGTCGAGGGGATCATGTGCTCGGGCAGACCGTCGGCGAGGTGGGCGCGCAGGTCGTCGGGGGTGGGGCGGCGCTCGCCGGAGGGTGAGACGTAGGCCAGCAGGTTGGTGTTGTGGGTGACGACCACGGCCTGTGCGATGGCGGGGTGGAGCGCGAGGGCGCTCTCGATCTCGCCGAGTTCGATGCGGAAACCGCGGACCTTGACCTGGTCGTCGGCGCGCCCCAGGTACTCCATGGTGCCGTCGGCGTTCCAGCGGGCCACGTCGCCGGAGCGGTACATGCGCTCGCCGGGGGCGCCGTAGGGGTTGGCGACGAAGCGCTCGGCGGTGAGGCCGGGCCGTCCGTGGTAGCCGCGGGCCAGACCTGCGCCGGCGATGTACAGCTCCCCGCGTACACCGACGGGGACCGGGCGCAGGGCGTCGTCGAGGACATACACCCGGAAGTTGGCGATGGGGGTGCCGATCGGTGGGACGGTCGCACCGCTGAGCGGGCCGCTCATGGTGGCGCAGACGGTGGTCTCGGTCGGGCCGTAGGCGTTGATCATCCGGCGGCCGCGGGACCAGCGGGCGACCAGGTCGGCGGTGCTGGCCTCGCCGGCGACGACGAGCGTGGCACCGTCCGGCAGGCCGCGGCCCTCGGGGAGGACGGCCACGGTCGCCGGGGTGAGGGTGGCATGGGTGACACCGTGTTCGGCGGCGTAGGCGGCGAGGGGCTCGCCGGGTGCGAGGGTCTCCTTGGAGCCCATGACCAGGGCGGCGCCGGTCAACAGGCCCATGCACACCTCCCAGAACGCCGCGTCGAAACTGGCCGAGGCGAACTGGAGGACGCGGCTGTCGGGGGTGACGTCGAACGCGTCGGCCTGGACGGCGGCCAGGTTGCCGATGCCGGTGTGGGAGACGAGCACGCCCTTGGGGCGGCCGGTGGAGCCGGAGGTGTAGATGGCGTAGGCGAGGTCCCCGGGCTCGAGCGTCACCTCGGGGGCGGTGGCCGGGTGGGCGTCCAGCGCGGTCCGGTCGTCGGTGAGGTCCACCAGCACGGCGCCGGCTTCCGGCAGCCGGTCGCGCAGTTCGCGCTGGGTGACGACGATGTGGGCGCCGGAGTCCTGGAGCATGTACGCGAGCCGGTCGGCCGGGTAGGCGGGGTCGAGCGGCAGGTAGGCCGCGCCGGCCTTCATGATGCCGAGCAGGCCGGCGGCCATGGCGGCGCCGCGCTCGACGCAGAGGCCGACCAACCGATCACGGCCGGCGCCCCGTTCGATCAGGTGGTGGGCGATCCGGTTTGCCCGCTCGTCCAGTTCGCGGTAGGTGACGGGGCCGTGTTCGTCGATGACTGCGGTCGCTTCGGGGCGGGCGGCGACCTGGGCGGCGTACAGCTCGGGGAACGTACCGGTGGGGACCTCGCGCGCGGTGTCGTTCCAGGCGCGTACGACCTGCTCGAACTCGCCGTCGGTGAGCAGGGGCAGAGCGGGGAGCGGCAGGGACGGGTCGGCCGCAGCGCCGGTGAGCAGTACGGCGAGGTGTCCGGCGAGGCGGGCGGCGGTCGTCTCGTCGAAGAGGGCGGTGCTGTGGCGGACGCGTATACGCGACCCGGCGGCGGCGATCTCCACGGACAGGTCCAGCGGATCGAAGTCCTGTCGTCCGGACGGAAGTTCGTCGAGAACGGCGACCATGGCCTGGACGTAGGGGGTGATGCTGGTGTCGCGCTGGGGGGCGAGGGCGTCGACGAGTTCGGCGAAGGGGACGCCGTCGTGGGCGAGGGCGTCGCTCAGGCCGCGAGCCGTGTGGCGCAGCAGGGTGGCGAAGGGCGCCGTGACGTCGACGTCGGTACGCAGGACGACGGTGTGCCCGGTGCCCGGGGAGACGGTGCCGAGGGCGATGTCCTCCTGCCCGGAGTAGCGGGCGAGCAGGGCCGTGACGGCGGCCGCGAGGACCGCGGTGGGGGTGGTGTCGTGACCGTGCGCCAGCTCCGTCAGCGCCGCGGCGGCGGGGGCGGGGAGCTCGCAGTCGTGGGTGGCGATGCCGGTCGACCGGACGACCGGACGTGGCCGGTCGGCCGGCAGCTCCAGGGGCGGAACGCCGTCCAGTCGGCTCCGCCAGAACTCGGTCTGGGCGGGGAGTGCCCGGTTCACCGGCACGTCGGCGCGAGCCACGTTTGTACCTCCAGGGAATTCGGCTTCAGGGCGTGGGGTGCCAGGGCAGGGGCCCGGAAGCCGGTGGGGAATGTCGGAAAGGTGAGGCGAAGGGGCCCGCCGTCCGGGCCGGCCGGGGCGTGATGACCGGGGCGTGGCGGGTGGGTGCGGTTACGCGGTCGTCGCCCGCCGGGCGGAACGGCCGCCCAGCTGCATGAGGGTGACGTCGCCGGTGGCGGGGTCCGTGACGAACCGGCCGGTGTAGGAGCCGGCCCGGGTGTCGGTCCGCCGGGCGGTGAAGACCAGGTCGTCGTGGAGGGTCACGTCGGCGGCGAGCCCGGTGCTGTCCGTCAGCAGCAGGCCGCCGCCCCGGTGGGCGCGGACGACGAAGGAGGTGTCGCCGTTGCGGTAGTCACCGGTGAAACGGTCGAGGCCTGACGTCAGGGACGGTGCCGTGGGGATACCGGCGCGGTGGTCGCCGACGGGCACGCCCAGTTCGTGCAGCGAGTCGACGAGCTCCGCCCACATCTGGGTTCCGGTGGTGGCGTTGGTGGTCAGGGCGACTGCGGTGCCACTGTCCGGGTGGAACCTCAGGTGGGCGGTACCGCCGTCGACGGTGCCGTCGTGGCCGTACCAGTGCCCGTCAGCCGAGGCGTAGTGCGCCAGGCCCAGTCCCCAGCCGTCGGCCATGCCGAAGGCGTCGGCGGCGGACACCCGCGCTCCCATCTCGGCCCGCTGCTCCTCGGGCAGCAGGGTGCCGGATTCGGGGTGCGTGCCCAGGTGCAGCCCGGCGAGGGCGACCAGGTCGTCGGCGCTGCCGGCGAGTCCGCTCGCCGGCGCCCAGCTCAGCGGGAGGAAGAGGCCGACGGGGCGGGCAGTGCGCTGCCGTCCCGGCTGGACCGCGTGGCCGTCGGCCAGGGGGCGCTGCCCGGTCGGGGAGCCGTTCACGAACACCGGGTCGATGCCGAGTGGCCGGAGAAGCACATTCTCCATGACGGCCTGCCACTTCATGTCTGTGACGGCCTCGATGACCCGGCCCAGAATGTTGTAACCGGAATTCGAGTACGAGAAGCAGTGGCCCGGTTCGTGCAGGCTGCGGGTGGTCGCGACACTCGCCGTGTAACGGGCGAGAGAGGCCTCTTCGACATCGTCCAGTTCATGATCGGCGACCAGTCCGGCGGTGTGGCTGAGCAGGTTCCGCAGCGTGACGGAGGAAATCGCCTCGTCCACCGCGCCGTCCCACTCCGCCAGGTACTCACCGACCGGGTCGTCCCATTCGAGGTCTCCGTCGGAGACTAACTGAGCCACCAGGGTGGCCGTGAACGCCTTGGTCACCGAGCCGAATGCGAAAGCCGTCCCCGTGGTCACCGGGTCGGCCGTGCCGGCACGTGTCACACCGGTGGCCAGGGACAGGCTTCCCCCCGCATGACGGACCGTCAACTGTGCGCCGGGAACCGAGTGCTCGTGCGCGAGCTCGCATAGTCGGTCCGCCGCAAGGTGCGCTTCCACGTCTCCCCTCTCATCGAACTCCGCTGGTACGGCCAGCCGCACCATGGGGGGTGTGGGTAGCCGTACCACGCATTCTCGATCAGCTGTTCACCGAACGGCAAGAGCTTTCGACATAAGGAAAAAACGCAGGTCAGACCGTATGCGCCGACCAGGGCAAGGTGGCGCTCACCTTCGTCGGTCCACCGGGCGGGCTACTGACGTCCAACCGCCCACCGAGCGCGGCGGCCCGGTCCTCCAGCCCGCGCAGCCCCGTGCCGGCCGCCGGGGAGGCCCCACCGGTGCCGTCGTCCGTCACCGAGACGACCAGGTGGTTGTCGTGTTCTTCCAGGGTGATGTGAATGCGGGTCGCGGAGGCGTGCTTGACGGTGTTGGCCAGACACTCGGCGACGATGTAGTACGCGGTCGACTCCACGCTCACGTCCGGGCGCCGGTCGAGACCGCTGGTCACCGCCACGGGCACGTGGAAGCGCTCCGTCAACGCCGTCACGGCCGCGTCCAGACCACGGTCGCTCAGAATGGGCGGCTGGATTCCCCGCACCAGATCGCGTATCTCGTCGAGCGCCTTACCGATTTCCTCGTGGGTTTCCTCGATGAGCGTGCTCAGATACTCCACGTCATCGCTGCGGCGGTGTCTTGCACGCGAAAGATGCATGAGCAGCACTGCCAGCCGGGCCTGCGCCCCGTCGTGCAGATCCCTTTCGAGGCGGCGGTAGTCGGCGTCATTCACCCGCAACGCCGCGATGCGCTGGCGTTCCGCCGCCTCTTCCCTTCGCTGCGATTCCGCCTCGTCGATACGGCTCAGAATGCGGCGCACCATCCGGGCCCGCAGCTTGCCCATCCAGAACAACAGCCCCAGCAACGCCGAGAAGAGCACTACGGAAGCGACGGCGACCAACACGCGCGTGACCGGTCCGGCCACCACCAGCGTGTTGCCGGGGCCGAAGGCCAGTTGCTCGGGCGGCCCGATGGGCAGGGAGACGACGAACGCGACCACGGGGAAGGCGAGGGCGGCCAGCGGCAGCAGCCACACCGTGCCGAGCAGCAGCAGACCGAGGTACCCGATGTCGTCCCAGCTCGCCTCCGCGGAGCGGTGCTCGCGTTCGCGTTCCTGCACGGCGGTACGGTGCGGAGCGTCCCCCGGCCCCGGATCGCCGACGACGGAGTGGGCGAGCAGCCGCTCGAGATCGGCGACGGCCCGCAGCAGAGGCAGGCTGAACGACAGGCCGTCACGCAGGAACGCCATCCGGGCGGGCAGCTGCCGCAACACCTCGCGCAGCGGGTTGTCCGGCCGGGGCAGCGGCCGCCCCCTCGTTCCCGGCGCCCACTGCACCACGGCTGCCACGGCGCGTACGCCGAGCACCACCGTCATCGGCAGGCCGACGAGCAGGAGCCACGAAGCGGCGCGCAGCGCCAGCGAGACCACGAGCAGCGGGGCCAGCAACAGGCCCACCAGGCTGCCGACGGAGAGGTAGATGAGACCGGCCGCCACGCGGTAAGGAGTCGGAAATGTCACGGGACTACAGACCACCGTGCGTCACTCGGCTCAGCCCTGGAGCCTTTCCATTCCCCGCAGATAATCCAGTACCGCCAGCACCCGCCGATGGTTCTCCCCCGAGTTCGGAATCCTCAACTTTCCGAGTATCGAGGTTACATGTTTCTCCACGGCCCGTTCGGATATACCGAGGCGGTTGACGATACCGCTGTTCGTCAATCCGGTCGCCATGAGCTCCAGCACCTGGCGTTCGCGCGGGGTCAGCAACTCGGTGGCGCGTTTCTCACGCGGACTGCCGACGAACTGCTTGAAGATGTCGGAGTCGAGGACGGTTTCCCCGCGCCGGACCCGGTGCAGGGCGGAGAGGAACTCCTCGAAGTCGCCCACGCGCTGCTTGAGCAGATAGCCCGCCCCGGCCGGAGCGTCCCGAACCAGCTCCTGCGCGTACGTGGGCTCCACGTACTGGGAGAGGAGCAGGACTGCCGTGTCGGTGCCGAGTTTCTGGACCTCAAGAGCGGCACGAATGCCCTCGTCCGTGTGAGTGGGCGGCATACGGACATCCATAATCACCACGTGCGGCCGGGCGCTGAGCACCACTTGAACCACGTCGGTGGTGTCACCCAGCGAAGCGACGACCTCGATTCCTTCGTCCGCCAGCAGCCTCGCCATTCCCGCTCGCAAGAGCGCGGAATCCTCGGCGATCGCGACGCGCATGGAGACTCCTGCTCGCTAGGATCGTGCCAACCAACTGCCGGACAAGCCGCAGAATGGTGAAGGGAAAGTTGAGCGGTGTGGGGGCCATCAGCATAGGCGCGGCGGGATGGCTGACGCTACGCCGACCGTCATGTGTCCGGGGTGAGAAGGGTCGCTACTGGCGCGACGTCACCGTCGCCACGCTCACTTGCCGGAGCAAACGTCCGGTCGCCGAGAGGCTCACCACAACACCCACGAGCACACACGCCGCAGTGAGCATTCCGAGCATTCCCCAGGGCACGCTCAGCGGTGTCTCGCCACCGAACACGGTCAGCGCTCCCCGGTAGGCACGGGCGCCGACCGTCACCACCGCGGCCGCCATCAGCACCCCCAGCAGCGTGGTGGACAACGTCTCCCACAGCGCCATCCGGCGCACCTGTCCCGCGCTGACCCCGATCATCCGCATGCCCGCGATCTCCCGGCCGCGTCGGCTGTACGACATGACCAGGGTGCTCGCCACCGCGATCAGTGCGTACAGCGACGCGGGCACGGCCAGCACGGCCAGTACCAGCCGGTTGAGCCGGTCCTGGTCGGTCGCCGCCCGCCCGAACCAGTCCGCGGTCGGGGTGATCCGCACCCGGTCCGCACCCAGCCGTTCGGTCAGCTCCGCGGCCACCGCAGGGACCGAGCCCGCGGACTTCTCGTCGAGCAGCACGGCCGCGTGCTCCGGCTCCGGGGCGGGGGAGGCGGCCCGGGTGCCGGAGGGCAGCAGCAACGGGGGCACGGCGGACCCGCCGTCCAGCACCGCGGTCACCCGTGCCTTGACCGGGTCGCCGCCGAACAGGCCGTACGTGAGCGTGGAGCCCGCGCGGTGCCCGTACCAGTCGGCGAACTCCCGGGAAACCGCCACCGCTCCGGGCCCGAGCGGGCCGAGGGTCCCGTCCACCACGGTGATCCGGTGCGTACGGGCCAGCGCCACCGGGTCGACGACCGCGGCCTGCTCCTTCCACGCCGAGTGCGGTCCCGCGACCGCGACCTCCACCGGGGCGGTCGCCGAGACCGCCGCCACCCGCGGGTCGGCCCGCAACTCCGCGACGGCCTCCCGACTCAACGTGGCGCCCGCGGCAGGCTCGACGACCAACTGCCCGGCGGTACGCGCCCGGTCGTCCGCCTCGGTCGCCGCACCCGTGGTGGAGAGCACCGTGGTGAAGACACCGACAATCGCGAGGATGGCCAGCACCGGCCCGACCAGGGACGCCGTGCGCCGTCGCGAAGTGCTCACCGACTCCGCGGCGAGCCGCCCGGCCACCGGGTCCGCCCAGCGCAGCGGCAGCGTCATCAGCCGCAGCAGCGGCGGCAGGTACAGCGGCCCGAACAGGGTGGCCGCAACGGCCAGCGCCATCGTGCCGAACAGCGCCAGCGGAGTGGCCGCCTCCGTACCGGCGCCGGGTGCGAGCGCCACCATCACCGCTCCGGCGACGCATGTCAGCACCCCCATCACGGCACGCCCCGCGGTGATCGTCCGCGCGTCCAGGTCCGCCTCGCGCAGCGCCTCCGTGGGCCGCACCCGGGCCGCCCGCTTCGAGGCGGCCAGCATGCCCGACACGGCGATGACCAGGCCACTGCCCGCGGCGAACACCAGCGGCCACAGCAGCGGTCCCGGTCGCAAATCGACCGGCGACAGACCGGTCCCGTTCAGCGACTCCAGAGCGACCGGAGCCGCCGCCGCCGCGACGACGCAGCCGGCCAGTGCGGCGGGCACCGCCACCGCCAGCGACTCGCCCAGCACCATCCGACGCACCTGCGGCCCGCCCGCGCCGACCAGACGCAGCAGCCCCATGTCGCGGCGGCGCAGCGCGATACCGAAGGCGAAGGTCCCGGCGATCACGAAGACCGTGACGAACGCCGACACCACCCCGGCCATCGCCAGCACGCTCTGCACGCCGCCCATGTCCAGGTCACCGCTGGAGAGGGTGCGTTCCGCGCCCGTGCCGTCGGTGAGGGTCACCGACAGGTTCCGGTTCGCGGCGCCCGGGGACACGGGCACCGCCCAGGTGGCGGCGAGCGCCGAAGCGGACACCCCGATCAGCGCCACACCGAGCGACAGCGCCACGAACGTACCGGCGAACAGGGCCCAGTAATGGCGCACCGACCGCACCGAGAGGCGCCACATCACCCCTCCCACAGACTCAGCTGGTGGGCGACCGCGTCGGCCGTCGGGTGGTCGAGCCGCCCGACGACCTTGCCGTCCGACAGGAACACCACGCGGTCCGCGCACGCGGCGGCGGCCGGGTCGTGGGTGACCATCACCACCGTGCGGCCCACCCGGTCGACCGTGTCGCGCAGCAGGTCCATGATCTGCCGGCCGCTGCGCCGGTCCAGGGAACCGGTCGGCTCGTCGGCGAAGACGATCGCCGGCTCGGCCACCAAGGTCCGCGCGATCGCGACCCGCTGCTGCTGGCCGCCGGAGAGTTGCGCGGGCCGCCGGTTCGCCTCGTGCTCCAGCCCCACCCGGCGCAGCGCCTCCATGACCCGGTCCCGCTTGACCCGCCCGCCCCGCAGACGCAGTGGCAGTGCCACGTTCTCGTACGCGGTCAGCATCGGCAGCAGGTTGAACTGCTGGAAGACGAACCCGATGCGGCTGCGGCGCACCGTGGTCAGCTCCCGCTCGTCACACGCCGCGAGGTCGGTGTCGCCCAGGATCACCTTGCCGCTGTCGGGTTTGTCCAGTCCGGCAGCGCAGTTCAGCAGGGTGGTCTTGCCGGAGCCGGAGGGGCCCATCACCGCGGTCAGCGCCCGCTGCGGAAAACCCAGGCTGACCTCGCGGAGCACGGGGACGGGGCCCGCGGCGCACGGGTAGCTCTTGGAGACGGCGGCCAGTTGGACGGCGGGGAGCCGAATGTCGGTGAGCAGTGACATGTTCCCAGTCCACCAGAACGGGCCGTCCTCGTCAGTGGGCCTGTGAGGAGTCCTGAAGGGAGGGTTTTCCCTACCATCGTCCGGGCCCGCCGAACGGTTAGAGTTCCTGGTGGACCAGCCAGCGCCACGGCCTTCCGGAGGGACACGCACCATGACCGTCGCCGTCTGGGAGGCCATGCGGCGACGCCCGTTGCGCTTCGCGCTGTCCGCCTGGCCGCTGCGCTCCTGGGCGTTCCTGCTGAGCGGCACCGTCCTGGGCTTCGTGGTGCTGTTGCTCTTCGCCGCCCTGCTCCTCGTCGGCGTCGGCCTTTCGGTGGTGGGCATCGGCCTCGTCATCCTCATGGCGAGTGCCGTGTTCGGTGTTCCGGTCGCCGCCCTGGAGCGCCGCCGGCTACGGCTCGTCGAACCGGACCACCTCCTCGACCCGCACGGCTCCCTGCCCGGGACGGGTGCCCTGCCGTGGCTGCGCACCCGGCTGCGGGAGCGGGCGACCTGGCGGGAACTGGCGTACACGCTGATCCTGGGGGTCGTCTTCACGGCCACGGGAATCGGCTTCATCGCCCTGCTGGGGCTGTCGGTGATCCTGGCCGCGACGCCCGTCATCGTGTGGGCGATCGCTCCCGACACGGTGATGCTGGTGCCCGGGCAGCCGATCTCCGACCCGGTCGCGGCCCTGCCGGGCAGCGCCACGGGGCTGTTCGGGCTGCTGGTCTCGGCGTACGCGGGCGGGCTGCTGGCGGGTGCGCAGGTGCGGATCGCGCAGTTCCTGCTGTCGGCCCGTGACGAGGACCTCAGCAGCCGGGTCATCGAACTCACCCGGTCCCGGGCCCGGTTGGTCGACGCCTTCGAGGCGGAGCGGCGCCGAATCGAGCGCGATCTGCACGACGGCGCCCAACAGCAGCTGGTGGCGCTCACCATGACGCTGGGTCTGGCCGAACTCGAGCTGCGCGGCCAGGACTCAACGGCCGCCCCGCTGATCGCCCGGGCCCGCACCGAGGCCCGCCAGGCGCTGGGTCAACTGCGCTCCCTGGTGCGCGGCATCCACCCCCAGGTCCTCACCGACCACGGGCTGCCCGCGGCGGTCGCCGAACTCGCCCTGCGCAACCCGATCCCGGTGACCGTCGACATCGATCTCCCGGACCGGCTGCCGTCGGCGGTCGAGGCGACGGCGTACTTCACCGTCACCGAGGCGCTGACGAACGCCTCCAAGCACAGCGGCGCCGACGAGGTGGCCGTCGTCGGCGGGCTCACGGACGACAAGCTCGTCCTGCTCATCACCGACAACGGGCACGGCGGAGCCGATCCTGCCGCCGGTGCCGGTCTGCAAGGATTGGCGGACCGCGTGGCCATTCTGAAAGGCAGGCTCATCGTGACCAGTCCCGTCGGCGGACCGACACAGCTGCGCGTGGAGGTGCCGTGCTCCGCGTAGTGCTCGCCGAGGACGCCGTCCTGTTGCGCGCCGGTCTGGTGGAGCTGCTGTCCCGCACGGGCCACGAAGTGACCGCCGCCGTCGGCGATGCCGAGGAGTTGGCGCGCGCCGTGGACGCCGACCGGCCGGACGTGGTCATCACCGACGTCCGGATGCCGCCCGGCTTCCGCGACGAGGGACTGAAGGCGGCGCTGGAACTGCGCGGCCGGTACCCGGGCCTGCCGGTGCTGGTGCTGTCGCAGTACGTCGCCACGGCGTACGCGACCCAGCTCCTCAGCGGCGGTTCGTCGGCCGAGGGAGGGCTCGGGTACCTGTTGAAGGACCGGGTCGGCGAGGTCGCGGACTTCCTCGACGCGCTGGACCGGGTCGCCTGCGGGCAGACCGTCATCGACCCGGAGGTGGTCCGGGTACTGCTCCAGCAGCGGACGGCGGACGAGCCGCTGCAGCGGCTCACGCCCCGGGAGCGGGAGGTGCTCGCCCTGATGGCGGAGGGGCTCAACAACCAGGCCGTCGCGCAACGGCTGACCATCACGGAGGCATCGGTGGTGAAGCACTCGAGCAACATCTTCATGAAGCTGGAGCTCGACCCGGCCGAGGGCAACCGCCGTGTCCTCGCGGTCCTGGCCCACCTCCGCCGCGAGACCCCACCGTCCTGACACCGCGGGCGGCTTCGCGGAGCCGCCGGCCGCCGGCGCTCCTCGCCCGTACCGTCGGCCGCCGTACGTCGGGGTGCCCGTCAGCCTCCCCGCTTCGGGGTGACGGGCCGCCGGTCCGCGTCCGGGGTGAGCAGCCGGGTCAGCCGTTCCGCCGACGCGTCCCAGGACCACTGCTCCGCCACCCATGCGCGGCCCGCCCCGCCCATCGCCGCGGCCCGCTCCGGGTCGCGCAGGAGTGCCGCCACGGCATGCGCCACGCCCCGCACGTCCGTGCCGTCGACCACCGTGCCCGTCACACCGTCGACGACCGTGTCCGGTGCACCGCCCGAGTCGCCGACGACGACGGGGAGGCCGCTGGCGGCCGCCTCCAGGAACACGATGCCCAGCCCCTCCGCCTCCAGCCCCGCCTTCCGCGTACGGCACGGCATGGCGAACACGTCGGCCGCCGCGTAGTAGGGCGCCGTCGAGGCGTGGTCGAGGCTGCCCGCGAACACCACGTGCCCGTCGGCGTACTTGCTCGCGAACGCGCGCAGCCGCGCCTCGTCCGGGCCGCCGCCCACGATCACCAGCACCGCGTCCGGCACGGTCCGCCGGATGGCCGGGAGCGCCCGGATCAGTGTGTCCTGTCCCTTGCGGGTGACCAGCCGCGAAACGCACAGGACGACCTTGCGGCCCACGATGCCGTGCCGTTCACGGATCTGCCCGGCCTGGTCGGGCTTGGGCCGGAAAGCCGCCGCGTCCACGCCCGGCACCAGCCGCACCAGCTCGGCGCGGGGCCCCAGCGCCGAGGCGATGCGGCGCCGGGTGTACTCGCCCAGGTACGTGACGACGTCGACGTGGTCACCGATGCGCCGCATCACCTGACGGGCGCCCGGGGTGCGGGCCCACCAGATCTCGTGACCGTGCGTGGTGGCGACCATGCGCCGTATCCCGCCGCGCCGCAGCGCCGGCGCCATGGCGGCGAGCGGCGCGGCGGCTCCGAACCAGGCCCGGTCGCAGCCGTACCTCCGGGCTATCGCGAGGGCGCGGCGGGTGACGCGGGGCGTGGGCAGCAGCATGCGGCTGGGGTCCCGGATCACCGGGAAGGGCAGCGTGGCGTCGTACGCGGCGGCGCCCGGCTCGCTCGACGTGTAGACGACCAGGTCGTCGCCGGGAACGCGGGTCGCCATGGCGTGGACGAACGTCTCGATGCCGCCCTGGCGGGGCGGGAAGTCGTTGGTGACGATCAGGGTGGTGCTCATGTGTGATCGCTGCCTTACGTAGGGGGTGGTCAGGCGGTGAAGACGTAGTTGCGGCAGTCGTCGGTGATGCGTGGCACGGGTGTCCAGCGGCCGTGCAGCCGGCGGTGGGCGCGGTAGCCGTAGTCCCGCAGGTGCCGCAGCACGTCGGCGGGGTGGGCGCCGTACTTCTCCAGGTGCCGGCGCTCGATCTCCAGGAGCAGTGTGGGGCGGTGGCGCCGCAGGGTGTCCGATCCGCCCCGGAGCACGGCGAGTTCGGCGCCCTCGACGTCGGCCTTGACGAAGGCGAGCCGCTCCAGGCCCGCCTCGTGGGCGAGTTGGTCGAGGGTGCGGACGGGGGCGTTCACACTGCGCGCGGTGCGGAACTCGGCGTTCGGGCCGGGGCCGTCGGCCCCGTCGGTGAGGTAGGCCCGCCCGTGCACCGGCAGTCCGCGCCGCATCGGCAGGCTCAGGGTCCCGTGCCCGGGCCGGGCCCCGAAGGCGGTGCGGTGGACGGTCACGTTGCGGGCGCCGAGGAGGCGTACCGCGGCGCGCAGCCAGCGGTTGGGGCCGGGCAGCGGCTCCACGCTGTGGACGCGGCCGGTTGGTCCGGCGAGCGCGGACAGCACCCAGGTGTACAGCCCGTATTCGGCTCCTATGTCCACGCATGTAGCGCCCGGACGCACGAGGTCACGGAGGCCCGCGACCTCGTCCTCGACGAACGGGAACCGGTGAGCGCCCCAGCGCAGCGCGGCAGCCACCGCGTGCGTGCGCAGGGCGCTCACCGGGCACCTCCGACCGGAACCGGGCGGGGGTTCTCGGAGGTGCGTACGAGGCGGCTCCGCACGGGCACAGCCCGGGGGACGCCGCGGACCATCCGGCTCCACATGACGAGGAGGACCGGCAGGGCGAGGTAGCCGAACCGCCCGGCGGGCGCCAGGAGGAAGGCCAGGCAGAGACCGAGGGCGAGCCGGTCGGCGGCCGAAACCAGGTCGTGGGGCGGACGTAGGACCAGGGACACGGCGACGGCCGATCCGCCGGCCAGCAGCAGCGCCACCGCCGCGTACCAGCCGGCCGGGCCAAGGGCGGCGAGCAGCCGGCCGGGCAGCGGGCTGGCGGCCGGAGTCTCCCAATCGCTGAGGCCCATGGGGAAGGCGAACACCTGCTGGACCAGGGGCCCGGGCGACAGCAGCGCGCTCGGCAGGACGAGGACCACGGTGCCCGCCACGGCAACGGCGGCGGCGCGCACGGCGGCCCGCAGCCCCGCACGGTGGGCGAGGAGCGACACGGCGACCGCGACAGCGGGCCAGGCCGTCCATTTGAGAGAGCAGGCGGCGGCGAGCGCGAGCCCGGCGGCGAGGGGGCGCCGCCGGGCCGCATACGCCAGCGCCAGACACAGCAGCCCGGTCAGCGGCAGGTCCACGCCGCTGACGCAGAGCGGCAGCGCCACGACCGGCGAGGCGACGAGCGCGCCGAGGGGCACCCCGCCTCCGACGGCCCGCTTTGTCGCACGGCGCGCCCCCCACAGGCACCCGAGGAACGCCGCCGTGCACCAGAGCCGGGCGTCGCCGAGCAGTTGGGGCAGCCAGCCGCTGTCGCCGAGCACCGCCCGGGGCAGCCCGAACACCGCCATCCCGGGCAGGTACGGGGTGACCTCGACCACCGTGCGGGGGTCGGCCAGGTACGGGGTGGCCTGATCCAGCGTCAGCGCCCCGGACCGCTCGATGACGCCGACCTCGCTCTGCGCCCCGCCGGTCACCAGCAGCACCAGCAGCGGTACGACCACGGCGCCGCCGACGGCGACCCCGACGGAAACGCTCCGGCCACGGGACCAGAGCGCTGCGCACGCGGCACAGAGATAGCCGGCACCCGCGATCGCCCCCCAGACCCGGTGCGGCTGGGGCGCCGCGAGGAACGGGAACACGCCGGCCCACACGGCGGCCACGAGCCAGCCGCCGCACCACAACAGCCTTTGTTTTCCTAGGGGTTGAGCCTGGAAGGTAAGCACCCGTCCATCACATCGGGCCCCTGCCGCTGCGTCATGACGGCCAGGTCGAGACCTGATGGTCGGGTTTCCCCTACCGCTCGCCTGTGGGGCACCGGCCGGGGCGCCGCAACCCGCACACGGGCCCGGAGCGTTCCCGGCGGTCGCGATGCCGGCGGCCGGGCTCTGGGCGCGGTCCAGACCGGGGCCGGGGCCCCGTCGAAGAACCCCGGCTCCCGGCCCCGGGCGGCTCCGTGCGTCAGGCCACGGCCACGAGGCCCGCGCAGTCGTCGCTCGACCGTCCTCCGCACCGTCGCGCAACATGACGACGAGGTCCCGCCGACTGTCCGGACCATGAGGCGCTGACCCGGCGTTGCGCGCCTGTCCTGGATCGGCAGGACCCCCTGGGCAACCGCTGCGACCTGCGCCAGGTCGTACCGAGGGACGGCACGAGGAGGGGGACGGGCGTGTCGTCCGCACCGTCGTTCCGCTGCCGCGGGGTCTTCGGGGGCGTCGTGCGTCCGCTCGCTCACCCGCCCCACAGCGGCGAGCGGAACAGCTGGTGCCGCATCAGGCAACGTTCGCCCCGTCGCGGCGCAACCTTGCCTGACGCGGCACTAGTTCCGGATCAGGGGGTCGCGGTCGAGACCACGAACACCATGGGTGCGGACGGATCGGTCAGATCCACGGCGATGTCCTGGCTGGGACGCGGATCGCGCTGCTTGTGCGAGGTCCCGGCCCACGCGGCCTCGGACCGGAAGACCCAGCCGACGGTGTGCGCGTCGCGCTCGCCGATGGTGACCTCGCCGGTCTTCAGCCGCGCACGACTGGTGCCGACGTCGTTGAGGAACGCGTCGAGCCCGCCGGCGGTCGTACGGAACTTGACGTACAGCCGGCTCGACTTCCAGTTGCTGGTCTCGTAGTAGGCGACCTCGGTGGAGCGGGCCGGGATCGGCACCTCGAAGACACGGCGCTTCATCTTGGACGGCCAGTTCTCGCGCAGCCCGGTCGCCGACGACTCGGCCTCCTTGTCCCGGCCGCTGTCCCTGCTCTGCTCCGCGGAGATCACCAGGTAGCCGGCGGGGATGCCGATGAGCAGCACGATGACGACCGCGGTCAGCACACGGCGCCAGATCATGTGCCGCCGGTCCTCGGGGGTACGCACGTGCTCTTCCACAGGCGGGGTCTGTCGGTGCAGGGTCTTCACTCGGGGTCCTGGGGTGTGGGGCGGGCACTGTCGCCGGTGTCGCCGAGCCCTCCGGCGCTGCGGAGGGCCTGGGCGTAGCGCTCGTATCTCTCGTACCGCTCGACACGGCGCCGCTTGGCGCGGCGGAACCGGCGGGCGACGAGCCGCGCGAGGTCGGCCGCGCCGACCATACCGGCCTCGGGACCGAGCTGGGCCTTGGCGATACGGGCCTCGGGCCGGTAGCCGCGGCCGGTGAGATGGCGCCGGAAGGCGTCCCGGGCGGGCCCGATGAGCAGGTCGTCGGCGGCGCTGACGCCACCGCCGATGACGAAGCACGACGGGTCGAGGGCGGCGGCGAGATTGGCGATGCCGACGCCCAGCCACTGCCCGATGTCCTGGAGGAGCTCGACGCACATGGCGTCGCCCTCCCGGGCCAGCTCGGTGATCAGCGGGCCGGTGATGTCGGGGACGTTTCCCTTGACCCGCTCGATGATGTTGTACGCGACCGGCGAGTCCGCGGCTGCCAGCTCGCGCGCCTCGCGGACCAGGGCGTTGCCGGAGCTGTACTGCTCCCAGCAGCCGCGGTTGCCGCACGGGCAGCGGTGTCCGCCGGGCACGACCTGCATATGGCCGAACTCGCCGGCGACGCCGTACTTGCCGCGCTTGACGCGGCCGTCCTCCAGGATCGCGCCGCCGATGCCGGTGCCGAGCGTGATCATGACCAGATGGTCCTCACCGCGGCCGGCACCGAAGCGCCACTCGGCCCAGGCGGCGGTGTTGGCGTCGTTGTCGACCATGACCGGGACGGCGAGACGGTTCTGCAGCGAGTCCCGCAGCGGCTCGTTGCGCCAGGCCAGGTGCGGGGCGAACAGCACCTTGGAGCGGTCGGCGTCCACCCAGCCGGCCGCGCCGATGCCGACGGCGTGTACGTCGTGCCGGTCGGAGAGGTCGAGGACCAGCTCCACGATGGTGTCCTCGACGACCTTGGGGCTCTTGGACTTGTCCGGGGTCTCCGTGCGGAGCCTCTCCAGGATGACCCCGTCGGCGTCGACGACACCGGCCATCACCTTCGTGCCGCCGATGTCGATGCCCACGGTGGGGACACGGGGCGCGGTGAGGTGCGAGCGCCGCTCCCGGGTGCCGACGGTCCGCAGGACGGTGGCGCGGGCGGAACCCCGGTGGGCGAAGTCGCGGTACGTGCTCAAGGCGTCCCTGCGGGTCGTGGGGGGCGGGTCCGGGTCACCGGAGGCGGGCGGCGCCCGCCGTGCCCGATTGTGCCATCCGGGGGCCGCCCCGGCCCTGAGCGCCCGCGGCGCGGACCGCCCGCCCCGCCACACGGTGTGGGGCCGCGGGCGTGTCGCCCGGGACGGGAGGCGTGCGTGATGTCACATCACGGTCACCGGTCGTGACCGCCCGGGTAGGCGACCGCGCGGCCCGCCGGAGCCCCCTTGGCCGCCCCCCGTCGCTCCCCGGCCCGCCGGAGCTCCGTCCCACCCCGCCGCACCCCCGGTCAGGCCCGCGGTCGGGCGCCTCCCCCGATGCCCTGGCGGTCGGGGGTCAGCGCGGTGGCCCGGCGGACCGGGTCGGGGTACCTGCGGTCGACCGCCTCGTCCAGGAGCCGCAGCTCGGTGCGTACCGCCGTCCGGTGCCGCTCGGGCAGTCCGGCGTCCAGGAGCCCGTCGAACAGCGCCCGCAGTCGCCGGCAGACCTGCAGGGATCCGGCGCCGTACTCGCGGATCTCCGTGACCGCGAGCTGCAGGAAGTCGTCCCAGGAGCGGCCGGGGACCTCGAGCCGGGGCACGCCGTGGGCGTCGTGGAGGGTGTATCGCCCACCGAGTTCCGCACGGCCGATGGTGTGCAGGAACGCCTCGATGTGGTTCAGGACCTGCACCGCCGTGGTGGGGTCGTTCACCGCCGGGGACAGCGCCCTGATGGCGATGTCCACCAGGATGCGCATCCCGAAGGCGGGATCCTGCTCGATGGTCCGTTCGACCCCGAGGGCGACCAGCCCGGTCAGCTTGGCGGACGGGGGCGGCGCGGCGCCGTGCAGCTCGAAGAGCGTCGCACCGGGCGGTACGAAGTCGCCCACCGGGTGGGTGAGGACCACGAAGCAGTCGTACCGTTCGGCGAGGGCCACCAGCCGCTCCGGGTGGAACCCCTGGAGCGCCCCGCCCGTCGCGCAGGGCACCGATGTCACCGGTCCTGGGGGCGGTGCCCTCGTCGCGTCCGCCGCCCGCAGGGTGCCGCGCGCGGCGAGCAGCGTCCCCCGGTCGAGCACCCGTCGCCCCGTCCGCGCGACCAGCGCCGCGATGGCGACGGGCCGCAGGTTGTGGATGAAACGGTTCAGGTACATCAGCAGCAGCAGCAGGCTCACGGCCACCGCCGCCCCCGCGAGGGTGACACCGATGTCCGGCACGAAGTCCGTCTCGATCCTGCGCAGCAGCGAGAACGAGAAGGCGAAGGTCCCGGAGAAGGTCGCGAGCACGGCCTTCTGGAGCCGGTCCCGGTACCAGAGCCGCATGTAGCGCGGCGACAGGGTCCCGGTGGCCTGCTGGACCACGAGGATGCCGATGGTCACGACGAAGCCGAGCAGGGCGACCATCGCGCCGACGATGGAGCTGAGGACGCTGCTGGCGGTGGACGTGGAGTACTGCCACCCCTGCGGCACCCGGACGGCTCCGTCGAGCGCCACGGCGGCGTCCGCGAGCAGCGAGCCGAGGACGATCCCGATCAGCGGCGCGATCCAGAGGCTCGCCATGACGTACTGGCGCAGCGCGAACGCCGTCGCCCAGGACAGGGGCGCACGGACCCGGCGGCTCGTCTCCCGGTGCGCGGTTGTCGCCTCCACACTGGAGCCCTTCCCCCGCACCCCGGCGCTCCCTCCCGAAAAGCCCGGAATGCACCTATTACCTAAGCTGATGGGGCGGCATCCGCTCGCGACCCAGGGCGAAAGGGGCTCGGGATGGGCGACTACCCCCTCATCGAGGACCACGGGCTGATCGGTGACCTGCAGACCGCGGCACTGGTCAGCACGCAAGGGACGATCGACTGGTACTGCACCCCGCGGTTCGACTCGCCGAGCATCTTCGGCTCGCTGCTCGACAGCGAGAAGGGCGGGTACTTCAAGGTCGCTCCCGTGGACCGGACGTACGCCACCAAACAGCTGTACCTTCCCGACACCGCGGTCCTGATCACCCGCTTCATGACCGAGGCGGGCGCGGGCGAGGTCGTCGACTTCATGCCGGTCACGGGCTCCACGGCCACCCAGCGGCACCGCCTGGTGCGGATGCTGCGCTGCGTCCGCGGCAGCCTCACCTTCAAGGTCGACATCGTTCCGCGGTTCAACCACGGCCGGTCCCCGCACAAGCTGCTCTACACCGAGCGCGGGGCGGTGTTCGTCGCCGACGGCCTGGAGCTGACGGTGCACTCGGTCCGTGAGCCGAAGGACGTCCGGTTGGCCCCCCTCGACCTGGGCGACAACGACATGCACTTCACCCTCACCCTGGAGGCCGGCCAGGAGCGCGGGGTGGTGCTGGAGACCTTCGCCGACGGCCCGCCGCGGCACGTCCACCACGCCGAGTTCATGCAGCTCTTCGACGACACCGTGCGTTTCTGGCGCGACTGGCTCGGCCAGTCCCGCTACTCGGGCCGCTGGCGGGAGGCGGTCGAGCGGTCGGCGATCACGCTGAAACTGATGACGTACGCCCCGACCGGGGCGATCGTGGCGGCGCCGACGGCCGGGCTCCCCGAACAACTCGGCGGCGAGCGGAACTGGGACTACCGGTTCACCTGGATCCGCGACGCGTCGTTCTCCGTGTACGCCCTGCTGGGCCTCGGTTTCACCGACGAGGCCCAGGCCTTCATCGGCTGGCTGCGCGACCGCGTCCACGAGAAGGCGGGCTCCGACGGCGACTCGGGACCGCTGAACATCATGTACCGGGTCGACGGCTCCTCCGACCTGGAGGAGGAGGTCCTCGACGGCTGGGAGGGCTACGAGGGCTCCAGACCCGTCCGGATCGGGAACGGCGCCGCGTCCCAGCTCCAGCTCGACATCTACGGCGAGGCGCTGGACAGCATCTTCTTCGCGCACGAGCGGGGCATCCAGCTCGACCACCGCGGCTGGACCTCGCTGCGCACGCTCCTCGACTGGCTCACCGACCACTGGGACCAGCCCGACGAGGGACTCTGGGAGACCAGGGGCGGGCGCAAGGACTTCACGTACGGACGGGTGATGTCGTGGGTCGCCTTCGACCGGGCGCTGCGGCTCGCGGCCGCGAGCGGCCGGCCGGCCTCGCTCGAACGCTGGTCCCATGCCCGGGACAGGCTGTACCACCAGGTACTCTCCCGCGGCTGGAGCGAGCAGCGGCAGGCGTTCGTGCAGCACTACGACACGCACGTGCTCGACTCGTCGCTCGTACGGATGTCCACGGTGGGGTTCATCACCCCCGACGACCCGATGTGGACCGCCACGCTTGACGCCATGGATCGCGAACTGGTGAACGACAGCCTCGTCTACCGGTACAACCCCGAGGCCTCCCCCGACGGTCTGGCCGGCTCCGAGGGCACCTTCTCGCTGTGTACGTTCATGTACGTCGACGCGCTGGCGCGGGCGGGCAGGCTGAACCAGTCGAGGCTCGTGCTGGAGAAGATGCTCACGTACGCCAACCACCTCGGCCTCTACTCCGAGGAGATCGCCCTGACCGGACGACAACTGGGCAACTTCCCACAGGCGTTCACCCATCTGGCGTTCATCGACACGGCGATCACGCTGGACGGGGAGCTCAACCGTGTACAGGGGGAGGCCCGCAGGCGGACCGCCCCGGCGGAGTCCAATCTCTGAACGGCCCCGCCGCTCACCGGCCCCCGGCGGGCGAACCCTCCGCGGGCCGCCCGTCCGGGCCGGGGCCCAGCAGCACGACCCTGTCCCCGGGGCCCGGCCGCGCGGGCCGTTCCTCGGTGACCGGGTCCAGACGGCCGTCGGCCCGCAGGACGAACAGCGCGTCGTGACCGGGCGGCGGGGGTTCGCCCGGCGCGCCCACCGTGAACGGGGCGCCCCGCGCGTGACGGGCCGCCAGCTCGTCCCGTCCCAGGCCCGGGCCGAAGAGCACGTCCGGGCCGGTGCGGGTCGCGACCGCGCCCGTGCCGTCCGGCGGCGGTCCGACGCGGTGGACCGGTCCGTCGACGCTGTCCCGTGCGACGACGGAGACGAGCGCGTTGAAGTCGTCGTCGTCGGTGAGCAGGAGCACGGCGGTGACGCCCTCGAGGCGCCCGGAGGGGTCGGTGGCCGTGGCCAGCAGATCGCCCGGGGCCTGCTCGATCCCGGCCCGCCGGACGCGCTGCCGCTGTTCCTCCGTCGCGGTCCACATCGCGACGTCCAGCCCGGCGGACTTCAGGCACCGGGCCAGTTCGACCGACCACGGCCGCCCGCCCACGATCAGCGGCCGGGCGCGGACCGACCGGTTGATGCCCAGCGCGGCGGCGACCGGTGCCGCGGTCAGCCCGTAGACCAGGACGGTCCCCACGATCACCAGGAACGTGACCGGAAGGATCTTGTCCGCGCCGGACAGCCCCGCGCCGGACAGGGTGGCGGCGAAGGCGGACGCCGTGGACGCGGCGACGATGCCGCGCGGCGCCATCCAGGCGATGAACGCACGCTCTCCGTACGGCAGTCCGCGCCCATGGGTGGAGAGCCAGGCGACCAGCGGCCGGACCACCAGGACGAGCGCGCCGATCAGGACGAGCGTGGGCAGCAGGACGGGACGGACTGACGACGGGGTCACCCCGGCCGAGATGGACACGAACAGCAGCCCGATGATGAGCTGCACCAGGGTCTCGAAGAAGGGGCGCCGGGCCGGCATGCCCAGCCCGGGGAGGTTGGCGACGGCGAGCCCTGCGACGACCGCGGCGATCAGCCCCGTGTCGTCGCGCACGACGTCGCAGCCCGCCGACACCGCGACCACCGTGGCGAGCTGGGCCAGCGTGCCCAGCGTCTCGCCGAGCCGGAGCCGGTGGAGGAGGAACCACAGCGCCGCGGCACCCACCACACCGCCCGCCAGCCCGACCAGCCAGCTGAGCAGGAACTCGCCCGGGTGGAAGCCCCGGCCGAACCGGAAGTCGCCCGCGAGCAGCGAGTGCAGCACGAGCGCGCCGAGGATGGCCCCGACGGGGTCGACGAGCGTCCCCTCCCAGACCAGGATGCGCCGCACCCCGTCCGGAGGCCGCACGTGGTCGAGCAGCGGCCCCACCACCGTCGGTCCGGAGACGACGAGGATGGCGCCCAGCAGCACGGCCACGGGGAAGGGGACGCCGAACAGCACGGGGGCGAGCGCCATGACGGACGCCCAGGTGGCCAGGACGCCGAGCGCCAGGAGCCGGCGCACCACCGAGCGGGTGGCGCCTCCCAGCTGGCGCAGCCGCAGGCCCAGCCCGGCGTCGTAGAGGATCACCGCGACGGAGAGCGAGACGATGGACGAGAAGTTGCCCGGCGCCAGCTTCTCCGGATGGACGACGTCGGTGAGGGCGCCGGCCGTGAAGCCGGCGGGCAGCAGCAGGATCAGCGCCGGGATGCGCATCCTGCTCGCGACGATCTGGGAGCCGACCGCGAGCAGCACGGTCAGGGCGATACCCAGGAGGAACTGGTCGGGGGGAAGCACGAGCGGCCGTCACTCGCTCCCGGCGGGGCTGCCGCCCCCGACCTGCCGGAGGTCGGACTCGGAGAGGGACTCCAGCTCCGCGTGCGTGTCGAGCCAGTAGAGCAGGACGAGCGCCGGCCCGACGAGGAGCACCGCGACGAGAGTGACGACCAGCAGCCACACCAGCGTCGAGGGGGCGCCCGCCGCTTCCTCGACGGTCAGGGAGGTCGGGATGAGGTAGGGGCGCTGGGCGACGCCCCAGGCGATGACGGAGGCGGCGACCACGCCCACGGCGGTGAACCGGGACCAGCGGACGTGTCCCCGCAGGAGCATCAGCGCCGTCGCCACCGTGCAGACCACGGCCACGAGGGCGAGCACCAGCCCGCCTCCCCGGGTGAGCCCGCTCCACAGGTGGGGGGCGTCGCTCGGGACGACGAAGAGCGCGGCCACGCCGAGCACTGCGGCGACGGCCAGGGACGCCAGCGCCCGGCGCCGGAAGTAGCCGACGAGGTCGGGGGCGTCCCAGCGTTCGGCGTCGCAGGAGAGGAACACCGCGCCGAGGAAGGCGGTGGCCGTCACCGTGAGCAGCCCGAAGAAGAAGGACGTGGGATTGGCCCAGGCCTGCGCGGAGGCGACGGTGCCGGGGGCGACCCGGCCGGAGGCGATGCCGCCGACGGCGGCGCCGAGGAAGTAAGGGGTGAGCAGCGAGGAGACGGCGAACATCGCGCCGTACAGCCGCCGCCCGGCCACCCGCTTGATCGGCTTGCGCAGCGCGAAGCCGGCGCCCCGCAGGACCAGGCCGACCGCGGCGAGGGCCAGCGGCAGCCACATCGACGAGAACACCGTCTGGAACAGCACCGGGAATCCGGTCCACATGATGACGAGGACGAAGATCAGCCAGACGTTGTTGACCTCCCACACGGGTGCCATGGCGTGGTCGATCAGCCACCGCGGCCGCTTGCCCCGCTCGGCGCCGCCCGCCGTGAGGTCCCAGAATCCGGCGCCGTAGTCGGTGCCGCCGGCGCAGGCGTAGGCGGCGACGGCGAGCAGCAGCACCAGGGCGACGATGCTTGCTGTCGTCATGGCGTACCGTCCTCCCCCGCCCGGGTCCCGGCGCCGACGGCCGCGCCCGGCACGTCGTCGCGCGGGCCGTAGGGCGTCCCGGTCTCCGGGCCCTCGACCGGGGGCCCCGCCGCCGCGTCCGCGAGCCGCCAGCGGGTGCGCATCTTGAGCAGTACCGCGAGGAAGGAGCCGAAGATGAAGAGGTACACGACGATCACGACGCCGAACATGACCCAGAGGGTGGAGGACCGGGTCGCCGTGACCGCCTCGGCGACCCGCATGTTCTGGTACACGATCCAGGGCTGCCGCCCCACCTCGGTGGTGATCCAGCCGCACTCGACGGCGATGACGGAGGCGACCCCGGCACAGGCGGCGCTGCGGTAGAACCACCGGGACTCCGGGAGCCGTTGGGCCGCGGGCCGCTTCCGTCTGCGCCACACCACCCACGCGTACCAGAGCACGAGGAGCATCATCAGCGAGCCGATGACGACCATGATGTCGAAGGCCCAGTGGGCGATCGTGGCCTGCGTGGGGTTGGGCCGGTCGGAGGCGGGCACGGAGGTGAGGCCGGTGACCTCGGTGTCGGGCCGGAACCCGGCCAGGATGGAGTCGAGTTGGGGGATCTTGATGCCGCCGGTGACGGTGCCGTCCGGGTGGAGGCGGCCGAAGATGTACTCGGGCACATGGGTGTCGGTCTCCCACACCAGTTCCATCGCCGCGAACTTCACCGGCTGCTTGTGGAACACGGAGCGGGCGATGGAGTCGCCGAGCACGAACTGGATCGGCGTGAAGACCGCCGCGACGGTGAACGGGACCGCGAACCCGAGCCGGTGGTAGCGGTCCCTGCGGCCCTTCAGGATCCCCACGGCGTAGACGCCGGCGACGACGTACCCGGCCGTCAGGAACATCGCCACGACGAAGTGCCAGTACTGTGGCCCGAACATCGGCGTGAAGATCGCCTTCCAGACGTCGACGTCCACGGGGTTGCCCGTGGAGTCGAGCCGGAAGCCCCGGGGCGTGTTCATCCAGGAGTTGGCCGCCAGGATGCCGAAGGCCCCCAGGAGGGCGGCGGCCGGCAGCGGCACCCCGAGGAGGAAGTGCGTCCGCGCCGGCAGCCGCCGCCAGCCGTAGAGGTAGATGGCGATGAGGACGGCCTCCAGGAAGAACGCCCATGCCTCGACGCCGAACCCGATGCCGAAGACGTCCCCCCAGCGGCCCATGAGCCCCGGCCAGAGCAGCCCGAACTCGAAGGAGAGCACGGTGCCGGTGACGACGCCGACGGCGAACTGGACGGCCATGACGGCCGACCACCGCCGGGCGAGCAGCAGCGCGGTGGGGTCGTTCCGGCGCAGCCCGCGGTAGTGCATGACCAGTGTGATCAGCGGCAGCGCCACTCCCATGGGCACCAGGATGATGTGG
Organism: Streptomyces marianii; assembly: GCF_005795905.1. NCBI lineage: Bacteria > Bacillati > Actinomycetota > Actinomycetes > Kitasatosporales > Streptomycetaceae > Streptomyces > Streptomyces marianii. The sequence goes on from NZ_VAWE01000001.1 coordinate 1,493,490, forward strand.
GAGGCGAGCGTGAACGCCATCAGCTCCCGGGCCGGGAGCAGTTGGGCGGGTGCGTCCGCGAGCAGCAGGTGCGCCCCGGCCGGCAGGGGTACCGGATTGTGCATGTGTGCCTTCGGTCGTCGGAGCCCTTCGGGTCGGTCGCGGCGTCAGCCGCCGGTGGCGAACCCGGGGAAGAGGGTCATACCTCCGTCGACGTACAACGTGGTGCCCACCACGTAGTCCATGAGGTCGGAGGCGAGGACGGCGACGGCGTGGGCGATGTCGTCGGGCTCCCCCACCCTGGCGTACGGGATGAGGGTGAGCAGGTCCCGTTCGGCGTCGGGGGTGTCCCAGGCGTCGGTGTTGATGGGGGTCTTGATGGCGCCCGGCGCGACCGCGTTGACCCGGATCTTCTTCGGCGCGAGCTCCTGGGCGAGGGTCTCCATCATCATCTGCACACCGCCCTTGGAGGAGGCGTAGTTGACGTGGCCGGCCCAGGGGATGTCCTGGTGGACCGAGCTCATGCAGACGATCTTCCCGGCGGCGCGCGAGACCTCGGGGACGACGCCGCGCCGCAGGAACTCCTTGACCGCCTCCCGAGCGCACAGGAACTGGCCGGTGAGGTTGACGTCGATGACCTTCTGCCACTGGGCGAGGGTCATGTCGGTGAACGCGGCGTCCCGCTGCAGGCCGGCGTTGGCGACGAGGATGTCGATGGTTCCGAACTCCTCGACCATCCGCCGCGTCATCGCGACGACCTGCTTCTCGTCGGAGACATCGGCCTCGTGGGCGTAGGCGCGCACTCCGGCGGCGGTGATCTCCTTGACGACCGCGTCGGCGGCCTCCTGGCCGGAGACGAAGTTGACGACCACGTCCGCGCCGGCCCGGCCGAGAGCGATCGCCGTCGCCTTCCCGATGCCCGAGTTGGCGCCGGTGACCAGTGCCTTCTGGCCCTTCAGCAGCTGCGGAACCGGGTACGGTGCCGCTCCGGCCTGGGAATTCACGATGCCTCCTGGGAACGTGCCTGCCTGCGGCCCGGGGCCGAGGCGGCGCCGGACGGAACCCGCGCGCAACGCAACCACCGGCGCGGGCCGTCCGGCGGACAGCGCACGGCCGTGTGGGCCGTTGGTGGCCGATGTTCGCCCGGTCGGCTCAGCCGCGGAGCCGCTCGGCCAGGTGGTCCCCGACGCGCAGGGCGTTGGCGATGGCGGTGAGCGAAGGGTTCACCGCGCCGATGCTCGGGAAGAAGCTCGTGTCGACGACGTAGAGGTTGTCGAGGTCGTGGGCCTTGCAGTTGACGTCCAGGGCGGAGCTCGTCGGGTCGTTGCCGAAGCGGACGGTGCCGGCCTGGTGGGCGGTCGCCCCGATGGGCATTCCCTTGTGCAGGTAGATGCTGTGCGGCAGCAGATGGTGCTCGTGCATCCCGAGCCGGCCGAGCATCCCCTGCAGTTTGTGGCGGAGCCGGTTGAGCGCGGTGATGTTGTTCTTCTCGTCGAGCGCGAGGTGGATGCCGCCGTCCCGGTCCAGGGTGACGCGGTTGCCGGGGTCGGGCAGGTCCTCGCCGCACAGCCAGAAGTCGACGGCGTGGTGGGCCAGCACCTCGAAGGGCATCCCGGGCGTCACGGCGCCGGCCCAGCGCGGTGCCTCGCCGTGGATCTGCTCGGCGTCGGACTTGCCGAGCATCTGGATGCCGCCGAGGGGGTACTCCCAGTCGTCCGCGCCCAGGTACCAGTCGTGCAGGGCGAGGGTCTTCTGGAAGCGGGTGTCGTTGGGTTCCTTCGACACCGCCATCAGCGCCATGTTGTTGTGCCGCATGTAGTGACGGCCCACCACGCCCGAGCTGTTGGCGAGCCCGTCCGGGTGCCGGTCGCCGGCCGAGGCCAGCAGCAGAGCCGCGGTGTTGACGGCTCCGCAGGCGACGGCGACGAGGTGGGAGGAGAACCGGGCCTCGGTTCCGTCGGCGAGCTCCGCGACGACCGTGGTGACGCTGCGGCCCGTGGCGTCGGTCTCCAGCCTGGTCACGCGGGCGTCGGTGATCAGGTCCACGTTGGGGTGCTCCAGGGCGGGCTCCACACAGATGACCTGGGCGTCGGACTTGCCACGCACCAGGCAGGGGAAGCCGTCGACCCGGTCGCAGCGGATGCAGACGCTGGAGTGGACGGCCCGGCCGTCGCGGTCCTGGACGAGGTTGACCCCGATGGGCAGGTGGAAGGGGTGCAGTCCCAGCTTCTCCAGGTCGTCGCTCAACCGCTGGATGCGCGGCTCGTGCGCGACGGGCGGGTGGAGGTACTGGCCGCTCACCACACCCTCGGTGGGATCCTCGCCGTGGTTGCCGTGCACGAGGTAGAGATGCTCGGCCTGGGTGTAGTAGGGCTCCAGGTCGTCGTAGTCCAGCGGCCACGCCGGGGACACGCCGCCGTGGTGGCGCAGTACGCCGAAGTCCTCCGGGCGCAGCCGGAAGAGGGCCGCCCCGTAGAACTTGGTGTTGCCGCCGACGTAGTAGTTGACCTCCGGCGGGAAGGTGTTGCCGTACTTGTCGTACCAGAACTCGGGCGCGCGGTACTTGCCCTTGACGAAGACGGCCGTGGAGTCCCAGTTGTCGCGTTCCCGGGGGAGGTAGCCGCCGCGTTCCAGCAGGAGGACGCGGTGCCCGGTGGGGGCGAGGCGATGGGCGAGCGTGCCGCCGCCGGCTCCGGTGCCGATGACGATGACGTCGTAGTGCGGGGATTCGGTCATGGCAGCCACCGTTCTCGCGGTTCCGGGCCTGGGACCGGGAGTCCGGCCCGGGTGCTGGGGTTTCGGGATCGGCGTCGGGGGTCGGGGCCGGGCGACGGCGCCGGGGGTCGGCTGTACGGGCTCCGGGCCGGGGACCGGGTTCGGTGCCGCAGCGGCACGGGACGGGGACTCACAGTACGGCGACCGGGTTGACGGGCGAGCCGGTGGCCCCCGGCAGCCGCAACGGCGCGACGGCGCAGAGGAAGCTCCAGCGGCCCTCCTGTTCGCAGACCGGAGCCAGCTCCTCGAACCGCAGATAGTCCATGAGGTGCATTCCCATGGCGTGGACGGTCAGGACGTGGACGGGGAAACCGACTCCCTCCACGGCGCTCGGTGCGGCGTCGTTGTTCCCGTCGCCGCCGAGCATCGCGACGCGCCGGTCGACGAGGAACTCGACGGCGTCCGGGTGGAGTCCGGCACGTGCCTCCGCGGCTTTCCAGGGACCGAGTTCCCGGCGTCTGAGCCGGTGGCCCACGCGGACGAGCAGCACGTCCCCGGGTCCGGTGCGCACCCCCTGGGCGGCCTCGGCGGCTGCCAGATCGGCGGCGGTGACCTGGTCCCCCGGCTCCAGCCAGGGCACTCCCCGAAGCCGGGGGATGTCCAGGAGCACTCCTCGGCCGACGACGCCGTCGCGCACGACGTCGACGGTGAGCTCGGTGGCGCCTTCCGGGGTCACGCTGTCAGCCGGCACGCCGTTGTACAGGGTCCCGTCGAACAGCACGTGGCACAGCGCGTCGAGATGGCTGTCGGCGTCGCCGTGCACGTTCATCGCAAAGCGGTCGCGGGCGAAGTCCAGTCCGGTGGACGGCCGTCGGCCGGGTTCGGGTGCCGTCATCACGTGGCGGGCGGGCTCCGGGTTGTCGGGGCCGGGCCGGGTGTCCACGGGCGCGCCGAGCGAGACCGTCCGCCCGGTCATGACCTCGCGGGTCGCCGCCACCACCCGGGCCGGGGTGAGGTGGCCCAGCGTGCCGCGCCGGTCCTCCGGTCCGCGCCGCGTCCGCTCGCGGACCCGCTCGCAGAGGGCCCGGAACGCCTCGGCGCCCATGCTCCCGCTCACGGTGCCCCCCGGGCCGCGCCGGCCGTGGCCGCCGGAGCCGACTCCGGGGGCGGCGCACGGTGGGCCCCCGGCAGCAGTTCGGTGGTGACGATCGCGACCACGGCCGCCAGGATCACCACGGGCGTCATGGAGATGCTGCCGAGCAGCAGGGCCACGAGCACCACGCTGCTGACGGGCAGCCGCAGGGCGGCACCGGCCGAGGCGGCCATGCCGGCCGCCATGCCCGGGATCAGGCCGAGACCGGGCAGCGGCGCCAGCAGGACGCCCGTCGCGGCCCCCAGGAACAGCGCCGGGAAGATGGGGCCACCGCGGAGGCTGCCCAGGCACAGCGCGTACGCGAGGCCCTTGAAGGCGAGGACGGCGACGAGCGCCCCGATCCCCCAGGAGGCGGGGTCGGACGCCAGTTGCACCATCGTGCTCTGGCCGGACGAGGCGACGTCGGCCGGCGTCCGGCCGGTGATCCCGGTGTAGAGGGCCGCGCAGGCGCCCGCGCCCAGGGCGAACAGGACGGTGAACGGGACGGGCCGGGTCCGGACGAGACCGGCCGCGAACCGGCCGCCGACCTGGATCATGTGGACCAGCGCTCCGACGACCACGCCGATGAGCAGGGTCCAGCCCACGTCCCCGGCGTCGAGATGCGGGAAGCGCCCGGGCAGCGGCAGCCGGAGGCTGCCCGTCTGCAGCCCGGTCCAGCGGCCGAAGCCGGTGAACACCAGTGAGCCGACGCCGCTCGACAGCAGCGCCGGGAGCATGACCGCGACCAGCCGGGGGCCGCCCACGCCGATGATCTCCATCAGCAGTACGGCGGCGATCACCGGGTTGCCGAGCACCACGGCGATGGCCGCCCCGGCACCGGCGGCGCCCAGCAGTGCGGTGTTCTGGGACGTCGCATCGCCGCGGGCGAGGTTGCGGAACAGCAGCGCGAGACCGCCGCCGAGGGCGATGAGCGGTGCCTCGGGGCCGAGGGTGGCGCCGAGCGGCAGACTCGCGGCGGCGGCGATGACCACGCCGGGCAGGGTCTTGGCCGAGGCACCGCCGGGCTGGAGCCCGTAGGCGGGGACGTGGCCGCCCGCGCCGGGCAGCCGGGTCACGACCAGGCCGACGATCAGACCCGCGACCGGCAGCAGCACCAGCGGCCACCACCACGGCGGGACCGGGCTGCCGAGGAGTGTCTTCGGCACGTGGTCCCACATCAGGCGCTCGAGCTGGTGCAGCGCGACGAGGAACCAGAACGCGATCAGCGAGATCGGGATCCCGATCAGCGCGGAGAACAGCAGAACCCGGCGGTAGGAGGCGCTGAGCAGAAGACCGCGCAGCACGTCGGGCTCCGGCCGGGGGCTCTCGGGCGCGGCGTTCTCCCGCTCCGGCCCGGCCTGCGGCTGCGTCATCGGCGGCGGCCCTCAGCCGAGGACCTTCTGCTTCTCGGCCGCGAACTCCTGCTCGGTGAGCAGGCCCTGGGCCTTGAGTTCGCCGAGTTCCTTGAGCCTGTCGATCTTTCGGCCCATGTCGTCGTCGGGCGGCATCGGCGGGGGCACGGCCGCCTGGGGCGTGCCCGGGGCCGCCTCGGCCGGGGCCGGGGCCTGGGCCTGCTGCTGTTGTTGCTCCTGCTGTTGCTGGTCCTGCTGTGCCCAGCGGCCCGACTGCCGGCGCGACACGCGGTTGGACACCGCCGTGGCGGTGCCGGCGATGGCGGCGGTGCGGACCACGCTGCGGATGAGGCGGGGCATGTCGTCCTCCCGTTCGGGTGAGGCGAAGTCTCCGGTGTGTGACGACCGCGGACGCTGCGGCGGACTGCCCGGGGCCGGACGCGTCCGGCGGCGGCCGTCCGGTGCGCTGCTCAGGCCGCCGTCGTCCCCCGGCCCGACGCGCCCTCGACCTCGTCCAGCGCCGAGAGCAGGGCCTGGACGGGAATCCGCCCTCCCGCCACCAGCTGCGCCCCGCCGCGCCGCATGGCGCGGGCGAGCGGCGCGGCCCAGGTGTTCTCGTACACGAGGACGGCGGCGGAGTTGCCCGGCTCGACGGCCGCGGCGGCCTCTTCGACGTCGTCCCGGCCCAGCAGGCCGGAGGACGCTCCTTCGAAGACGGTCAGGTCGAGTGTCCCGTCGCCGTCCAGGTCGGCGAGTTCCAGGGCCGTGACGGTGCCGTCGGCGTCCTTGCGGACGAACAGCAGGTCGAGAATGCGGATGATCTTCCGGTCGACGAGGTCGACGAGCAGTGGAAGGCCCTCGCCCGTCATGCGGTTGCCGGGGAACTCCACCACCAGGTAGTCGACGGGTCCCATTTCTTCGACGTCATCGCTCATGACCACTCCTTGCGAGCGCATCAGCGGTCCGGGGCGGCTCGCCTGCCGAACGCTCGGCGCGCCCTCGGGGCGCGTCCCGTAAGCCATTGGAGCACTGGCCCGAATGCTTCGCACCTCCGGCCGGGCGGCCGTCGCGGTCGGAGGTGCGGCCGGTACGAGGGGCGTTCGGCCGGCTCCCGCCACCGGGTCCGGCCGGAAGTGCCCGCCTCTCCGTCCGGCGACCGCGGCACCGGGTCTCCACGGCCGACGACTCCCCTCAGGCGGTGAGCTGGTAGATGCTGTTCCCCGTCAGCCACAGGCCCATCACCAGGCAGCCGACGATGATGGCGGGCTCCTGGTGCTCCTGCAGCCAGGTCCGCAGCCGCTTCAGCCGCACCCCCGCCGCCTCGGGCGCGAACACCGTGTACAGCTCGGCCGTGAGCAGACTGGCGGTGGCGAGGATGCAGAACCCGAACAGGGCCGCGTACGACGCGAAGTGGGAGAGGTCCGCGCGCACCACCACGGTCGCGGCGGCCGCGACCAGGCCCCAGGGCTGGAGGAAGACGGCGAGAGCGGCGGCCGACCAGGGGGACATCCGGCCCGAACCGCCGTGCGGGTCGGCCGCGTGTTTGGCCCGGCCCTGCGGCTCGGCGGCCGCCTGGGGCTCCCGCCGCCTGCGCCGGCGGTACTCGCCGTACAGGACCAGCCCGACGCCGATCGCGAGCTTGGCCGCGAGGGCGACGGTGGAGGGCGGCGACCTGGGCGGGGGCGGCTGACCGCCGGTGAACAGCAGCACCACGGCGATCACGGCGACGAGACAGGCCAGCCAGGCCAGGACGAAGACCAGCCCCCGCCAGACGCCCCGGTACGAGGAGAGCACCAGCACGAAGGCCATGATGGGCAGCGGGTCGAGGGTGATGGCGACGGCGATGAGCAGCAAGTCGAGGACCATGACGCTCCCTCCGGCGGGTTCCCGCGCCGTGCGGTTCGCTCGCGTGCCGGGCCCGTACCGCCGGCCGCCCCGCTCGAACGCGGGCCGTGCCCGGCCCGCTCCGTCCATGGTCACCTCCGGTGACGGCCGCCCGCAAACAGAGCGCCGAGGTCCCCCGGGGTTCGGGCGGACACTCCGTCCCGGGATGCCGGTGCGGTCCGGCTCCCGCACTCTTGGTCACAGGGAAGGAGCACGCCATGACCACGCGGCGCCGGGCTCCGGCCTTCCTCCGCCCGTCGTGGTGGTCGGGACACTTCTCGTCGTGGGGAGCCTCCGCGCGGTCGGCGGCCGAACGCACCGAGACCCGCTTCCCCGTCGTCACCCATCTGACGGCTCGTATGATCTCGGTCAACATCCTGGACTCCGCCACCCGGCTGGCCGCGCAGTGCTTCCTCACCGCCGTGCCACTGCTGTTCGTGGTCGGGTCCTTCGCCCCCGAGGCGGTGCGCGATCAGCTGGTCAGCTCGGTGTCGGCGATCTTCGGACTCACCGGGGCCTCGAAGGACCTGCTCGAGCAGGTGTACCGGGCCACGGACGACAACCTCCGCGAGGCCACCGGCGTGATCGGCGCGCTGATGGTGCTGCTGTCCGCGACGGCCTGCAGCCGGGCGATGCAGCGGCTGTGCAAGCGGGCCTGGCTCGTCCCGAGGTCCGGGGTGCGGATCGCTCCCTGGCGCTGGCTGGCGTGGATCGGGGTGTGGCTGTCCGTGCTGCTGATCCAGGGGCCGGTGCGTGAGGGCTTCGGCGTCGGGCTGTGGCTGGCCGTCCCGGTCACCATGCTGTCGCAGATCCTGCTGTGGTGGTGGTCCCAGCACCTGCTGCTGGGCGGGCTCGTCGGGTGGCGGCCGCTGCTGCCCGGCGCGGTGCTGACGGGCTTCGCCGTGACGGCGCTGTTCATCGGCAGCAAGTACTACATGCCCCGCGCCATCGACAAGAGCCTGAGCGAGTACGGGTCGGTCGGCACCGTCTTCACCCTGCTGTCGTGGCTGATCGTGCTGTGTGTCGCGATCGCGCTCGGTGTCACGGCCGGGGCCGTCCTGGCGAGGGAGCCGTGGCTCGCTCGAAGACTCGGCGACGCCGGCCCGAGCTGGACCACGGCCGACGCCGGGTGGCGGCGCGGAAGGGCGGGCGGGGACGACTGACCCGCGGGGCGGCGGGGAGGGGCGGGCGAGGACGACCGACCCGCGGGGCGGCGCGGAAGGGCGGGCGAGGACGACCGACCCGCGGGGAGGCGGGGAGGGGCGGGCCGCGCGGAAGGGCGGTCGGCGCCCGCACCCCGGCGCGCGGGAGCGGGCCGGGCGGGCGGGTGCGGGCCGGGCCGGTGCCCCACGCCCCGTCAGTGCCCCAGGTCGTGCCCTCCGACATGCCGTGGAGCGGGGGCGCGCTCCAGTTCGTGGCGCAGGTCCTCCAGTTCGCTGCCTCCCGCCATCTGCCGGGTCAGCTCGTCCAGGGTGATCTCCGACTTCCTGTGGCTCCCGGCCATCACTCCACGCTTGAGCAGGACGAACCGGTCGCCGACGAGGTAGGCGTGGTGCGGGTTGTGGGTGATCAGGACCACTCCGAGCCCGGCGTCGCGCGCCGCAGCCACGTACTTCAGCACGACCCCGGACTGCTTGACGCCGAGCGCGGCCGTCGGCTCGTCGAGGACGAGGACCTTGGCGCCGAAGTAGACGGCACGGGCGATCGCCACGCACTGCCGCTCGCCGCCGGACAGGGTGCCGATGGGCTGGTCGACGTCGCGCAGGTCGATGCCCATGCGCAGCAGCTCGGCGCGGGTGGTCTCGCGCATGGTGCGGACGTCGAGCCGCCGGAAGGGCCCCTTGCCCCTGGTCGGCTCCGAGCCGAGGAAGAAGTTCCGCCAGACCGGCATCAGCGGGACCACCGCGAGGTCCTGGTAGACCGTGGCGATCCCGCGGTCGAGGGCCTCCCGCGGGGAGCCCAGCGAGGTCTCCTCGCCGTCGATGGCGAAGGTGCCGGAGTCGTGCCGGTGCAGCCCCGCGATGATCTTGATGAGAGTGGACTTGCCGGCGCCGTTGTCGCCGAGGACACAGGTGATCCCGCCCGCGTGGACCTCCAGCGACACGCCTTCCAGCGCACGGATGTTGCCGTAGTACTTGCTGACGTCGTCGAGTTCCACGAGGGCCGTCATGTCGTCGCCTCCGCGCGCTTGCGGACCCATGCGTTCAGCAGGGTCGCCAGGAGCAGCATCGCTCCGAGGAAGAACTTGAACCAGTCCGGGTTCCACTCCGCGTACACGATGCCCTTGCTGGTCATGCCGAAGATGAAGGCTCCGACCGCGGAACCGATCGCCGAACCGTAGCCTCCGGTGATCAGACAGCCGCCGATGACGGCCGCGATGATGTAGATCAGCTCGTTGCCGACGCCCTCGCCGGACTGGACGACGTCGAACGAGAACAGCAGGTGCTGGCCGGAGATCCAGGCGCAGAACGCCACGCCCGTGTACAGCAGGATCTTGGTCCTGGCCACCGGGACGCCGACGGCCCTCGCCGCGCCCGCGCCGCCGCCGACGGCGAAGATCCAGTTGCCGAAGCGGGTGCGCAGCAGGATCCAGGTGGCGAGGGCGACGAGGGCGATCCACCACAGGATGGTCGTCTTGACGTCGACGCCGCCGACGGTGAACGAGGCGAAGACCTTCTTGGCCGCGGGGAAGCCCGCCATGTCGGCGATGGTCTTCGTCGACACGGTGCCGCTGATCAGCTTGGTGAAGCCGAGGTTCATGCCGGTGAGCATCAGGAACGTGCCGAGCGTGATGATGAAGCTCGGCAGTCTCGTGCGCACCAGCATGACGCCGTTGAAGGCGCCGATCGCGAGGGTGACCAGGAGCGACACCAGGGCGCCGACCCACACGTTCGCCGTCATCTGGTAGCTGAACATCGAGGAGACCAGGGCGGAACTGGTCACCAGCACACCGGCGGAGAGGTCGAACTCGCCGCCGATCATCAGCAGGGCGATCGGCACGGCCATGATGCCGATGGTGGATGCCGCGTACAGCACGGTGCTCAGGCTGGAGGCGCGCAGGAAGGTGTCGGCCACGATCGAGAAGAAGAGGAACACGGCTGCCGCGCCGACGACCGAGCCCAGCTCGGGGCGGCCGAGCAGCTTCTTCCACGGCGAGGTGCGCAGCAGCCGCTCGTCCGACGGGCCGGTCCGGTCGTGGGCCGGTGGTGCGGTCGCGGTCATCGGGTCCCCCGCTCCGTGTAGTCCTGCAGTTCGGCGGCGTCCTTCTCGGTGATGATCTGCGGGCCGGTGAGGACGGGCCGTCCGCCGCCGAGCACATCGGCGTTGTAGCGGTAGAGCCACAGCAGATCCACTGCCTCGTAGCCCTGGAGGTACGGCTGCTGGTCGACGGCGAAGCCGAGGTCGCCGGACTTGAGCCCCGCGACGACCTTGGCGTTCAGGTCGAAGGTGTCGATCTCGGCCTCGCTGCCCGCGGTCCGCTTCGCCTGGACGGCGGCGTCGGCGAACGGCGCGCCGAGGGTGACGACCGCGTCGATGGACGGGTCGGTCTGGAGCTTGGCCTCGATGGCCGCCTGGACGTCGGGCATGTTGGTGCCGTCGACGTACAGGTTCTGCAGAGCGCCGCCGAAGGTCTTCCCCGCCCCGGAGCAGCGCTGCTCGTGGCCGACGTTGCCCTGCTCGTGCAGGACGCAGAGCGCCTTCTTCCGCCCGCGCCGGTCGAGTTCCTCGCCGACGGCCTCGCCGGCGACGGTCTCGTCCTGGCCGATGTGGGTGAGGGCCCCGTACGCCTTGGACTCGGCCGAGCCGGAGTTCACGGTGATCACCGGGATCCCGGCCCTGGTGGCCTTGGCGACGACGTCCTTCATGGCGCCGGGCTTGGCGAGCGTGACGATCAGCCCGTCGACCTTCTGGTCGATGTACGTCTGGACCAGCTGTGCCTGCTGCTGCGCCTCGTCGCTGTGGGCGTACAGGAACTTGACGTTGTCCTTCACCGCGGCCTGCTTGGCGCCCCTCTGGACGATGTCCCAGAAGGTGTCGCCGTCTCCCGAGTGGGTGACCATCGCGAACGTCCAGCGCGGTGTGTCGACCGCCGCCCGTCCCTGCGCCTCCGCCGCCCTGCGGGCGTCCTCGGCGCGTTTGCCGCCGGTGGCGCTGCACCCCGCGAGGGAGGCCCCGAGCACCGCCGCCAGCACCGCGCCGATCGCACGTACCCCTGTCCGAACCCTTGCCACGACGCCGTGCCCCTCTTGCTCCGCCTGCTGTACTCCGGCGCAAGTATCCCTGAGCACGATCGACGGCGCGGCCTGCGGGTGGGTGGTGGGGCGGGTCATCGGGTGCCGTCGGCCGTGAGCTTCTCCAGTGCGGGGACGTCCTTCTCCGTCACCAGAGCGGGTCCCGTGAGCACCGGCTTGCCGCCGCCGATGACGTTGCCGTTGGTCTTGTTGAGCCACAGTTCGTCGACGGCGAGGTAACCCTGGAGGTAGGGCTGCTGGTCGACGGCGAAGCCGATCTCCTTGGCCTTGAGTCGCTTGACGACCTCGGCGTTCAGGTCGAAGGTGTCGATCTCGGCCTCGCTGCCGGCGGTCCGTTTCGCCTGCACCGAGGCGGCCGCGAAGGGGGCACCCAGGGTGACGACCGCGTCGATGTCCTGCCCGCTCTGCAGCTTCGCCTCGATGGAGGAGGTGGAGGCGGGCATGTTGGTGCCGTCCACGTTGAGGTTCTCGACGGTGCCCCCGAAGGTCTTCCGCACGCCCGCGCAGCGCTCCTCCAGCGAGACGTTGCCCTGCTCGTGGATGACGCAGACGGCCTTCTTCCTGCCGCGCTTGTTCAGCTCCTCGCCGACGGCCTCGCCGGCGACCGACTCGTCCTGGCCGATGTGGCTGAGCGCGCCGACCTCCTGGGAGAACCGGCCGCCGGAGTTGATCGTGACGACGGGTATCCCGGCGGCGACCGCCTTCCTGACGACGTCCTTGACCGCCTCCGGCTTGGCGAGGGTGACGACGATGCCGTCGACCTTCTGGTCGATGTACGTCTGGACCAGCTGGGCCTGCTCCTTGCCCTCCTTGTTCGCGGCGTACAGGAACTCGACGTTGTCCTTGGCGGCCGCGTCCTTCGCTCCGCGTTGGACGATGTCCCAGAAGGTGTCGCCCTCGCCGGAGTGGGTCACCATGGCGATCTTCAGCCGCTCGGTGGTCGCGGGCTTGCCGCCGGTGCCGCCTTCGGCCTTCTCCTCGGAGCCCTTGCCGCCGGAGCTGCTGCATCCGGCCACGGCGAGTGCGAGTGCGGCGAGCAGGACTGCTGCCGTGCGGGGTGTGCGCATGGTGGGGTCCGCCTTCTCTCCCGGCCGCCCGGTTGCGGCTGGATGAGTTTCTACGGGGGCGGCGCCACCCCGTCAATACTTTGTCCGAACATTCTTACGCGGACCCGCGGCGGCGGAACAGGCCCGGCCGCGCGCCGTCCGGGTACGTCCGGCTGCGTCCGCCACGCCCGTCCGGCTGTCTCCGGCTGTCTCCGGCTGTCTCCGGCGAGCGTCCGCCCGCACGGCACGGAACGCGCGACGACGCGCCGGTACCGGACGTCGAGACGGGGCGAACGCCGCCCGCTGCGGAACTACGGCCGGACGAGGAGCTGGAACTCGAAGGCGTACCGGGAGGCCCGGTAGACGTGCGAGCCGAACTCGACGGCCCGCCCGGTGTCGTCGAACGTCGTCCGCTGCATCGTCAGCAGCGGGGCGCCGACCTCCTCGCCGAGCAGCCGGGCCTCGTCACCGGAGGCGGCGCACGCCCCGACCGACTGCCGGGCGCTGTGCAGGGAGATGCCCGCGTTGCGCATCATCCGGTAGAGCCCCGTGGACTCCAGCTGCTCGGTGTCCAGCGGCAGCAGCCCCGCAGGCAGATGGTTGCTCAGATGGGCCATCGGCTCGCCGTGGGCCGAGCGCAGCCGCTCCACGAGGTGGACGTCGCTGCCCTCCGGCACCCCGAGGGCCGCCGCGACCTGCGCGGTCGCCGGCTCGACGGTGTTGCGCAGGACCCGGGTGGCGGGCCGCTGCCCCGCCGCCTCCAGGTCGTCGTAGAGACTGCTCAGCTCCAGCGGGCGCTTGACCTGGCTGTGCACGACCTGGGTGCCCACGCCCCGGCGGCGCACCAGCAGCCCCTTGTCGACGAGCGACTGGATGGCCTGGCGGACGGTGGGCCGGGACAGCCCGAGCCTGCCCGCCAGCTCGATCTCGTTGCCGAGGAGGCTGCCGGGCGTGAGCGCGCCGTGCTCGATGGCCGCCTCCAGCTGCTGGGACAGCTGGAAGTACAGCGGAACCGGGCTGGCACGGTCCACGCTGAGCTGGAGCCGCGCGGTGGCGTCCGTCGTGTCTCTCGGCTGCTTGGGCACGCTGCGAGGGTAGTCGCAGGGCCTGATGACGGGAAGTTGTGTCGTTCGGTTGTCAGGACAAATGCTTGACAGGGCCCTTGGGCGGCCTCCACCTTTGGGCCATGCGCATCGGACTCATCGGAACCGGACGTATCGGCGCCTTCCATGCGGGCGTCCTCAGCCGTCATCGCGACGTCGGCGCCCTGGTGGTCGCGGACACCGACGCCCAGCGGGCCCGCGAGGTCGCGGCCCGGATCGACGCCACCGCCGCCCCTTCCGTCGACGAGGTCTTCAAGTGGGGCGTGGACGCCGTCGTCATCGCCTCGGCCACCGCCGCCCACGCCGATCTGATCGGCCGGGCCGCACGTGCCGGGCTCCCCGCCTTCTGCGAGAAGCCGATAGCGCTGGACCTGCCGGGGACCCTGGAGGCGCTGCGCGAGGTCGACGGTGCCGGGACCGAACTCCAGCTCGGCTTCATGCGGCGCTTCGACGCCGGGTACGCCAAGGCCCGCGAGCTGGTGCGCTCGGGCCGGCTCGGCCGGCTGCACACGGTACGGGCCGTCACCGCGGACCCGGCCCCGCCGCCCGCCGCGTACCTGCCGCTGTCCGGCGGGCTCTACCGGGACTGCCTGGTCCACGACTTCGACATCCTGCGCTGGATCACCGGACGGGAGGTCGTGGAGGTGTACGCCACCGGCTCCGACGCGGGGCACGCGATGTTCCGCGAGGCGGGCGACGTCGACACCGCGGCGGCCGTGCTGACGCTCGACGACGGAACGCTGGCGTCGGCCACCGCCACGCGCTGCAACGGCGCCGGCTATGACGTCCGTATGGAGCTGTGCGGCGAGGACGACACGGTCGCCGTCGGCCTGGACGACCGTACGCCGATCACCTCCACGGAGCCGCAGGGACCGCCGCCCGCCGACAAGCCGTGGCCGGGCTTCCTGGAGCGCTTCGCCCCCGCCTACGAGGCCGAACTGGACGCCTTCGTCCGTGTCGCCACCGGCGAGCTGGACAACCCGTGCGACGGCCGGGAGGCGCTGGAGGCACTGCGCGTCGCAGAGGCGTGCGAGCTGTCCCGGCGGGAGCGCCGTCCGGTGCGCCTGGAGGAGGTCCCGGGGCTGTGAGCGCGCCTGCGCCGGTCGCCCGTCACCAGACGACGGGCAGCCGGCGCACGCCGCGGATCAGCAGGCCGGGGAGCCGGTCGAGCGGGGCTCCGGCCGGGTCGGGGGCGAGGCCGGGGCAGCGTTCCAGCAGCGTACGGAGCGCGATCCCGGCATCCAGCCGAGCCGGGGGAGCGCCCAGGCAGTAGTGCGGGATCCTGCGGGACGCACGGCGCCTCGCGCCCGCCGGCGCCTTCACCCGAGGCGCGACGCCGCGCTCGCGATCAGCATGTCCAGAGCCGCCGGATACGCGCTGACGTTCATCTCGGCGACGAGGTACCGCGCCGCCTGGGCGATGTGCGGATGCGTCTCCGCGGGCAGCCGAGCGTACGTGGCCTGCCACACCTCCTCGTCCGCCCGGCGCGCCGCCTCCGGCAGGGCGAGCGCCGCCGCGTCCAGCGCGGCGAAGGCGAGCGTCTGGTCGATGAAGCAGTGGTAGATCCGGACGGCCTCGGGCACCGGGAAGCCCGCACGGTGCAGCACGCCGAGGACGGCCTCGTCCGCGGCGATCTCGTGCGCCCGCCCCGAGACGCGGCTGGCCGTGAGCACCGCCGCCTGCGGATGGGCCAGGTACGCGGCATGGATGCGCAACCCCAGCGCACGCAGGTCCGCGGCCCAGTCGCCGGTGGCGCTCCAGCCCCTGAGAGCCCGGCCGATCAGCTCGTCGCCGACGGCGAGGGTCAGCTCGTCCATGCCGCGGAAGTAGCGGTACAGGGTGCTCGGGTCGGCGCCGAGCGCCGCGCCGAGCCGGCGCGCGGTGAGCCCCTCGCCGCCGTGCTCGCGCAGCATCCGCAGTGCCGTCGTCACGATCAGCTGCTCCGAAAGGACCACACCGGACTTCGTCGGGCGGCGGCGTCTGCGCGCCCCCTCCGGAACCACCTTCTTCGGCAACGCCCTTCCCCTTCACCGCGGTTGAAGCCCGCCCGGCCCGGGCCGGGCGTTCTTATGCCAACGCCATTGACGCTATCAGGGGGCGGTGAGTTTCATCAGGGCCCGGAAGATTCCAGCTGAAGAGGGAAGGGAAGAGGACATGCGCATCTTGCTGGTCGGCGCCGGCGGAGTGGGGACAGCAGTCACCCGGATCGCCGCTCGCCGCGATTTCTTCGAGCACATGGTCGTCGCGGACTACGACGAGGACCGGGCCCGGGCCGCCGTGGCCGGTGTCCCCAGAGCGGGCGGAGGGGCCTCGGCCGGGGCGGGCGACGGCACCGGATCCGCCGACGGCCGGTTCACGGCCGCCCGGATCGACGCCTCGGACGAGGCCGCCGTCCGGGAGCTCCTGGAGCGGGAGCGCTGCGACGTGCTGCTCAACGCGACGGACCCCCGGTTCGTCATGCCGCTCTTCCGGGCCTCACTCGCCGCGGGTGCGAACTACCTCGACATGGCGATGTCCCTGTCGCGGCCGCATCCGCAGCGGCCGTACGAGGAGTGCGGCGTGAAGCTCGGCGACGAGCAGTTCTCGCTGGGCGAGGACTGGTCGGACTCCGGCCGGCTCGCCCTCGTCGGCATGGGGGTGGAGCCCGGTCTGTCGGACGTCTTCGCCCGCCACGCGGCGGACGAGCTCTTCGACTCGATCGAGGAGGTCGGCGTCCGGGACGGCGCGAACCTCACGGTGGACGGCTACGACTTCGCGCCCTCGTTCAGCATCTGGACCACGATCGAGGAGTGCCTGAACCCCCCGGTGGTCTTCGAGACCGGTCGCGGATGGTTCACCACACCGCCGTTCAGCGAGCCGGAGGTGTTCGAGTTCCCCGAGGGGATCGGCCCGGTGGAGTGCGTGAACGTGGAGCACGAGGAGGTGCTGCTCATCCCGCGCTGGGTCGACGCCGACCGCGTCACGTTCAAGTACGGCCTCGGCTCCGACTTCATCAACACCCTGCGGGTCCTGCACCAGATCGGCCTGGACCGTACGGAACCGGTCACCGTGCGCGGCGCCGACGGCCCGGCGCGGGTGTCGCCCCGTGACGTCGTCGCGGCCTGCCTGCCGGACCCGGCCACGCTCGGCGACCGGATGCGGGGCAAGACGTGCGCGGGTACGTGGGTGAAGGGCGTCAAGGACGGGCGGCCGCGCGAGGTGTACCTCTACCACGTCGTCGACAACGAGTGGTCGATGAAGGAGTACGGCAGCCAGGCCGTGGTGTGGCAGACGGCGGTCAACCCGGTCGTCGCCCTGGAACTGCTGGCGACGGGGGCGTGGTCCGGAACGGGCATCCTGGGCCCCGAGGCCTTCGAGGCGCGCCCCTTCCTGGATCTGCTGGAGGACTACGGCTCTCCCTGGGGCATGCGCGAGCAGTGACCGGCGTCGCGAGGGGTGGGAGAGCGGCGCGGCCGGGCCACGGGGCACCGGCCGCGCCGCCTCCGCTCAGGCGAGCACGTTCAGCGCGCCCGGCTGCACCCGCACCGTCACCGGCAGCGTCGCGTCGACCTCGCCGTCCGCGCCGTACGGGAGGCCGCGGTCGGCCTCGATGCGGATCTCCCTGCCGCGCAGCACCTCCACCTCGGGGCGATCCAGGTGCGCTCCCGTCTTGAGCTCGTTCATCATCGCGAAGAACAGCCGCTTGGGTGCGTGCCGGATGACGACGACGTCGAGCACGCCGTCGTCGAGGCTGGCCCCGGGGGCGATGTTGCGGCCGAAGCCGTAGTAGCCGGAGTTGGCCGCGACGACGGTGTAGCCGCGCAGCTCGTGGAGCGCCCCGTCCACGGTGATGCGGTACTCGGCGGGCCGCCACGCGGCAACGGCCCGCAGCCCGCCCGCGTAGTAGGAGGCCGCTCCGCGCAGCAGCTTCGAGGTGTTGGCGTGCCGGTTGGCTACGGCGTCGACGCCCGCGTAGACGCTGCCGAGGACGGACACCCCGGCGTGGACCGACGACTCGACCCGGATGGTGTCGACCGCCCGGGGTGATCCGTCGAGCAGTACGGCGGCGAGGGCGGCGGAGTCGGTGGGCAGGCCCAGCGCCCGGGCGAAGTCGTTGCCGCGCCCGGCGGGTACGAGGCCGAGGACCGTGTCGGTGCCGCTGAGGGCGCCCCCGACGCCGCCCGCCATGCCGTCGCCGCCGACGGCGAGCACGACATGCCCCTTGCGTCCGGCTTCCCGCGCCAGCTCCCGGGCGTGTTCCAGGTTGCGGCTGTACTGGGTGTCGAGCCCGGCTCCGGCCTCCCTCAGGAGGCGGGCCAGCGGAAGCAGGGCCGCCGTGCCGCTGGAGCCGCCCGCGGTGGGGTTGACGACGGCGGTGAACTGTCGCATGAATGCGCCTTTCGGAAGGCAGGGGCCGGTCAGCGGACAGGGATGAGCACACCGGGGTTGAGGATCCCGGAGGGGTCGAGCTCGGCCTTGACGGCCTGGAGAACGCGGACACCGACGGGGCCGATCTCCCGGGTGAACCAGTCGCGGTGGTCGGTGCCGACGCCGTGATGATGGCTGATGGTGCCGCCGGCCGCCAGGATCGCGTCGTTGGCCGCCCGCTTCACCGGCGCCCAGTGGGCGACGGGGTCCTCGCCCTGGGCGGAGACGACGGTGAAGTAGAGCGAGGCCCCGTTCTCGTACACGTGCGAGATGTGGCACATGACCAGCGGCGGGGTGCCCGCCTCGGTGAGGGCGCCCGTGAGTGCCTGGCGCACCGCGTCGTAGAGGCCGGGCAGGGCAGACCAGAAGGCGGCGGTCTCCAGGGTCTCGGCGAAGGCGCCGGCGTCGAGGAGCGCGTCGCGCAGGTACGGCGCGTTGTAGCGGCCGTGGGCCCAGCGCTCGCCCGGCTCCTCGCCGACGAACTCGCCGCCGCAGGCGAGCAGGACCTCGCGGGCGCGGGCGCGCCGGTCGGCGGTGTCCTCGGCGGTGCCCTCGTACCCGGCGATCGCCATGCACCCGGCGGGCTGCGGGGCGCCCTCGCCGCCGATCCGGTCGGGCTGGGCGAGTCCGATGAAGGACTCCGTCTCGTCGGACAGCCGGAGCACGGTCGGGCGGGGGCCGTCCTGGGCGAGCCTGCGGAGCGCGGCGGCGCCCGCCTCGAAGGAGGTGAAGCGCCAGCCTTCGTAGACCCGGGTCTGCGGGAGGGGACGGATCCGGACGGTGACCGAGGTGATCACGCCGAGCGCGCCCTCGGAGCCGAGGACCAGTTGGCGCAGGTCCGGGCCGGCGGCCGAGCGGGGGGCGCGGCCGGCCTCCAGGGTGCCCTCGGGGGTGGCGACGGTGACACCGAGGACCATCTCGTCGAAGCGGCCGTAGCCGGCGGAGGCCTGGCCGCTGGAGCGGGCGGCGGCGAATCCCCCGATCGAGGCCCACTCGTAGGACTGGGGGAAGTGGCCCAGGGTGAAGCCCCGTTCGTTGAGCAGTGCCTCGGCGTGGGGCGCACGCAGTCCGGGCTGGAGCACGGCGGTGCGGGAGACCTCGTCGAGGGCGACGAGTCCGTCGAGCCGGCGCAGGTCCAGGGCGACGAATCCGTGCCCGGCCTCGGGGGCGAGACCGCCGACGACGGAGGTGCCGCCGCCGAACGGCACGACGGCCAGGCCGTGTCCGGCACAGGCCCGCAGCACGGCCAGCACCTCGTCGTGGCTCGCGGGCAGCACGACGGCCGCGGGGATGTCGTCCACCTCGCCGGCGCGGATCCGCAGGAGGTCCGGGGTGGACTTGCCGCGGGTGTGGCGGATCCGGGTCTCCGCGTCGGTGCGTACGTGCGCGGTGTCGCCGACGGCGGCGGTGAGCGCCTCGCGGGCGGCTCCGGTCAGCGCGGAGTCCGGGACGGGGATGTCGCCGAGGCCCGCGGGGCCGCTCTCGCGGGGGATGACGCCGAGCAGATCGCGCAGCAGGCCGATCACCGAGTCGGGCAGCGGCGCCGCCTTGGCCGGGTCGCCCCAGCCGCTCCACAACATGTCCACTTCGTCTGCCCTTCACCGTTCGGTTTCGCGGGGCGCGGTGCCACGCGGCCTGCACTGGCATTACACTGTGACAGATGACGCCCATTCGTCACAACCATGCGGACGGAGATGCCGTGCTCGACGCGGCACGCGATTGCATCCTGGCCGTCGGCGTACGCCGGACCACCCTGACCGACGTGGCCCGGCGCGCCGGTGTGTCACGTATGACCCTGTACCGCCGCTGGCCGGACGTGCGGACTCTCGTCGGCGATCTGATGACCCGGGAGTGGATCGCGCTCGCCGTGGGCGCCATGCCCCCGGCCGATACGGGCGGCCCGACCCGGGGCCGGCTGGTCGACGGACTGGTCGACGGGGTCGCGGCCTTCCGCGCGCACCCGCTGTTCCACAAGATCGTCGACGTCGATCCGGAACTGCTGCTGCCGTACGTACTCGACCGCCGCGGTGCCAGCCAGGACGCGCTCCTCGGACTGATCGCCGGCGCCCTCGCGGAGGGCCACGCCGACGGCTCCGTCCGGCGGCTGCACCCCGACCTGCAGGCCCGGTCGCTGCTGCTGGTCGTGCAGTCCTTCGCCATGTCGCTGCGCACGATGACCGAACCGGACGACCCCGAGCTCACCGACGCGGCCTTCCTCGAAGAGCTGCGGACCCTTCTGGAGAGGACCCTCACGCCATGAGCACTCCGAGTCCCGCCTCCTCCCTGAACGCGGCGCGCCGCGCGCGGGAGCTCGCCGCACTCGCCGACGGCGCCGAGGTCGACGTGCTCGTCGTCGGCCTCGGCGCGACGGGCGCCGGGGCGGCCCTCGACGCCGCCGCGCGGGGACTGTCGGTCGCCGCGATCGACGCCCACGACCTCGCCTTCGGCACCTCCCGGTGGAGCTCCAAGCTCATCCACGGCGGACTGCGCTACCTGGCGAGCGCACAGCTGGACGTCGCCCACGAGAGCGCCGTCGAACGCGGCATCCTCATGGAGCGCACCGCGCCGCATCTGGTGCACGCCCAGCCGTTCGTCCTCCCGCTGACGCCGCTGGTCCCTCGCGCCCAGGCCACGCTGGCCCGGGCCGGCTTCCTGGCCGGCGACCTGCTGCGGGTCTCCGCCCGCACCTCGCGGGCGACCCTGCCCGCGCCGCGCACCCTGTCCGCGGTGGAGACCCGCCACATGGCGCCCGCGCTGCGCCCGACCGGGCTGCGCGGCGGGCTGCTGTCCTGGGACGGCCGGCTCACCGACGACGCCCGGCTCGTGACCGCCGTCGCCAGGACCGCGGCCGCGCACGGCGCCCGGATCCTCACCCGGGTACGCGCGCTCTCCCTCGGCGGCTGGGGCGCGGCCGTGCGCGACGAACTGGCCGGCGAGGAACTGCAGATCCGGGCCCGCACGGTGATCAACGCCACCGGGGTCTGGGCGGGCGGACTCGTCGACGACGTACGGCTGCGGCCCTCCCGGGGCACCCATCTGGTGCTCCGCTCCGAGGTCCTCGGCGGCCTGTCGGCCGGTCTGCACATCCCGGTCCCCGGCGAGACCAACCGCTTCGTCCTCGTCCTGCCCCAGGGCGACGGCCGGGTCTACGTGGGACTGACCGACGAGCCGGTCGACGGCGACGTACCCGACGTGCCGGAGGTGCCCGAGACCGACGTCGGCTTCCTCCTCGACGTCCTCGGCTCCGCGCTCGACGTGTCCGTGGACCGTGCGGACGTGGTCGGGGCCTTCGCCGGGCTGCGCCCGCTGCTGGACACCTCCGGCGCCGGAGGTCCTGGACGTACCGCGGACATCTCGCGCAGGCACGCCGTCCTCACCTCGGGGGACGGTGTGATCACCGTCGTCGGCGGCAAGCTCACCACCTACCGGCGGATGGCCCAGGACGCGGTGGACGCCGCGGTCACGGCACGCGGGCTGCCCGCCGGCGGGTGCCGCACGGCCTCGCTGCCGCTGGTCGGCGCCGCCCGTCCGGACGCGCTCGCCGCACTGGAGGCGCCCCGCCGGCTGGTCCGCCGCTACGGGACCGAGGCCCCGGCCGTCCACGCCCTCGGCCTCGCCGACCCCGAGCTGGCCCGGCCCGTCGTCCCCGGCCATCCCGTCACCGGTGCCGAACTCCTGTGGGCCGTACGGCACGAGGGTGCCCTGGACGAGTCCGACCTCCTCGACCGCCGCACCCGGATCGGCCTGGTGCCGCACGACCGGGAGACCGCGCTGGAGGCCGCGCGAGTGGCACTGGCGCCCCGGGTCTGCTGAAACGGCCGCCCCGCCCGCCGGAGCGGTCGGGGCGGCCGGACCACCGGAGGGGTCTCATCTCGCGGTGGCGTCGGGGCTCACCCCGGCCGGACCCCCAAAGACACCGCACGGCGGTCCGGCCGGATCCGCGTACCTCGCCGGGGGCGGCGAGCCCGGACGCGCCGCACCCCGGTCGCGGGCGCCGGGGCGTAGCCGGCACCGCCGCCTCTACATCCTTCGGTGTAGGGGGGATTCGTCATCCGCCACGACGAACCGCCGCGTGACGGCGCGGACGATGAGGACATGACCAAGACTCTGTCCACCCCGGTCGGCGCGCCGGGCTCCTCGGGCGGCCGGCTGGCCCTGCTCGACGTACTGCGCGGAACGGCGATCCTGGGCACGCTGATGACGAACGTGTGGGTCTTCACGGCGCCCGGCGCGGAATGGGCGAGCCTCACGGGCGCCGGTGGCATGCCGGGGTTCACGTCCCTGCCCGACGGCGCCGAGACCCTCTTCCGGCTCGTGGCGGACGGCAAGTTCCTGGCCATGCTGACGATCATCTTCGGTGTCGGGCTCGCCATCCAGTTCGACTCCGCCGCACGGCGCGGGCTGCCCTGGCCGGGCACGTACCGGGGACGGGCGCTGTTCCTCCTCGCCGAGGGCACCGTCCACTTCGTCCTGGTCTTCGCGTGGGACGTCCTCATGGGATACGCGCTCACGGCGCTGCTCGTCGCCCGGCTGCTGACCCGCTCCGACCGGGCCCGCCGCCGGGTGATGTGGTGGGCGGGCGGTCTGCACCTGCTGCTGATGGGCGGGCTGACGGCGGCCCTGGCCGCAGTCGGGGACGACGGCGGCGCAGGGTCCGGCGGGGACGTCCCGCGCGAGGTCGTCGACCTGTACGCGCACGGCGGATACGCGGACCAGATCGCGTTCCGCCTGGAGAACACGGTCGCCCTGCGTCTGGAGCCGATGCTGACGTTCGGTCTCCTGGTCTTCCTGTTCCTGCTGGGCGTACGGCTGTACCGGGCGGGGGCGTTCGGCGCCGACGCGGCCGGACGGCGCATACGTACCCGGATGCTCTGCTGGGGACTGGGACTCGGCGTACCGCTGACCGGCCTGTCCGTACTCGCCGGACCCGACGGCTTCCTGCTCGAGCGCTGCTGCGCCGCCCCCCTGGTGGCGGTCGGCTACATCGGCCTGATCGGCACCGTCGTGGACCGGGTCCGCCGCGAGGGCCTGCTCACGAAGGGGCTCGCCTCGGTCGGGCGGACGGCCCTGTCGGCCTACGTGCTGCAGAACGTCCTGTGCGTGCTCGTCTCGTACGGCATCGGACTCGGCCTCGCGGAACGGCTCGGCGAGTCGGGCCGGCCCTGGTGGGTGATGGGACTGTGGGCGGCGGTGTGCGCGGTGCTGATGGCGGGCTCCGCGGTGTGGCTGCGGCGGTTCCCCAAGGGGCCGCTGGAGTCCCTGCAGAGCCGGATCCTGCGGCGCTGAGAACCGCGCACCACGGGCATCGGCACCGGACGGCACGGGGGCCGCCCGTCACCGCGGACCGCGGGCCAGGCACCGGTGCGGCGGGGGCGGGACGCACCGGTGCCGTCGGAACCGGTGCGTCCCGGGCGGGCCGACGCCGCGGCCGCCCGTCGGGAAGGGCTCCGTCAGCCGCCGAGCTCCCGGTGCCGGGCCGCCAGCGCCGCCGAGCCCTGCTCGGTGAGCGAGCCGAGGAGCCGCAGCCGGGAGAAGCCCCCGTCCGGGAAGATGTCGATGCGGACGTGCGTGCCGACCGCCGGAGTGTCGAGCACGAAGCGGTGGTTGGTGTCGGGCTGGAGACGGGTGCGCGGCAGGAACTCGTTCCACTCGCCGTCCTCGCCCGTCCTGACGGACAGGGCGGCCCAGCCGGCGGAGTTGCCCTTGAGGTACGCGGTGTCGATCTCGACGGCGCGGATCTCGGACTCGGCCACCAGCCGGTACCGGATCCAGTCGTTGCCCCGGTCGCGGCGGCGCGCGGTCTCCCAGCCGTCGTCCATCTTGCGGGAGCGGCCCGGGGTGATGGTGTTGGCGGGCGGCGAGTAGAAGCGGTTCGAGGCGTCCTGCACGGCACCGCCGTTCTCCAGCGCCACGACGTCGAACGTGCCGAGCGTGGTGAGCCACTTCGGGTCCGGGACGACCTCCCCGTACACGCGCAGCCGTGCGATACCGCCGTCGGGGTGCTGGTTGACGCGCAGATGTGTGAAGCGCTGCTCGGCGGTGACCTCGAAGCCGTTGGCGGCGTGACCGCCCACGGGGGTGCGGGGCACCAGGGTCGTCCACTTCACGCCCTCGGAGAGCAGTTCCTCCGGGGTGGGCGCTCCCTCGGCCCCTTCCCAGGTGGTGCCCTCGACGGACACGGCCTGCGGCATGTTGCCGCGGAAGTGCGCGGTGTCGACGACGATGCCGCGGATCACGCCGGGCGCGCCGAGGCGGATCAGCGCCCAGTCGTGGGCGTCGGCCGTCGGCCAGGGCTGCTCGGCCGAGACACCGCGGCGGCGCCGTGTCTCCCAGCCGTCCATGATCTTGCCCTTGTGGCCGAAGTGCTCGGGGTCGAACTCGGCGGGCTCGGGCACCAGCAGGTTCTCCCGCTGGGCGAAGAACTCGTCGTTCGCGGCGATCACTCCCGCGCCGAGCCGGCGGTCGGCCAGGTTCGCGAGACCGGTGAACGGGAAGTCCGCGGTGCGGTAGTCGGCGTACGGGTCGCCGCCCCCGTACGGGTGCGCGTTGCCGGTGAAGGACGGTATCGCCACGGTGTCAGTCGTTCCTTTCGAGCAGCCGGCCGGTGGGCTCGGCGACGGTGCCGTTCTCCACGATCCGCGTGCCGCGCAGCCATGTCGACTTGACGACACCGTGCAGGGTCCTGCCCGCGTAGGCGGTGACCCGGTTGCGGTGGTGGAGTTCGGCGGGGTCGACGGTGAAGGTCTCGTCGGGGGCGAGTACGGCGAAGTCGGCGTCGCGTCCGGCCTCGACGGCCCCCTTCCGCGTGAGGCCGGCGAGCTCCGCCGGGGCGGCGGACATCCAGCGGGCGACGTCCTCCAGGGTGTGGCCGCGCCTGCGGGCCTCGGTCCAGATCGCGGGCAGTCCCAGCTGGAGCGAGGAGATCCCGCCCCAGGCGGAGGCGAAGTCCGGGGTCTTCAGGTCGCCGGTGCACGGCGAGTGGTCGGAGACGACGCAGTCGATCGTGCCGTCGGCGAGCCCCTGCCAGAGCACGTCCTGGTTCCGCGCCTCGCGGATCGGCGGGCAGCACTTGAACTCGGTGGCGCCGTCGGGGACTTCCTCTGCGGTGAGGGTGAGGAAGTGCGGACAGGACTCGACGGTGATCCGTACGCCCTCGGCCTTGGCGGCCGCGATCAGCGGCAGCGCATCGCCGGAGGACAGGTGCAGCACGTGCACCCGGGCGTCCAGGCGCCGGGCCTGGGCGACGAGGTTCGCGATCGCCGTGTTCTCCGCGTCGCGGGGGCGGGAGGCGAGGAAGTCGGCGTACCGGGGGCCCGGCCGCTGGGGCGCGGCCGCCAGGTGGTGCGGGTCCTCGGCGTGGACGATCAGCAGCCCGCCGAAGCCGGCGATCTCGGCCAGGGAGCGGGCGAGCTGCTCCTGGTCGAGCTCGGGGAACTCCTCGACGCCGGACGGGGACAGGAAGCACTTGAAGCCGAAGACGCCGGCGTCGTACAGCGGCCGGAGATCCGCGACGTTGCCGGGGAGCGCCCCGCCCCAGAACCCGGTGTCCACATGCGCCTTGGGCCGCGCCACGTCCTGCTTGACGCGCAGGTTGCCGACCGTGGTCGTGGGTGGGAGGGAGTTCAGCGGCATGTCCAGCAGCGTGGTGATGCCGCCCGCGGCGGCCGCGCGGGTGGCGGTCCAGAAGCCCTCCCACTCGGTGCGGCCGGGATCGTTGACGTGGACGTGGGTGTCGACGAGGCCGGGCAGGACGACGTGGTCGCCGACGTCCTCGAGCCGGGCGCCGGGCGGCACCTCGGCGTCGTGCGGAAGCACCGCCGCGATCCTTCCGGCGGCGACGGCGATCGACGCGGGGCGCGTGCCGCCGGGGGTGACGACCCGTGTCGAGCGCAGCACCAGATCCACGTCCGTGACGTGCGTGTCGGACACCCTGCCCCTCACTTCCGTACCGCGGTGCTTCCGCACAGCGAAATTCAACGAACTGTTGAAGAAGTCTTCCCCTCCGCCCCCGGACAGTCAAGACCTCCCGAGGTCCTCCCGAGTGCGTTCGCAACGATCAGAGGTTTCCACAAAGTGGAACTATAATTTCGACAAGCAGAACGTAGTTATGCACACAGGCAGCACCGCGGGACCATCGGGGATGACCGGCCACACACGGACAAACGCGCCCTGACCCGCATCGACGCCCCCGCGCGGGCGGTGTGCGCCACAGCACCGCCCGGTAGGCTGCTGCCTTGCCCGCCCGCCTGAAAGGACCGTTGACGTGCCGACGTCCAGCGCCAGCACCACCGACGCCGCAAAGCCCGCCGCGAACAGCGGCGGTGTGCAGTCCCTCGAGCGCGCCTTCGACCTGCTCGAGCGGATGGCCGATGCCGGGGGCGAGGTCGGGCTGAGCGAACTCTCCGCGAGCAGCGGGCTCCCGCTGCCCACGATCCACCGGCTCATGCGCACCCTGGTCGCCTGCGGCTACGTCCGCCAGCAGCCGAACCGCCGCTACGCCCTCGGCCCCCGCCTGATCCGCCTCGGCGAGAGCGCGTCCCGGCTGCTCGGCACCTGGGCCCGCCCGTACCTCGCCCGCCTCGTCGAGGAGACCGGCGAGACCGCGAACATGGCACTGCTCGACGGTGACGAGATCGTCTACGTGGCGCAGGTGCCGTCCAAGCACTCGATGCGGATGTTCACCGAGGTCGGGCGCCGGGTGCTGCCGCACTCGACCGGCGTGGGCAAGGCGCTTCTCGCCCACTTCCCGGCGGACGAGGTACGGGCGCTGCTCACCCGCACCGGCATGCCGGCCGCGACGGAGAAGACCATCACCACGCCCGACGGCTTCCTGGAGGCGCTGCAGCAGGTCCGCCGCGCGGGCTACGCCGTCGACGACAACGAGCAGGAGATCGGGGTGCGCTGCCTCGCCGTCCCGGTACCCGACTCCCCCACGGCCGCGGCGATCTCCATCTCCGGCCCGGCGGGCCGGGTGACGGAGGCCGCGACGGAGAAGATCGTCCCGGTCCTCCAGACGGTGGCGAAGGAACTCGCGGAGGCCCTGGCGAACACGTCGGCACCGCGGGAGTAGCGACCGCACGCGACCACGGCGGCACGGGAGCAGGCACCGCACACGACCACGGCGGCACGGGAGCAGGCACCGCACACGACCACCGGCCCGCACCGGCAGAGGCCGCGGAAGCGAGTACCGGCCCGCACCGGCAGAGGCCGCGGAAGCGAGCACCGCAGACGAACAGCCGCCGCACGCGCCCCCGCCGGGCCTGCCGCCTGCTACTCCGCCACGATGCGCTCGACCGCGGCCGTCACCAGTCGCTCCCGCTCCGCCTCCGTGAAGACGTCCGGCAGGGTGAGCTGCTCGACGATCAGCCAGTTCAGAGCGAGGATCAGCAGCTTCACCGCCATCGCGTCGCCGGGAAGGCCCGAGGCCTCGTGGTAGGCGATGTTGGCGTCGACATCGGCCCGGACCCGCTCGGTGAGGACCTCGCGCAGCGCGGGCCGGCGGGTGGCCTCCAGGCGGAGCTCGAGCAGTGCCAGGTAGCCGGTACGGAAGGCGGCGACGCGGCCGACGAGTTCGCGCATCAGCTCCGCGTAGGTCCCCCGGTCGCGCCCGGCCGTCCGCTGGCGGGCGATCGTGGCCTCGTCCGGCTGGAGCCGCTCGTAGACCCGGGCTCCGGCCTGCGTGAGCAGCTCGTCGCGGCTGGCGAAGTAGTTGGACGCGGTGCCCGCGGGGACGGCGGCCTCGCCGTCCACCGCACGGAACGTCAGACCTCGAGCGCCTTCCCTGGCCAGCACCTCGATCGCGGCGTCGACGAGGGCCGCACGCCGCTGGTCGTTACGCCTCACCATCGGCCCACCGCTCCGTCCACAGCACCGCCTTCAGACCACTTCAGTCAGAGTACTACGCGCTGTGGCGAGCGCTGCCCGATGCGGCACCGGGCCACCCCGTCCAGGGCGCCGTCCGCGCGCAGGCCGAGGGCGCGGAACGCGCGCCGGGCCGCTCAGCATCGGCGCCGGGCCACCACCATCGCGCAGCGCGGAGTGCCGTCGGAGCGTCGTCCGAGTCCTTCGAGAGGGGACAACTCCACGTCGAAGCCGACCTGCCGGAGCTCCGCGAGCACCTCACCGATCGGGAACGTGCGGTAGTACATGACGAAGGCGGGCCGCCACACCCGGTTGCGTACGCGCATCACGGCGTCGAAGCCGAGCATCGCCCAGTACGGCAAGGTCCCGAGGTGCGGCGGCGCTCCGACGGGGAACGCGAACACGCCGCCGGGGCGCAGCGCGGAGTGCACCTGGGCGAAGAGTCCGGAACGTTCGCGCGGCAGGAAGTGCCCGAAGGCGCCGAAGCTCACGGCGAGGTCGAAGACCGGGCGGAACGGCAGGGCGCGGGCGTCGGCGCGGACCCAGTCCGCCGCGGGATGGGCCCGGCGGGCCTCACGCAGCATCCCGGCACTGAAGTCGACGCCGACGACCCGCTCCTCGCAGAGTCCGCGCAGCACTCGCGCGCCCGCCCCCGTGCCGCAACAGACGTCCAGCCCGAAGCGGAACGGACCGAACGCCCGCAGCGCGTCGGCGGTCTCGTCGAGAACGCGGTCCGGGGTACGGAACGGGGTCAGGTCGAACTTGGGCGCGAGCAGGTCGTATCCGCGCTCGACCGATGACAGTGCCTGCACGGCGAGTTCGCGGAGGGTGGGGCCCTGGGAGGTGAACATCGACTCCCAGCGTAGTCAGCGCGGGCGCGGGAGAGTCACGGATGCGAGAAAGTCACGGGCGTGGGAAGCCGCGGGCGCGCGACGTCACGCGAGGGACGGTGCCGTCCGCGTGGATACGGAGCCGGCCGTCCGCGCGCACTCAGCCCTTCGGCTCGCCGAACAGTTCCACGGCGTTCCGTACGTTCGTCAGTCCGGCCGCCAGTGCGCTGACCGAGCCGACCGCTCCGGCGACCAGCAGCAGGGACCGGCGGAGCCGCCGGATCTCCGGCACGCCGCTCAGCGCCATCGCGTCCATGGCCGCCAGTTCGTCCTCCGCGATGCCGCGGTCTGCGAACTCGGCCGGATGGCCGGCGAGTTCGCGTCGGAGCCGGGAGACGGCGGCACGCAGCTCCGTCACCCTCGGATCCTCGCCACTCCGTGTCTCCCGCGTCTGCCCCACACTCCGCAACAAAGCCCCCCTCGCACGTCGCTGTGCTGCCCGGTGAACGCCCGCCGGAGGGTGGTCGAACACCTGGGGTCGCGGGCCAGTTAACGCCATTCCGTAAGCGCTCCGCCACTCCGTGGTACGAAATTCAGCTCGACGGGTCCGCTTCCGGCGACCGCGACCCGCACGGCGCCGCACCGGCTGCCGCGCGGTCCGCCCCCCGGTGTCGCGGGGCGGGTCCGTCCGCCGGGCCGGGTCGACACACCACAGCGCCGCCCGATGGGGTAAGCAGGAAGCATGGCTCACACTTCAGACAAGCCGCAGGTCGCGGGGTTGGTGCTGGCAGCGGGCGGAGGACGCCGGCTGGGCGGCCGCCCGAAGGCACTGCTGGAGCACCGAGGACGCCCCCTGGTGGAGAACGCGGTGCGGGTCCTGCGAGCGGGCGGCTGCCGGTCCGTGCACGTGGTGCTGGGCGCGGCGGCGGAGGAGGTGACGAGGCGGGCCGATCTGGCCGGCTGCGTCGTGGCCGTGAACCCGGACTGGGAGGAGGGGATGGGCTCCTCGTTGCGCGTGGGCCTGGCGTCGCTCGCCACGGGGGGCGCGGGACACGACGCGGCCCTGGTGTCGCTGGTGGACCAGCCCGGCATCGGGGCGGCGGCCGTGGCCCGGATCGTGGCGGCGTGCGACTCGCCCTCCGCGCTGGTGTCGGCGGCGTACGACGGACGCCGGGGCCATCCGGTGCTGTTCGGCGCCCGGCACTGGGAGGCCGCGGCGGCGCGCGCCTCGGGCGACCGCGGCGCCAGGGACTACCTGGCGGAGCACGAGACGGAGATCGCGCTCGTCGAATGCGGGGACGTGGCGGAGGCGTACGACATCGACACACCGGAGGATCTGGCGCGCCTCGAGTGAGCCGGACGGGGCCGGGCATCCGGGCCCCGGGACGCCGCGCACCGTCCCGCCGCCCCGGAGGTGCGGAGGCCCGGCGCACGCGCCCCGGCGCGGCGGCGTCGCGTCACGTGAGGAACCTGGCACCGAGCGCCACGATATGTCGACCAGAAGAATCTCGACATCAACAAAACATTGAACTTCCACCATGCGGTAACTACTATCCACTGATCAGAAGCGCCTGACCCGTGAACGGCGCCCTCGGCCGCATCGCAGCAGCCCTGGCACCGAGTGCCACCCCACTGTGCTCCGCAGCCACCCGTACCGCCCGTGAAGCTCGCTGAAGGAAGTGACAGCTCATGTCCGCACCAGCGCCGTCGCCGCTGGCCGTCGTCGAAGCCGAACCACTGCCACGGCAGGAGGAGGTGCTCACCGACGCGGCACTCGCCTTCGTGGCGGAGCTGCACCGGCGGTTCACCCCCCGGCGTGACGAGCTCCTGGCCCGCCGCGCCGAACGCCGCGCCGAGATCGCCCGTACCAGCGCCCTCGACTTCCTCCCGGAGACGGCGCGGATCCGTGAGGACGAGGACTGGAAGGTCGCCCCGGCCCCGGCCGCGCTCGACGACCGCCGCGTGGAGATCACCGGGCCGACCGACCGCAAGATGACCATCAACGCCCTGAACTCCGGGGCGAAGGTCTGGCTCGCCGACTTCGAGGACGCCTCGGCACCCACCTGGGAGAACGTGGTTCTCGGTCAGCTCAACCTCATCGACGCCTACGAGCGCCGCATCGACTTCACGGACCCGCGCTCGGGCAAGTCGTACGCCCTCCGGCCCGCGGAGGAGCTCGCCACGGTCGTGATGCGTCCCCGCGGCTGGCACCTGGACGAGCGCCACGTGCTGGTGGACGGCCGACCGGTCCCCGGCGCGCTGGTCGACTTCGGCCTGTACTTCTTCCACAACGCCCAGCGGCTCATCGGCCTCGGCAAGGGCCCGTACTTCTACCTGCCGAAGACGGAGTCGCACCTGGAGGCCAGGCTCTGGAACGACGTGTTCGTCTTCGCCCAGGACCACGTCGGCATCCCCCAGGGCTCCGTCCGCGCCACCGTCCTGATCGAGACGATCACGGCCGCGTACGAGATGGAGGAGATCCTCTACGAGCTCCGCGACCACGCGTCGGGCCTCAACGCCGGCCGCTGGGACTACCTCTTCTCGATCGTCAAGAACTTCCGCGACGGCGGAACCAAGTTCGTCCTCCCGGACCGCAACGCGGTCACGATGACCGCGCCGTTCATGCGCGCGTACACCGAACTGCTGGTCCGCACGTGCCACAAGCGCGGCGCGCACGCCATCGGAGGCATGGCGGCCTTCATCCCGTCCCGCAAGGACGCCGAGGTCAACAAGGTCGCCTTCGAGAAGGTCAAGGCCGACAAGGACCGTGAGGCCGGTGACGGCTTCGACGGCTCCTGGGTCGCCCACCCGGACCTGGTGCCCATCGCCATGGCCTCCTTCGACGCGGTGCTGGGCGACAGGCCCAACCAGAAGGACCGCCTCCGCGAGGACGTGCACGTCACGGCCGCCGACCTCATCGACATCGCGTCGCTCGACGCGCACCCCACGTACGAGGGTCTGCGCAACGCCGTCCAGGTCGGGATCCGCTACATCGAGGCCTGGCTGCGGGGCCTCGGCGCCGTCGCGATCTTCAACCTGATGGAGGACGCGGCCACGGCCGAGATCTCCCGCTCGCAGATCTGGCAGTGGATCAACGCGGGCGTCCTGTTCGAGAACGGCGAGACGGCGACACCCGAACTGGCCCGCAGGGTCGCCGCCGAGGAACTGGCCGCGATCCGCGCCGAGATCGGCGAGGACGCCTTCGCGGCGGGCAAGTGGCAGCAGGCGCACGACCTGCTGCTGCACGTCTCGCTGGACGCGGACTACGCGGACTTCCTGACCCTGCCCGCGTACGAGCAGCTGGTCGGCTGACCGCACGTCGGTCTCGGCCGGCCGCCCCCGGCACCGCACAGCGCCGGGGGCGGCCTGCCCCCACACCTCCGCCACGCACGGCCGCACAGCGCCACGCCCGGCGAGGCACACGCCGGACGGCCGCGACCGGCACGATAATTCCGCTGTGCTCCCTTCCCCTTCCGCGCCGGCCCCGGAACGGGTGGTCCGGCCCTTTCGCGTTCTCGTCGTCTGCACGGGCAATCTGCACCGCTCGCCGCTGGCGGAACGCCTGCTGAGAGCCAGACTCGCCGCCTCGCCCGGAATGTTCGAGGTGAGCAGTGCCGGAACCGCCGGCACCACCGGCACCCCCATGGACCCTTTCGCCGCGTCCCTCCTGGCCGAGCTCGGAGGCGATCCGCGCGGCGCCTTCGCCCGCCGGCTGACCACGGCCCACGTGGAGGACTCCGACCTCGTCCTGGGCGCCGCTGCGGAACATCGCGAGGCGGTCGTGCGGCTCTCCCCGCTGTGGGCACTACAGCGTGCGTTCACCTTGCGCGAGTTCGCCCGGTTGCTGAGGCCGGAGGACGCCGCGGGCGTCGCGGATCCCGCCGGACGGGCCGCCACGCTGGTCGGCGGAGCCGCGGCACGACGGGGGAACTCGGGCCGGGCGGACGACGACGACGTGGCCGATCCGCACGGGGCGCCCCCGGAGACGGCCCGTGAGGTGGCCCGGCGGATCGCCGAGCCCGTGGAACGCATCGCCGCGGCCGTGCTGGCCGCTCCGCACTGAGCGGGCCCACCCGTGCCGGCCGCCCGCCGCGGGTGGGCCCTCTCGCACGCCGGAGTCCGTACCCGCCGGGCCGCGGACTGCATCAGCCCGACCACCCGCGAGCGCGGCCGACTGCCCGCGCCCCGGGAGGACCGGCGGCTCAGCCGCCGCAGGGGCGGGGCGGCCGCGCCGTGGCCCGCAGGGGCCGGACGAGCTGCTGGTGCAGCAGCGTCGGGGGACGGTCCGAAGGACGTTCCACGAGTTCCAGGACGAGGGTGCGCGTGACGCCGCGGGGCAGCTCCATGTCGACCGTGTAGACCGGGTGGCCGCGCTCGGTCAGCTGGTTCAGCATGGCCGGCCGGCCGTCCACGGTCGCCCTCGCCAGCCGTGCTCCCAAGGTCGCGTAGTACGAGACCAGCAACCGGTTGTCGCCGGGCCGGGTCCCGTAGGGCGGGCGGTCCACCCGCTGGGTGACGTAGGCGGGCAGGCCCGAGCCCGGTGCCCCATTCGTCAGCGACGCGGTCACGGTCACCTCGCGTCCGGCCTCCGTGCAGCGCCCGGCGGTCCAGTCCATGTGCCGGTCCAGGTAGTAGTCGAGTTTGGTGCCGGCCGCGTTGTTGACGACCAGTCCGGCGAACGGGGCGGGGCCGTCGGGCAGGACGCCCCCGAAGGGGTGCGCCGCGAGCTCGCGCTGCTCGGCCGGATGGGCACTCCACACCTTGACCCGCCCTTCCCGCAGCTGGCCCCGCAGCGCCGCGAAGAGCGCGGAGCGTCGCGCCGGGTCGCCGGCACTGCCCAGGAGCACCTCGGATGTGGCGCGGGCGACGTCGAGGAAGTACGCCTTCCGTTCCGCGGTGTCGGGGAAGGCCGCGTAGCTGGTGCGCTCGGTCAGGTCCACCACGTTGGCGGCGGTGACGGCGGTCCCGTCGGGGAGTCTGGCGGGACCGGCGGCGGCGAGCAGCCCCGCCAGGGCGCCGGGATCGAGCGCGAAGGCGCCGTCCAGCCGCTGGCCGCTGTGCTCCCGCCACATGGCGGTCCAGATCCGCGCCGCGTGCGGGAAGTGCGGACTGACGTTGGAGTTGGCCCAGACACCGGTGGGCGCGTGGCGGCCGTACATCGCGGTGTACTCGGCTCCCAGGTCGACGGACGCGCGGACCTTCCCCAGTTCGCTGTCGTTGCCGAAGCGTTCGAATCCCAGGCGGCCGCGGTCCGCGGTGAGGATTGCGAACGCCCCGGGCAGCCCGCCGGTGCCGCGCGCCTCCGCCGTGTTCTCGAAGACCACCAGATACCGTCGCGGGCTCTTCTCTCCGAGCATGGACGGCATCACCCGTGCCGCGGCCGCGGCCTCGACCGTGGCGGGGACGAGGCGGTCGAGCTGGTCGGCGAGCAGGGCCCGTGCCCGGTCCGCGGCCGGCAGCCAGGTGCTCCGGGGCAGGCCGGCCACGTCGGCGCGCACCTCGGAGGCGCTGCGCGATGCCTCGTGGAGGGCGGGGGCGGCACGGCGAAGTGCGGAGAGATCGAGATGACCGCCGTCCGCCCCGGCACCGGCGACGAGTTCGCCGGCGGTGTCCGCGAGGGGCGAGAGCACGTCGCGGGTCAGCCGGTCGGCCGCCTCCGCAGCACCGCGTACGGTGCGGACGGGACCGCCGAGGACGGGCAGGTGCGCCGCGGCGTACCAGGCCGGCCCGGTGGTGAGGCGGTGCGCCCCGGCCGCCCGGTCGGCGGCCTCGCGCACGGCGCCCTCCGGGGTGCTCGTCGCCGGCGCGCCCGCCGCGGCCGTGCCACGCAGCGATTCCAGGCTCCGCTGGGCGGCCAGCAGTTCGTGGCGGGCGAGCACTCCGGTGACGGCGATCCAGACGGCCCCGGCCAGGAGCAGCCCCGCGGCGGCGCACATCGAGGCCGCGGCGGGCCGGCGGCGGCACCAGCGCGCCGCCCTGTCCGCGATGCGGGGCGCGAAGCCGTGTTCCGGACGCGGCATGCGCGTCTCCCTCCGTCGGGCAGCGGTGCGTCGCACGCCGCGTCAGTAGGCGCCGTCGCCGCGCGCGACGGCGGGCAGCGTGCGCACGAGGATCTTCAGGTCCATGCGGATCGACCAGGTGCGCACGTACTCCAGGTCGAGGCGGAGCGCCTCCTCCCAGCCGAGGTCGGACCGTCCGCCGATCTGCCACAGGCCGGTGAGGCCCGGCCGGACCAGCAGCCGGCGCCGGGCCTCCTCGGTGAACGCGGAGTCCCGGATCGGCAGCGGCCGTGGACCGACCAGCGACATCTGCCCCGTCAGCACGTTGACCAGCTGCGGCAGTTCGTCCAGGGACCAGCGGCGCAACCAGCGGCCGGTCGTGGTGACCCGGGGGTCCTCGCGGATCTTGAACAGATGTCCGTCGGACTCGTTCCGGGCGTCGAGCCCGGCCCTCATCCGTTCCGCCCCGACGTGCATGGTGCGGAACTTCAGCACCTCGAACTCCCTGCCGTGGCGGCCCGTGCGCTTCTGCCGGAACAGGACCGGACCCGGGGAGTCCGCCTTCACCGCGACGGCCACCGCGAGGAGCAGCGGCGCGAGCAGGAGGAGCAGGGCGGCGGCCCCGACGACGTCGATGGCCCGTTTGACGGCCGGACGTCCGAGCCCCGGCCGAGCGGGACCGTGACCGGCCGTCACTGCGACGGGTGAGGCCACCCCTCCGTCCTCTTCAACTGAACGAGGGAAAGTTGCCCATCGCGGAGGCATATTCAGTCACCTAACGTCTCGAATGGTCGATAACCGACAAATAGATGCAAACACGATGTCGGGGCAGGCCTCGGCAATGACACATCACCTTGCCGCCGTCGACCCGCGACGTGGCCGTCGAGAGGACCTTCATGCGTGCTGTAGTGACGGGTGGGGCCGGGTTCATCGGCTCCCATCTGTGCGAGCGCCTGCTCGCCGCAGACCACTCCGTGCTGTGCGTGGACAATCTCGTGACGTCCAGCGAGGACACCGTCGCCCATCTGATGGGAGACCCGCGCTTCCGGTTCGACTGCCGGGACGTCACCGCGGGGCTGAGCGTGAGCGGACCGGTGGACGCCGTGTTCCACCTGGCGTCGCCCGCCTCCCCCGCCGACTACCTGAGGCTGCCGCTGGAGACGCTGCGCGTGGGGTCGGCCGGCACCTGGCACGCACTGGACCTGGCCGCCGACAAGGGCGCCCGTTTCCTGCTGACCTCCACCTCCGAGTCGTACGGAGACCCGCAGGTGCACCCGCAGCCGGAGAGCTACTGGGGCCACGTCAACCCGGTGGGCCCGCGCGCGGTGTACGACGAGGCGAAACGCTTCGGCGAGGCCCTGACGATGGCGTACCGCAGGGACCGCGGCGTCGACGCCAAGATCGTGCGCATCTTCAACACCTTCGGGCCCGGGATGCGCCCCGACGACGGCCGGGCGATCCCCACCTTCATCCGCCAGGCCCTGCGGGGGGAGCCGATCACGGTCACCGGGGACGGCAGCCAGACCCGGTCGCTGTGCTACGTGGACGACATCGTCGACGGGCTGATGCGGATGATCGGGAGCAGCCACGGCGGCCCGGTCAACCTCGGCAACCCCCACGAGATCACGATGCTCGAACTGGCCCAGTGGATCAGCAAGCTCACCGAGTCCCCCTCCGAGATCGTGCTGGTGCCCCGGCCGCAGGACGATCCAGAGAAGCGCCGTCCGAGCATCACGCTGGCCCGCGAACTGCTGGACTGGAATCCGACGACACCGGTGGAGCACGGGCTCCGGGAGACCGTCAAGGACTTCCGCCGCCGGATCGACCTCGACGACTTCGGCGCCACGCCCCGCCGGCATCCCGTCACCGTGCTGAACGGCACGGACCGCCGATGACGCCGGTCGGCGACCGGACGGCGACCGGCACAGCGGCCGTTCCCGTGGTCTCGTGCCTCGGCGTCCCCGTCACGGCGCACACCCGTGAGGGCGCGGCCCGCCGGGTGGTGCACCGCGCCCTGCACCTCCGGGACACCCGCGAGGCGCACCGGACGGGAGACGCCGAGGAAGCCGTCGCGCCCGAGGGGAGCGACGTGCACCTGTGCAACGCCTACACCCTCGCCCTCGGCGACAGGGACCCTGACCTGCTCAGGACCCTCCGTCAGGCGTTCCTGAACCTCGCCGACGGACAGCCGGTGGTCTGGGCGAACCAGCTGCTCCACCGGGGCACGGCGCTGCCGCGCAGACGCGTGTACGGACCGGACCTCATGCTGGACGTCCTATCCATGAGCCAGGGCACCGGGCTGCGGCACTATCTGCTGGGTTCCACACCGGAGGTGCTGTCCGCGTTGCAGCGCGAGGTGCGGCGGCGCTTCCCCCGTGCCCTGATCGCCGGCGCCTGTTCCCCGCCGTTCCGGTCGCTGACCGCCCAGGAGCTGCGAGAGCAGGAGGAGGACATCCGCGCCCGTGGGGCCGACATCGTCTGGGTGGGTCTCGGCACTCCCCTGCAGGACCACCGGGCGGCCGAACTCAGTGCCGCGCTGCCCGTGGTGACGGTGGCGGTCGGCGCCGCGTTCGACTTCATCGCGGGCAACAAGCGGCAGGCACCGGCCTGGATGCAGAACGGAGGGCTGGAGTGGATGTTCCGGCTGGCCTGCGAGCCGCGCCGGATGTGGCGGCGCTATCTGTTCGGCAACGCCCGCTTCGTCGGGGGCGTCGTCCGGCAGGCAGCCCTCCGGACGTCTCCGGGGGCATCCGCCCCGACCGGGCGGCCGTCGGACGCCGGGGCGGCGCTCGTCGGCAGGCGGGAGAGGACGCGTTGACGGCTCCGACCGGTGAGGTCCCGGACGTGGACCGCGGGCAGGGCGTCCGCCCGCCCGCCCACGCGCTGCGCATCGTCCTGGTCTCGTACGCGTGCGACCCGAGCCGCGGCACCGAGCCGGGCATGGGCTGGGCGTGGGCCGAGGCACTGGCACGCCGCGGGCACACGGTCGAGCTGCTGACCCGCCCCCACGGCGGCAACACGGAGCACATCGCCCGGCGCATCAGAGCCCTCGGCACGGTGGGGCGGCGGATCCGGACCCATGTCGTGCCCGCCCCGCCACGCCCCTGGTGGGTCCGTCTGCTGCCGGGCTTCCTGCGCGGCCAGGCGCTGGAGTTCGTCCACTACGACGGATGGCAGCGGCACGCCCTCGAACACGCGCGCGCTCATGGGCTCGACGGGGCCGATCTGGTGCACCACGTCTCGTACGGCTCGCTGGTGGGCGGCAGCGCGCTGCGCCGGCTCGGACCGCCGCTGGTGTTCGGCCCCGTGGGCGGTGGGCAGACCGCTCCGCGCAGTCACCGCCGCTGGCTGGGACCGGCGTACTTCCAGGAGGCGGTGAGGGAGTTGCTGTGGGTGCGGGGCATGAGCCTGCGCCAGGCGTGCCGTGCGACGCTCCGCGAGGCCGCTCTGGTCCTGACCACCAATCGCGACACCGCGCTGCGGGCCCGCCGC
The DNA here is from genome assembly GCF_005795905.1 of Streptomyces marianii. Taxonomy (NCBI): domain Bacteria; kingdom Bacillati; phylum Actinomycetota; class Actinomycetes; order Kitasatosporales; family Streptomycetaceae; genus Streptomyces; species Streptomyces marianii. The sequence continues at coordinate 1,531,543 of NZ_VAWE01000001.1, forward strand.
CTGGGCCGCGCCGACCCGCGTCTGGTCCTGAGCGACGGGGTGCCGGACGAGTTGCTGCGCGAGCCTCCGAAGGAGGGGGCGCTGCGCCCGGAACGCCCGCCGACCGTGCTCTGGGTCGGACGGCTCACCGCCATCAAGGCCCCGGAACTGGCCCTGAGGGCGTTCGCGCTCCTCCTCGCCCGCGTGCCCGGCGCCCGTCTCGCGGTGCTCGGGGACGGTCCGCTCCGTGCGGATCTGGAACGGCTCGCGGCACGGCTCGGTGTCGCCGGCTCCGTGTGCTTCCGGGGACGGCTGACCTGGCAGGAGACCCTCGGCGCGTACGACGACGCTGACGTGCTGCTCTTCACCAGCCTCCGCGACTCCTTCGGGGTGCAGAACCTCGAGGCATGGGCCCGGGGACTGCCGGTGGTGCATCTCGACCACCAGGGGGTCGGGGACTTCTCCGCGCCGGGCTGCGCGGCTCCCGTGCCGCTGGGCGATCCCGTGGACCTGCCGCGCCGCCTCGCCCACGCGCTCGCCGGAGTGCTCGCCGACGAGGAGGCGCTCCACCGCACCGCGGAGGCCGGACCGCGGTGGGCGCGGCAGCACACCTGGTCCTCGAAGGCCGAACTCGCCGAGCGGCTGTACGAATCCGTCCTGAACCGTCGCTGAAGCACCGGCGGCCGTGCCCGCCGACCGGCGAACCGCCCCGCCCACCGCCCGCCCCAACGGAAAGAGAGCAGCAGAGCGCATGCCGGCACAACAGGCACCCCGTCTCCGGACGGGCAGTCCCCCGAGGAACCCGGCGGCCTACCGCGTGGCGCTGGTGCACAGCTTCTACTCCTCCCGCCGGCCGAGCGGCGAGAACGCCGCCGTGCTCGACCAGGCGGAGGCGCTGCGAGCCGCCGGGCACGACGTCACGCTGGTCGCCGCCCACACCGACGCGCTGGAGAGCGAGCGCGGCTACACCCTGCGTGCGGCGGTCAGGGTCGCCACGGGCCGCGGCCGTTCGCCGCTGACGGAACTGCGCCGGCTCGGTCCCGATGTGGTGCACGTGCACAACCTCTTCCCCAACTTCGCCACCGACTGGCTGGACCGCTGGCCCGGCGCCGTGGTCGCCACGCTGCACAACTACCGTCCCGTGTGCGCCGCCGCCACGCTCTTCCGCGACGGGAAGACGTGCACGGCCTGCCCCGACGGCGACCGTTGGACCGGACTGCGGCACGGGTGCTACCGGGGGCGCCGCGGCGCGACGCTCCCCCTCGCCTGGGCCGGCCGGCGCGGCGCGGCGGCCCATCCCCTGCTGCGGCGCGCCCAGCGGCTGGTGATGCTCTCCGAGCGCAGCCGGGACCTGTACCTCAGGTTCGGCGCACCGCCGGAGAAGCTCGCCCTGGTACCCAACTTCGTCGGCCTCGGCGGTCCGGCCGCTCCGGAGGACCGCACCACGTCGGCGTCGGGGACGGACCGGGCGGCGGCGTCGGGGGCGGCGGCGCGGTGGGTGTACGCGGGCCGGCTGAGCGAGGAGAAGGGCATCCTGCCGCTGCTCCGGAGCTGGCCGGAGAACGAACCCCTCGATGTGATCGGCTCGGGCCCCCTGGAGTCCGCCTGCCGGGAGGCCGCGCCCGGCGGCGTCCGGCTGCTCGGCGCCCTGCCGCGCCGGGAGATCACCGCCCGGCTGCCGCGGTACACGGGTCTCGTCTTCCCCAGCGTCTGCCCCGAGTCCGCCACCGCCCTGGTCTGCCAGGAGGCGCTGGCGGCAGGAGTGCCCGTGCTCGCCCTCGCCGGATCGGCGGCGGCGGACAGTGTGCGCGGGGACGGTACGGGCGCGGTCTACGACGGCCCCGGCGAACTGCCGCACGCCCTCGCGACGGCACGCGAGCGTTTCCCCCGGCTGCGTGAGCACTGCCGCCGGGTGCACGCCGAGCGGTACAGCGCCCGGTCCTGGACGGCCGCCATGGAGGCCGTCTACGCACAGGCCCTCGCTCACCCGCCGGGCCCTCGCCCGGCGGGCGTCGCGGAGCGGGCGTGCTGACCGCCGGGGGCACCCGGCGCCGCGTGGCCGTGGTGCAGCCGTACGTCCCCGGCTACCGCACGTCCTTCTTCGACCGACTGCACGCCCGGCTGGCCTTCGAGGGCGTGGACCTGGAAGTACTCCACGGGCCGGCGCCCCCGCACCAGGCCGCACGAGGGGACGCCGCCTCCTGCTGCTGCGCGAGCGAGGTCCCCGTCCGGCGCCTGTCCCTGCCCGGCGGGCGGTCGCTGCACTGGCGCCGGGTGCGGCGCCGGGCGGCTTCCGCCGACCTCGTCGTACTGGAGCAGGCGCTGCACAACCTGGAGGCGTACCCCCTGCTGCTGCGGTCGGCGGGACGGCCGGCCGACAGCGCCCCCGGAGTGGCCTTCTGGGGACACGGCCGGACCTACACCAAGCCGCCGAACCGCCTGGAGACCGCGGCGAAGAGCGCGCTGACCCGGCTGGGATCCTGGTTCTTCGCCTACACCGAGGGCGGGGCGGCTCATGTCGCCTCGCGCGGCTTCCCCCGCGACCGGATCACCGTGGTACGCAACTCCGTCGACACCGGGGAACTCGCGGCCGCGCGCGCCCGGGCCGCGCTGCCGGGGACGGCGGAGTCGACCGAGGCCGCGCTGCTGCGGAGACGGTACGGCCTGACCGGGGGACGCACCGCGCTGTACCTCGGCGGGCTGGACGCGCCCAAGCGGATCCCGTTCCTGCTGGACTGCGCCGACCGCATCGCCGCCGAACTCCCGGGCTTCAGGCTGCTGGTGGCGGGCGACGGCGCGGACCGGCACCTGGTCGACGCCGCCGCCTCCCGACCCGGCGGCCCGGTGATCGCGGTGGGTCACACCGGCGGGACGGGTACCGCACCGCTCGGGGCGGTCAGCGACGTCATGCTGATGCCGGGGCGGGTCGGACTCTGCGCGGTGGACTCCTTCGCCCTGCGCACGCCCGTCGTCACGACGGACTGGCCCTGGCACGCTCCCGAGTTCGAGTACCTGGCCGACGGCCGCAACGCGCTGGTCACCCCCGACGACCCCGCGGCGTACGCCGGCGCCGTGACCGCGCTGCTGCGCGACCCCGCACGACTGGAGGCCCTCCGTACCGCGTGCGGGGACGACGTTCCCGCGTACACGACGGAGGGCATGGCGGCGCGCTTCTGCGACGGGCTGCTGAAGGCGATGGAACGACACCAAAGGAATCCTCATGCAGGTACATGAAGCCGGCCTCCTCGGCCGGACCGCCAAGGCCGCGGCACCCCGGCTGTGCCGGCTGGCGAGCAGCCGGCGGATCCGGCAGGGGACCCGTCTGCTGGAGATCTACCTGGAGATCCTCCAGGGACGGGGCGCCGGGACCGGCTGGGACCTTCACGGCGAGATCGTCGCGGCGCGACGCTGCCTCCGGGGGGTCGAAGCCCCGGTGGTCTTCGACGTCGGGGCGAACCACGGTCAGTGGTCGACGGGGCTGCACTCGGCACTCGGCACACGGAACGCCCGCTACTTCCTCTTCGAACCACAGCCGGCGTGCCGGCCGGCGCTCGCCAGGGCCCGGGTGCCGAACCAGGTGGTCGTTCCCGCGGCCGTGAGCGACGAGGAGGGCTCTGCGACGATCTTCGCAGACGCCCCGGGCTCGGGCGTGGCATCCGTCCACCGGCGCCGCGACTCCTACTTCGGTGACATGACCGCCCATCAGGAGAAGGTGCCGGTCACCACCATCGACCGGGAGGTCGAGCGGTGGGGGGTCGAGCGGATCGACCTGCTGAAGCTCGACATCGAGGGGGCGGAGTTCCAGGCCCTGCGCGGAGCGGCCGGCAGCCTCCGGGACCACAGGGTGACGACCATCGCCTTCGAGTTCGGTTCGGCGAACGTCTACTCCCGCACCTTCTTCCGCGACTTCTGGGACCTCCTCACCCCGCTCGGCTACCGTCTGTGGAGGATCTGCCCCGGAGGCGTCCTGTTGCCCGTGCCGGCGTACACCGAGGAACTCGAGCACTTCCGCGGGGTGAGCAACTACCTCGCGTCCCTGGGAACGCCGGAGTCCCGCCCGCCGCGCATGCCCGCCGGCAGGAAACCGGCGTCCGTCGCCGGGTGAGCTCCGGCCGGGTGCCGCGGGGAATCCGCCGCGCACCACGCCACTGGTGCCGAGGAGTGAAGCGGCGGGCAACAACACCGACACTTCGGCGTTGGCCGCGGATCTCCGCGGCCGCTGCCGTACGTTGAGCCGCGTGACAGTGCACGACACCTTGCGTAGTGCCCGCGATTCGCTGTTCCGGTTCCCCGGTGTGCAACGGGCCGTCCGACTCGCCACGATGCGCGGCTGCGTGCCGAACGCCGTCTGGAAGCGCCTGCACCCCACCGGCGTGTGGACGCTGCGCGCTCCGGACGGCAGCGGGTTCCACTATGCCAGCGACGCCGACGACATCCTGGCCCGCAGCCTCGTCTGGACGAACATGCGCCACTGGGAGGAGACCACCCACCCGGTCTTCTTCGACCTCGCCCGCAGTGCCAGAGGGTTCGTGGACGTCGGCGCCTTCTCCGGCATCTACACCCTGCTGGCCTGCCGGGCCAACCCACGGCTCCGCGCGGTCGCCGTCGAACCCAACCCCGCCGCGATGCGCAAGCTGCGCCGCAACATCGAGGTCAACCGTCTCCAGGACCGGGTCGTCCTGGTCGAGAAGGCACTCTCCGGCGCACCCGGCCGGGCACTCCTCGGGATCCCGTCCGACACCACCGCCGCCTCCCTGCTCGCGGCAGAACCCGCGAACGACACGGTGGAGGTCGAGGTCACCACCGGGGACGAAGCGATCGGGGACGTCCCGGTCGATCTGGTGAAGATCGACGTGGAGGGGCTGGAACCCGAGGTGCTGGGCGGCATGAGCCGCACGATCTCGGCCCACCGTCCGACCATCATCGCCGAGTGTCTCGACGGAGCCGCCCTGGAGAGGCTGCGCGGAACGGTCCTGGAACTCGGCTACCGCCGGATCCGGCACCTCGGGAAGCGCGGGGTGGCGCCGGCCCCGCCCGGGTTCGTCCCACCGCCCCGCTACGCCAACTTCCTTGTCGACTGACGTTCCCGGGCCGGCCGAGGACGCCGTCGGAGGCCCGGGGCGACACTGAGCCGGGACGCGAGGAGCAGCAGTGAGTGCACCGGTGGTACTGCACCTCAACAACGAGCCCGAGCTGACCCGGCGCAGCCGGTTCACCGGCGCCTTCCGGAGACTGCAGGCCGAAGGGCACCTCGGACACGTGCCCGCCGCGCCACGGGCCGCGCTGCTCCACGGCGGACGCCGGGCCGCACTCGACTCGCTGGAGAACGCGGTCCTCGGCTCCCGTCCCGACGTCGTCTTCGTCCAGTCCCCGCACGGATTTCCCTTCTCCTACGAGGAGATCGCCCGGCTGCTGCGGCTGGCGGGCTCGCCACTGGTCGTCTACCAGGAGGGCGACGCGTGGGGCGGCAACAAGCGGCTGCCCGAGTCCAGCCGCTCGTGGCTCCGGGTGGCGGACACCGTGTTCAGTGTCGCCGGGGGCGCGCAGTTGGCCATGCTCCAGCGCATCGCGCGGAAGCCGGTGCGCTACGTGCCGCACACACTGCCGCTGGACTGCTTTCCCGAGCAGGACCGGCCGGCTCCTCCCGGCGACGCCGCCGTGTTCGACGTGGTGACCATCGGCAACAGCGTGGTGCGGGCCCGGGTGCTCCCGCGTCTGCCGGGCGCCGGCGAGCGGGTCCGGGTCGTCCGCGGGCTGGGTCGACTGGGCTGCCGGCTCGGTGTGTTCGGATCGGGGTGGCACGGTCCCCATGCCCGGGGTCCGCTGCCCTTCGAACGGCAGATCGCCGTCCTCCGCTCCGCGCGTATGAGCGTGGGATGGGACCACTACGGGCGCTACCCCGGGTACTTCTCCGACCGGCTGCCGATCTCCGGGGCCGCGGGACGCGTCCACGTCAGCCAGCGCAGACCGGGCATGGAATGGCTGCCCGGCCCGCGGGACGGCCTCCATCTCATGCGCTCTCCCCGGGACGTCGTGGAGCGGGTGGCGGAGTTGCTGCACGAGGAACAGCACGAGCTGGACTCCGCCGGGGAAAGGCTTCGCCGCTGGGTGAGCTCACGCCTGACCGACCTTCACTCCGTCCAGTTCATGCTGGGCGCGTTCCTGCCACTGCCGTCGCCCCCCGCCGACCCGTGGCAGCGGATCGCCGCCGGGGAGGGCGAGTGGGGGTGAGCACCGGCGGCGATCCTGCGGGAGGGGCACGTTCCGGGAAGGAGACCGCCTCCCCCGGTGAGCACCCGCACTCCCACACGGTCGTCACCGGCACTCTCTGGAACTACGCGGCGGCCGTCGTGGCGGCCTTCCTCCAGCTCGGCTACACGGCCTACACCGGACGGGCCGTCAGCGCCGCCGCCTTCGGGGCCTTCGCCTCCGCCCTGTCCATCACCCAGCTGCTGGGCTACTTCGCCAACGCCGGGCTCGCCACGACCGTGCTGCGTTCGCGCGAGCTGACGCGCGGCCTGCTCATGGCGACGGTCCGCCTGGGCCTGCTGAGCGGCCTCCTGTGCTTCGCCGTGGTGGAAGCGACGGCCCCGCTCTGGGCGGAGCTGTGGAACGCCCCCGAGACGACGGGGCTGTTGCGCGTGCTGGGCCTCCAGTTCCTGGTCCTCCCCGTGGGTGCGGTGAGCGCGGCCGGCCTGCGGAGGCTGCAGGCCCAACGGGCCGCGGTCCTGGTCGAGACCGGGGCGCTGGCGGCGGGGCTGCTCGCGGGAAGCCTGCTCCTGGCGGCCGGCTGGAACCCGCTGGGCCTCGCCGTCACCTCGGTGACCACCCAGCTGGGCATCGCGGTCCTCGCCGGCGCCATGGTCACCCGGCGGCTGCCGCCGGCGGGCGGCAGGTCCGCCGAACGGCCGGTCAGGTATCGCGAACTCGTCGGCTCATCGGGATTCCTCGCCGGACACCAGCTCGCCCAGTACACGACGAACACCGTGCCCCTGTGGGCGGCCGGCACGATCCTCGGTCCGGTGGCGGCTGGCTACTACTCGCGGGCGACACTGTTCACCGGACTGCTCCTCACCACGCTCGCGGCCGGCCTGACCCGGGTCACGACCCCCGCCCTCACCAGAGTGCGTGCCGAGGTCGTGGGGCGGCCCCCGGGGGCGCGCGCCCCCCGGGGCGGGGAGGAGCCCGCCGTCCGCCGTGCGGCGACGGACGTCCTGCTCGCGGCCTCCGCCCTGTCGTTCCTCCCGTTCGCGTTCCTCGCCGGCACCGGGCCCGGCGCGCTGCAACTGCTCCTGGGACCGGGCTGGACCGAGGCGGCCCGGCTGGTGCCCCCGCTCTGCGCCTTCTCCGCCGTCGCCGTCGTGTACGCGGTCGGCCTCTCCGTGGACACGGTGTGCGGCTCTCTCCGCCGGATGGCGGCCGCCCAGACCGCGGCGGCCGCCACGACACTCGCCGGGGCGCTGGTGGCCGCCTCCCGACACAGCCTCACCACGCTGGCCCTGGCCGCCTTCGCGGGTCAGCTGAGCGGTCTCGCGGTGCAGATGTGGAAGTGGCGGGGCGGCCGTGTCGTCGAGGCACGGCGCCTGTGGGGCGGCCACGCAGTGCACGCGGCGCTGGGACTGGCGGCGTACGCGGCGGGAGTGGCCCTGTCCCGGACGGCCGCCGACCGCCCCTGCCCGGCCCTCCTGCTGGTACTGCCGGCCGGCGCGCTCTTCGTGGCGTTCTGCCGCCCCCTGCGCACCCGGCTGCCGCTCCACCGGGTGGCGGCCGGCCGTGGCCTGCTCCCCCTGCGGCTGCCCTTCCGGGTACGCGGCCCTCGACGCGAGGGGGTCACCCGGCCGCAGGCACAGTGATCAGTCCCGGGTGCCGGTCGGACCGGATCGCGTCGCGGGTTCGCGGAGGAACACCGCGTCGCACTGGAGCATCTGGCCCGTCCGGCGATCGGTGAACCCCGGCACCACGGCCATGAGGGTCAGGCCGTAGCGCCGCTGCGCCGTGTCCATCACCTCGTGCAGCAGGGGGCCGCCCTCGTACAGGGGGACGCAGGACGCCTCCAGTTGCAGACCGCAGCAACGGCGCGCGAGGTCCTCGGCTCCTCGCAACACGGCTTCCTCGTACCCCTGGACGTCCAGCTTGACGAAGACGCGGTCGTCGGGACCCGCCAGTTGCGGCCACAGGTCGTCCAGGCGGTACTGCTCGGCCTCCTGGCGGCCCACGTAGCGGGAGTCCGGGCACGCTTCGGCATGTCGGGACAGCATCGGCAGTACGGAGCTGCTCAGTCCGTTGTTCCCGGCCACGTTCAGGGTGACGGTGGCCCGCCTGTCGCCGAGGGCGTGCGGGAGCGCGGTCCACAGGGGGTCCGCGTCCGCCCGGCTGCGAAGGGCCTCGAACGCCGCGCGCAGCGGCTCGAAGGACACGATGCGCCCCCGGTACCCGAACCGCCGCAGGCCGAGTCCGTACTGACCGCGGTTCGCTCCCACGTCGAGCACCACGTCGGCGCCGGAATGACGGAGCAGTTGCACGGCGCGGTAGTCGTGGGAGCACTCCGGAAACCGGTTCACGTCGAGGCCGAGACGCTGGACGGCTTTCCGGGCCCGGTGGAGAAGAGTCACTTGCCCATTGTGGTCGGATCATGTCGGATTTGTCACCGATGGCGGCGTTCTACACGCCGTGCCCTTTCGGATGCCCGCCGGTCTTCGACAGGATGCCGTCCTCCCGCTCCCTGACGACGGGTCGGGCCGGAGGCACCGGTCGAGGCACGGGTGCCGCGAGGTCGGGAACGCCGGGCGACGGCGTCCGCGGGGGCCCGCCGGCCGTTCGGACCCGCGCCTGCCACAGGCAGAACCCGAGCAGCACCGCCTGCTCGGGAAAGGCCGAGTAGGACACGAACAGCACCAACTGGCCGACCATCACGACGCGGAGGGCCACGGTCGCGGCGCCGGCGCGCGCGAGCCGTCGCCAGGTCTGGAAGTAGACGACGAGCAGCGCCAGCAGACCCACAAGTCCGAGGCGCAGCATGATGTGCAGGTAGTAGTCGTGCGGGGACACCGTGACGAGCCCGCCCCCGATGAACCGCTCGTAGCCGGACCCGAAGGGCGCTCCGACCAGCCACTGGACGAGGGTTCGCGGCGCGTCCAGCAGGTCCTGCCAGCCGAGCACCCGCCAGGCGAAGGTGCTTCGGGTGCCTTGTGTCTCCTCGAACGAGTCCGCGAGGGAGCCGCCGATCGCACCGAAGGCGCCGACGGCGTAGAGCAGGGCCGTGAGGGAGAGCACGAGCGCTCCCGCACCGGCCGACACGAAGCGCTGTCCGCCGCGCGCGGGCCGCAGCACCCACCAGGCCAGCCCCATCATCGCGGTGGCCGCCCAGACCGTCCGGTGCTGGAGCAGGACCACGACGAGGAGGAACAGGAAGGCGGTCAGATGTCTCCCGTTCACTCGCCGAGCACCCGCCGGACCGGTGTGGTGCGGGCCACCGGGGGCCGGCGTGTCTGCGGGTGCGCGGAAGAACAGCAGCATCGCGGCCTGGGCCAGGACCAGCGCCGCGGCGGCGGGCACCGGCCGGGAGTCCACCGTCACACCGTCGACGGCGAGATGCGCGTTCGCCGCGTGCAGTCCGCGGTCCGCCCAGCCCGCCGCACTGAGCAGCGCGTACGCAGCCGCGGTGGCCAGCCAGGCCCGGGGGACGACCCGGCTCAGCGAGGCGCTCAGCGGTGCGGTGGCCAGATACAGGGTGATGGCGAGGAAGTGCCAGAAATAGACCCGGGAGTCGTTGCCCGCGGCCTGCAGTCCGAAGGCGGCCGCCCCCCGGAGGGTGGACCAGGTGGTGAGGGCGAGCATGGCGAGCAGGGCCGCCGATCCGGCGTGGGAGGCCAGGTTGCGGCGGGGCACACGCGCCATGGCGACGGCGATCGCGCACACGTCCAGGACGTCGGTCGGGTAGACGCGTACGCCGATGTCGAGGGCTGCCGTCTGCCCACCGACGACGACGATCCAGACCTGGGTGCCCAGCAGCAGCCCGATCGCGATCCCGCAGTGCCGGGCGAAGACCCACAGCAGCAGCCCCACGAGCGGAAGCGCCATGAGCAGCACCAGCAGGGTCTGCGGGTCAACGGGAAGGAGTCGCACCGTGATCCGTTCTGGGACGTGGGAAACGCGCTGGGGGTGGACCGGGTCCCTGCGGCCGGCGGTACGGTCGGCCTTCCGCCGGGCCGCGTTGCCGGTCGTTCAGGAGTCCGCGCGGAGGGACGCGTGCCGGCGCCGCGGCAGGGCTCCCGGCCGGCGCACGGTGGACCGCAGGACGGTCTTCACGTACGGGGAGCAGAAGACCAGCGGGGCCCAGGGGCCGAGGTGCCGGCGGCAGTACCGCCACCAGGGCGCCGGCGGCTGCTCCCGTACGGAGGCGAGCCGCCGCAGCGCGGTGCGCGCGTCGAGGCCGGGTTCGGCCGAGGTTCCCCCGACGGCGCCGGAGTTGTCGTCGCAGGTGCCCACGTGACCCGGTGCCAGCAGCAGCGGGATGCCGGCCCGGCGGGCACGGAGCCCGTAGTCGTGGTCGCCCATGCGGTGTGGGAAGGCGGGGTCGAGGTCGCCCAGCACGCGCCGGGCCGGGGCCGTGACCAGCACCGCGTTGCCGTTGCAGGTGTCGCACGGCGTGGCCTGCCGGGCGTCCGGTTCGACGCGCTCCAGGGCCGGGGGGCGCAGGGGTGGCCGGACGAGGCGGTAGCCGCTGTAGGTGGTGCGGGTTCCGTCGCCGGAGCGCGTGGCGCCGACGGCCACGGCCGGGCGGTCGAGGGGTGCGGCGGTGCGCAGCAGTGCGGCGAGGGCTCCCCTGTCGAGGACCACGTCGTCGTTGAGCCAGAGCACATGGGCCGCGGGGTCGGCACGGGTGGCGGCGATCCTGGTGCCGGTGCCCCAGAAGACGTCCGGGCCGACCGTCACCACATCGGTGCCGGGGAAGGCGGCCCGCACCTCGTCGGCGGTGCCGTCGGCGCTGCCGGCGTCGACGAGGTGGACGGTGCAGCGGGTGCCGGCCGGAAGGCCGGTCTGGGCGTGCACCGAGGAGATGGCCGCGAGCGTCCTGTCCCGGCGGTTGTGACAGGTCATCAGGACGGCGACGCCGCGCGGGGCGCCCCCGGGCGGAATGCGATCGGCGTGCACCGGGTCACCGCGCGGCCGGGGCGGGGACGGCGGAGGGCACGGCCCGGTCTCCCGATGCGAGGCCGTTCCGGAGGAGATTGAGCTCCGCGTCGACCATCAAACGGGCCAGTTCGGGGGCGCGCACGGTGGCGCGCCATCCGAGCCGCGTCTCCGCCTTGGAGGCGTCGCCGATCAGGTGGTCGACCTCGGTCGGGCGCAGATAGCGCTCGTCGAAACGCACGTGGTCGCGCCAGTCGAGGCCGACGTGGGCGAAACACTGGTCGACGAACTCGCGCACGCTGTGGCTGGTGCCCGTGGCGATCACGTAGTCGTCCGGCTGGTCCTGCTGCAGCATCAGCCACATGGCCTCGACGTACTCGGCGGCGTAGCCCCAGTCGCGGCGGGCGTCGAGGTTGCCGAGGTGGACCACGTCCTGCAGGCCGGCCTTGATCCGGGCGGCGGCCACGGCCACCTTCCGGGTCACGAACGTGGGGCCGCGGCGCGGGGACTCGTGGTTGAAAAGGATGCCGTTGACGGCGTGGAGACCGTACGCCTCGCGGTAGTTGCGGGTGACCCAGTACGCGTACACCTTCGCGGCCCCGTAGGGCGAGCGGGGATGGAAGGTCGTGCTCTCGTCCTGCGGCGGTGGGGCCGCGCCGAACATCTCCGAGCTGGACGCCTGGTAGAACCGGCAGGGCAGGCCGGTCCTCCTGATGGCCTCCAGCAGCCGGGTGGTGCCCAGCCCCGTGGTGTCACCGGTGAACTCGGGCTCGTCGAACGACACCCGCACATGCGACTGGGCGGCGAGGTGGTAGACCTCGTCCGGCTGCACCTGCTCCAGCAGGCCCGTCATCCGCGTTCCGTCGGTGAGGTCGCCGTAGTGCAGGAAGAGGCGCGCCTCCGGGTCGTGCGGGTCGCGGTAGAGGTGCTCGATGCGTTCGGTGTTGAAGGTGGAGGCGCGGCGGACGATTCCGTGCACCCGGTAGCCCTTCTCCAGCAGCAGTTCGGCGAGGTAGGAGCCGTCCTGGCCCGTGATGCCGGTGATGAGTGCCGTTCTGGCGGTCACACGCGCTCCTTGGCTGATGAGGTTTCACGAAGCGACGGAAGGCTCCCTTGCAGGTAGGCGCCCCGGCACCCCACCAGTGTAGGGAACAATTACTGCATTTCTTATGCAATGTGGCGTTATGTCGTATTTCGCCCCTTTCGCCGTAAGGTGGCACCACCCCACCCAGCCCTTCACCGGATCCGATCGGGGACGGACACCTTGGACCTTCGCGACTACCTACGAGTCCTCTCTCGCCGCTGGCGCGCCATCACCGCGCTGACCCTGCTCGGCACGGCGGCCGGCGTGCTCCTCACGTACACGGCCATCCCCGAATACCGGGCCACCTCCAAGCTCTTCGTCTCGCTGCATGGCGGCACCGACGCGGACACCGCGCAGCTCGCCCAGGGCAATCTCTTCACCCAGGCCCGTGTGCGTTCGTACGCCGAAGTGGCGACGAGCCCCCTGGTGACCCGGCACGTCGTGAAGCAGCTGAAGCTGAAGATGTCACCGGCCGCGCTGAGCAGCAAGATCAGCGCGACCGCCCAGCCCGACACGGTGCTGCTCCAGCTCACCGTCACCGACACCGGTGCGGCACGGGCGGCGCGCATCAGCAACGCAGTCGCCGAACGGTTCACCGAGGTGATCCGCGGTCTCGAGCGCCCGATCGACGCCGATTCGTCGCCGGTGCGGCTGAGCATCACCGAGCCGGCCTCCGTGCCCGGCACGCCCTTCTCGCCGCGGCCGGCCACGAACATCGCACTCGGGCTCCTGGCCGGGCTGATCCTCGGGGCCGGCTTCGCCCTGGCGAGGGAGACCCTGGACTCGTCGGTCCGCACGTCCAAGGCGCTGACCGACGCTCTGGCCGGCTTCGGCGGACCGCCCGTGCTCGGCAGCATCGTGCACGACCCCCAGGCGACCAGCCGGCCGGTGGCGCTCCGCGACGACATGCACGGGCTGCGCGCCGAGGGCTTCCGGCGGCTGCGCACCTGTCTGCAGTTCGTGGACGTGGACCGGCCGCCGAAGGTGATCGCGGTGACCAGCCCGCTGTCCGGCGAGGGCAAGACCAGTGTCGCGGTGAACCTCGCCGCGACACTGGCCGAGACCGGAGCCTCGGTGTGCCTGGTCGACACCGACCTGCGCCGTCCCTCCACCGCCCGGACCCTGGGCCTGATCAGGGACGCCGGGCTCACCACCGCGCTGATCGGCCGGGCCGAGGTGCAGCAACTGCTGCAGTCCGCGGGATCCTTCTCCGTACTGACCAGCGGCGCGGTGCCGCCGAACCCCACCGAGCTGCTCGGCAGCGCGCAGCTGAAGTCCGTACTCCGCAGTCTCGCCGAGAAGTTCGACCACGTCGTGGTGGACACCGCTCCGGTGCTCCCCGTCGCGGACGCCTCCGTGATCGCCTCCGAGGTGGACGGCTACCTCCTGGTCGTCCGGGCCTCCCGAACCAGCCGCGACCAGGTCGCGGAGGCTCTGCGCGCCCTGCGGCACGTGGGTGCCTCCGTGGTCGGCACGGTCCTCAACATGGCCTCGCCGAAGGAGGACCGCGGTGCCCACGGGTACGCCTACGAATACCGGCCGCAGTGCCACACGACCGGCCGGTTCGCCCGCCTGGCCCGGCTCGCCCGCATCTCCCGTCCGGGCCGGACCGGGCGCCCGTCCCGCCTGGCCAGGATCGCGCGGGCCGTCAGGCGCAGGCGGTCCCCCGGCACCGCCCCGGCCCTGCCGACTCCCGGCGGGGGGCCCGACGCCCGGCTCGCCGCCCCGGTGAGGGCGCTCGCCGAAGAGGCGCCGCGCCCGGTGGCAGTCGAACGGAGCGTGCAGTCATGACCGCCGTGCTGTCGGAACCGTACGGGGCCGTCCGCCGTCCCCTGGACCGCTCGGCCCGGGTGCTCGTGGCCGGACGCCGTGGACTCGTCGGTTCGGCGATGTGGCGGCATCTGTCGCGGGAGGGCTTCACCGGCCTGATGGGGCCCGGTTCCGCGGAACTGGACCTGCGCGAGCGCCGTGAGGTCTTCGACTGGTTCGCCTCCGCCCGACCGGACGTGGTGGTACTCGCCGCCGCCCGCGTGGGCGGGATCAGGGCCAACTCCACCCGGCCCGCCGACTTCATCTCCGACAACCTCCGGATCCAGGTCAATGTGCTGGACGCCGCGCTGGAGCACGGGGTCGAGCGGCTGCTGTTCCTGGGGTCCAGCTGCATCTACCCCAAGCTCGCCGAACAGCCCGTCCGGGAGGACGCGCTCCTCACGGGCCCGCTGGAACCGACCAACGACGCCTACGCCATCGCCAAGATCGCCGGGATCCAGCAGGTCCGGTCGGTACGGCGCCAGCACGGCCTGCCGTGGATCTGCGCCATGCCGACCAATCTGTACGGCCCCGGGGACAACTTCCATCCCGAGCACTCTCATGTGCTGCCGTCGCTGATCCGCCGCTTCGACGAGGCCCGCAGGGAGGGAGCACCACGGGTCGTGAACTGGGGCTCCGGAACGCCGCGCCGGGAATTCCTGCACGTGGACGATCTGGCCCGGGCCTGCCTCCACCTGCTCGAGCACTACGACGCGGACGGCCCCGTCAACATCGGCACCGGAACGGACCTGACCATCCGGGAGGCGGCGGAGCAGGTGGCGGAGGTCGTCGGCTACCGCGGAACCCTCGAATGGGACCCGGGGCAGCCCGACGGGACCCCGCGCAAGCTGCTGGACATCTCCCGGATCACCGCGCTCGGCTGGGAACCGAGGATCGGCCTGCGTGACGGCCTCGCCGACACCTACGCCTGGTATGCGGACCACCTCGGCTCCGGCGTGCTGCGGCTCTGATCGACCACGGCGTCCGGTCCCGCCGGCCCCGGCCGGACCGGACGCTCGTCCCCGGGCTCACGTCCCCGGGCCCGGATCTCCGAACCCGAGGCCATGGACGCGCGGCCCGGACGAACGCTCCCGAGGCCATGGACGCGCGGCCCGGACGAGCGCTCCCGAGGCTCGTTCCCGGTTCGGATCTTCTGACGCACGGCCGGGGCCCGCGTTCCCGAACGCACTCCTCCGCTCGTGACGGCGACCCTTCAGGTCCATCCGAGTGCCGCTCGTACACCGTCCTGCCGAACACCGTGGTGCGCCTGTTTCGGATAGGCCGGTTCATGTCTACGGATCGAAGCGCTTGACCTTCTCGAACAGCCTGACGGAGTACGACCACAAGTGCCGGTGGAGGCGGTGCGGAGGGCACGCGAGTGTCTGCTTTGGACATACCCATGCGAACGAAGGACGGCGAGCAGTAGGCGCCGGAGCGCCGGCGCCACACAGGCCCGGTCCGGTGCCGCTGGGCGTCCGGTGGTCGGGCAAAGCTGTCGCCTGCCGCGTGGTCGTCCCCCGGTTGCCGCCGCGGTGGCCACGGCCCGCCGCGGGTGCGGCAAACAACCTGTCCTGCAACGCGGTTCGAACCTCTCTTTCGAAAAGCAATAACGATCACCACTCGTCAAGCGTCTTCCACTAAGGAGCCCGAAACCATGCCCAGACGCTCCGTACGGCGGCTCGTCGTGGCCGCCGCTGCCGCAGGCCTTGTTGCCGCGGCCCCGTTGATCGCGGCCCAGCCGGCATTCGCGCAGTACCCGCCCGCCCCCAATCTGACCGTCGAGGACGTGGACCTGGTCCTGGAGCTCGGCCAGGTCGTCGACTTCCTCGGGCGGGGTTTCCAGCCGAACGAGCAGACCACCGGTCGTCTCGTGCCGGTAGGCGGCGGAGGCGGCGCCGGCGGTGCTGCCGCGCTGGGCCGCTCCGCAGCGGTCCCCCGGACCTTCACGGCAGCCGACCCCAAGCCCAGCCCGTCCACGAGCCCCACCATGTCGGTCGGCGGCGGTGACGACCGGCCCATCGTGACGGTCGGTACGTGGACAGCCGACGGGAGCGGCGTCGTGGACGCGACGTTCACCGTTCCCGAGGGAACGCGGGAAGGCGCCTACTACTTCCAGCTGGCCGGCGCGGAGTCCGAGCTCGTCCTCACCGTTCGGGTGACCATCGACGCAGACGGCGACGGCGACGGCGACGACGACGACGACCACGGACGCCCCGGCGACGGTGACGACGACCACGGACGCCCCGGCAGCGGGGACGACGACCACGGACGCCACGACGGCGGGGGCCACGACGGCCGCGACGGCAACGGTCACGACGACCACGACGGCCGCGACGGCCGCGGTCACGACGACCACGACGACGACGGGGACGACGACAAGGACTCGGGACCCTCGCTGGCCGACACCGGCTCGTCCGACGGAACGGTCGCACTGCTGACCGCGACCGGCGGTCTGCTGCTGCTCGGCGGCGGCGCGCTGGTCGTCGCGAAGCGCCGGCGCAACGGCTCCCAGCGGGGTTGACGGACAGCCACCGGCACAACGGCACCACCGCGGTACGGGAGAGCTCCCGGCAGCGCCTCGCTGTCCGGGGGCTCTCCCGTGTCCGGAGACCGCGGCCCGGGACCGCCGCACAGGATCGCGGCGGGGAGTGCGGCATGGGGGCGAATCCCCCGGTGAGCCGGTGGAGGGACAGCGGCGACGGCTGCGGCGTCGTGCGAGGGTGCGGGGCATGCGCGTCGCTTTCGTGACCCCCGTGGTCATCCTGGCCCTCGCCGCCGGGGCCCTCGCACCCTCCTGTACGGCGGGCGGCGGTGCCGGCGGGCGGGATCCGGCGCAGGTCCGGGCGGCGACACCGGTCGAGCGTCTGCGAGTCGAGGTCGTCGGGACCCTGCCGCACGACCCGGGGGCATTCACCCAGGGCCTGGAGATGGCCCGCGGCGCACTCTACGAGAGCACGGGTGTCTCCGGCCGTTCGACGATCGGATGGGGCCCGCCGGGTGCCGCGCCCACCCGGCGTGCGCGACTGCCGGCGCCGCTGTTCGGTGAGGGGATCACCGTCGTGGGGCGGACCCTGTGGCAGCTCACCTGGCGCGACGGTGTCGCGATCGAGCGCGACGCAAGGACTCTCGCCGAGCTCCGCCGGGTTCCGTACGACGGCGAGGGCTGGGGAGTGTGCCACCAGCCGCGCCGCGGCCGCCTGGTGACGAGCGACGGCTCCGCCCGCCTCGTCTTCCGGGACCCCGGGACCCTCGGGAGGAAGGGCTCGGTCGTCGTCACCCTCGGCGGGCGGCGGGTGGACCGGCTCAACGAACTGGAGTGCGTCGGCGACCTCGTGTACGCCAACGTCTGGCCCACCGACCGGATCGTGCGGATCGACGCCCGCACCGGCCGTGTGACGGGGGAGATCTCCGCTAACGGCCTGATCGGCGCGGCCGAGCGGCGGCACGCGGACGCCCTCAACGGGATCGCGGCCGTCCCGGGAACCGATCAGTTCCTGCTGACCGGCAAGTGGTGGCCGACGACGTTCCGGGTGCGGTTCGTGCCCGCCCCGCACACTTCCGGCGCCGCACGGCGGAGTCCCTGAGCCGGATTCCGGCAGATGTCGTTCCACGTGTTCCGGCGGCCGTCGGCGGGTGTGTCGATGTCGGTCATGCGCGTGGCCGCCGGGAAGGACGTGACCTTCGTGCCGGCGCGGTGGACCTCGTAGCCGCCGACACCGGTGTCGTCCGTGGAGTGCTCCCACATGACGTGCACGGAGGTCGCGCTGCTCGCCTGGACGGTGACGCCGCTCCGCACGGAGGGACTGCGGGTGTCCGCGGCCCCGGCGCCACCGCCGCATGCCGCGACGAGCAGCACACGCGCACACGTCAGCACGGGGAAGAACAGGGGGCGTCGCACCGGGCTGCCTCCGTCCGCCGGGCATTGGTCCAGACCTGTATCGCACAGTCCGGCCGCGCCCGGCAAGAAGGCGGAGGGCACGGACGGGGGCGGACGGAGATGCCCGGGAGTCAGAAGGGAGAGCCGCCCCAGGGGTCCTGGCGTTCGCCGTGTCCCAGCGCACAGTCCGGCCGCGCCCGGCAAGAGGGCGGAGGGCACGGACGGGGGCGGACGGAGATGCCCGGGAGTCAGAAGGGAGAGCCGCCCCAGGGGTCCTGGCGTTCGCCGTGTCCCAGCGCACAGTCCGGCCGCGCCCGGCAAGAGGGCGGAGGGCACGGACGGGGGCGGACGGAGATGCCCGGGAGTCAGAAGGGAGAGCCGCCCCAGGGGTCCTGGCGTTCGCCGTGTCCCAGCGCACAGTCCGGCCGCGCCCGGCAAGAGGGCGGAGGGCACGGACGGGGGCGGACGGAGATGCCCGGGAGTCAGAAGGGAGAGCCGCCCCAGGGGTCCTGGCGTTCGCCGTGTCCCAGCGCACAGTCCGGCCGCGCCCGGCAAGAGGGCGGAGGGCACGGACGGGGGCGGACGGAGATGCCCGGGAGTCAGAAGGGAGAGCCGCCCCAGGGGTCCTGGCGTTCGCCGTGTCCCAGCGCACAGTCCGGCCGCGCCCGGCAAGAGGGCGGAGGGCACGGACGGGGGCGGACGGAGATGCCCGGGAGTCAGGAGGGAGAGCCGCCCCCGGGGTCCTGGCGTTCGCCGTGTCCCAGCGTCCTGCCGGGCGCGACCAGGTCCCTGACGACCCGCTTCACGGCGGTCGGCTCGGGGAAGCCCTGCTCACGGCGGTCCCAGACGACCTCTCCGTCGACCCGCACGACGAACACGCCCCCGATGCCCGGCTTCAGCGCCACCTCGGTGAGCTCGGTGCGGTCGAAGGTGCCGAGGAGTTCCTGGGCCAGCCATGCCGCGCGGGGCAGCCAGCGGCACTGGGTGCAGTACTCGATCTGCAGCCGGTGGCCTGCCGTTTCCCGCTCCGGCCCGGGTTCCGGCACCTCGTCTGCCGCGGACATCCGGCGCCCTCACCTTCCCGTGCCGCGGCGGCGCGCCGCGGACCGCTTCACCGTCGCCCTCGCCGTCTTCGCGGCGTGCGCCGCCAAGTCTGCCACCCTGCCGTCCGGGTGGCGTCCCCGCAGGTCCTCCAGGACGCGGGCCGCGCCCGCCGGGTCGCTCTCCGCCAGTGCCGTCAGCAGGGACGGGGCGCCGCCCGGCCAGCCGGCGGCGGCCTCGTCGAAGGCGTCGACCAGTGCGGTGGGTGCGGGCTCGGGGGCGCGGTCCGCGTCGGCGGCGGCCACGAAGGTCCGCATGTCCGCCGCCCAGCAGGCGTCCAGTTCCTCCAGCAGGAACGTGGCCCGCGCGGTGAGGGGCACGAGGCCCTCGTCCGCCGGTTCGCCCCGGGAGTGGAGGAGTCGGTGGGCGTGGGCGCCGGTGACGGGGTCGGTGAGCGCGGCCCGCAGGGGTCCGTCGGGGATGTACGCCCGGTCCAGCCGCTCGAACAGAGCCGTCGTCAGTGTGCGGTGGAAGTCGGCGGACTTGGCCGCGGAGGCGGCGTCCAGCAGCTCGCTCCACGCCGCGTCGGTGGCGCCACGGGCCGTCGTCCACGCGGTGACCGCCGCGGCGGCGACGGCCGGCGGCCAGTGCTGGACGGCGGCGATGGTGCGTGCCGCGTCCCAAGTGACGAGCTCGTGCTCGTCGGGGGCGGCGACGTGGCCCACGGCGAGGACGTGGCGGACGACGGCATTGCCGAGCGGGGTGAGACCGTAGGTGTCGCCGGTGCGGAAGACACAGCCGGTACGGGTCAGTGCGTCGACCACCGCGGCGAGCGCGCGGGCCGGGCCGTCGACCGCCGCGCGGTCGTCCTCGGTGAGACCGGGGATGCCGAGCAGTCCGGACAGTTCGGCGAGCGGCGGCGTCTCGTACCCGGTCGGGGCCGAGGCGGGGACGACGGCCGGGGCGTCCTCCAGGTCGGGCGGGACGGTCAGGTCGGTGTGGCCCGACGCCTTGCGGGCCACGGACTCGGGGGTGCCGCCCCGCGCGTACAGGCCGTAGAGGACGTGCGCGGCGTCGAGTGCGTACTCCTCGTCGGCGGCGCGGTCCGGGTCGGAGCCGGCGGCGATGCGCTCCACGACGGCGGCGAGGACGTCGGCGCCGAGTTCGACGAGTTCCTGCGGCGTGCCGCCGGTCCAGACGGCCTCGGCCGGTCCGGGGAAGCCGCACTGCTCGGCCAGGTCGTGGACGTCGGCGCTCCCGGCCGCCAGCGCCGCGGGCAGCGGGGCCGCGTGCAGCAGCGTCCGGATCTCACCGGGGCCGGGCACGGCGGCGGGCGGGGGCAGCGGAGTGGCGGAGTCGCCGTGGTGGTCGAGGTGTTCGTCGAGGAAGCGGTCGGCGAGGACGGCGTGCGGCAGGGCCTCGGGCCCGGGGGCGAGGCCCTCGTACGGTCCCGAGAGCGCCTCGGCGAGGCCCGCCGCCGTCCAGCGGTCGGTCAGGGCCACCGCCAGCGCCTCCAGTTCGGACGTGAGCGCCTCCTCGGGGCGGGCGGCCTCCAGGGCGGGAGTCGCGGGCAGTAGCGGCCCCGCCGGTGAGGGTCCTTCGACGTCGTGGGCGAAGGCGGCCAGCAGGGCGTCGGTGAGCCGGATGCGGGCCGCGAAGGTGGCCGCGGTGACGTCCGAGCGGTGCAGGGGTTCGGGGAGCCCCGGCCGCTCAGCGTGGGGTGCCGAGTCGAGCGCGGCGAGCCAGGCGCGTACCGCCTCGGGGTCGTCCGCCTCGACGCCGTCCGCCCGCAGCAGCGACGCGTACCAGCGGGGCCAGGTCAGATTGCGGGGGTCTCCCAGGGCCCGGACGAACTCCGGTACGGCTTCGCCGGCCGCGGTGAGGACGCGCGCGTGGCGCTTGGCGTTCAGCCGGCCCGCGTCGCGTACGCGGTCCGCAAGCGCGGTGAGCACGGACGGGACGGCGGCGGCCTCGTCCGGGCTCGCCCACAGCAGCAGCGGCAGGTCCTCGACGAGGACCCGGCGCACCAGCTCGGGCGTCGGCTCGGGTACGCCCGCGCGGCGGTCCGCGCCGTGCAGCGCCAGCAGGGTCAGTACCGCGTCCGCGGGGCGGGGCGGCAGAGCGGTCTTCCGCTCCGTCTCCGCCCAGGCGAGGAATGCGTCGAGGCCGGTGTTCAGGGCAGTGGTACGGGTCACCTGGGGAGCGTATGGGCGTTCACCGGGGCAGAGGGGCTTGCCCGTGCGGAGGATGGCCCGATCGGGCGAGGGACGGCCGCCGGAGCGCGGCGCGCGCGTTCCCCCGTACGGGCCGCACGCCGTACGGGGGACCGCACCCGGCCCGCGGGCTCCGGGACACGCCCGGCCCGCGCGGCCTCGCCGGTACGGGCCCTACCGGACCCGCACGGCTCCCGACGTGGTCCGGCACGCCGGGAGGTCTGCACCGTCATGACGGCCATGTGCCGGAAGCCGCTGGTGAACGTCCCCAAGGGCGGGAGCGTCCCGTCGACCGGTGCTTGCGGTCCGCCTCGCCCGGGCGCGCCGGATAGCCGGATCGCCGGGGCGGGATGCCGCCGGTCGTCGGGCGCGGCGTCTGCCGCTTCGCGGAACCGTGACTCGGCTGCCGCGGGCAGTTCCTCCGATCGGATGACGCGTCGCTCCGACGTGGGTGCCGGGGAGGGCAGAGGTGGTGCGTGATTCAGGTGTTGTGGGTGGTGCTGTGATGTGCGCCCGTGGGGAAGTGCCGGGGACGCAGACACGAGAGAGTTCACCGTCGCCGGGAGGTGTGCGCCGTGTTGTCGGCGCACAACCTCCCGGCGGCGGCTGCCGCGGACCCCGCTCGGGTCCGCGGCCGCCGGCCGAGGGCCGTCCCCCTCGACCGGACTACCGGGGTGTCAGGCCTGCGCGGCGATCCGCGCGAGGCGCTGGGCCTCGTCCCGCGTGGAGCGGGCGATGGCGTCCTCGTCGGCCCTGAGCAGCCGGCCGTTCTCGACGACCGGTTCACCGCCGACGAGGGAGAGCGTGACCGGGGCCGCCGCACCGAGGACGAGGGCGGCCACCGGGTCGGCGATGGAGGCGTGGGCGAGGGTGTCCAGCTTCCACAGGACCAGGTCGGCCAGCTTGCCCGGCTCCAGGGAGCCGATCTGCGAGGCGCGGCCGAGGACCCGCGCGCCGCCGTAGGTGCCCAGGCGCAGCGCCTGACGCGCATTCAGCGCGGCTTCGCGGTGCACCGGGTTGAGGCGGTTGACGAGCAGCGCGTTGCGCAGTTCGGTGTGCAGTTCGCCGGACTCGTTGGACGCGGTGCCGTCGACACCGAGGCCGACGGGGACACCGGCCTTCAGCATGTCGGGTACGCGGGCGATGCCGGCGGCGAGCCGGGCGTTGGACGAGGGGCAGTGGGCGACACCGGTCTTCGTCCGGGCGAACGCCTCGATGTCGGAGTCGTTCATGTGGACGCAGTGCGCCATCCACACGTCCTCGCCGAGCCAGCCGGTCGACTCGAAGTAGTCGGTCGGGCCCATGCCGAAGAGCTCATGGCAGAACTTCTCCTCCTCCACGGTCTCGCTGCCGTGGGTGTGGAGCCGTACGCCCTTGCGGCGGGCCAGCTCGGCGCCCTGCTTGAGCAGTTCGGTGGAGACCGAGAACGGGGAGCAGGGGGCGACCGCGATCTGCGTCATCGCGTCGAAGGAGGCGTCGTGGTGTGCGTCGATGGTCTCCTCGGTGGCGGCCAGGGCGCCCTCGAGGGTCTCGACGGCGAAGTCCGGCGGCAGACCGCCGTCCTTCTCGCTGCGGTCCATGGAGCCCCGGGCCAGGGTGAACCGGACACCCATCTCGGACGCGGCCCGGATGATGGCGCCGGAGAGGTCGCCGGACCCCTTCGGGAAGACGTAGTGGTGGTCCATCGCGGTGGTGACGCCGCCGCGGGCCATCATCGCCAGGGAGCCCTGCGCGGCGGAGTACGCCATCTGCTCGTCGATGCGGGCCCAGGTCGGGTAGAGCGCGACGAGCCAGTCGAACAGGTTGTGGTCGGTGGCGAGGCCGCGGGTGATCCACTGGTAGAAGTGGTGGTGCGTGTTGACCAGGCCGGGGGTGGCGAGGTGGCCGGTGCCGTCGACGCGTCGGACCACGTTCTCCAGGTTCTCGGGAGCCCTGCCCGGACCGACCGACTCGATGCGGTTGCCGGCGACGACGATGTGGCCGGAGGCGTACTCGGTGTCGTCGGCGTCCACGGTCGCGATCGAGCAGTTCTCGATGACGATGCGCGGGGCTGCTGCCGATGCTGCCATGGCGGTGCGTCCTTTGACTTTCGGTGGCGGTGCGGGCACGGCAGGACCCTGGAGGATTTGAGTGCCACGGCCCGGGGGCCGTGGGTGCCGAAAGGATGGGAGGACCGGGTGGGCGGGACCCGCGCGGGCGTGTCCGCCCCACGTGCACGTGTCAAGGAAACCACCTGTCCCTCATGTCCGGTACTGCCCGGTCCGGCCGGGCGGACGGACGAGCCGCGGCCGGTCCCGTCCGACGGGCGGCTCCCCGACCGCCGCGTCCGTGTCGACGGGGCGGCCGGGACGGCGGTCAGAGGTTGGTCAGGTCGACCGGGATCCGCGCCTCGGCGCCGTCCCGCAGGACCGTCGCCTCGATGAGCCCGTAGGGCCGGTCGGCGGCGAAGTAGACCTCGTTGTCGTTCTTGAGCCCGAACGGCTCCAGGTCGACGAGGAAGTGGTGCTTGTTCGGCAGGGAGAAGCGGACCTCGTCGATCTCCGCGCGGTTGTTGATGATGCGCGCGCCCATCTGGTACAGCGTCTGCTGCAGCGAGAGGGAGTAGGTCTCGGCGAAGGCGTGGAGCATGTGCTTCTTCACCTGCTCGTAGGACTTGTCCCAGTTGGGCGCCTTCTGCTCGTCGTCGGTCCAGTTGAACCGCCAGCGGCCGGAGACCTCCGTGGCCAGGATGCGGTCGTACGCCTCCCGGAGGGTCGTGTACTTGTCCTTGACGTAGCCCCAGAACTCGGAGTTCGTCGAGTTCATCACGACCAGGTCCTTCAGCCCGGAGACGACCTCCCACGACTTGCCGTCGTAGGTGATCTGGGTGACGCGGGTCTCCTGGCCCTGGCGGACGAAGGAGTGCCTGACCTCGTCGGCGCCGATGAACTTGGAGTTGGCGTCGGAGGTCGCGATGCGCTCCCAGGCGTACTCCTCGATGCGGATGCGCGCGCGGTGGATCGGCTCCTGCGAGGTCACGAAGTGGCGGGCGAGGTGGATGCCGAACTGCTCGGCGGACTCGATGCCGTGCTCCTTGGCGAACGCGTACACCGTGTTCTTGGTGGTGTCGGTCGGGAGGACGTTGGCGTTCGAACCGGAGTAGTGGACGTCCTCCATGTCGCCGGAGAGCGCGACCGAGACGTTCAGGTCCTTGATGTGGTGGGTGTCGCCGTCCCGCGTGATCTTCACGACGCGGTTCTCGGCCTTGCCGTACTGGTTCTGTCCCAGGAGTACGGGGCGGCCGGGTCGGGATGTGGCTGTCATTGTCTGCTAGCTCCCTCGGTAAACGGAGTAGCCGAACGGGTTGAGCAGCAGCGGTACGTGGTAGTGCTCGCCCGGCACGACGGCGAACGTGATCGCCACCTCCGGGAAGAACGCACCGCTGTCCCGATTCGCGGGGGCGTCCTGCTGGGCCTCGGCTTGCTTCTTCGCGAAGTACGACTCGGTCTCGAAGTCGAGCCGTACGTGGGTCGTGCCCTCCGGCAGCGCCGGCAGGTCCTTGCACCGGCCGTCCGCGTCGGTCGCGGATCCGCCGAGTGCCGTCCACCCGCCGCCGGAACCCTCGCGGGCCGACAGGGAGACGGCGACGCCCTCGGCGGGGCGGCCCCTGCTGGTGTCCAGGATGTGGGTGGACACGGACGCCGTTGTCTCGGTGCTCATGCGCTCTCTTCCTCCACGAGACGGGTGAGCCGGATCCGGTTGATCTTCCCCAGTTCGGTGCGGACGA
Organism: Streptomyces marianii; assembly: GCF_005795905.1. Lineage (NCBI taxonomy): Bacteria > Bacillati > Actinomycetota > Actinomycetes > Kitasatosporales > Streptomycetaceae > Streptomyces > Streptomyces marianii. The sequence continues at coordinate 1,556,445 of NZ_VAWE01000001.1, forward strand.
TCTCCCGCTCCTGCTCGGGCGAGTGGTCGATCCGCTCCCGGACGGCGTCCCTCATCTGCTCACCGGTACGGCCGGTGGCACAGATCAGGAAGACATGGCCGAACTTGTCCTGGTAGGCCAGGTTGAGTTCGAGCATTTCGGCCCTGAGCTCCTCGGAGGCACCGGCCATCCCGCTCTGCTCGCGGGAGGAGGTCGGGTCCCCGGGCTTCGGCCGGCCGATCGGCGGGTGCCCCGCCATCGCCTCGGCCAGGTCCTCGGCGGTCAGCTCCGCCATGGCGGCGTCGCTGGCGGCGAAGAGGGCCTCGACGGTGGCGTAGGGGCGGCGGGCGAGGAGTTCGCCGCCCCAGGCCGAGCTGGCGCACACCTCGTGCAGCACGGCCTGGGCCTCGCTGTCCGTCGAGGTGTTGAACCGGGTGAGGCCCGGTACGGAAGTCGAAGTCACGGGAGCCTCCGTGGCTGTTCTGCAAGGTGCGTCGGACGGGCTGCGGATAGCTAACGCCTTCCCCGGACAGCCCGTCAACACTTTGTTGAAATTTCCTGGGCGGAAAAGCCGCCGTCCCGACATATGGACGGCGGCCGTGTACGTGCAGTGCCCGGTCACTCACTCCGGGCGGCGTTCTCCCGGTTCAGGTAGTTGTAGACGGTGAACCGGCTGACCCCGAGCGCGCTCGCCACCGTCTCCACCCCGTGCCGTACGGAGAAGGCTCCGCGCGCCTCCAGCGTCCGCACGACCGACTGCTTCGCCTTGCGGTCGAGGGCCGACAGCGGCATGCCGTGGCGGCGCTCCATGGCGGCCAGGATGTGGTCCAGCGAGTCGGACAGCTGCGGCAGCCGGACGGCCAGCACCTCGGCACCGTCCCAGGAGAGGACGACATCGTCCGGCTGGGCCTGGTCGGGGCGGAGTATCTCCGCGCCCATCGCGTCCACCAGCGGTCTCACCGCTTCGACCAGAGGGTGGTCTCCGGGCTCGGTCACTGCTCCCCCTCCTCGTCCTCGTCCGCGCCATCGCGGACCGCCGGGGCGGCGTCCTGCTCCCCGATCACGTTGACCTGCAGCGAGACCCGGGTGGCGCCTGCCCCCAGTGCCCGGCGCAACAGCGAGTCGACCGCGGTGAGCACGGCGTCCGCCCCGCCCTCGGCCGTGTTGCCGAAGGGGCCCACGTCCACGGCGTCCAGGTGGGCCGCCTGGATGACCTCGCGGGCGACCAGCGCATGGACCGGGGCCTCGTCGAGGTCGAACGGTTCCGTCGTGAACTCCACTCGCAATCGCATGCCCCAACGTTAAGCCCGCGCACCCGGGCGCCCTCGGGCGGTGCGGGAAACGCGATCGCCTCGGCGCGAGGGCCGCCGGCCGCGGCGGCGGCTGCTCCGGTGCCGCCGGCGGGCGAGCGCGAGCCGGCGGGAGGGTGCCGCCGCACGTCGCCCGCGCCGGTTGCCGCGCCCCCTTCCCCGACGCGTCCCGGGCCGCGGCGGAACGCCCACCGGCACGGATCCGCTGGTGGGCAACGGTCGGGACTCGATGCGCGCCGCCCCCTCCACAAGCCCCGATACCCGGCGGTAATGTCGCCCCGCGCCGGGCAAGGACGGGACCGGCGGGGCGAGCGCGAAGGGGCCCTCATGGCGACCGAGACGCACACAGCCCATTCGGGCGGACCGCATGACGGGTCGGCCCATTCGGGCGGACCGCATGAGGGGTCGGCGGGCGGCGGGCCCGACGAGCGGGCGGCGCAGGAGCGCTGGCAGCGCGCCTGGAGCCATCGCGAGGACCTGCTCAGGGTGGCGCGTCGGCGGTCGATGAGCCCGGAGGACGCCGAGGACGCCGTGCACGAGGCGATGCTGCGGGCGGCCGAGAACCCCCACCTCGACGACGAGCGGCTGGGGGCGTGGCTGACGACGGTGACGATGCGGCTGTGCGTCGACCGGCACCGGCAGGTCAGCCGGGAGGCGGAGGTGAACAGCAGCCCCCGGCTGGTGGCGCCGCGGCCCGCGCCGCTCGACGAGGTCGTGTGCGACCGGGCCGAGGCCAGGTGGCTGGCCGTGCGCAGCGGAGAGCTGCCCGCACGGCAGGCGGAGGCCCTGCGGCTGAAGTCCGAGGACCTCGACGTCGGGGAGGTCGCCCGGGAGATGGGGCTGAGCTACCGGACGGTGGAATCACTGCTGGCCCGGGCCCGGCGAACGCTGCGGGCGTCGCTCGCGGGCACGCTGGGACTGGTGCTGTGGCTGCTGGGGCGCAGACCCCGGACGGGGAGCCACGCTCATCTGGTGGTCGCGGCGTCGACCGCGGCGACGCTGGCGGTCGCCGGTTTCGTCGTGCCGTACGCCGACGACGGGGACGGGCCGGAACGCCGGCCCGCCACCTCCGAGACCGCCGAGGAGTGGCCGGCGGGCGACGACCGGGGCCGGGGCGCCGACGGGCCGGCTCCCTCCGCCGGCCCTGCGGCGGCTCCCTCCGCGGGTGCGACGCGGACACCCGGCGGCAGCCGGTCCGTGCCGCTGCTCCTGCCGGACCCGGCGCTGCCCTCGCTGCCGCCGGTGCCCCCGCCCGCGGTGCCGTCGGTACCGGACGTGCCCGGGGCGCCGGAGGTCGCCGGGATCCCGGCGCTGCCCGACCTGACGGCGGCCGAGGACACCGCCGTCCGCGACGCACCCGCCCTGCCGCGGACCGCCGTCTCCGTGGACCCCGCGCCGGGCGGTTCCGGTCCGTCCCGCACCGCACCGCCCGCCCCGTCGGCCCCGGAGGACACACCCACACCCTGAGCCCCGAATACACACCCCCACCCACGCCCTCGGGCCCCGGGCGCGCACCCGCCCACGCCGATCCGCACCGGCCGCACGGCACGCGCACCGGACCCGACCGAGCAGACACCCTCCCGTTGCACCGGTGTAACCGACCGCCCCGGCCGACCCCCGCCGAAAAAAGTCGGTCCTCTCCGCGACGGACGCCCAGCCCCTCCCCGTAGAGCAGGTGTCGGAGCTGCTCAACGGCTGGAGGGTGTACCGGATGGGTGTCGAGATCCGAGTGGAGGGGCTGACCAAGTCCTTCGGCCGCCAGGTCATCTGGCAGGACGTGTCGCTGACGCTGCCCGCCGGGGAGATCTCGGTCATGCTCGGCCCCTCGGGCACGGGGAAGTCGGTGTTCCTCAAGACCCTCGTCGGGCTGCTCAGACCCGACCGCGGGTCGGTGCGGATCGCGGACCGGGACATCACCCGGCTCCGCGAGCACGACCTGTACGAGGTGCGGAAGCTGTTCGGCGTCCTCTTCCAGGACGGCGCGCTGTTCGGGTCGATGAACCTGTACGACAACATCGCCTTCCCGCTGCGCGAGCACACCCGCCGGTCCGAGGCGGAGATCCGGCGGACCGTCCTCGAGAAGATGGAGATGGTCGGTCTGATCGGCGCCGAGGAGAAGCTGCCCGGCGAGATCTCGGGAGGGATGCGCAAGCGCGCCGGGCTGGCGCGCGCCCTGGTGCTCGACCCGGAGATCATCCTGTTCGACGAGCCGGACTCGGGACTCGACCCGGTGCGGGTGGCCTATCTCAACCAGCTGATCGTCGACCTCAACGCGCAGATCGACGCCACCTTCCTCATCGTCACCCATGACATCGCCTCCGCCCGGCAGGTCCCGGACAACATCGGTCTGCTGTTCCGGCGGGAGCTGGTGGTGTTCGGGCCTCGCGAGCGGCTGCTGAACAGTGGCGAGCCCGTCGTACGGCAGTTCCTCCACGGCAGGATGCAGGGGCCGATCGGGATGGCGGAGGAGAAGGACGCCGCCCAGGTCGAGCTGGAACTCGCGCAGCTGGACCGGGGCGCGGCGGCCGGCGACGGCGGCGGCGCCCGGGTGGTCACTCCCCGCCTGCTTCCGAGCCCCGGCATCACCCGCCCGCCCCGCTGGGAGGCCATCGCACGGCGCGAGGCGGAACGGCACAGCCGCGAGGAGGTGTCGGGGACGTGAGCCTCTCCCCCACCGGAGCCCTGCGGCACTCCGGCAGCCTGTTCGCGTTGGCCCTGGACGTCCTGAGGACGCTCCCCCGGCGGCCTTTCCAGGTACGGGAGTTCATCCAGCAGGCCTGGTTCATCGCCAGTGTGACGATCCTGCCGACGGCTCTGGTGTCCATCCCCTTCGGCGCGGTCATCGCGCTGCAGATCGGCAGTCTGACCCGGCAGCTCGGCGCCCAGTCCTTCTCGGGCGCCGCCTCGGTGCTCGCCGTGCTGAGGGAGGCGTCGCCGATCGTGACGGCGCTGCTGATCGCGGGCGCCGGTGGCACCGCGATCTGCGCGGACCTCGGCGCGCGCAGGATCCGCGAGGAGATCGACGCGATGCAGGTGCTGGGCATCGACCCGATCCACCGCCTGGTCGTTCCCCGGGTGCTGGCGTCGATGGTCGTCGCGGTGCTGCTCAACGGCCTGGTGTCGGTGGTCGGGGTCGCGGGCGGCTACTTCTTCAACGTCGTCCTGCAGAACGGCACTCCCGGGGCCTATCTGGCCTCGTTCACCACGCTCGCCCAGCTGTCCGACCTGTGGGCGGCCGAGCTGAAGGCCCTGGTGTTCGGGGCGATCGCGGCGATCGTCGCCTCGTACAAGGGGCTGACGGCCAAGGGCGGCCCGAAGGGCGTGGGCGACGCGGTGAACCAGTCGGTGGTCATCACCTTCATGTTGCTGTTCGTCACGAACTTCGTGATGACCGCCGTGTACTTCCAAGTCGTTCCGCAGAAGGGCTGACCGTGGCGCTGATCGACCGTCTCGTGGGACGACCGCTGCGTTCCCTGGAGGAGCTGGGCGCCCAGCTGTCCTTCTACGGGCGCTCGCTGGCCTGGACCGGACGCACCCTCCGCCGTTACAAGAAGGAGGTCCTGCGGCTGCTGGCCGAGGTCAGCTTCGGCCGCGGCGCGCTCGCCGTCGTCGGCGGGACCGTGGGCGTGATCGCGTTCCTGTCCTTCTTCACCGGCACCGAGGTGGGCCTCCAGGGGTACGCGGCCCTCAACCAGCTGGGCACCTCCAACTTCGTCGCGTTCCTCTCCGCCTACTTCAACACGCGGGAGATCGCCCCGCTGGTGGCGGGGCTGGCGCTGTCCGCGACCGTCGGGGCCGGCTTCACCGCCCAGCTCGGAGCGATGCGGATCAGCGAGGAGACCGACGCGCTGGAGGTGATGGGCGTCCCGTCGCTGCCGTTCCTGGTGACGACCCGGATGATCGCCGGGTTCGTCGCCGTCGTCCCGCTCTACGTGGTCGGGCTGCTGTCCTCGTACTTCGCCGCCCGGACGATCACGACCGGCTACCACGGCCAGTCGGCCGGCACCTACGACCACTACTTCCAGCAGTACCTGCCGCCGGTCGACGTGCTGTGGTCGTTCGGCAAGGTGATCGTCTTCGCCGTCGTGATCATCCTGGTGCACTGCTACTACGGCTACCACGCGAGCGGCGGTCCGGCCGGGGTCGGTGTCGCGGTCGGCCGAGCGGTGCGCACCTCGATCGTCGCCGTCAACGTCCTGGACTTCTTCCTCAGCCTGGCGATCTGGGGCGCCAGCACGACCGTACGGATTGCGGGGTAGTGCCGATGCGCGTCCGACTGCGGATCCACGGAATCGTCTTCATCGCCGTGCTCGCCCTGCTGCTGTCGCTGTCCGTGGCCGTGTACCGGAAGGCGTTCACGCCCGTCGTCAGGGTCACGCTGGAGACCGGCACCCTCGGCAACCAGCTGGAGCCGCAGGCCGATGTGAAACTGCGCGGACTGCTGGTCGGCGAGGTGCGCGGGGTACGGGCCGACGGGAAGAAGGCGACGCTCGACCTCGCCCTGGACCCGGATCACGTCTCCCGCATCCCGGCCGACGTCCGGGCCCGGCTGCTGCCCAAGACGCTGTTCGGCGAGAAGTACGTCGACCTGGTGGTCCCCGGCAGCCCTCCGGCGCGGGCGATCCGCGCCGGGGACGTCATCACTCAGGACCGCACCGCGGCCGGTATGGAGGTGCAGCAGCTGATGAACGACCTGCTGCCGCTGCTGCGCACGGTCCGCCCCGCCGAACTCAACGCCACTCTCTCGGCGTTCTCCACCGCGCTGGAGGGCCGCGGCGACCGGATCGGCGACAACCTGACCCGGGTCGAGGGCTATCTGCGCCGGCTCAACCCCCATCTGCCGTCGCTGCAGGAGGACATCTCGCGGTTCGCGGACGTCGCCGAGGTGTACGGGGACGCCGCGCCGGACCTGATGGGGATCCTGCGCAACACCCTCACCACCAGCCGGACCATCGTGGAGAAACGGGAGCAGCTGGCCGCCCTGTTCACCTCGACGGCCGGGGTCGCGGGCACCGCGGACGCGTTCCTCGACGCGAACGGGGAGCGGCTGATCACCCTGGGCCGTGTCTCGCGGCCCACGCTGGCGCTGTTCGCCCGCTACTCGCCCGAGTACCCCTGCCTGCTCGACGGTCTGGTGAGGCAGGAGGCCGCGTCGGAACAGACCTTCAGAGGCGGAAAGATGCACATCACCCTCGAGTTCGTCCACCCCCGGCCGGGGTACCGGCCGGGGGAGGAACCCCGCTGGGGGGAGCGCTCGGGCCCCGACTGCCAGGGCATGCCCCGGCCGCGGGTCCCGGCACCGGACGTGAGGCTGGACGACGGCACCGCCCGGGTCGGGCCGGCCGGCTCGGCGGGAGGGCAGGTGTCCGCGACCGGGGCCGAGCAGCGTGCCGTCGGATCGCTCGTGGCACCCGTCCTGGGCGTACCCGCGGACGAGGTGCCCGCGGTGGCCACCCTGCTGTTCGGGCCGATGGCCCGCGGGACGGCGGTGAGCGTCGCATGAGGGCCGCGTCCCTGCGGCGGGCCGGGGAGACCGCCTCGCCGCTGATCAAGTTCGGTCTCTTCGCGGTGGTGACGGTGCTCGCGACGGCGCTGCTCGCCACCACCATCGCCACCGTCTCCTTCACCCCGGAGCACACCTACCGGGCGGTGTTCAGCGACGTCACCGGTCTGGAGGAGGGCGACGACATCCGCGTCGCCGGCGTGCGGGTGGGCGAGGTCCGGGAGATCGGCATCAGGGACCGGACGCTGGCGGAGGTCACGTTCACGGTGGCCGAGAAGCGCCCGCTGCTCACCGGCACGGGCGCCGTCATCCGCTACCGCAATCTGGTCGGCTCGCGGTACATCGCGCTGACGGAGGGCCCGGGCGACGGCACGACGCTGCCGCCGGGGAGCCGGATCCCCCTCTCCCGCACCCGGCCCGCGCTCGATCTGAACGCTCTGCTGGGCGGGTTCAAACCGCTCTTCGCCGCGCTCAGCCCGAAGGACGTGAACCGGCTCGCCACCGGGATCGTCAGGACGCTCCAGGGCGAGGGCGGCACCGTGAACAGCCTGCTCGCGCACACCGCTTCGCTCACCAGCACCCTCGCCGACCGCGACGAGCTGATCGGCTCGGTGATCGACAACCTCAACACGGTGCTGGCGACCCTCGACAGGCGCGGTGCCCGGTTCTCCGGGCTGGTCAAGCAGCTCCAGCGGGTGGTCTCGGGTCTCTCCGCCGACCGCAGGCCGATCGGCGAGTCGCTGGTGAACATCAACGGCCTGACGGAGGCCACGGCCGGCCTGCTGGAGGACGCCCGCCCGCCGCTGCGCGACGACATCGCGGAGCTGCGGGAGCTGACCGGGACGCTGAACGACAACGAGAAGACCGTGGAGGGCGTGCTGAAACGGCTGCCGGGCAAGCTCGACAAGCTCACGAGGACCGCCTCGTACGGGTCGTGGTTCAACTTCTACCTCTGCGACTTCGACGGCCGAGTGGTGCTGCCGAGGACCCGGGTCATCACCCCCGAACTCCACGTCGCCCGGGCGAGGTGCGCATGAAGGGACGACGGAGGACACGCATGATCCCGTTCCGGGACCGGAACCCCGTGACGATCGGCGCGGCCGGCCTCACCACGTTCGCGCTGCTGGCCGTCGCCGCGTTCAACGCCGACGACCTGCCGCTGATCGGCGACGGCGAGACCTACAGCGCCGCGTTCTCGGAGGCCGGCGGGCTCAAGAGCGGAGACGAGGTCCGGGTCGCCGGGGTGAAGGTGGGCAAGGTCGACGAGGTGGACCTGGACGGGGACCACGTCAAGGTGGTCTTCCGGGTCAGGGGGGAGCCGGCCCTCGGCACCCGGACCGGTGCGGCCATCCGCGTCAAGACGATCCTGGGCGCCAAGTACCTGGCCCTGAGGCCCGAGGGCCCGGGGCGGCTGAGGCCGGGCAGCGAGATCCCGCTGAAACGGACCACGCCCGCCTATGACGTCGTGACGGCCTTCAGCGATCTGACCACCACCACCGAGAAGGTCGACACCGAGCGGCTGGCCGCGGCCCTGGAGACGATCTCCACCACCTTCGAGGACTCCCCCGCCGAGGTGCGGGAGTCCGTGAAGGGCCTCTCGCGGATCTCCCGCACGGTCGCCTCCCGCGACCGGGCGCTGCGGGAACTGCTCGACCACGCGGGCGGGGTGAGCGCGGTCCTCGCCGAGCGCTCCCGCGAGTTCTCCGCCCTGGTCAAGGACGGAGACGCGCTGTTCCAGGAGATCTCCCGGCGGCGGGCGGCGATCCACGCCCTGCTCAAGAGCTCCGCCGCGCTCGGGATCCAGCTGTCGGGGCTGGTCGAGGACAACGCCAGGGAGATCGGGCCCGCGCTGAAGGGCCTGAACCAGGTCGTCGGCATGCTCGAACGCAACCAGGCCGCCCTCGACCGCAGCGTGCGGTTGCTCGCGCCGTACGTGCGCGTCTTCGCCAACACCCTCGGCAACGGCCGCTGGTTCGACAGCTACATCCAGAACCTGGTCGCCGCTCCGGTGGTCCCGCGGACGGGAGGTCCCTCGTGAAAGCGTCCCTGTCACGCGTACGTGTACCGCGCGTACGTGCGCCCCGCATAGGGCTGTCACGCCTACGTCCGCCGCGTATGCGTGTGCCGCGCATACGACCGCCGCACACGCCGCTGCTGCGCGGTGCGGCACTGGCGACCGCCCTCGCGCTGGTCGCGGCGTGCGCGGTGGCGCTGTGGCCGCGCACGGACCCGGTCCGCGTCACCGCGTACTTCCCGCGGACCGTCGGCATCTACCCGGGCTCGGACGTCCGGGTGCTCGGGGTCCGGATCGGCGAGGTCGCGGAGATCACGCCGGAGGGCCGCCGGGTGCGGGTGGTCCTCGAGTACGACGCCGGGCGGAAGGTGCCCGCCGGGGCCCGGGCCGCGATCATCAACTCGTCCGTGGTCAGCGACCGTTACGTACAGCTGCTGCCCGTGTACCGGGGCGGCCCGGTGCTGCGCGGCGGGGACGTCATCCCCGAACGGCGCACGGCCGTACCGGTGGAGCTGGACCGGGTCTTCGACAGTCTGCACACGACCTCGGAGGCGCTCGGTCCGCGCGGCGCCAACGGCGACGGCGCGCTGTCGCGGCTGCTGGGCGTGAGCGCGGACAACCTCCAGGGGCAGGGCGGTGCGATCCACCGGTCCGTGGAGGACCTCTCCCGGGCGGTGACGACCCTGTCCGACGGACGGCGGGACCTGTTCTCGACCGTCCGCAACCTCCAGGTGTTCACGGCGGCGCTGGCCGCCGACGACAAGAACGTGCGGTCCTTCAACGACAGCCTCGCGAAGGTGGCCGGACAGCTCGCCGCGGAGCGCAAGGACCTCGCTGCGGCGCTGCGGCACCTGGGCGCGGCCCTCGCCGACGTCTCCGACTTCGTCCGGGCGAACAAGCGGTCGCTGACGGAGAACGTGGAGGGGCTGAGCAAGGTCACCAAGGTGCTGGTCACCCAGCGCGCCGCGCTCGCGGAGCTGCTGGAGGTCGCCCCGGCCGGGCTGTCCAACCTGCAGAACGCCTACAACCCGTCCGCGGGAACCCTCGACACCCGCAACAACCCGGACCAGCCGCAGGACCCTGCCGCACTGCTCTGCTCGCTGCTGCGGACGACCGGGGAGGCCAGGGCCGAGGACTGCGCTGACCTGCGGAAGCTGTTCGACTCCCTGCCGGAGCTCGGGCCGGCCGGCACCCGGGCCGTGTCCGGGACGGGCCGGGTCGACCGGACGCTCGGCGGAATCCTGGGGGCCCGCGCATGAGGACGCTGCGCACGGGGACGGCGGCCTGGGCGGCGGCCGGTTCGCTGCTGCTGACGGGCTGTGAGTTCAGCGGTCTGCACGACGTCGGACTGCCCGGCGGTGCCGCGGCCGACGGCAACGCCTACCGGGTGACCGTCGAGTTCAGGGACGTGCTCGACCTGGTGCCCCAGTCGGCGGTGAAGGTGAACGACGTCACCGTCGGCGCGGTCGAGAAGGTCGAACTGGACGGCTGGCACGCCCGGGTCCGGCTGCGCGTCGCGGACTCGGCGGCACTGCCCGCCAACGCGATCGCCGAGCTGCGGCAGACCAGCATGCTCGGCGAGAAATACGTGGCGCTGTCCGCGCCCGTGGACGCCGCCCCGGCGGGCCGGCTGAAGGACGGCGCCCGGATCCCGCTGTCCCGCAGCGGCCGCAATCCGGAGGTCGAGGAGGTGCTGTCCGCGCTGTCCGCGCTGCTCAACGGCGGCGGGGTCGCCCAGCTGAAGACCATCACCACCGAGCTCAACAAGGCCTTGGAGGGCCGGGAGAACCGGGTCAGGTCCCTGCTGACGGAGCTGGACACCTTCATCGGCGGTCTCGACGGCCGGCGCAGGGAGATCGTCCGGGCGCTGGCCGGCATCGACCGGCTCGCCAAGCGGCTGGCACAGGAGAAGAAGACGATCGCGGGGGCCCTCGACACGGTGCCCCCGGCGCTGAAGGTCCTGGCCGACCAGCGGCGAAGCCTGACAGCCATGCTCACGTCGCTGTCGAAACTGGGCAGGACCGGCAGCCGTGTGATCAACGCGTCGCGGGACGACACCGTGGCCAACCTGAAGAGCCTGCGGCCGATCCTGGAGCAGCTCAACGCGGCGGGAGCCGATCTGCCCAACGCCCTTGAACTGCTGACGACGTATCCGTTCCCGCGCAACGCCGTCGACGCGATCCACGGCGACTACGTCAATCTGAAGATCACCGCCGATCTCGACCTCGCCTCGGTCTACGGCAATCTCGCCGACGGGCCGTCGCGGCCCGGCGGTGGCGGACCGGACCGGCCCGGGCTGCCCGGCGTACCGGATCCGCCGGAACTCCCCGGTGTCCCGGACGTCCCCGGTGTCCCGGAGTCCACCACCCTGCCGGACGGACCCGGCGGGCCCGCCGTTCCGCCGCCGCCCGGCGGCGGACTGTGCCCGCCGGTGTGCGCGGGCAGTCAGGCGTCGTACGGGGGCGACAACGGCGGCGGACGTCCGCCGGGGATCGATCTCGCACTCGCGGAGCTGATGCTGAAGGGGATGCAGCCGTGATCACACGAACGGTCAGGATCCAGCTCGCGGCCTTCGCCGCGGTCACCGCGGTCGGTGTGTCGTACGTCGGGGCCCGCTATACGGGCCTGGTGGACGCCGTCCTCGACCGCGGCTACACCGTACGGGCCGACCTCGCCGACTCGGGCGGCGTCTTCCGGGGCGCGGAGGTCACCTACCGGGGCGTGCCCGTGGGCCGCGTCGGGGAGCTGGGGCTGACCGGGCGGGACGGCGTCTCGGTGGACCTGGACATCGAGGACGGTGCCCGGATCCCGGCGGACACCGTGGCGGTCGTGGCGAACCGTTCGGCGGTCGGCGAGCAGTACGTCGACCTGCAGCCCCGCAGCACGGGCGGCCCGTACCTCCGCGAGGGCGACGTCATCGCCCGCGCCGACACCCGGGTGCCGCTGCCCACCACCGACGTCGTCCTGAGCCTGGACCGGCTGGTGAACTCCGTCGGCAGGGAGGACCTGCGGATCACGGTCGACGAACTCGGCAAGGCGTTCGCGGGCACCGGTCCGGAGCTGAGCAGACTGGTGGACTCCGGCAACAGCCTGGTCGAGTCGGCGTCCGAGTCGCTGCCGCAGACGATCGCCCTGATCGAGGACTCCCGGAAGGTGCTCGGCACCCAGGCCGAACAGGGCTCGGCCATCCGGTCCTTCTCACGGGACCTCGCGGCGCTCACCGCGGAGCTGAAGTCCTCCGACGGTGACATCCGCCGACTCGTCGGCTCCGGAGCGCCCGCCGCACAGGAGGTCGACTCGCTGCTGTCGGAGACCCGGCCGCATCTGCCCGTGCTGCTGGGAAACCTGATCAGCGGCGGCCAGATCACGGTGGCCCGGCTGCCCGGTGTGGAACAGGCCCTGGTCACCTTCCCCGTGGTGGTGGCGGGCAGTTGGACGGTGATCCCCGGGGACGGCACCACCCACTTCGGGATGGTGGCGAACGCCGACGACCCGCCGGCGTGCCGGCAGGGCTACGGCACCCAGCGGCGCGACCCCTCGGACACCCGGGAGCGGCCCGCGAACACGGCGGCGCGCTGCACGGCCCCGCGCGGCGGACCCACCTCGGTCCGCGGTGCGCAGAACGCACCCGGCCCGTCGGGGCGTTCCGGCGGCGGCGCGGACCCGGCCGCGTACGTCGCCCCCTATGACCCGGAGACCGGCACGGCCGCCGGCCCGGACGGAACGCTCGTCGAGATCGGCTCGACGGGCGGCGAACGGAGCGTGTTCGGAAAGGAGTCATGGCAATGGCTGCTCGTGGGACCGATGGCATGACGGACATGGCGGCGGAGGGCGCGGGCGGCGGGCACGGCGGGCAACGCGCCTCCACTCCGACGACAGGGGGCGCGGACGCGGGCCCGGCGACCGGCACGGCGGCCTCGGGCCGCGGGGCGGGCGACGTGCGACCGGGGCGCGTACCGGGAGCCGTCCGGGCGCTCGGCCGGCTCGCGTCAGGGGCGGTCGCGGCCGCCCGGCGCGGCAGGGCGGTGCCCGCCGTGCTCGCGGTGGCCACCGTCGTCACGACGGCCCTCTCCCTGTGGCTCGGCCACCGGGTGCACGAACAGCGTGCCGGCGAGGAGCGCCGCCAGGACATCCTGGCCGCGGCCCGCCGGTCGGCGCTGAACTTCACCTCGCTCGACTACCGGCACTACGAGCGGGACAGCGCGAACGTCCTCAAGGGCGCGACCGGCGACTTCAAGGAGCAGTTCGCAGCGCAGACCGCGGAGCTGACCAGGCTCGTCGCCGCGAACAAGTCGGTCTCCCAGGGGCAGGTGCTGGAGGCCGGCATCGCCCGTGCCGACGAACGCACCGCCCGGGTGCTGGTCGTCGCCGACAGCAAGGTGACGAACTCGGCCGCCCCGGAAGGCCAGTCCCGTACCTACCGGCTCCAGCTCGACCTCGTGCTCGAAGGCGGCCGCTGGCTGACGTCGAACGTCGAGTTCGTCGGCTGACCCGCGCCCGCCGTCGCGCCAGTACGCCCCACAGTGAGGAGAATCCCCGTGGCGAACACGACGACCCGCGGCCGTGGCGCTGGCTCCCCCGGCCGGCGCTCGATGACCGCCGCGGCCCGGGCGGCGGCCAAGCGTGCCGGACAGGCTCGGCAGACCGGGGGCGGCCGGCGGACGGCGCCCGGCGCGGACACCCCCGGCCGGCCCGCCGACGGCTCCGGCGCCGTGGTGTCCGGACGGACCCTGCGCGCCGAGGACCCTCCGGCCGCGGGCACCGAACCCGACTGGGAGGCACCCGACTGGGAGGAGCGGGAGCGGGAGGAGCCGGAGCCGGAGCCGGGCGCGGGGCCCTCGGCCGCCGCCCCGGCCGGGGAGGACGGAGAGGACGGCGGCCCGGAGGGCCGGCGGTCCCCGCGGCGCAGGCTGCCGGTCCGCGCGGTACTGGCCGTGCTGACCGTCGCCGGGCTGGTCGCGGCGGCCGTCCTGGGCACGGCGTACGCGCGCGGCCGGCAGGCCGACGAAGGACGCACCGGCGCTCTGGCGGCGGCGCGGAAGGCGGCGCCGGCCGTGCTCTCGTACGACCACCGGCATCTGGACCGGGACTTCGCCGCCGCCCGCGGCCATCTCACCGGGCCCTTCCTGGAGGAGTACCGCAGGACGACGGCGAAGGTCGTGGCGCCCACCGCGAAGAAGTACCAGGGGGTGGTCACGGCCTCGGTGGTGACGCCGCCCGGCGGCGGCAGCCCCGCCGCCTCGGTGGTCTCGGCGTCGCCGGACCGGGCCGTGGTCCTGCTGTTCGTCAACCAGGTGACGCGCAGTACCCGGGTCGACGGGCCCCGGGTGGATCTGAACCGGGTCCGGATGGAGCTGACCCGCACCTCCGGCGGCTGGAAGGTCAGCGCGGTCGACGCGCTGTAGCGCCGCCGGGAGGGCCCCTGCGCCTCCCGGGTGGACGGGGGACGGCCGTGCAGGCCGCCCCGGTCCACCCGGGAGGCCTTTTCGTGCTACCCGGCCGGGCCCGGGCGCTCATGCCCGTCCCGCGCACCCGGGCGCCCTCGGGCGGTGCGGGAAATACGACCGCCTCGGCGCGAGTCCGCCGCCCGCGGCGGCGGCAGCCCGGCTGCCTCGGTGGTCTCGGCGTCGCCGGACCGGGCTCCGCACACCCCCGCCTCGCCCACCCCGTCCCCGTCCGGGGCGGACTCACTTCGTCCACCCGGACGCGCTTCCGCCGCCTTCACGCCCTCCGCCCCCGTCCGCCCCGGGCACATCTCCGCCGCAGGTCGCCCCACATCCGAGCCCCGCACACGGCTTCCCGTCCCGCCCACCCCGGGGCGTCTTCCGTGCTGCCATGGGACGCCGTATCGCGCCCGCCCCACCCGGCCCCGGGCCGCCGAGGACCGGAAGCGTCCGTATGTCGGTCGGATTGCGGCCCGGTCTTGGCGGACGCACTTCGTCCACCCGGACGCGCTTCCGCCGCCTTCACGCCCTCCGCCCCCGTCCGCCCCGGGCACATCTCCGCCGCAGGTCGCCCCACATCCGAGCCCCGCACACGGCTTCCCGTCCCGCCCACCCCGGGGCGTCTTCCATGCTGCCGTGGGACGCCGTATCGCGCCCGCCCCACCCGGCCCCGGGCCGCCGAGGACGGGAAGCGTCCGCATGTCGGTCGGATTGCGGCCCGGTCTTGACAGCTCTCCCCCACGCCAGGCAATCTTCCATTAAGCAGAAATGAGTTTCCGCAATACGGAAGGAGCGCCCCCCTCATGGGATACACGGACCAGCGCTTCGATGTGAACCTCTCGATCCTCTTCACGGAACTCCCGCTGCTGGAGCGCCCCGCGGCCGCCGCCGCGGCGGGCTTCACGGCGGTCGAGCTGTGGTGGCCCTGGATCGACACCCCCACGCCCGACCAGAGCGAACTGGACGAGCTGAGGCAGGCTCTCGAGAACTCCGGCACCCGGCTGGTGGGCCTGAACTTCTACGCCGGCCGGCTTCCGGGCCCGGACCGCGGCGCCCTCTCCGTGCCCGGTGAGGAGTCGGACCGCTTCCGCGCCAACATCGACGTGGCCGCGGACTTCGCCGCCTCGGTCGGCTGCAAGGCGCTCAACGCCCTCTACGGCAACCGGGTCGAGGGCGTGGATCCGGCGGTACAGGACGAACTCGCCCTGGAGAACCTGGTGACGGCGGCCCGCGCGGCCGACCGGGTGGGCGCGATCCTGCTGATCGAGACCCTGAACAAGCCGGAGTCCCCGCTCTACCCGCTGGTGAGCGCGCCCTCCGCGATCGAGGTCGTGGACAGGGTCAACGCCGCCACCGGCCTCGGCAACGCCAAGTTCCTGCTCGACATCTACCACCTGTCGATGAACGGCGAGGACGTCGCGGCCGTCATCGACGCGTACGCGGCGAAGACCGGCCATGTGCAGATCGCGGACAGCCCGGGCCGCGGCGCGCCGGGCACCGGCTCCCTGCCGCTCGAGGAGCTGCTCGACCGGCTGAGGAAGGCCGGCTACGACGGCTGGATCGGCCTGGAGTACAAGGCCGGCGACCGTCCGAGCGCCCGGTCCTTCGACTGGCTCCCCGAGAGCGCCCGGCCCGCGCACTGACCTCCGGCCCGCCGTCCGCCGACTCCCTTTCGTACCACCGCTTCAAGAGAGGCACCCCGATGAGCACCCTCGCAGACTCCTCCCGCCCCAACCTGCCCACGATCGCGTGGATCGGCCTCGGCATCATGGGCTCACCCATGTCCGAGAACCTGATCAAGGCGGGCTACCAGGTGACCGGCTTCACCCTGGAGCAGGAGAAGCTGGACCGGCTCACGGCCGCCGGCGGCACCGCCGCCGCCTCGATCGCCGAGGCCGTCGGGGACGCCGACGTCGTGATCACCATGGTCCCCGCCTCGCCGCAGGTGGAGGCCATCGCGTACGGTCCGGACGGGATCCTGGAGAACGCGAAGCGCGGCGCCCTGCTGATCGACATGTCCTCGATCACCCCGCAGACCTCCGTCGACCTGGCGGCGAACGCCGCCGACAAGGGAATCCGCGTCCTGGACGCCCCGGTCTCGGGCGGCGAGGCCGGTGCCGTCGAGGCGGTACTGTCGATCATGGTCGGCGGCGAGCAGGACGCCTTCGACGAGGCCCGACCGATCCTCGAGGCCCTGGGCAGGACGATCGTCCTGTGCGGTCCGCACGGCTCCGGCCAGACGGTGAAGGCCGCCAACCAGCTGATCGTCGCCGTCAACATCCAGGCCTGCGCCGAGGCCGTCGTCTTCCTCGAGAAGTCCGGCGTGGACCTGCGAGCGGCCCTGGACGTCCTCAACGGCGGACTGGCCGGCTCCACCGTCCTGACCCGCAAGAAGGACAACTTCCTCGACCGCGACTTCAGGCCGGGCTTCCGCATCGACCTCCACCACAAGGACATGGGCATCGTCACCGACGCCGCCCGCAACGTCGGTGCCGCACTGCCGGTCGGGGCCGTCGTCGCCCAGCTGGTCGCCTCCCTGCGCGCCCAGGGCGACGGGGGCCTGGACCACTCAGCGCTGCTCCGCGCGGTCGAGCGCCTGTCCGGCTCACCGGTCGCCTGACCCGGCCGCCGGCGAGGCGCTCGCCGCGCACCCGCCCGGCGCCCGGCACCCTCCCGCCGGGCCGCCCGGGCCGGCGGGCACCACGTCCACCCGGGTCCACTCCCGAGGCGGCCGTCCACCTCGCTCCAGCCCGGGGCACCCCGCCCCCGGGGGTCGACGTCGACCCCCCTCAGACATCCGGGCCGTGGCCGCGCTGACACCTGTCCTGTCGCGCCCAAGCGCAGCCACGGCCCGGATTCACACCCCTGACTTCAACAAACTGTTGACGTTTTCCCGGACGCGTACATACGCTCCTGGCACCTCAGCAGCTCCCGCACGGAAGGCCGCCCTCCCACCCATGACGCAGCGCGTGCTTACGACCGAGTCCGGCGCTCCGGTCGCCGACAACCAGAACTCCGCCACCGCCGGCGTCGGTGGCCCGCTCCTCCTCCAGGACCAGCACCTGCTGGAGAAGCTCGCCCGCTTCAACCGCGAGCGCATCCCGGAGCGAGTCGTCCACGCACGCGGCTCCGGCGCGTACGGCTACTTCGAGGTGACCGACGACGTCAGCGGCTTCACCCGGGCCGGTTTCCTGGACGCGATCGGCAAGCGCACCGAGGTCTTCCTGCGCTTCTCCACCGTCGCCGACTCGCTCGGCGGCGCGGACGCCGTCCGCGACCCGCGGGGCTTCGCGGTGAAGTTCTACACCGAGGAGGGCAACTACGACCTCGTCGGCAACAACACCCCGGTGTTCTTCATCAAGGACCCGGTCAAGTTCCCGGACTTCATCCACTCCCAGAAGCGCGACCCGTTCACCGGGAAGCAGGAGCCGGACAACGTCTGGGACTTCTGGGCCCATGCTCCGGAGGCCACCCACCAGATCACCTGGCTGATGGGCGACCGCGGCATCCCGGCCTCGTACCGCCACATGAACGGCTACGGGTCGCACACCTACCAGTGGACGAACGCCGAGGGCGAGGCCTTCTTCGTCAAGTACCACTTCAAGACGAACCAGGGCATCCGCTGCCTGAGCGGCGAGCAGGCCGCCGAGGTCGTGGGCACGGACCCCAACTCGCACCAGACGGACCTGCTCCAGGCGATCGAGCGGGGTGTGAACCCGTCCTGGACGCTGTACGTCCAGATCATGCCCGCGGCCGAGGCGGCGGACTACCGCTTCAACCCGTTCGACCTCACCAAGGTGTGGCCGCACGCCGACTACCCGCTGCAGCGCGTCGGCCGGCTGGTCCTCGACCGCAACCCGGACAACGTCTTCGCCGAGGTCGAGCAGGCGGCGTTCTCGCCGAACAACTTCGTGCCGGGCATCGGGCCTTCGCCCGACAAGATGCTCCAGGGCCGCCTCTTCGCCTATGCGGACGCCCACCGCTACCGTCTCGGCGTCAACCACACACAGCTTCCGGTGAACGCGCCGAAGGCCGTTCCGGGCGGTGCCGACAACTACGGCCGGGACGGGCTCATGGCCACCCGCAACGGCTCCCGCCACGACAAGAACTACGAGCCCAACTCGTACGCGGGCCCGGTCCAGTCGGACGCCGCCCTGTCGGCCCCGCTGGCCCTCCACGGCCACACCGGCACGCACGCCGCACCGCAGCACGCCAAGGACGACGACTTCCACCAGGCCGGTGAGCTCTACCGCCTGATGTCGGAGGAGGAGAAGTCGCGTCTGGTCGCGAACATCGCCGGCGGCCTGTCCCAGGTCTCCCGCGACGACGTGATCGAGAAGAACCTCGCCCACTTCCACGCGGCCGACCCGGACTACGGCAGGCGTGTGCAGGAGGCGGTCACCGCCCTGCGCGAGGACTGAGACTCCGCTCCCCCGACCGACCCCGCGGCGATCACAACGGCCGCGGCAGCGGTCGGGGGTGCCGAGACCGAGACCGCGTACGCATGCAGACCGGGAGGTTCCGCGTGCGTGCGCCGTCCGGACCGCCGGCCCGGATGAGGGGTGGCCGACGGCGAGGACACGGTGCCGGCCGCACGGCCGGCGCCTGCCGGAGGACCGCGGCGGCGTGCGAGCCGGTGCGGTGGTACGGGCCGACCCGGCCCCCTTCCAGACCTGAGGGAGGGGCCGGCGGGAAAGCCCATCGCCCCGCCGCGGTCCTGGCGCGACCCTGCCGGACTCCGCGGCGCCCGGACGCCGACTCCCTGCGGCTGCGGCTGCGGCTGCGGCTGCGGCTGCGGCTACGGCTACGGCTACGGCTACGGCTACGGCTACGGCTACGGCTGCGGGAGATCGTTCCACTCATCCGGCTCCGTGAGCCCTGTGAGCCCCCTGAACCCCGCCCGGCGGCGCGAACGTCCTGTCGCGCCAGCCTCGCACCGTCGGGCGGCAACCACCCGCATGGGCCGGGCGCGCAGCGCGGCTTGCGCCGTCGCCGACATGGCCCCCGTCACCCGGGACCGGATCCCGCAGGTGAGGCGACGGGGGCCGTCGGTGCTCAGCGAAGGGTGAGCGGGGTCGGGGATGTGACGTGGGACAGCTTCTCGGGGTTGCGGACGTAGTAGAGGCCGGTGATGCGGCCGTCCTCGGTGCCGACCGCCATGACGCCGTCGATCTCGCCGTCCAGACGGACGAGGAGTGCCGGGTTGCCGTTGACCACCGTCGGTTCGGCGGTGATCGCGCCTTCGACCTTGGAGATGCCGCCGGCGAACATTCGGGCCACCCGCTCCGCGCCGGTGACCGGCCGCAGCGCGGCGTGCTTGATGCCGCCCCCGTCGCTGATCAGGACGACCTGGGGTGCGAGCACCTCGAGGAGGGCCTGCGGGTCCCCGGTTTCGACGGCGCGCCGGAAAGACTCCAGGACCGCTCGGCACTCGTTCGAGGAGACCACCCGGCGGGGGCGCCGGGAATCGACGTGCCGGCGGGCGCGGTGGGCGATCTGGCGGACGGCTGCCGGGCTCCTGTCGACGGCGGCCGCGATCTCGTCGTAGCCGACGTCGAAGACCTCGCGCAGCACGAAGACGGCCCGCTCGGTCGGCGACAACGTCTCCAGGACGAGCATCAGCGCCATGGACACGCTCTCGGCGAGCTCGACGTCCTCGGCCACGTCCGGCGCGGTGAGCAGCGGTTCGGGAAGCCAGGGGCCGACGTACGCCTCCCGGTGGCGCTTGATGGTGCGCAGCCGGTTGAGCGCCTGGCGCGTGGTGATCCGGACCAGCAAGGCGCGCTGGTCGCGCACCTGCCCCCGGTCGGCCTTGGCCCATTGCAGCCAGGTCTCCTGGAGGACGTCCTCGGCGTCGGCCGCCGATCCGAGTACCTCGTAGGCGACGGTGAAGAGCAGGTTGCGGTGGGCGAGGAAGGCCTCGGTCGCCGGTTCGGTGGCGTCGTCGCTCAACCCTCCCCCCTTCCCCTCGTCCTTCGCGGTCGGCCGTGGCGGCAGACCGCGTTCGTGTGCGTGCACAGCAAGATCCTCCCAGCGCCCACCGGTCAGACTGCCCGATCGGCCGAGGCCGGTTCCTCGGCGGGGTGGGCGCGCAGCAGTTCCCGGCGCTTGGCGACGCCTCCCGGCATACGGTGCAGGCGGTACGAACCGGGCTTCCGCGCCTCTCCGGACAGGTGCTGGGGGATCTTCCTGCAGACCAGTTCCTTGATCCTGGCGCCCGGGCCCGCCCCGATGTGCAGCCACACCGCGGCGTCGGACCGGTTGGCGAACTGGTAGATGCCCGCGCTCCGGCCCAGGCTGATGCACTGGGCGTAGAAGCCCTGGTGGAGGTGGTCCGGCTGCTCCCCCGCGAGCCGGCTGAGCAGTGTGTCGGCGGCCCGCGCGCCCAGCGGTGACGCATTCAGGCAGCTCATCCGCAGCGCCTGGCCGGACGGTGCCGCCGAGTCCCCGGCCGCGACGATGCGCGCGTCGTCCACGCTCGTCAGCGTCTCGTCCGTGAGCAGACGGCCCACGGCGTCGGTGCTCAGCCCGCTGCGCGCGGCCAGGTCGGGGACGCCGAAGCCGACGGTCCAGACGGTGACCTCGCTCGGCAGCTCACGACCGTCGGCGAGCCGCACGGCATGGCGGGTCACCCCCGTCACCTTCGCACCGGAGCCGTCGACGACCGTCACACCGAGCTCGGCCAGCCGCTTCGCGACCGAGCGCCGGCCCCGCGTGTGCAGGTACGGGCCGAGAACGCCGCCGCAGACCAGCGTCACCCGGCGCCCCCGCTCCGCCAGTTCGGCGGCGGTCTCGATGCCCGTGGGACCGGCGCCGACCACCGTCACCGGGGCCGTCGCGGGCGTGGCGTCGAGCACCGCACGCAGCCGCTGCGCCTCCTCCAGGGTGGCGAGCGGGCGGGCGAACTCGACTGCCCCGGGCACGCTCGGCTCGGCGCTGCCACTGCCCACGGCGTAGATCAGGTAGTCGTAGTCGAGCGTGCCGCCGGACGCGAGCGTCACGCTGCGCTCGGCCGCGTCGATCCGGGTCACGGTGTCGACCACCAGCCGGACGCGCCCGGCCAGGACGTCCCGGTACGCGACGACCGCGTCGTCGGACCCGCCCACCAGCTGGTGCAGGCGGACCCGGTGGACAAGGTCCGGACGCGGGTTGATCAGCGTCACGGTCACGTCGTCGCGCATCGTCATCCGATTCGCGGCCATGACGCCCGCGTATCCGCCACCGATCACGACCACGTGCGAGTTCCCCGTCATGATTCCTCCTCCGGTTCCGGGTGTTCGGCCTTAAGTCACCGCATCGCCGACCGTTGTGACGGGATGTGATTCAGATCACTTCACCGGCTCGGCGGGAGCCGCGTCCGCACCCTCTCGCCGGTGCGGTTAGGCCGCGGTTCCGGGTCCCCGCAGGACTCCCGCTGACGGCACGCGTCAGGACACGCCGTCCCCCCGCTCCCTCAGTCCGCCGGACGGAAGCCCCTCAGGCGCAGGCTGTTGCCGACGACGAAGACCGAGGAGAAGGCCATCGCCGCGCCCGCGATCATCGGGTTCAGCAGGCCCGCCGCGGCCAGCGGAAGCGAGGCGACGTTGTAGGCGAAGGCCCAGAAGAGGTTGCCCTTGATCGTGCCGAGCGTCCTGCGCGACAGCCGGATCGCGTCCGCCGCCGCCCCAAGGTCGCCGCGCACCAGAGTCAGGTCCCCCGCCTCGATGGCGGCGTCGGTTCCGGTGCCCATCGCCAGGCCGAGATCGGCCTGGGCGAGCGCGGCCGCGTCGTTGACCCCGTCGCCGACCATGGCCACCGTCCGGCCCTCCTCCTGCAGACGCCGCACCACGTCGACCTTGTCCTCGGGCATGACCTCGGCGACCACCCGCTCGATGCCGAGCTCCGACCCGACCGCCTCGGCGACGGCCTTGTTGTCACCGGTCAGCAGGATCGGCGTCAGCCCGAGGGCCCGCAGTCGCC
Organism: Streptomyces marianii; assembly: GCF_005795905.1. Taxonomy (NCBI): domain Bacteria; kingdom Bacillati; phylum Actinomycetota; class Actinomycetes; order Kitasatosporales; family Streptomycetaceae; genus Streptomyces; species Streptomyces marianii. The sequence goes on from NZ_VAWE01000001.1 coordinate 1,578,654, forward strand.
GCACCGCCTCGGCGCTCGTCGGCCTCACCGCGTCGGCGACCTCCAGGACCGCCCGCGCCTCGCCGTCCCAGGCCACGGTGATCGCGGTCCGGCCAGCGGCCTCCGCCTCCGTCCTGGCCTGGTCCAGCTCGGCCGGGAGCGCGATGGCCCACTCGGCGAGAAGCCGTTCGCGGCCGACGAGGACGGCGTGCCCGGCGACGACGCCCTGCACGCCGAGGCCGGGGAGGTTCACGAAGTCCTCGGCCGCCGGGAGCGCCCCGACCCGCTCGGCCGCCCCGGTCGCCACGGCCTGGGCGATGGGGTGCTCGGAGGCGTGCTCCAGCGCCCCGGCCAGCCGCAGGGCCTCGGTCTCGTCGGTCCCCTCCGCGGTGTGGACGCCGAGGAGGGTCATCCTCCCGGTGGTCACCGTGCCGGTCTTGTCGAGGACGATCGTGTCGGCCCTGCGCGTGTTCTCCAGGACCTCGGGCCCCTTGATCAGGATGCCGAGCTGGGCGCCGCGCCCCGTGCCCACCATGAGCGCGGTGGGCGTGGCGAGTCCCAGCGCACAGGGGCAGGCGATGATCAGGACGGCGACCGCGGCCGTGAACGCCGCCGTCCACCCCGCCCCGCTGCCGAGCCAGAAGCCGAGCGTGCCCAGGGCCAGGACCATGACGGCGGGCACGAACACGGCGGAGATCCGGTCGGCCAGCCGCTGCGCCGCGGCCTTGCCGTTCTGCGCGTCCTCGACCAGCTTCGCCATCCGCGCCAGCTGGGTGTCCGCGCCGACCCGGCGGGCCTCGACGACGAGCCGACCGCCGGCGTTGAGGGTGGCTCCGGTGACGGGGTCGCCGACGGACACCTCCACGGGTACGGACTCGCCGGTGAGCATGGACACGTCCACGGCGGAGGAGCCTTCGACGACGGTGCCGTCGGTGGCGATCTTCTCGCCCGGGCGCACCAGGAAGCGGTCGCCGACGGCCAGTTCCGCGACGGGGACCAGCTGTTCCCCGCCGGCGCGCAGCACGGTCACGTCCTTCGCGCCGAGTTCCATCAGAGCCTTCAGCGCGGCGCCGGCCCGGCGCTTGGAGCGGGCTTCGAAGTACCGGCCGGCCAGGATGAACGCGGTCACGCCGGCGGCGGCTTCGAGGTAGATGTTGCCCGCGCCGTCGGTGCGGGCGATGGTCAGCTCGAAGCCGTGGGTCATGCCCGGCTCGCCCGCGGTGCCGAAGAACAGGGCCCACAGCGACCACAGGAACGCCGCCGAGGTGCCGACCGAGACGAGCGTGTCCATGGTGGCGGCCCCGTGCCGGGCGTTGGTGAGGGCCGCTCGGTGGAACGGCCAGGCCGCGTACGTCACCACGGGCCCGGCCAGGGCGAGCGAGAGCCACTGCCAGTACTGGATCTGCAGGGCCGGGACCATCGCCATGGCGATGACGGGCACCGACAGCACCACCGCGGTGATCAGCCGCTGCCGCAGCGGCCGCAACCCGTCCTCCGCCCCCGTCCCGGCGTCACCGGGTTCGGCGCGGGTGCGGGGCGGCGGGGGCTCGATCGCGGTGTAGCCGGTCGCCTCGACGGTGGCGATGAGATCGCGGACGGAGACCTCGTCGCCGCGGTAGGAGATCTTCGCCTTCTCGGTGGCGTAGTTGACCGTGGCCTCCACACCGTCCATGCGGTTGAGCTTCTTCTCGACACGGGCGGCGCACGAGGCGCAGGTCATGCCGCCGATCGCGAGTTCGACCTCGGCGGTGCCGTGGACCGTGGCAGTCATCCCTGCTCCTGGGCTCGTGGATGGGGCGGGGCCGGCCGCCGGCGGGGCTCCCCTCGTCCGGCGCCCGATCCTCCTGGAGACTATACCCCCTAGGGGTACATCTCGACGTCGACGCCATACATACCCCCTCCCCGTATCCGGCCGCAAGCGACGTTTCCACGACGGGGACGCCCCGAAGCTCGCCGTCGCCTTCCGGGATCTGCTCGGCCACGGGCGTCCGCATCCCGCGCCCGCCGACGGCGTCCGGAGTACCCCGGGCGGCACGGGCGCTACGGCTGTGGGGCGCGAGGTGCGGGTTGCCGTACGGGGTGCTCTCGGATCGGCCGCGGTGGGCCGCGGCTCAGGGCATGCCGGTGAAGTCACCCCCCACCGTCAGGGTGACCATGCCCTCCGGCGCGTCGGCACTCTCCGCCACGGTTGTCCCCGGCAGCCGGGAGGCCAGGGCGCGGGCCTGCTCTCCGAGCCCCGCCGGATGGGTCACGGAGGTCCGGGCCGCCGCGGACGCGTTGCCGGTTCCGGTGACGGTGAATCCGGCCCGGCGCAGCGACTGGGCGGCCTCCCAGGCGAGACCCGGTGTGCCGGTGCCGTTGAGCACCCGTACGCGGACGCTGCTCGCGTACAGGGGCTTCTCTCCGGCGGCCGCGACGGTCTCCTTGCGGACCTCCCGGTCCCGGGCGAGTGCCGCGAACAGATCGGCGGCCGCCGGGTACTGCCAGACGACGTTCGCCGTGTCGGACGGCACGTCCATGCTGCGGGGGTAGTTGGGCACGGTCACGAACGTCAGCCGGCCGGGTGGGATCGCCTTGAGCCGGGAGACGAGACCGTACAGGGGCTGGATCCCGGCGAGCGCCTTGTCCGTGGTGAGCGACTTGGTGGCGGAGTCCAGCAGCCCGTACATCGCGCCGGGGCTGGTCAGCTTCTGCTGCGCCCGGTCGGCCAGGGCACGCATGAACTCCTGCTGCCGGCCGATGCGTCCGAGGTCGGAACCGTCGCCGACGCCGTAGCGGGCGCGTACATAGCCGAGGGCGTCCTCGTCCCGCACGGTCTGGCAGCCGGCGGGGATGTCGAGGCGGGCCTTCTCGTCACGGATCGCGGCGGTGGGGCAGACCTCCATCCCGTCGAGGGCGTTGACCATGCCCTTGAACCCCTGGAAGTCCACCGACATGAAGTGGTCGATGCGCAGTCCGGTGCTCTGCTCGACCGTCTTGATCGCGCAGGCGGCGGCGCCCGCGACCTCCCCGCCGGTGCCCCCGATCGCGAACGCCTCGTTGATCTTGGCGTGGTGGGGGCTCGAGGTGCTGCCGTCGCCGCGGTCGCACGCCGGCACCTTCACCCACGAGTCGCGGGGGAAGGACACCACGGTCGCCCACTTCCGGCTCGCCGCGAGGTGGAGGACCATCAGCGTGTCGGACCGCATGGTGGTCGAACCACTGCCGTACCGGGCATTGGCCCCGGCCCGCGAGTCGGAACCGACCACGAGGATGTTCTTGGAGCCGGGACTCGTGCTGGGCGGGCGGTCGTCTCCGATCTTGTTGTCCACGTCCGCGGAACGGATGTTGCCCTGCAGGTCCCGGTAGACCCAGACGCCGGCGGCCGTGGCGGCGGCGAGCAGCACCGCGAGTGCCGCCACGCCCCTCGGCGTCCTCCGGCCGCGCCGGGCAGGGCCGCGGGCCGGACCCCACCGGCTCCGCCCGTCGGTCCCACCCGGCAGGCCCCGTCCCGTCGTCCCCGGGGGCTGCCGGGTCGTGGCGGAAGGCCGGGTTGACGCCCGGGGCCGCGTTCTCGCAGGAGGTGGCGTTCTCTCCGGGGGCTGCCCGGGCGCATCGCTCACGTCGAAGTTCCTCCACTGCCCGGGCGGATCGGCGCCCGCCCGTCGTCGGGACGCGCTGTCGTCGGACGGCAAGGTCCAAGCACTCTACGTCCGGGTAGAAGGCATCGGGCCGCGACGACACCCGGGCCGCGCGAGGCGTGTGGGGCGCGGGGCCGGCGGCCACCCCCTCCGCGACCGTCCGTACGGAGCAGGGCGACGCGGCGCCCGGCCGGGACCGGCGCCGGGAACGCAGACGCCGGGAACGGCAGCGGCCCACCCGTGTGGCCGCACATCGCCGGTCGGGCCGCGGCAGCATGGCGAGGCACGGCATCAGGAAGTCGTAAAGACTGCCGTGACACGGCAATGAATTCCGCTCGGTGTGCATGGGACGATGCGTCCATCGGGGCGTTCAAAGGTCAGGGGGTGTGCTGGTCATGGGTTTGTTTCTCGGTCTCGGCATCGTGGGCATCGTCCTGCTGGCGCTCTCACTCGTCCTCGACGGGGTGCTGGAAGGTTTCCTCGGCGGGGTGCTGGACGGCCTGTTCGACGGCTGGCTCTCGCTTCCGGTGATCGCCGGCTTCGTCTCGATGCTCGGGTTCACCGGCGCGATCGTGCTGGGCACGACGGGCCTGGGCCCGACCGCCGCCACGGTGGCGGGAGTTCTCGCCGGCCTGCTCGCGGCACGGCTGACCTGGCGGCTCAGCCGCGCGCTCATGCGGGACAGGAGCGCCGCAGCCCCGCGGGGCGAGGACCTCCTCGGCACCGGAGGTTCCGTGGTGACGGCCATCCCGGCCGGCGGCTACGGCGAGGTGCTGCTGCGCGTGGCCGGTCAGCCCGTGAAGTTCGCCGCCAGGTCGGCCACGCCCGTCCAGCGCGGCGCGGAGGTCTGGGTGGAGGCCGCCCTGTCGGCCACCTCCGTCCTCGTACGCCCCGTCGAGCGCTGACGTTCCGTCCCGGCGCCCGTCCCGTTCGACATTCGACAACTGATCTGCCGCCCTCCGGGAGGCAGGGGGGAGCACCATGAGTCCAGTCGTCATCGCCGTGGTGGGAGTCGCCGTACTCCTCGTCCTGCTGGCCCTCGTCGTGATCACGCGATACAAGGTCGCAGGCCCCAGTGAGGCGTTCATCATCACCGGCCGGCGCGGCAAGAAGGCCACCGATCCCGAGACCGGGCGGATCTTCACCGACAACAGCGGCCAGAAGGTCGTCGTCGGCGGTGGCGTGTTCGTCGTGCCGTTCGTGCAGCAGAGGTTCATCCTCGACCTCTCCAGCAGGCACATCCCCGTCGCCGTCCGGGGCGCGGTCACGCTGCGCGGTATCAAGGCCAACCTGGAGGGCGTGGCGATCGTCAAGGTCGGCGGGAGCGAGGACTCGATCCGGGCCGCCGCCCAGCGCTTCCTCGTCCAGCAGGACGGGATCGTCGGCTTCACCCAGGAGGTGCTCTCCGGCGCGCTGCGCTCCATCGTCGGCCGGATGTCGGTGGAGGACATCATCCGGGACCGGGCCGCCTTCGCCGGCCAGGTCGCGGAGGAGGCCGAGGCCAGCCTCTCGGGACAGGGCCTCGTGCTGGACGCGTTCCAGATCCAGGACATCACCACCGAGGGCTCCTACCTCGAGGACCTCGGACGCCCGGAGGCGGCGCGGGCCAAGCAGGAGGCCGACATCGCCGAGGCGGTGGCCCGGCGGGCCTCGGAGCAGGCGCGACTGAAGGCAGAGGAGGAGATCGCCGTCGCGCAGCGGACGTTCGCCCTCAAGCAGGCCGAGATCAAGGCGGAGACGGACGAGGCGGCCGCGAAGGCCGCCGCGGCCGGGCCGCTCGCCGAGGCCGACCGGCAGCAGGAGATCCTCAGCCAGCAGGAGAAGGTCGCGGAACGCCGGGCGGCCCTGACCGACAGGGAACTCGACACCCAGGTCCGCAAGCCCGCCGACGCGGCCCGGTACCAGGCCGAGCAGGAGGCCGAGGCGCGTCGTGTCGCCCTGGTGAAGGAGGCCGAGGCCGACGCCCAGCGCGCCCGTCTGACCGGTGAGGGCGAGAAGGCGCACCGCGCGGCGCTCGCCGACGCGGTCCGTATCGAGGGCGAGGCGGAGGCCGCAGCGATCGCCGCCAGGGGGTCGGCCGAGGCGGAGGCCATGCAGAAGAAGGCCGACGCCTTCGAGCGGTACGGCGACGCCGCGGTGCTGCAGATGCTCGTCGAGGTACTGCCGCAGGTGGTCGGCAAGGCTGCCGAACCGCTCGGCGCGATCGACAAGATGACCGTCATCTCCACCGACGGCGCCGGCAAGCTGCCGCGAGCCGTGGCGGACAACGTCGCCCAGGGCCTGGAGCTCCTGGGTTCCACCACGGGGGTCGACCTCGCCGAGCTGCTGCGGGGCATCACGCAGAAGGGCCCGAAGCCGGAGCCCGGCAAGGCCGTGGAGAACGGTCCGGTGCCGATCGCCTGAGCAGGGGCCATCGGCCGGCGGGAGGGCGGGCCGGGTCCTCGGGACGAGGGGCGGGAACGTCCGCCGGAGGTGGCGAGGACGCCACGCACCGGGAGCGGCGGACCGCGCCGGGCAGCCCAGAGGGGTATGCCCGGCGCGGTCCGCCGCTGTTCGGCGAGCACCCCGGCACCGGCAGGCGGTCTTCGGCGAGCGGCACCCCGGCACGCACCGGTAGGGGCTCCTCACGCGGGCTCGCCCGGCGCGGCACACGCCCGTCGGCAAGCACGCCCGGCCCTCTCGGGATCTGTCGGTGGCGCTTCCGCGGGGAGCAGCGCCGTTCGGGCCTCCGTCAGGCGGCGGGCGTTACGTCCTCCGGTGGGCGGGTGGCGGGTGCTCAGCCCGCCGATGAGCGGGAGTTCCGCTTCGGGGGCGTGTACGCCCCGGGTGCGGCCCGGACCGTCGGCCGGCCGACGAGCGCGCCCACCAGGCACCGTCTCCCCGCCGACGAGCACGCCCGCCGGCCGCCGTCTCCCCCTCGGCGGACGCGGCTACCGGGCCCGGGGCCCGAGTAGTTCCGCCAGACCACGGCGAGTGGCGGCGACGACCACGCGGTCACCGGGGCGCAGCAGGTGTCCGGGGTGGAGGTCGAAGAGCAGACCGGAGGTGTGGTGCGTCCCGTCGTCGGGCGGGGCGGCGGAGAGGTCCGGAAGCCGGTCGCCCGGCGCCGTCATGTCCAGGGCGAGCACCCGCCATCTGCCCGGACTGACCGCTTCTGCGATCGTGTGGCCCTCCAGCTGCGGCAGGTCGGCCACTTCGAGTGCGGCGAAGAGGAGCACCCGTCGCTCGACGGAGACGGCTCCGAGCACCTGACGGCCCATCATGGCACCGGCGAAGGCGGGGGCGGAGAGCGACGTCACGCTTCTGCTGCGGGTGAGCGCCCCGGGATGGGCGGCACGCAGCGTCCGGTAGACGGCGGTGGCGAAGTCGTCGTCGTACAGCCGGAGCGCCACCCGGAGGTCGGGGGCGATCGAGCGGGCGTACAGGGCGGCTTCGAGATTGGTGGTGTCGGAGCTGGTGAGGGCCAGCAGCGCGCGCGCCCGGTGGGTCCTGGCGGCCTCGAGCACGCCCTCCTGGGTGACGTCCCCGATGATCACGGGCACGCGCAGCCGGCGGGCGAGGGCCACGCCACGGGCTTCGGGGTCGTTCTCGACGCAGACGACGGGCGTGCCGAGTTCATGCAGCCGGCCGAGGACACGGGTGCCGACCTTGCCGAGGCCCAGCAGGACGACATGCCCGGCCAGACCTCGTGGGGGCCGGCGCAGGGCGGTCGCCGAGCGGAAGGAGCTGAGCGCCTCCAGCACGGCGGCGACGAGCAGGGGCAGCAGCAGGAGCCCCACGAGCCCGGTCAGCAGCTGCAGGACCTGGCGGTCGGGCTCCTCGCCGACCGCGGGGTCGTTGATGGAGAAGAGGTCGAGGAGCGTGATGTAGGCGGCGTGGAGCGGGTGGCCGCCGGCGGTGACCCAGGACGCGACGGCCAGGGCGGTGACGGCCGCGCCGACGCCCGCGAACGACCAGCGCACTCGACGGGAGAAGAGCTCCCGGAACGGCAGTGCGGGGCCGCTCAGACGGCTGCCGTGCCCGGGCTCCGGGCCGGTGACGGCTTCGAGCACGATCCTCCCGCGGCCGGACGCCGCGGCCACGGCGGCGTCGTCGGGCAGCAGGAGCGGTCCGTCGGAACCGCTGTCGTCGGATCCCTCCACGCCGGCGGGGTCGCTGCTGGTGGAGGACAGCAGCGCCAGCGTGCACAGCCCCTGGTCCGCGGTCCCGCCGCGTCCCGGCGGGAGCCTCTCGGCGGTGCGCAGGAGCAGCCCGCCGGCCGGGACGATCTTGCTGGTTCCGGTGACGGCGGTCGCGGCGAGCGCCGGAGCGGCGGTGTCGGCGTCCGACAGTACGGTGGTGGACGAGTCTATGTCGTCGGCGTCCATCCCGGGTACGGCGAGGGCGGCCGCCTGGTCGAGCAGTTCCTCCAGGTGCTGGCCGAGCTTGCGGTTGTAGAGGCGGATGACCAGACGCAGACGGGGGTTCAGCCGGCGGGCCGTGAGCGCGGCGCGGATGTTGGTCTCGTCGTCCTCGTGCACCAGGGCGAGCGCCTGCGCGGTCTCGACCCCGGCGTCCCGGAGCGCGACGTCGTCGGGATCGTCCGTCTCCCTCACGGTCACGGACATCTCCTCCGGACGGCCGGCTCCACCGTTCACGGCGGCACGGCTCGCTCCCGTACGGACGATGCCCGCCGACACCCTGCCGAGGAGGGCGAGGGCCCGGCCGCCCGACGGGGCGTCCACGTCGGCGGGCGGGCTCGTGGACGAGCGGCTGGGCGGGACGAGGAGCGTGACCTGCTGCCGGTAGACGTCGCGGAGTTCGGCGGCGAGCCGATGGGCGAGGGCGTCGTCACCGCTGACGAGCATGTGGCCCGCGGCGGGCCGCGACTGCTGAGGAATGGGATGCACATGCCATACATTGCCGTGCCGTCCCCCTGCGGCGCACCTCAACACGGCCGCGGGTCGGGGCCGTTGGCCTGCCGAAAGCGTCCCTGCGCGGGTCGGCTCGGCGGAGGAGGTCGTGACGGAAGTCTTACGTCCTGGCGTGGCAGCGGGCAGGCGGCGGAGACGGACCCTAGCGTCGGCGGCATGCGCGTACTCGTCACAGGAGGCGCCGGCTTCATCGGCGCGCACATCGTCTCGGCACTCATCGGGCGGGGCCACGAACCGGTGGTCCTGGACGCCTTGCTGCCCACCGCCCACCACGGGCCTCCGGCCCCGCCGGAGTCCGGGTTCGTCCATGGCGACGTCCGCGACACGACGGTTCTCTCCGCGGTCCTGCACGGCGTGGACGCGATCTGCCACCAGGCGGCGATGGTGGGGCTCGGCAAGGACTTCGCCGATGCGCCCGGCTATGTGAGCTGCAACGACCTGGGGACGGCGACGCTCCTCGCCGCGGCGGCGGAGGCGCGGGTGCGTCAGGTGGTGCTCGCCGGTTCGATGGTCGTGTACGGGGAGGGGCGTTACGCATGCCCCCGCCACGGGGTGGTGCGGCCGGGTCCCAGGTCGGCGGCCGATCTGGCGGCGGGGCGGTTCGAACCGCCGTGCCCGCGGTGCGGCGCGGAACTGGTCCCCGGTCTCGTCGACGAGGACGCCCCGTGCGACCCGCGCAACGTGTACGCCGTGACGAAGCTGGCGCAGGAGCACCTCACGGCCGCCTGGGCACGTGCGACGGACGGCCGGGCCGTGTCTCTCCGCTACCACAACGTCTACGGGCCGGGGATGCCCCGGGACACCCCGTATGCGGGGGTGGCCTCCTTCTTCCGGTCGGCGCTGGCCCGGGGCGAGGCGCCCCGCGTGTTCGAGGACGGTGGACAGCGAAGGGACTTCGTCCACGTCCGGGACGTCGCCGAGGCGAACGTCGCGGCCCTGGAGGCGGTCGCGGAACGGGAGGCGGGCGTTCTCACCGCGTACAACACGGGCAGCGGGGAGCCCCACACCGTCGGCGAGATGGCCGCGGCGCTGGCGACCGCGTGCGGCGGGCCCGATCCGGTCGTCACCGGCGAGTTCAGGCTGGGCGACGTCCGGCACATCACGGCGGACTCGCGCCGGCTGCGGCGCGACCTCGGCTGGTCGTCCTGCACGGGGTTCCGCGAAGGCATGGCCGAGTTCGCCCGTGCGGCGCAGCGCGCACCCGGCGCCGCACAGACCGCCGGCAGGGCGGCGCGGTACGGCACGGCTGCTCACGGAGGATGACGTCCGCGTTTCGTAAGGGGTCGATGTCCGCTTTGTTCGCCGCTGATTCGTACGGTGAAAGTCGTGACCACTGACGTCGTACTTCCCTGTCTGAACGAGGCCGGGGCGCTGCCCTGGGTCCTCGAACGCGTCCCTGCCGGATGGCGCGCCATCGTCGTCGACAACGGCTCCACTGACGGCTCCGCCGGAATCGCCCGGGAGTTGGGGGCGACCGTCGTACGCGAGGAACGGCGCGGGTTCGGGGCGGCCTGCCACGCGGGACTGCTGGCCGCGGAGGCGGACATCGTGTGCTTCTGCGACTGCGACGCGTCCCTGGATCCCGGACTCCTCGTCCCCTTCGCCCGTGCCGTGGCGGAAGGCGAGGCCGACCTGGTGCTGGGGCGGCGACGGCCCGCCGGCCGGGGGGCCTTCCCGGCGCACGCCCGCGCGGGGAACCTCGCGCTGTCCTGGATGCTGCGCCGGCGGACCGGCCTCGGGCTCCACGATCTGGGTCCGCTCCGGGCGGCGCGCCGCGAGGGGCTGCTGGGGCTGGGGCTGACGGACCGTCGCAGCGGCTATCCACTGCAGATGGTGGTGCGGGCCGCGGACGCCGGCTGGCGGGTGCGGGAGGAGGACGTGCCCTACCTGCCCCGGACCGGGAAGTCGAAGGTGACCGGAACCTGGCGGGGCACCTGGCAGGCGGTGCACGACATGCGCCGGGTGCTGGGCGAGGCCGGTGGTGCGCGGTGACCACGCTTCTCGTCATCGCCAAGGAACCGGTAGCCGGCCGGGTGAAGACGCGGCTGTGCCCTCCGTTCAGCCCGGCTCAGGCGGCGCTGCTCGCCGAGGCCGCGCTCGCCGACACCCTCGCGGTGGTCGCCGGACTTCCCGCGGAGCGGCGTGTGCTCGTCCTGGACGGGACGGCCCGCGACTGGCTGCCGTCGGGCTTCGACGTGGTGCCCCAGGGCGCGGGCCGGCTCGACGAGCGGCTGGCCGCGGCGTTCTCCCTGTGTGCGGGCCCGGCGCTGCTGGTCGGGATGGACACCCCGCAACTCTCTGCGGACCTCCTCGCCCCCGCGCTCGCGCCGCGGGCGTGGCACGAGCACGACGCCTGGTTCGGGCCCGCGGCCGACGGCGGGTTCTGGGCGCTGGGACTGGCCGCACCGGACCCGGAACTGCTGCGCGGAGTACCGATGTCCGTGCCCGGGACCGGGGCCGCGCAGCGCCACCGGCTGGTCGGCGCCGGACTGCGCGTGGGCGAACTGCCGACCCTGCGCGACGTGGACACCGCCGCGGACGCGCGGCTGGTGGCCCGGGAGGCGGCGGGAAGCCGGTTCGCGGCCGTGTACGCACGGCTGGTCCCGGCCTCCGCCGCACCGGACCGCGCGGACCGGTCCCGCACGCGGCCCGGGGACGGTCCTTCGCCGGCGGGTCCGCGATGACGGCGACCGCGTGGCGCGCCGACCCCTACACGGACGCACTGCGCACGGGCCGCGGGCCGCTCTTCCTGCGCCGTCGCGACGGATGGCTCCTGCCCCTGGAGGTGGAGCGCTGGTGCGAGGGACCGGACTCCGCCGACCTGACCGTGCTGAGCCGGTGCCACGGCCCCGTGCTGGACATCGGCTGCGGTCCCGGACGGCTCGTCGTCGCACTCGAGGCGAGGGGACACCGCGTACTCGGGATCGACGTGAGTCCGGAGGCGGTGGCCCGTACCGTCCGGGCGGGCGGGACGGCCCTGCTCCGGTCGGTCTTCGAACCGGTGCCCGACGAGGGCCGCTGGGGAACGGCGCTGCTGATCGACGGCAACGTCGGCATCGGCGGAGACCCGGCCGCGCTCATGCGCCGCGTGTCCGAGGTCACCGCGCCCGGAGCGGTGCTGATAGCCGAGACCTCCGCGGACGACGAGGACGCCGACGAACGCGTCGAGGTCACCGTCGTCAACGGCAGAGGGGAACGCGGGGCCCCGTTCCCCTGGGCACGCCTCGGGGCCCGCGCCCTGTGCGCGCACGCGGCGGGAGCCGGCTGGACCCCGGCCGGGCAGTGGACGGCGGCCGGGCGCAGCTTCGTCGAACTGCGCGGCCCCGCTCAGCGTCGCGGGGCCTGACGCCGCCGACTGCCGTCGTCCTCGGTGCGCCGCGGCCCGCGGTGAAGCCGCCGGACGAGGAGGACCAGGCCGGCGGCACCGGCAACCGCTCCCAGCACGATCACCAGGTTCCGTCCGTAGGGCAGCGGCAGCGCGGACGGGTTGGGCGGAGCGCCGGGACGGAGCAGCAGCGGCAGCGTGATCAGCACGAGCGAGCCGCCCACGACGAGCGCCCCCCGCACCACACCCCGAGCGGGCAGGGCCGCGACCAGCATTCCCACGCCGAGGACCAGCGGAGCGAGCACCGCGTCGTGCAGGACGAGCGCTCCCGCCAGCCACACCACCGCTCCCCAGGCGTCGCGGGCGGAGAGGAGCAGCCCCGTGCCCACGGCCATGAGCGCCACCCCCAGACCTCCGGCGGCGTACCGGAGCAGCGCGGCACCTCCACGCCGGGCCATCACAGGACCTCCAGCCGGGTGACCCATTTAGTCTGCAGGACACCGGGGCGGTTCGGGGCGATGATCCGTGCCGGGAAACCGTGGTCGGCCGACAGCACCTGGCCGTTGAGGGTCAGGGCCAGGAGTGTCAGCGGGTCGTGGGCGTACTCGCGGCCCATCTCCATCACGCGGTAGGCGCCGCGCACCTCCATCGAGACCACGCGCAGCCCCGCGTCCCCGGAGGCGCCCGCGCGCTCCAGGAGGTCCCGGACGCGTACGCCTCCCCAGTGCGCCGAGGCGCTCCATCCCTCGACGCAGGCGATCGGCAGTACGGCCTCGGCCTGCGGAAGTGCCCGCAGTTCGTCCAGGGTGAGCGTGTAGCGGCGCGGCCCCAGCACCTCCAGGCGCCAGTCCGCGACCTTCGCGGCGGTGACGCCCGCCGCGGCGGCCGTCCGGTTCACCGGCAGCCCCTGCGGGCCGATCCCGGGATGTCTCGGTGCCAGCAGATCCAGTCTCTTCAGCGGAGTGAACGCCTGACCCACGGTGGTCAGGGTCACGGCGGTGACCGCCGCGCCGACGGCCACCAGCAGCGACCTGCGGTCCGGTGCGTCCTCCGGCGGCAGCGTGAGCGTGCCGGGCGACCTGCGACTCCAGTGGTCCCTGATCTCGGGCGCCTTGACGGCCACGTGCAGCAGCACGGCGCCGGCGACCAGCCAGGCGACGGCGAAGTGGACCGGTACGAACGAGAACGGCCACGGATACCACTCGACGATGTTCAGCAGCCCGGTGAACAACTGGAACACGGCCGCGGCGACCAGGACCCCCACCGAGAGCCGTTCCAGGCCGTGCTTCACGGAACGCACCGGAGGCCACACCCACAGCCGCGGGTACACCGCCCACAGCTTCGCCAGGAGCAGCGGGATGGCCGCCAGGCCGGAGGCGACATGGAGGCCCTGGGTCAGCCGGTAGCCCCACACCGGGCGCGGCGGCAGCTCGTTCGCGAGCCATCCGGGCGGATGCTGCAGGTAGTGGCTGATGAGGCCGGTGAGGAAGCACACGGCGATCGCCGCGCCCAGCCAGCGGCCGATCGCCGTGGCCGTTCGCGCGTCGTGGAGTCTGCCGGAGAAGGACGGTGGCCGAAGTCGCGTTCTCATGTATCCATGAGACCGCCGGAACGGCCCGATCGGCGGCTCGGACACCTTACGAAACGCGGACGGCGCATCCGGTATACCGTTCCGGCACCCGCGGCGCTGCCAGGCTGGGCGCCATGCCCAGCCGCCGCACCACCGTGACCGTCCTGCTCCTCGCCGGCCTCGTCGCCGTACTCGTCGGCACCGTGCGCGCGGACGACTACTACTCCGCCCCGGGGCGTCTGTCGCTCTGGTACGCGGCCGCCTGGCTGCTCTTCGCGGCAGGTCTGTGGGCGCTGCGGAAGGCCCCGGACCGGACCGCGGTGGTGCTCGTCATGGCCGGCGCGGTCGCCGTCGCTGCGACGGGCCTCGTCGCACCGCCGCGCACCAGCACCGACTCCTACCGGTACGCCTGGGACGGCCGGGTGCAGGCGGCCGGGATCTCTCCGTACGACCACGTCCCCGCGGCCCCCGAACTCGTCCCGCTGCGCGACGCCTGGCTCTTTCCCGAGGGGCGCGCCGCCTGCGCCGGACCCGACCGGGCGACCGTGGGCGACGGCGTGTGCACCCGGATCAACCGGCCCCGGGTCAACACCGTCTACCCGCCCGTCGCGGAGGGCTACTTCCTCCTGGTCGAGACCCTGTCCCCCGAGGGCACGCGGCACAAACCGCTGCAGACCGGCGGGGCACTGCTCTCGGTCGCCACCGCGGCCGCGCTGCTGCTGGTGCTGCGTCGCCGCGGTGCGGCGCCGTGGAGAGCGGCCTACTGGGCCTGGTGCCCGGCGGTGCCCGTCGAGGCCGTGAACAACGCCCACGTCGACGTCCTCGGCGTGCTCTTCTCCGTCGCCGCCCTGGCCGCCGTCGTCCGGCACCGAGCGGCGGGCGGGGCCCTGCTGGGCGTGGCCGTCGCGGCGAAGCTGCTGCCCGCCGTACTGATCCCGGGCGCGCTGTCCGGCGTGCGGCGCGCCCGGGACGCCCTGGCCGTGCTGCTGCCGGCGGCCGGCGTCGTCGCCGTGCTCTACCTGCCGTACGTGCTGGCGTCGCGGGGCTCGGTCCTCGGTTTCCTCAGCGGCTACGTCCGCGAGGAGGGTTACGACGACGCCTCCGCCAGGAACCGCTATGCGCTGCTGCGTCTGGTCCTGCCGGACGACTGGACTCTGCCGGTCGTGGTGGTGGCGATGCTCGCCGTCGTGGCGTACGTGGTCCTGCGCGGGGACCCGGAACGGCCGTGGAGCGGTGCCCTGGTGGTCACGGGGACCGCCTTCCTGCTCCTGACACCCGGCTATTCCTGGTACGCCCTGCTCCTCGTCGCCCTGGTCGCCCTCGACGGCCGCTGGGAATGGCTCGGCATCGCCGTCGCCGGAGCGGCGAAGTACGTCACCGGCCCCGCCTTCCCCGGGCACGGCGACACCGTGGGCACCATCGCCTACGCGACGGCGGCAGCGGCGGTCCTCGCCGGGTGGGTGCTGCGCAGACGGGCCGGCCGCGGCCGGCCGCAAGGGACACGTCGGGCCGGGCCTCCGGCTTCCGCGAGGCCTTCGGGAAACGCCGGGATCAGCGCCTGAACCGGCGTGCGCACACCCCCTGACGGACGGTCGGGCATCCGCCCGGCCGCGGACACCACGGCGTGACGGAGGGGCCGGTCCGCACCACGGCGGACCGGCCCCCGCGGTACCCGGGGCGGCCGGGTCAGCTCTTCAGCGGCACGATCGCGGTGGGCGCGTGGCCCGGCTCGGTCGCGATCTCCTCGAACTCGGTGACGTCGCTGATGTCCGCGGTCCGGCTCATCGCGATGTTGGTGACCCGTTCCAGGATCGCCTCGACGACGACCGGCACCCGGTGCTCGGCGGCGAGCTTCCTGGCCTGCTCGAAGGCCGCGCCGAGTTCGCTGGGGTCGGTGACGCGGATCGCCTTGCAGCCCAGCCCCTCGGCGACCTTGACGTGGTCGACGCCGTAGACGCCCAGCTCCGGGGAGTTGATGTTCTCGAACTCCAGGTTGACCTGGAAGTCGATGTCCAGGCCGAGCTGCGCCTGGCGGATCAGGCCCAGGTAGGAGTTGTTCACGAGGACGTGGACGTACGGGATCCTGTGCTGCGCGCCGACCGCCAGTTCCTCGATGAGGAACTGGAAGTCGTAGTCGCCGGAGAGGGCGACGACCGGGGTGTCGGGGTCGGCGGTGGCCGCGCCCAGGGCGGCCGGAATGGTCCAGCCGAGCGGGCCCGCCTGACCGCAGTTGATCCAGTGACGCGGCCGGTAGACGTGCAGCATCTGGGCGCCGGCGATCTGGGAGAGGCCGATGGTGGTGACGTAGCGCGTCTCCGGGCCGAAGGCCTTGTTCATCTCCTCGTAGACGCGCTGCGGCTTCATGGGGATGTCGTCGAAGTGCGTACGGCGCTGCAGGGTGGCCTTGCGCTCCTGCGTGGAGGCGGCCCAGTCGGAGCGGTCGGGCAGCCTTCCTGCCGCCTTCAGCTCCCTGGCGACCTCGACGAACAGCTGCAGCGCGGCCCCGGCGTCCGAGGTGATGCCGTAGTCGGGGGCGAAGATCTTGCCGATCTGGGTGGGCTCGATGTCGACGTGGACGAACTTCCGGCCGCGGGTGTAGACGTCGAGCTTGTAGCCGGTGTGGCGGTTGGCCCAGCGGTTGCCGATGCCGAGGACGAAGTCGGACTCCAGGAAGTTCGCGTTCCCGTAGCGGTGGGAGGTCTGCAGACCGACCATGCCGGCGTTGAGCTCGTGGTCGTCCGGGATGGTCCCCCACCCCATCAGGGTCGGGATGACCGGGGTGCCGGTGATCTCGGCGAACTCGACGAGCAGGTCGGAGGCGTCGGCGTTGATGATGCCGCCGCCGGCGACGATCAGCGGACGCTCGGCCTCCAGGAGGAAGGAGAGCGCCTTCTCGATCTGGGCGCGGGTCGCGGCGGGCTTCCAGACCGGAAGCGGCTCGTACGTCTCGGGGTCGAACTCGATCTCGGTGAGCTGGACGTCGATGGGCAGGTCGATGAGGACCGGGCCGGGACGGCCGGAGCGCATCAGGTGGAAGGCCTGCTGGAAGACGCCGGGGACCTGCGCGGCCTCCAGGACGGTCGTGGCGGCCTTGGTGACCGGCTTGGCGATCGACGCGATGTCGACGGCCTGGAAGTCCTCCTTGTGGATCACGCTCGTCGGCGCCTGGCCGGTGATGCACAGGATCGGAATCGAGTCACCGATGGCGGAGTAGAGCCCAGTGATCATGTCGGTGCCGGCGGGACCCGACGTGCCGATGCAGACACCGATGTTGCCCGGCTCGGCGCGGGTGTAGCCCTCGGCCATGTGCGAGGCGCCCTCGACGTGGCGGGCGAGGGTGTGGTCGATGCCGCCACCCTCCTTGAGGGCCTTGTAGAAGGGGTTGATCGCCGCGCCCGGCACACCGAACGCGTGGCTGACGCCTTCACGCTTGAGGATCTCAACGGCCGCTCGGGCGGCGGTCATACGGGGCATGGAGTGCTCCTGCTTCGGCCTGGCGGATCGGGCTCTGTCGCGCCACCTGAGAGCGTCGATTCCGTGCTGGTTCCCTGATCGTCTTCCGCAGCCTCACGGCTTTTCCGTAATGCGGAAGTCATCTTCTACTATTCGGAAGTAATGTAAGCGGCATGCCGGACCGCGTCAAGGGAAGGGCGGGCCGCCGATGGCCGAACTCCCTCCCCATGGGGTCGCGGTTGGTGGACGATGGAGCACGAGGCGTGCCCGGAAGCGCCGGAGGGGGACGGACATGGGAGATCACGTACCGGTGCGCTGCCCGGTGTGCCGCCGCTCGCACACGTTCGCGTCGCCCGTCTATCCCTGTGCCTGCGGGGCTCCGCTGGCACCGCCCCTGCTGCGGGGGGCACCGGCCGAGCCGATCCGCCACCGCACCTGGACCGACGACTGGGTCACCGTGCGCTGTCTGGCGTGCGGGCGACAGGACCAGTGGCCGCAGCCGGAGCTCGGCTGCCCCTGCGGCACGGTGCTGCGGATCCCCGTACGACCGGTGACCGCCACGCCGGAGCCGTCGGAGGGCGCGGCCGCGGCGCACCGCACCACGACCGCCGCCTCGGGCGCCGGCGGCACCTTCGCGGCCTCCGGGACCGGCGGGCCGGGTGGGGCGGGCGGCCCGGACGGACCCGGCGCCTCCGGCGTCTTCGCTTCCCGGGATTCCGGCCATACGGACCAGGCCGGTCCGGTCGTCCCGCCCGGGGAGGCCCCGCTGCCCTCCGGCTCCGCGGAAGAGACGGCGGAGGACCTCCCCCTGCCCGTGCCGCCGCACACCGCTCCGGAGCTCCGTCCCGCGTTCCGCCCGGTCACGATCCGCACGGCACGCGACGCCGTCACGGCCGCTGCCCTGTATCTGCGCTGGCTGGGTTTCCAGCAGGTCGTGCAGCCCGAGGAGCGGACCACGTCCGGGATCGATCTGCGCGCGCAGGGACTGGTCGCCCAGGTGGACCCGACCACCCGGCCCGTCACCCTGCGCGCGGTGGAGCTCCTCTGGCTGAACGGGCTGAACTCCTCCGCCAGGAGCGTCGTCTTCTCACTCGCGGGCTACTCGGCGGACGCCCGCGCACGAGCGGACGATCTCGGAGTCCCCCTGTTCGTCATGGATCTCACGGGCGCGCCCGAGCCGGTGAACGGTCCGGCGAAGGACCTGATCTCCACGGGCGCCTGACCGGGCGGCCGGACGCTGGGCCGACCGGCTCGGGGCGCTGGGCAAGGCACTGGACGGCGGCGCCAGGTACGGGCCGACTTCCGAGTGGCCGCCGAGGTGCGGCTGTCCGACCACCCTCGTTCCAGGGCGGTATCCGCGGAGCCGTGGTCATGCGTAACGGCGGGGGCTGGCACTATTCCCCGACGTGGAAGCGGAACATCCACGACAGCACTGTGGCCTGCAACGATCGTCACCGGCTCGGCCGCCCCGTCCCGGCCTCCTCAACAGACGCCTCGGCCATCGCCTCGGCCACCGTCTTCCGCTGACCATCAGGCACGACACCCGCTCCCACTCCCCCTCCATCCGCACGGTCGACTCGGCGATCCCACTTCGGGTCTGCGGCAACCGCAGATGCTCTCGAGGGAAGGACCATGCCTCCTCGTACGCCTCATGGCATAGATCACGTCACCTGTCCCAGTCGCGTTGCGCCTGCAACGCTCCATGGGAGAGAATGTTCGGCGCGCTGTGACAGCTGGTGCACACGGGACCGTTGTGACGTTGAACAACTGAACTGTGGTGGTGTGCGACATGATTGATACGGGGGCGGGTGCGTGAAGTTCGACATGGGGTCGACGACCCTGGTGACTCTCGGCAAGAGCACGATCGGGTCAAGTGACGATCTGGGCACGTTGATCCAGTGGCTGATCGCTGCCGCGGAGCCGCTGGAGGGGAAGTTCAACGGTGCGGGAAAGGCCGCGTTCGACTCGTTCAAGATTCGTGCGGACGAGATCACCGATGCCTTGAACGGTTCGCTGAGCTCGATCCTGGGCGGTCAGGCGGGCATGGACGAGGCCTTCGGCAGCGGTGACGTGGAGCAGGAGGACAACGCCAACAAGAACATGGGCGCCGCCAACTTCGACGCCGCCCGGTTCGGCGCACGCTAACGCAACGAGGGGGACTCTTCGGGATGGGACAGAACCAGGACCGCCGCTCCTACGACACCGGCGCCTCCACCGACGTGCAGGGAAGCTTGCAGACCGTGATCGGGAACCTGGAGCGGGTGCTCGGTGACCGTGACCGGGCGGTGAAGGCCGCGATGGCCGACTACCAGGCCGACGGCGTGTCGGACGAGTACCACGGCAAGGAAGTCCGCTGGAACCGCGCAGCCAACGAGGTCCGCAACATCATCCGGTTGGTGCGCACCACGCTGGAGCAGAACGACAGCACCGCGCAGACCACGTTGGCCAGGGCCCGTGCGGCGGTCGACAGCATCGGCTGACCGGCACTGCGGTAGCGGCAAGGTCTGGGTTGCAACAGGGGGATCGGCATGCCTGCGTGGGACATCTCGTCGTCCGGTGTCGAGTTCGTGACGTCGCTCGTGAAGGACGCGATGGACGATGTGGCCGAGGACGTCAAGTCGTACGGGACGAACGTGGAGAGCGCGGCGGCGTCGGCCGGCACGATCAGCGGCGCGGACGGCGGAGCCGGGCCGACCGGTGCGATCGGGGCAGCGCTGGCGCTGTTCGTGGAGAGGACCGCGGCGGACGTGACGTTCCTCGGGGCGCGGGCGGCCAAGTCGGTGAACGGAGCCCGTGAGGCCACCGCGTACTACGTCCTCGGGGATCTGGACATGGCCGCCACCAGTCAGCACAAGGCCCTTGCCGCCCCGAAGGTCGATCTGCCGGGTGCCGGTGGCAAGCAGGGCGGTGGCAGGTGATCGAGCCGTCCGGCATCTCGCAGTTCACCGGCGATCTGGACCAGTTGGAGAAGGACGTCTCCGGGCTGCGCAGCGACGCCATCGGGATCCGTAACGGCGGCAAGGACGTGCACTCCCGCTTCCAGTCTCTGGAGGCCTTCTACACGGCGCCGGAAGCGGACGACCTGTTCGCCACGACGCGGCCGGTGATGGACAAGGCCGACTCCTTCGCCGCGAAGCTGGAGACGGTCGCCGACGCGCTGGACACGTTCTCCGTGGAGGCGCGCCCGCTCGCCCAGCGCCTGGCCCGGTTGAAGTCGGATGCGATCACGTTCGTCGACGGCGTCCAGGGCGACGACGAGTGGACATACGACGAGGGCAAGATCCAGCGCCATCAGGAGCTCATGGACGGCGTGGCCGCCGCGGAGAGCGCATTCCGTGAGGCCGAGCGCAGGGCCGCCACCAAGATCTCGGCGATCGTGGGCGGGCCCGAGTTCGTGGTCGACGACGGCAGTCACACGTCGAACAGCGAGACCGTGATGTACGGCTACGACGCCGACACACTCAAACAGGCCAAGGAACTGCCCTGGGGAACACCGGAAAGCGAGTCCCACCACGCGTGGGAAGTCGGCTACTGGGCCAAGAGCTTCTTCTGGGACGGCCTGGTCATCGACAACATCGTGGGCGGCATCAAGGGACTGGGCACCCTGGTCGGCTGGAACGGCTCGGATGCGGCCGGGGACGCCTGGAGCCACCTCGGCGACATCGTCAGCGGCATCGGCCAATACACCATCACCCCGTACGACGCGTTCATGGACTGGGCGATCGGCCCGGACGAGGAGAGCGCCACCGAGATCCGGCAGAAGCAGGCCGCCAAGGACTTCGGCAAGTCCCTGGTCGCCTGGGACATGTGGGGCGAGAACCCCGCCCGCGCCTCCGCGACCGTCGTCTTCAACGTCCTCACACTCGGCGCCGGCCCGCTGGCCGCCGCCTCCAAGGGCGGCAAGGCCGGCGCGGGAGCGAAGACCGCTGCCACCGCGGCCAAGATCGGCGAGTACATCGATCCGGTCACGGCAGGTCTCAAAGTGTCCGGGAAGGCCGTCAGCGCTCTTCCCAAGATCTCGGACGTGACGGCGAACATTCGAACCGGCATCACCGCCGCAGGTGACTCACAACGCCTCAACAGCGTGCTGGAACTCGACGACGGCTCCAAAGTCATCGTCGAGGACGGACAGTTCATCCCCGTCGACAAGCACGGCAACGTCATCAGTGACACACCACGCCAGGAAGCGTCGGCGGGTGCGCGCACCACACCGGAGCGGACTCCGGCGAGGGAGCACGAGCTCGCCGGTGTCGGCGCGAGCTCCCGGACGCCCGGGGCCACCGCTCACGCGGGGGACACCCTCCCGCACCCGGCCGGTCATGCGACATCCTCGAGCGGCAGCAGCGGGGACACTGCCCACAGGACAGGCGAAGCACCCGGCAGAGTCGGAGCCGCACACGCCGTCGGCACTGAGACGCCCAGGTCCGGTGCCGGGCCGAACACCAACGGCCATGGCGGCACGGACTCTGGCGCCCACGGAGGTAGCCGCCTGCATGACCTCGGTCGGACCGGTGACGACGCCATGGGCGACACGGGCCACGTTGGCGACGAGGCCGTCCCGCCCGCGAACCACGCCGACGAGGGTACCGGGAGCAGTGGCGGAGAGCGGGAACTGACCGCCGCAGAGCGGAAGCAGATCCAGGACGAGCACATCCGGAAGGCCAACGACCCCGACAAGACCTGGTTCAAGAAGTACTACGACAAGCGTGGCCACCGCTCGGACAAGTCAGCGACGGAGAACGGCGTCGAGCTGCCCATCCTGGCCAAGGACTCCAATGACAACTGGATCTCCAAGTACGACCTGCCGAGCGGACCTTCCGAGGTCAGGTTCGGTCGGACGCCCTTCCGGCCAGACACTGTCGATCCCGCGCATCTCGAGCACCTCAACGATGTGGCGAAGAACCGCAAAGTTGGCGCAGCCCTCACCAACGCGGAAAGGGCATTCGAGAAAAACCCGTCCACCTCGACGAAGGACGTCCTCGAAACCGCGCAGCGCGCCTACCACCAGCAGCTCGGTGATGTGCCCAACAACAGCAAAATGGGCGAGCGACTCGGCGAAGACGCGGCCCGGTATCACGTCGTACCCGAGGGGTTCCCTGAACCCGAGTGGGTCCCGCTTCCGAAGACGCCCAACGGCGCCGACATGTTCGACCAGCTGTACAAGCTCGGCGACGGGAACTACCTCATCGTCGAGGCGAAAGCTCCAAAGGGCGATCTCGAATGGCGCAAGGGTGCTGGCGCGGCCAAGGGCATAATGGTCAAACAGGGCACCAAGGAGTACGTCCAGACGATCATCGCCCAGATGCAGAGTCGCGCCGGACGTTCTCCGACGGACGGTCGGATCGCACTGGAACTCCTCAAGGCGATGAAGGCCAAGAAACTACAGTACGTCCTGGTGAAGGCCAATGAGAACACGGGATCGTACGCTGGTGCCGTGTTGGAACACTTCAAGATCACCTAGAGGAGAGGGCAAGTGGTCACGAGCATCCCCCGCCACGACTACCCCACGGACAGCGCGGCAGAGGGCCTGGCGGTGCTCAAGGAGACCGCGAGCTGGGTACTCGGAGAGCTTGAAGAGCCGGACGACATCGGACGGGCTCAGGCCCTCGATACGAGCCTGACCCTGGCGCAGTCACACTGCGCCGTGGACCCCACCGCAACAAAGTTCGATACCTGGGAGGCGTGGGTCACGGCCATGCAGGTCGGCTCCGCCCTGTTCGCCTCGGCCACCGCAGCCGAGGGTCCCGTGCCGTGCCGTATCGAGGTAGGCGGCGAGGTGAGGGATCTCCCTGCGACCGGGCCTCAGCCCTACCTGCACGCAGGAGCCTGGATCACTTCGTTCTATCTGGCCGCGATCTGCCGGGAGAATCAACGCGCGGAGGAGTTGGCGCGGGTACCTGTCTCGTTTCTCCGCGAGTCGGGCGCTGTGTTCGACGAGTACGTCTATGCGTGGGTGGAGACCCTGCAGAGCTTCTGGTTCGGCCGCGAGGACACGTGGGACAAGCTGGTCACCGCGGTGAACGGCACCGACCCCGAGGTCGCGCGGGTCGCCGACAAGGAGCTAATGCTGAAGATCCTGTATCCGCCGCTCGAGCTCTTCCACCGCTACCTGCGCCGGGACGCCGCACAGTTCAACGCGGCCATGGTCGACGCTCTCACCTGGCACAAGGAGTACTGGTCCGGTAATGAGTCACGCGCCATGAGCAGCGACGGCCTGGTCGCCCTCGGCCCACTCGCCATCGCCTGCATGGCCCGCGACGCCGACATGCCCATCGAGGTCGAATCCGAGTACCTGCCCAAGGAGCTTCTGGAATTCGGCTGGGCCGGCGAGGTCGACACCTGAGCGCAAGCTGGGCTTCATCGTGACAAAAGGCATTCCCTACAAGGCAGGTGACAGGTAGCTGTGGCTGCCCAGGATTACGACAGTCAACTGCTGGAGTCGGTGTCGGTACGGCGCCGTCGGTTGCGGGATGCCCTGGTGTTCGGCGCCCAGCGGCAGCGGCGGTCGCTGGACGAGCGGTTGGGGAAGGTGTTCGCCGGGGTGGTGATCGCGGCCGTTCTGTGTGCCGGATGCGTGGGCTGGTCGTTCGTATCGAGGGCGGCAAGCTCAAGGGCCTGGACACGTACCTCTCGTACCGACTGGGTCTTCGCACCTTCTCCGCCGACGAATCACGCACCGTACTGGACAGCACGGACGCCTTCCACCTGCCGCCGCTGCCGGGCTTCGGCTACCTGAAGGTCGACACCTCGACGTACGAGCGCTTCAAGGCAGGGTACGTCTCCGGCGCCTACCGCGGTCCCACACTCCGCAAGGAAGACAAGGACAGCGAACCACTCGCCTGGCCCTACCCGACGTTCAACACACTCGACGCGCCACAGACGGACGCACCAGAGGAACCCGCCGCCACCAAACGGGAGACCGGGCCCACCGTCATGTCCGTGATGGTCGGCCAACTCGCCACCGCCGCCCCTCCCGTGCGCCGCATCTGGCTACCGCCCCTGCCGAACACCGTCACCCTCGACACCGCCGCCGGGCCTCTCCAGGCCGACACCAAAGGCCTCCGTCTCACCCGCCGCGACGCCCCGATGCGCATCCCCCTGGGCATCCTGGACGACCCGGCAAAACAGTGGCAGCAGCCATGGCTGCTCGATCTCACCGTCGCGGGCGGCCACACGGCCGTCATCGGCGGCCCCCAGTCCGGCAAGACCACCCTGCTGCGCACCCTCGCCCTCTCCCTGGCCCTCACACACACCCCGTACGACGTCGCCGTCTACGGCCTGGACCTGGTCGGTGGCGGACTGTCCGCCCTGGCCGGGCTACCGAACGTCGGCGGGATCGCCGGGCGCGCCGACCACGAACGAGCCGCCCGCACAGTGGCCGAGGTACGCGCCATGCTGGCCGAGCGCGAGGAACTCTTCCGCGAACACGGCATCGACTCCGTGGACCAGCTGCGCCACCTGCGTGCCAAGGGCCGGCTGCCGCAGCTCGGCTCCACCGACATCGTGCTACTCATCGACGGATTCGGCGCCCTGCGCGACGAGTTCGCCGACCTCGACGACGCCGTAGCCGACCTGCTCAAGCGCGGCGGCGGGTACGGGATCCACATCGTCTCCGCCATGCTGCGCTGGAACGACGTCCGCATCGCCACCCAGTCCATGTTCGGCACCCGCGTCGAACTCCGCCTCAACGACCCGGCCGACTCGTCCATCGACCGCAAACTGTCCGAGACCCTCTCCGCAGACACCCCCGGCCGAGTCCTGACCGACACCAAGCTCTTCGCACAGGTCGCACTGCCCCGCATCGACAGCAATCCGCACACAGGCGACCTCGCAGCCACCCTCGAGCGGACCGCCCGCACGATCCGCGCCAGCTGGCACGGCGACCTTGCCGCCCCGATCCGGGTACTCCCCACACGGCTCCCCGCGGCGAAACTCCCGCCCCTGACCACAGAGCCCAAGAAAACCCCCATCGGCGTGGACCAGGACACGCTCGCCCCCGTCCTGCTGGACCTGTTCGAGACCGAGCAGCACCTGCTGATCCTGGGCGACAACGAGTGCGGCAAGACCAACCTGCTGAAGCTCATCGCCGCCTAGCTCACCGCTCGCTACGCGGACGACCAGCTGGTCTTCGGCATCTTCGACCCACGCCGAGGCCTGCGCGGCGCCGTTCCCGAACCCTACCGCGGCGGCTACGCCCACAACGCGAATCTGGCCACCGCTCTGGCCAGCGGCATCGCCACCGAACTGGAGAAACGCCTGCCCGAGACGGCGGACCCGGACGCGCTCACCACCGAACCCGCCTTCACCGGCCCGCGGATCGTCATCCTCGTCGACGACTACGACATCCTCACCACCGCAGGCCAGCAGCCCCTGGCCCCGTTCCTGCCGTACGTCTCCTCGGCCCAGGACATCGGCCTGCACTTCGTCATCACCCGCCGCGTCGCCGGATCCTCCCGCGCCCTGTACGAACCACTGCTGACCACCCTGCGCGAAACCGGCACCGCAGCCCTCGTCATGACCGGCGACCGCACCGAAGGCCAGCTCTTCCCCGGCCTCTACGCCTCCACGCAGCCACCCGGCCGCGGCACCCTGGTCCGCCGCGGCCGCCCCCACCAGCTCATCCAGACCGCCCTCGCAGACGCAGCAGAAGAAGAGACCGAGCAGTCGTGACCAAGGACGTCATCGCCCTCACACCGAAGATGCCGGACCTGCGCACGCTTCTCGCTGGCCTCTACGCAGGCGGCCCCGACCTCGGCGTGAACACCCTGGCCGACGGCGCCGTCATCCAGCTCTGCGCCCCCGACGGCCGTCCCCTGGTCTCCGTCGAAGCCCCCCTCCTCATCCAGATACCCGGCGAAACGACCCGCCTCCTCGGCCCCGGCCTCCCGGACAGCCCGGTCTGGTGGACCGAGGCCCGCGCCTCCACCGCCGTCGCGGAGGGCGGGCAGCTGGCGGGCTCCTTCGCCGGACGCCTCGCCACCGTCCTCAACGGATCGGTCTGGCCCCCGGAAGCTGCCTCCACCGACGTCGTCCCACTCAACTCCGACATCACCGCGATCCCCGCCCCGCCCACGTCAGCCCCGGCTGTGGACGTCCTCACCGCCAAGACGGCCGTGGTCATCCAAGACCGACCCGTCGTCGCCATGACCAGCTGGCTCTCCGACGCCCTGCGCGCAACCACCGGCAACGAACGCGCCCTGCAGATCGTCACACCACCGACCACCCGCCTCACCCTGCCCACCCGTACCGCGCTACGCGGCCACCCCAACCGCTGGGTCATCCACGACCCCGACTACGGCTACTACGACGGCCTCTCCGGCGCCGCACTGCACTGGCACGGCGGCACCTTCACGACCACCCTCGACGAGAACGACTCGGCCTGCGTCGCCGAAACCTTCAAGACCGCCACCAGCACCGGCGAACGCCAGCTCATCCTCTCCCTGCACACCCGGCACCCCGCCGACGAAGACCTCATCCTCGGCCGCGCCCTGGAAACCGCCTGGCAAACCCTCACCGGTGCTCCACCCGCCGGCTGGAGCACCGCCGAACCCGTCAACCTCCCCTGGTCCACCCGCCAGCTGACCGACCTCGCCCGCAACCGGGCCCCCCGGCCGACCTGGCTGATCGCCATCGGCCACCCCGACCACCCAGCCCTGGCCACCATCAGCGTCACCCGCACCCTCGCCGGCATCGAGGAAGACATCACCCTCACCCTCGGCTACGGCCAAGACGAGACGCCACCCCTCGACACGCTCGAGCCCCTCGCCAAGGCCCTGACCACAGAGCACGGCCTGTCCACCATGCTCACCTCACTCCGGGCCGCCCGCCAAGACCTGACCGTGCCCCCGCACTTCGAAACTCCCCCCATTCCCGTCTCCTTCACGCTGGGCACCGAAGCGATCAAGGACATCGGCCTCACCCACGCCCTCCACCCACCCCTCAACCTCACCCCCGTCCGACTCGGCCCCGTCGGCGAGCCATCCCTCCACTACCCGCTCGGCGACGGCACCGACGCCCATGCCTGGACCACGCTCCAGCAACTCAACCGGCACCTGAGAAGAGCATGAGCAGCCCAGGGCGTCGGCGTGAGAAGCCGTATCTCAACTGATCTTGGAACGTGTGGGGCGAACAGGGGTCCTGGATGGGTGGTCTTCCGGTGGTACGCGCATGAAGGCAGGGCCTCTCGGTAGCTCGGGGACGCGACCGGGATCGTCGTGGCCCTTGCCGGGGACCCCGCCCGCGCAACAACTCCTCATCCCTGTCCGTGCCTCCCAGCCTCCCAGCCGCCATCGACAACGCGGGCTTGCCCAGGGTCGGGGCCCTGACGCGGTCGTTCCCACGGTCAGGGCCCCCAATGGCAGACGAGTCGGCTGTCCGCCGGGCTCAGTGCAGCATCATCAGCGCGCACGGGGAGGGTCAGTTGACGCCCCGGTCACGATCCGCCCAGTACGGCTCCCGCAGCTTGAACTTCTGGATCTTCCCCGTCGCCGTCCGCGGGATGGCATCCCGGAACTCCACGCTCGTCGGCGCTTTGTATCCCGTCATCCGCTCCTTGCAGTGCGCGATGATCTCGGCCTCGCTCACCGCCGCGCCCTCGGCCGGCACCACCAGCGCCTTGATCGTCTCGCCCCACTTCTCGTCCGGCACCCCGATCACCGCCACCTCCGCCACCTCCGGGTGACTGAAGATCGTGTCCTCCACCTCGATCGACGACACGTTCTCGCCGCCCGTGATGATCACGTCCTTCTTGCGGTCGGAGATCGTCAGGTGACCGTCCGCCTCGTCGACGGTGCCGCCGTCGCCGGTGTGGAACCAGCCGCCCTCGAGTGCCGCCTCGGTCTCCTCCGGCTTGTCCCAGTACCCGTCGAGCACGACGTTCGACCTGGCCAGGACCTCTCCGGACGCAGAGACCTGCAGCTTGACCCCGAGCGCCGGCAGCCCCGCACGGGACAGCTTGCGCGCCCGCTCCTCAGCCGGCAGCTTCGCATCCGCCGGCCGCGTCCGGTTGAACGTCAGCAGCGGCGACGTCTCGGTCAGACCGTAGATCTGCGTGAACTCCCAGCCCAGCTCCTCACTCACCCGCCGGATCATCCTGCTCGGTGGCGGCGCCCCCGCACACACGATCCGCACCTGATCCCGGCCCGGGATATCGCCCTCCCACGTGGCCGCCGCATCCAGCACCGCGTTCCACACCGCCGGCGCACCGCACATGAGCGTGACACCATGCTCTTCGACCCGACGCAGGATCTCCGCACCGTCGACCTTGCGGAGCACGACCTGCTTGACGCCGAGTCCCGCCATCACGAACGGCATCCCCCAGCCGTTGCAGTGGAACATCGGGAGCGTGTGCATGTAGACGTCGCGTTCCCAGACGCGGGTGTGCAGGCCGAAGGTCAGGCCGTTGACCCAGATGTTGCGGTGGGTGAGCTGAACCCCCTTGGGGCGCGCGGTGGTTCCCGACGTGTAGTTGATCGTCGCCGTGGCCTCCTCGTCCGGGCTCGACCACGGTCGCGGCTCCACACCGAACCTCATCAACTCGGACTCCGTCTGCTCGCCGAGGACGAAGCGGTGACGGGCCTTCACACTCGTCAGAGCGTCGTCCAGCTCGGGGTCGACCAGCAACACCGAGGCCCCGCTCTGCTGCACCACGTATTCGACCTCGTCCGGCTTGAGCCGGAAGTTCACCGGCACACAGATCCGGCCGCTCATCGTCACCGCGAACAGCAGCTCCAGCAAGCGGGCGGAGTTGTGGCTGACCACCGCCACCCGCTCCCCTTCACCGACGCCGAGCGGGTCGAGCCCTGCCTGCCAGGCCCGTACGCGGTCGCCCAACCGCCCGTATGTCGTCATCGGCACCGGCGGTGCGGGTTGATCCGGCTCGTCGACCACGCCGATGCAGTCCCTGAAGCCCAGCTCCGCACGGTCGAGGAAGTCGTTGACGGTCATCGGTACACGCATCGCTCTTCAGCTCTCCCCTATATGACTTGCTGCTTGTCTGGGACTGTTACAGCCAGGGCCGATCGCCGCCCATCCTCCATCACGCCGCGATCCGCGATCGAAAAGCAATGCCCACTGATCTTGGTGTCTTGAAGACGTCGTCGGTGCGGCCGACGTAGGTGATGTCACCGTCGGGGTCGCGCGCACCGTTGTCGCCGGTGCGGGAGTACCCGCCGGCCATCACCTCGGCCATGCGGTCGGAGGCCCCAACCGGGTCGGTTGACAGGTCCAGGGCGATCCCCCCTCGTCCGCGCCGGGCTTTCCGCTGACGGGGTCGAGGGCCCTCCGTGTGGCACCCGTCCGCCTTCCCCACTCGGAGGGTGGTGACGTCACGGTGGCCGGGGTGACCCGCCGCACCGCCCGGGTGACGTCAACCGGTCCCGGTGTCTCAGTCCGTCAACTCCCCGAAGCGCACGTCGTGGTCGGCTCCCGGAGCGACGATCGCCAGCAGGCGCCCCGCCTCCTCGGCCACGGCCGTGCGCTGCGCCGCCGTGAGGCGGACGAAACTCCGCACGGTGAGCGTCACGGCGCCGGCCTCCTCCGCATCACGGTCCCGCTTCCGTCCGCCGCTCCCACCCCGCCCGCAGGTCCGCCAGATCCCGGCCGCGCGACCGTCGACGAGGAGGACACTGCGGGCCTGGTTCCCCTTCCACAAACGATCCCTGAAGTCCGGCGGGACGAAGCGGGAGCGGTCCGCGTGCGAGAGCAGGAGGTTGTCGAACTCGGGAAGCAGACGCGGCGGCGCGGGGGTGTCCGGGTCGGGCCGGGGGCCTTCCGGGAGGTCGAAGAGTTCGACGCCCTTGTCGTCGTGGAAGGCCACAAGTTCGGGGCGCAGGCGCTCGAACGCCCCCTTCAGCCGCGTCAGACCGGACCAGGTCTGCATGTCCCTGACGGAGGCGGGTCCGAAGGCGGCGAGATAACGCCGTACGACCGACTCGGGCTCGGGAGCGGGGCCGACGGGCAGGCCGAACCACTGCTCCGCGGTGGTGAGCGTGACCTGTCCGCTCCTGCCCCACAGCCCGCGCGGGGTCGTCTGCACCAGCGGCAGCATGCAGCGCACGGCCGTGGTGAGCGCGAGCGGATCGGCGTCCGGCCACCGCGCGAGCAGCGCGTCGCGGAGTTCCCCGACCGGCCTGGGCCGTTCCTCCAGCAGTTCCCTGCCCACGGCGGCGAGCCGATCCGGATCGATACCGCCGAGACGCCTCGTGAACATCCGCAGTTCCCGCTCGGGGCCGCCCGGCTGCGCGAAGGGCCGCAGGGTGAGGCAGTCGTGCGCACCGTGGGTGTGGAGGGTGGAACGCATCGTGACCATGCGGGCGACGGCGCGGGACGCCATGAGCTCCGACAGCTCCTGCGGGCGGAAGCCGTGCAGCCGGGCGGCGAGGGCGTGGTACGGGGGTCCGACGTTCTGCGCCTGGAGGCCGATCAGATGCTCCACGGCCACCTCGGCGGTCATCCGCTCCCCCGGGTCGCGGCGCAGCAGCAGCTGGCGGTCCAGGGTGGCGCGGCCGAGGGCGCGGGGGCCGAGCACGGGCGGTGTCTTCGGGGCCATACCGGGACGCTACTCGGCCTTGCGGTCACCGTGCGTCCGCGATGACGATCCTGGGTGCCGACGAGCGCGATCTCTCGGCCCGGCCGAATGGGGGCCCGCCGCAGCTCCCCGGGCGCGGGCTCACCGGCGGTCCGCCATGCCGCCGCCGGTGAGCCCGGATATCCTGCCCGTGCCGGTCAGGAACGCATGTACACGGCGTGAACGCGGGTAGAGGGGCGGGTACGCAGAAGCGCAGCGTGCGCCTCGCTCGCACGGGAGGTGACCCGGGATGCCCCGACGAGCCCGTTCCGCCCCGGCCTCGAAGCGGCAGTCGTGGCGCCGCCGGGCCTCCCCCGCCGCTGCCCCGCCGAAGCCCCCGGAGCCCTCGGCGCCGGCGCCGGCCGAACGGGCGCGCGAGGAGCAGGACCGGCGCAGCATCGTCCAGGCCGTGCTCTACCGTGACGGACGCCGGGTGTCGTCACCCTCGTCGCTCGCCGAGACCTTCCGACTGTTGAGGGACGACCCGGCCGGGATGGCCTGGATCGGCCTCCACCGACCGACCGATGCGGAACTGCGGGCGCTGGCCGAGGAGTTCGACCTGCACGAGCTGGCCGTCGAGGACGCCATGGAGGCCCACCAGCGGCCCAAGCTGGAACGGTACGGGGAGACCCTCTTCGTCGTCCTGCGCGCCGCCCGCTACCTCGACGCCCTGGAAGAGGTCGACTTCGGCGAACTGCACGTCTTCGTCGGCCGAGACTTCGTGATCACGGTCCGGCACGGGGCGGCGCCGGACCTGTCGGCGGTCCGCCGCCGCATGGAGGCCGACCCCGAACTGCTCGCCCTCGGCCCCGAGGCGGTGCTGTACGCCATACTCGACGCGGTCGTGGACGGGTACGCGCCCGTCGTCACCGGTGTGCAGAACGACATCGACGAGATCGAGACGGAAGTCTTCGGCGGCGACCCCGCTGTGTCCCGCCGCATCTACGAACTGTCCCGCGAGATGGTCGAGTTCCAGCGCGCGACCCGGCCGCTGGTCGGCATGCTGCACGGCCTGATGGCGGGTTTCGCCAAGTACGGTACGGACGAGGAACTCCAGCGCTACCTCCGCGACGTCGCCGACCACGTCACCCACATCAGCGAGCGCGTCGACGGGTTCCGCCAGGCCCTGGCGGACATCCTGACGGTCAACGCGACGCTGGTGACGCAGCAGCAGAACGCGGAGATGCGGGCGCTGGCGGAGGCGGGCTTCGAGCAGAACGAGGAGATCAAGAAGATCTCGGCCTGGGCGGCCATCCTCTTCGCACCCACGCTGGTGGGAACGATCTACGGCATGAACTTCGAGACCATGCCGGAGCTGCACTGGAGCTTCGGATACCCCTTCGCCATTGCCCTAATGGCGGTTGTA
The DNA here is from genome assembly GCF_005795905.1 of Streptomyces marianii. Taxonomy (NCBI): domain Bacteria; kingdom Bacillati; phylum Actinomycetota; class Actinomycetes; order Kitasatosporales; family Streptomycetaceae; genus Streptomyces; species Streptomyces marianii. The sequence continues at coordinate 1,610,447 of NZ_VAWE01000001.1, forward strand.
TGCGCGAGTTTGTACGTCATCTTCAAACGCCGAGACTGGCTATAGGCTGCCACCCCTGACACCATCAACGTCATTGAATTTGCGATTGCACACGCCTTGTTGTGGCGCTCCATGTCCGCTGGGGAGTGGCTGGGGAGAATCAGCGCTCTGTGATCTCTTCTCCCTTCAGAACGGCAACCGCTGGATCCGTCACCTATACGGAGCCGTTGAATCTACTGCGGCGCCAACACCCTGCCTTCACCACCGGCTACAGCCCAGTGTCAGCGCCGTCGGGTTCCAGTCGAGGGGCAGCGGTCGTACCGCGACGGACGCTGGCTCCAGTTGGACCGTCTCGTGCATCTCGGCGGACATCGTGATCGCGGTCATCATCTCCAGGACGTGCTGGGCCAGTTCGCCCGTTGTCCGGTGGGCTTCGTCGCGCGGATGGCCCGTGCCATGTCGAGTACCCCAAGGCCGCGCCCGGCCTTGCTGCCCACGACCGGCAGTTCCCGCCAGCCCTTGTCCTCGAACCCGCGTACCAACACTGGTCCGTGGAAGGCGTTCGGGTCCGGCAGCGACAGCGTGCCCTCCGTGCCGGGTGATCTCGATCATCGTGCGCGGCACCGAGGCGAAGCTGAATGTGGAGGATGTTCTTGCTGACCGCGATGCCCGGTTGACGGGCCAGCCCCAACCAGCACCGGCCCCGCCTGGAGCAACGGCGACACCACGACAGCTGGATCAGCAACTGGGTCGGCGTCACCAACATGTTCACCGCCTACGGCACCGACCACCGCCGCCTGCGCAAGCTCGCGACGGACCGGAGCCGTGTGCTGCGCCGCGCACCTCGCCCGGATCACGAGATGATCAAGTACCGTGACCTGCTCTTCACAGCTTCCACGACCTGTGAAACTCTCCGCTCGGTACCGCGGTGTTACGGCAGTGTCATGATGCTGGGGTGTGCGGGGTGGGAATCAACGGCACGCAGCCGATGGTCTGGGCGAGGAGCGGGCGGGGGTCATCAGGGCAGCGGAGCTGGAAGGGCCGGAGCAGCACAAGGAACCGTCCGCGCGTGCGCACATGGTGACCGAACGGCCGCGCCGCGAGGGCTACTCGGCGGCGGCCGCGCCACGTCGGCGCATGATCCGGCGCCCGCCCGAGCCCGCCACAGAGAGCTGCCGTCCGGTCACCCGCACCTGACGGAACCAGACGGAACCAAAAAGGGGAGGGAACACCATGTCGGAACCGGCGGATTTCGTCGCCCGGCTGCGTGCGGAGCGGCAGGACTTGGGACGCAAGGAGGCCCTGCGTCGCGACGGGGAGCATCGGCGGCGCAAGGCGATGCTCTTGGCTGGCGCCGCCGCCCTGGTGCTCGGCGGCTTCGGGGCCTGGCTGGCCGGGGCCACCGCCGGGGAGCGGCCGGAGAGCGAGCCGTACGCGCCATTGATGCTGGACGAGGCCATGTGGCCCGACAAGTGGCCAGCCACAGTCAGGCTTCCGTTCCGGGGTTCACCCGCGGCCAGCTGGTCGAACGGAGCCGACGGGATCGTACTCCCGGAGGCGAACGCCGTCGGCGGGCTGACTCCGTCGCAGGTAGGCGACGCGCTGCGCAATACCAAGGAACTGCTGGTCGAGGCCAACCTCACGGCTGGCACGCTGCAGGGACTGAGTCCCACGCGGGCGCTGAACCTGCTAGATCCGCACGATCACGACAAGAGCGAGCTGGAGGACACCTTCCAGCACCCGCGCGACGGCCACAGCCCGCTTCAGATGTTCACCCGCTTCGACCCCCAGGAGGTTCGCGTCCACGGGGACGTCATCAAGACGCGGGGAACGATGACGTACGAGGTCTCCGCCTCGGGGGAGCTTCTGGTGCACGCCGACTACACCTTCGTGTACCCGGTCGTGAAGGCCAAGGGCGGTCTGGAAGTGGTGCCGGGGGCCGAGGAAGTGGCCCGGGTGATCGTGCGGCGCCAGCTGACCCTCGTGTCAAGAGACGGGAAGCTCAATCCACGCGAGTATGTGCGGCAGATCGGCAATGACGACTGCCGGGAGCCGAAAGACGGGTTCATCCACCCGCTCTTCTCTCAGGAGGCGGCCAAGGCACCGAAGTGGGCCCCTGTGGATCCCTACGACACCAGCAAGGACATCCAGGCAAACTCTAGCAACTGCTCTATACCCACCCAGACCTGACAACCTGCCCGGACCCGATCCCTCCAAGGCCGCACCGCGGCGCAACTTTTCACCGCAGTACTGCCGAGCGCTCTAGTTGACCAAGCAGGCCGACTAAGAAGTCATCTCATTTGGCGAACCTGCGGTAGCAGATGAGGGTGCAGGCGATGCTGGTGAAGGCAAGGAAGTGCTCGGCTTTGCGTTCGTAGCGTCGGTGGAGGCGTCGGCAGGTGGCGAGCCAGGCCATGGTGCGCTCAACGGTCCAACGGTGGCGGCCCAGCCGCTGCGAAGACTCGATCCCCTTGCGGGCAATGCGGTGCGTGATGCCGCGCGCGCGTAACCATCGCCGCAGGTGGGAGTAGTCGTAGCCTTTGTCGGCGTGCAGCTTGTCCGGCCTGCGTCGCCGACGCCCTCGGCGGGAGCGGATCGGTGGTATGCCCTTCACCAGGGGGATCAGAGCCTGGCTGTCGTGCAGGTTCGCCCCCGAGATTCCGATAGACAGGGGCAGACCGGTCCGTTCGGTGATCAAGTGGATCTTCGAGCCGTACTTGCCCCGGTCCACAGGATTCGGACCCGTCAGGTCCCCCTTTTCAGGGCCCGCATGTTCACCGAGTCGATCGCGCAGCGGGACCAGTCCAACTCACCGCGGGAGCCGAGCTCGTCGAGGACCAGGCGGTGGAGTTTCGCCCACACCCTGGCCTTCGTCCACTCGGAAAAGCGGCGGTGAGCCGTCGCCCCCGACGGCCCGAACGACGCGGACGGCAACTGCTGCCACGTGCAGCCCAATGTGGCCACGAACACGATCGCAGCCAGCACCTCCCGGTCACCGTGCCGGCCGGCCACCACCCTGAGGCCGCGACGACGCCTCTGGCACCACCCGCTGGAACAGCTCCCACAACTCGTCCGGCACCAGCCGCTCAACGATCTCCGTCACGACCCGAAGTTTACCGAGCCAACCAAATGAGATGAATTCTAAAGCGTGTTGCAGAAGGCTGTGATCTGGCAGGTCAGGGCCTGGTTCCGACAGTTCTGTTCATGCGGCCAGGATGAGGTTGTGCGTGTGGGCGACGGCGCGGACTGCATGGTGGAGACCGTCGCCGTGCCGCCGCCAGTCCCGGAGGATCTTGTAGTGCTTCATGCGGGCGAAGGCGTGCTCGACACGGGCGCGGACCCTGCGGTGCTCGGCGTTGTCTTCCTCCTCGCTGGCCAGGAGCGGCCCGCCGGGGCGTTTGCGGTGCGGGACGACGAGTCCGGTGTTGATGTACGCACCGTCGCCCAGGACGGTGATGCCTTCACACTGCTCGGCCAGGCCGGAATCCCGCCACGCCTTCGCATCGGAGGTGGTGCCGGGCGCCGGCCGGGCCGCGGCAACCACGAGTTTCGTGTCGGCGTCGATGATGACCTGCACGTTTGCCGAGAACCGGTAGTTGCGCGAGGAGGCTCCGACCTTACGGTCGCGGACGGGAACCAAGGTGCCGTCCACGATCCAGAACCGATCCGCGGCGTCGGCGGGGCGAGCGGCCAGCTCGAGGGCGAGCAGGGGCCGCAGCCGCTGGATGACCCAGCACACCGTCGCCGACGAGATCCTGAACAGCGGCGCGAGCTGCCGCATCGTGAGGTTCGTGCGGTAGTAGACGGCCACCAGCAGGACCCGGTCCGCCAGCGGCAGGCACCACGGCCGGCCGCCACCGGGACGGTTTTTTCGCCCCGCTGCACCACCTTCAACAGACGTTCAAACTGCCGCATCCGCAACCCCCCACCCGCCGCGGCCGTCGTCCGCTGACGTTGCCCGTCAGCGTTGCCGTCAAACCGCTGGGAGCCCCACCAAGTCACGCTTCGGTGGGGCTCCAGGGCGACTCTGTTGCTGAATTGCCTGCAGAGGCACGGGCAGGTCGGCATGATCGTTGGTGCGGTCGTTCTGTCTGCTCCGGCCGCAGGGGGTTGGCGCGGTGTCCATGCGGCCGGGGGGATTGCCGTCCATTCCTGAACAGACGGCCAGAACGGCCCGTGCGGCCTTCCCTGGTGGGAGCCTGCCCATGCGCGTGCGTGACCACCTTGCCGAGGTTTTCGACGACGCGTTGTTCACCGATGCGTTTCCCGATCGTGGGGCTCCCGCCCAGTCTCCGGCCCTGCTCGCGCTGGTGACGGTGCTGCAGTTCACGGAGAACCTGACCGACCGGCAGGCGGCGGACGCGTCGCGGGATCGCCTGTCGTGGAAATACGCGCTGGGCGCGGAGCTCTCCGATGCAGGCTTCGACTTCTCCGCGCTGTCGAAGTTCCGTGCCCGGCTGGTCGGGCACGGCCTGGAGCGGACACTCTTCGACAGGCTCGTCGAGCACTGCCGCGAGGCCGGGCTGATCAAGGCCGGTGGCAAGCAGCGCACGGACTCCACCCATGTGATCAGCGCGGTCCGTGACCTGAACCGGACCGAGCTGGCCGGGGAGAGTGTGCGGGCCGCTCTGGAGGCGCTGGCGGTGGCGGCGCCGTCCTGGCTGGCCGGCGTGATCGACGTCGCCGAGTTCGCCGAACGCTACGGGCCGCGCGTGGATGGCTGGACGATGCCGGGCTCGAAGACCAAGCGGGACCGGCTTGCCCAGGTCTTCGGCCAGGACGCGCTGGTCCTGTGCCGGGCGGCCTGGTCCGATACCGCGCCGGTGTGGGTCCGCGAGATCGAGGCGGTGGCCCTCCTGCGGCAGGTCATGGTGCAGACCTACATCATCCGTACCGATGGCCGGGGACGGGAGGTGATCAAGAAGCGGGACGCCGACGACAGCGGGGTCCCGCCCGGCCATATCCGCCTGGCCTCCCCGTACGACCCCGACGCCCGCTGGTCGGCCAAGGGCGACGACCTGTTCTGGCTCGGATACAAGGTCCACCTCACCGAGACCTGCGACACCCTCCCCGAAGCCGAAGCCGAAGCCGAAGCCGAAGCCGAAGCCGAAGCCGAAGCCGAAGCCGTGAGGCTTCCATTACGGCTGATCACGGATGTCCACACCACCGAGGCGACCGTTCCGGACGTCAAGGCCACCGCGCCCATCCAGCAGAACCTGGCCGAGCGGCAGGTCGCACCGGGCGAGCACTACCTCGACTCCGGATACCCCTCCGTCGACCTGGTCGTGGAAGCGGCGGGCCGGGGCATCGGCATGGTCACCCCGCTCCTGGCCGACCACTCCCCGCAGGCCAAGGCCGCCGAGGGCTTCGCCAAGAGCGCCTTCCGCGTCGACTGGAAGGCCCGCCAGGTCCACTGTCCCCAGGGGGCCACCAGCGCCGGCTGGTACCCGGTCACCCAGCACCGACGAGACGCCATCGTGATCGAATTCGCCCGAGCCGACTGCCGTCCCTGTCCCTCCCGGACCAACTGCACCAGCTCGGTCCGCGGTACCCGCATGCTCACCCTGCGTCCCCGTGAACTCCACGAACGCACCACCACAGCCAGAACCGAACAGGACACCGAGTCCTGGAGGGCCAAGTACGCCCTCCGCGCCGGCATCGAGAGCACCGTCAACCAGGCCCTCGACGTCACCGGCATCCGCCAGGCCCGCTACCGCGGGCTACCGAAAGTCACCCTCCAACACGCCTTCTCCGCCACCGCCCTCAACATCGTCCGCCTCGACGCCTGGTGGACCACCAACCCACTACGCAAGCCCCGCACCAGCCGACTGCAGCGCCTCAGCCACCAACTCGCCGGCTGAAGGATTCAGCAACAGAGTCCAGGGCTCCGGCAAAGTCGTTGATCATGCTGTCAGGAGCAGGTTGATGGGGCGGCCGGTGTCGCGGGCGTGATGGCGTAGGGCGGCGGCGATGTTGTGGTGTCCGGCCAGGCGGAGCAGGGTGGTCACGGTGTTGCGCAGGGTGGCCGTGATGCGGGGTGCGTTGCCGGTGCGGATCTGGGAGCGGTCTTCGTCGAAGGTGACGTCGCGGACCCAGTGCAGGCGGTTCTCGATCTCCCAGTGTGACTGCACCCATGCGGCCAGGATGGCGGGCGGTGCGGTGCGGGCGTCCGCGCTGGTGATCAGGTAGACGATCTCGACGGTCCGTTTGCCCTTCCTGGTGACGGTGCGCCGCAGTTGGGCGACCTGCGCAGCGGCCGTGAACTCGACCCGGATTCATCGGCTTCTCCCTGCTGGCAGCCGGCCTCTGCGACACGCTGGACCTGGGCGACGTGAACCCCGATGCCGGGGCCGCCGTGGGGCGGACCATCGAAGCGAACGGCCTCCACGGAAAGGTCCGCTTCCACCTGTCCGACGGGTTCAGCCAGGTGCCCGATGACCTGCGCTGGGATCTGATGGTGGGCAACCCGCCGCACGTCAACGCGGTCGCGGCCGCCTCGGACTACCAGCGCAGCCACTCCCCGCTCATCTGGAAAGACACCGACTGGGCCATTCACCGCAGCTTCTACGCCAAGGCAGCGCAGCGGCTACGGCCCGGCGGCTCCGTCGTCATCCAAGAGAACCACCGGTTCTCCGCCCCGGAGGACTTCACAGAGATGGCCGAGGAGTCCGGCCTGGAGGTCGTCGGAGCCTTCGAGTGCGGGGCCGGCTACGAGGACTACTACTTCCTGTGGTCCCGGCTGCCCGCGCACGACGACCAATGCAAGCACACTTCATGACACCGCAAGGAGAGACGGCACCATGTTGCGTTCCATGATGAAGTCCAAGATCCACCGGGCGACCGTGACCCAGGCGGACCTTCACTACGTCGGTTCGGTCACCGTGAGCGCCGACCTGATGGAGGCGGCCGACCTGCTCCCCGGCGAGCAGGTCGACATCGTGGACATCGACAACGGCGCGCGGCTCACCACATACGTCATCGAAGGTCCCCGCGATTCCGGGGTCATAGGCATCAACGGCGCTGCCGCCCGCCTGATCAGTCCCGGAGATCTGGTCATCCTCATCGCCTACGGGATGGTGGCGGAGGACGAGGCCCGGACTCTCAGGCCTCGGGTGGTCTTCGTGGACGAGCACAACAGGGTGGTGAGCCAGGGTCACGAACCCGCAGACGTTCCGGACGGCTTCGGCCTGCGGTCCGGCAGCCGGGTGTCCTCGTAGCGGTCGGCCGATTACCAACGAGGGAAGGACATACGGCACATGAACCCTATGATCACGTGGATATACGAGTCCGAGGACGCGGATCCGACAGAGGTGGAGGCATTCGAGCGCAGCATCACGCAGCGCTACTCGGTGCTTTCCCGGCCCCGCGGCCTTGACTTCCGGGTGATCAGAGCAGCGGAGCTGGTGCCGTCCTCCGTGGGCAGGCCAGTCCTGCGCTACCGCGGCGAGGACCTGCTGGAGCAGCGGCAGTGCTACATCGTCGAAGACATGGCCACCCAACCACAGGGCGGCCAGGCGCTGCGCGCCATCTACCGCACCGTCCAGGCCAGCAGTTCGGTCCTGCTCAACCGCTCGTTCGACGGCCCCGACTACCTGGAGCGTGACAAGCTCGCACAACTCCAGCACGCCGGCGCGCTGGGCATCCCGACCACGGGAACCATCACGGTGCCGTCCGGCAAGTACGCCCGCCGGGCGATCGCCGAAGTGCGGCGTGAACTCGGCGACGGCCCCTACATCGTCAAGCCGCGCGAGATGACCGGCGGTTACGGCGTGCTGCGGGTCGACTCCGATCAGCAGCTGGCGGCGACGATCGACATCGTCGCCCAAACCGGGGCCGGATACATCGTGCAGCCGCTGATCCCGCACTACGGCGACATGCGTGTGTTCGTCGCCGACGGCAAGGTCGTGTCCTCTCTGACCCGCCGCCCCCGCCCCGGGGGCTACCTGGCGAGCGTCAGCCAGGGAGGGACCATAGAGGTGAACCAGGACCACCTGCAGGTCGCTGACTTCTGCAGTCGTATGGCACAGGACCTGCGAGCCGAATGGATGTGCGTCGACTGGCTGATGACCGACTCCGGTCCCGTGCTCAACGAGTGGAGCACGGCCCATGGCGGCTTCACCATGATGCCGGAGCCGGAACTCGGCAAGGTCGCCGACGCCTTCTTCGGCTGGATCCGTGGGCGACTGGACGCGGAGGTAGCCCGCCGTTGAGCAGAGGCGTTCCCCCTGGCAGCGTATGACAGGGCCCCACACGGTCCGCGCCGCACCTGCCGGTGAGCAGGGCGGCGCGGACCGTTCTCCGCTGCTGGTCTACGCCTTCGGAGCGGGGCTCACAAGCCCGCCCAGGCGTACCGCCCAGACGACCACGGCGGCGAGAGCGATCGCGATGACGGCCGTGGCCATCCCGGCCTTGATGCCGACGGACACGGTGATGCTGCTGGCCACCAGCGCGCCGAGCGGCACGCCCAGACCCGAGGACAGCATCCGGCGGGTGGTGTTGACCCGGCCCTGAAGTTCGGCCGGCGTCACCTCCTGGGAGTAGGTCATCGTGTTCACCAAGACGATGAGGTAGGCCGTTCCCCACACCGTCAGGGCCACCAGCGCGACCCGCCAGTCGGAGGTGAGCACGACGACGAGGCCGAGGAGCGCCCCGACCGGCAGCACCCACAGCAGCAGGGGGAAGGCGTCGAAGCGGCGCCGAAGCCGAGGCAGCAGCAGCGACCCGCCGATGCCTCCGGCGCTCCAGGCCATGTAGAGCAGGCCGATCCGCCCGTCCGAGCCGTGGATGCCCAGCCCCCGGTCGGCGAAGACGACCAGCTGACCGACGATCGCGCCGCCGGAGAACGACTGGAGGGTGCCGACCACGGTCATGATCCGCAGTGTGGGGTGACCGGCCAGGAAGCGGAGGCCTTGGCCGATGGATTCCTTGAAACCCGGCCTCTTGGCGTCCGAGGGCGCGGACCTGCGCGGGACACCGGTGACCGCCCTGATGAAGAGCGCCGAGACGACGAAGGTCAGGGCGTCGAGCGCGAGCGTACCGGCGGGGCGGAAGAGCATGATGAGGCCGCCCGCGAGAGCGTTTCCGGCGATGCGGACGACGGTCTCCGCACCGTAGATCGCACTGTTGGCGCGGGCCAGGCTGTCCTTGCCGACGATGTCCGGGACGAACCCGTAGACGCCCGCGTCGAAGAAGAGGGCGAGCGTGGACGACAGGAACGCCACCACGACGACATGCCCCGCCGTCAGCACTCCCATGGCCCAGGCCAACGGTATGGAGCCCAGGCACAGAGCGTTGAGCCAGTCAGCCGCGATCATCAGGGTGCGCCGGTCCACACGGTCCGCGACCGCGCCCGCGATCAGGCCGAAGGCCAGGTAGGGCAGCGTTCCAGCGGCTGCGACGAGGGCGACCAGCAGGGGCGATCTGCTTTCCTCGAAGACCAGGACGGGGAGCACGACGGTGGTGACGGCGGACCCGAGGCCGGAAACAGCACGGGAAAGCCAGAAGTTTCGAAATCCAGCGACGCGGCGGAGGGGAACAGTCTGTGAAGTCGACATCTCGTTATGTGTTTCATTCCTGCAGTGGCGAAATCGTGCGATCGTGAGAACCGGTCGGGTCGGCTTGCGTCAGCTGGTCACGTTGCCTCCTGCGCAAGGTGCCTGAGCACGTCCGGCAGGGGCCCCGGGTGCAGCACGTGCAGGCTCTGACCGGCCCGGGTCAGCGCCACGTAGAGGTCGCTGAGGCCTCGCGCGGAGCCGTCCAGGATTCCCTGGGGATCTGCCACCACGACGGAGTCGAACTCCAGCCCCTTGACCTGCCGAACGTTCAGGACGACGACGCCCTGTTCGAGGTCGGCGTCCGCGCCCCAGGAGGTGCCGGGGATCTCTGCGGCGACGGCGGTGGCGAGCCGTTCCAGCGTGGCGGAGGGAACGATCACGGCAACACGGCCGCCCTCGCCGCCCCGCGCCGCCTCGGCCGCGACCGCGGCGAGTCGGGCCGGGAACTCTTGGGTGGTGGTGCGTTCGCACCGCGGCGGTGCCGCTCCGTCGCGTACCGCACGTGCCGGTGCGAGGTCCGCGGCGATTGCCTCGAGTACCGGTCTGGAGGCTGACACGATCTCGGCGGGGGTGCGGTAGTTGACCGTGAGATCCTCCCGCCGCCAGCGCGTCCCGAAGAACGGTTCGAGGGCCTGCTGCCAGGATGTCGAGCCGGCGGCGTCGCTGGACTGCGCGGCATCCCCGACGATGGTGAAGGAGCGGGTGGGGCAGCGGCGAACCAGCAGGCGCCACGTCATCGGCGACACATCCTGCGCCTCGTCGGCGATGACGTGGCCGAAGACCCAGGACCGGTCGGCCGCCGCCCGCTCCGCGACGGTGCGCAGATCGGCCGCCCCGTGCCATTCGGCAAGCTGTTCGGCGGTGACCAGGTCGGCGGCGTTCAGCTGCGCGCCTGCGCCCGCGGTCCCGTCCTCACCGTGAGAGGCGCGCGCGATGTCCAGGACGCCTTGGGCGTAGTCGCGCTGGGCGGCCCGCCGGGCCGCCGCCCGCTCGGTCTCGGCACGGTCGTCGAAGCCGAGCAGTTCGGCCGCCTCATCGAGGAGGGACACGTCGGAGAGGGTCCAGGGCGCCGTCGGCTCACGCAGCAGCAGCGCCCGCTCGGCCTCGGTGAGCTGCGGGGCCGCTTCGGCAAGGCGGTCGGGGTCGGTGAACAGCTCGGTCAGCAGTCCTTCCGGAGTGAGGACGGGCCACAGTGAGTCCATCAGCTTGCGGGCCACCGGGTCGTGGGGCAGCTTGTCCAGCCAGTCGGCCTTGCGCTCGGCGAACTCGATGGGCTCCTGTGCCCGGATGTCGTAAACGGACACGTCTTCCCCGAACACACTGGCCAGATCCTTTCCCACGGCGCGTTCCAGGGCTTCGACGTCGACCTGGTCGGCCAGGACCTCTTCGAAGCCGGCTTCGATGTCGCCGATTACACGGGCGAGCCGGCCGGCCAGTTCGTCGAAGACGGCCTCACGGAACGCGGGGCGGGCGAGGTTGTGCTGGACCCCGCCCTCGGTGGCCCGGGCCGCCGCGTCGGCCAGGAACCTGCGCGTCAGCCGGATGAGCTCACCACCGATCGCCACGTCGACGGGGCCCGTGACGGCCGCCTGCCGGGCCCGTACGGCTGTCTCCAGGACATCGGCCATGACCAGGCGGCCCTTGATCTCGGCGGCGCCGGGGTGGTCCTCGGCACGCGCCAGGACGCCGGGGTACAGCCCACCGACGGACGACAGCAGCACACTGGTCTCGCCGAGGCCGGGCAGGACCTGGCCGATGTAGTCGAGGAAGACGGAGTTGGGACCTACGACCAGGACACCGCTCCGCTCCAGGCGCTGGTGGGTGTAGAGCAGGTAGGCGGCGCGGTGCAGGGCCACGACGGTCTTTCCGGTGCCCGGACTGCCCTGGACGACCATGACACCCGCGTGCGGCGAGCGAACGATGCGGTCCTGCTCGGCCTGGAGGGTGGCGACGGCGTCCTGCATCCGGCCCGTCTTGCTCTGCCGCAGGGCGGCCAGCAGCGCGGCTTCACCGGAGAGCTGGATGTCGTCGGGGACGGTCGACACGTCGGCGAACAACTCGTCGTCCACGCGCAGTACGCGGCGGTTCCGCGTGTGCAGGTGGCGGCGCAGCCGTACGCCTTGGGGAGCCGCCGCGGTGGCGGTGTAGAACGGCCGGGCGGCAGGGGCGCGCCAGTCGATGAGAAGAGGGTCGTCGTCCGGCTCGGCACCGGGTACGCCGATCCGGCCGATGTAGAGCCGGTCGCCGGTCATTCGGTCGAGCCGACCGAAGCAGAGGCCGTTCTCGGCGGCGTCCAGCGCGGCCAGTCGCCGGGTGAGCCGTTCTGCCGTGGCCCCGCGCTCCACCTGCCCCTGAGCGGTGCCGGTGGACTCGCGTAGCACGATGCGCAGTTCCCGGGCGATGTGCTCACGCAGGACCCCCACCTGCTGGTGGAGCAGGTCCAGGCGATCCTGTTCGCGTTCCCTATCCGCTTGCTGGGCTGGTCGCTCCAGCGAAGAAGACGTCATAGAGGACTCCATGGCAAAGGGACCGGCGTGCGCCGTGGCGCCCGTCGGCCTGGCGTGCCGCAGTGAGGCTGCGGTCGGGACAGGTGGTTCCTCGTCACCGGCATACGGTCGGTGACGATCGTGAAAACGGTCGACGTCTGGCCCCGCCAACGGCGGGGTCAGACGTCGACCGAAGAAGACCGCGGTTCCCCTTGCTCAGGGGAGGAGGTCGTTGTGCTGGTGCGCGTCGGCGCTGTTGTCTGCCGGGGTGTACCCGTCAGCGGGGGTACCCGGGAGCACGGATCTGGAGCAGACCGGAGCAGGAGCGCGATGTGCGGGCTCCCCGCGTATCCGCCGACACTCGGGCGGACAGGGTGGTCATGCCCCTCGCTGCACCTTGAGCAACTAGTCCAAAGATCGTGGACTGCGAGGAACTATAGCAGGTTTCGACGAGATCAGGACATGTCAATCCCCTCAGAACCGGCATCCCTCGCGACGCCGTCCTCCCCCTCCTGCGGAGACAGGAACGAACGCACCTTCGGGTCAGCCCCCGGCCCCTCGTCGTCCAGCGGTCTCCATGGAGTGTCTCCCACGGCGGCAACCGCAAGTAGTCGATCGAAACTCCGCTAATGGAACGTCCGTGATCAGTAGAAGTTTGCAGCTTCTGTCACATTGCGTCACCGGGCTGGGAATGGACTTCCCGACTGATACACATAACCCGTTGGTGTCATGCGTCAGGAACTCGTGCGAATTTCACACGTGTTGCGCACGAGCGGCTGCCGGGTCGAAGAGGTGTGGTGTCGGACAATCGCGAATCCCTTCACCGGGCCGGACACGGTGTGCTCTCACTCGCCCTGGCCCAGTGCCGGACCGACAGAACCACCACGGCTCTTCGGGTGCGCGGCCGGCCCGGCGGGGTGTTCCATCTACAGCAAGGAAGCGTGGTCGCGGTCGAGAGTCCGGGAGCCCCCGGGGTCGAGGCACTCCTGCTGCGCTCCGGCCGGGTGAGCGAGGCGGGCTGGGCAGAGCTGTTCCCCTCGCGGACCGCCCCGGAGAACCCGGATGCCGGACTCATCGCCCGCGGGCACATAGGCGCGGCCGAGCTTCAGGTCGTCATCGCGATGGCACTGCAGGACGCGGTATTCGCCGTCGTCGCGGGAGACATGACCGACTGCGCCGCGGCCCACGACGGCCCGGAGGTCCCGGTAGCGCGCGGCGAGGATCCACTGCGGCTGCTGGACACCGCCGCCAGGAAGCTCGCAGGACTCGCCGCGCTGCCCTGCGCCGTCCTGCCCGACCGCGAGCGGGTGGTCGCCGGGCACGGTGTCAGCGGCGCGGCGGAGGAACTGGCGCCGCACAGGCGGGAGATCCTCTTCCTCGCCGACGGCCGGCGCACCCCACGGGACATCGCCTTCGCGCTCGGCCGCGGCGTTTACGGCGTGACCGTCGAGGTGTCCCGCATGCTCGGTGAGGGGCTGCTGGAGCGGGCCACGCACGGTGCGGAGGCGATCGGCGTGCCCAAGGTCTGGGCGGAGCGCGCCCCGGTGCCACGCAGTGCGGCCGCCCCCGGGAACGTCGTGCACGGCGTTGAGGCCCTCCCCCGCCGCACCCCCGGAGCCAGTGGGTTCAGGTCGAAGACTCTCGTCGCGGAGGAATCCGCAGCGAGCTGGAAAGGGCTCTTTCGGTTCAGGAGCCGTACCCGGGAAGCGGAATTCAGGGTCGCCGACTCCTGAAGCCCCGGGGAATCATGCACACGCGCGAGGAGGTATATGAATGGATCACGAGGCGTTGGCCGGTGAGATGAAAGGACTTCGTGACCAGATATCAGGAATTACCGACACGGTGATCGCCGCGGTGGACGGAATACTCATCGCGGCCGACACGGAGGACGGTATCGAACCCAACGAACTCGCCGCGCTCGCCGCGGCCAGTATGGGTATCGCCCAGCGTACGGCAGCGGCCACCGGCCGCGGTCCTCTGCGGCGCACGGTGGCTTGTGGAAGCAGGGGCTGCGCCGCGGTCTACCCGGTGGGTGACACGGCCCTGATGGTGGTCCTCGGTGACGAAGGACTCGCCGTCGAGCAACTGCACCTGGAGTCCCAGCCGATGCTGAAGCGCATCGGAGCCATCCTCTCCGAAGGGAACTGACGAAACATGGCCACGAAGCGCATCACGGGGTTCTCGGACCAGATCATGGCTCTGGTGAAGGCACTGAGGTCCGAGACTCCCGACTGTGTCGCGGCCGGTGTCGTCGACATGGCGACGGGCATGCTCCTGTCCTACGAGACCGTCGACACACACCCCACAGAGGTCCTGGACCTGCTTGCGGGAGCGACTCTGGACCTGTTCCAGGGGCGCACGGTGCTGATGATCGAGGACGTGTTCAAGGAGCGGCGGGGGGTTCAGAATGATCAGCACTATTTCCAGGAGATCCTGGTGAACAGTGAGAATCTGACCCACTTGTTCATCCGGATGAACGACAGTCAGGACGTCGTCGCGGTGGCGGTGTGCCGCAAGTCGGTGAACGTGGGCATGCTCTTCGCCCAGGCCAGGCGCGTGATGAAGGAATACGGCGGGATCTGAGCCCCGGGAGGATCCGGGGGCCCGGCCTCCGGATCGTCACTGCCGTCTGCTTGGACAGCCCTTTGGCGCCGGTGACGGCCCACGGGTCCGCTGCCGGCGTTCGGCGCCCGCCCCGAAGGACCGGCTTCCCGCCGGGCGGCGGCCGAGGAGGGCGCCGGCCGGCTCACCTTCCTCCGCTCCCTCGTCGCCCGCGGCCTGACCGGTGTACAACTCGTCGTCGAAACGTCGCACCCGGGACGCGCACCGCGACGCGGAGCGCGGACGGTCCGCCCTCCGAAGCCGGCAGCCTGCCGACCGCAGCTCTCCCGGACGTGGTTCCGGCGTCCCGGCCGCCGCGAGGGCCCGCGGAGACCGAACGCACCGGGGCCGCCCCGCCCTCTCGGGGGGCGGCCCCGGTGCGAATGCGCGGTCGGAGCGCTCGCCGGTCAGGCGACCGCGTCGGGAGCCGGACCCACCAGTTCCTCCAGGACGTCCTCCATGGTGACGAAGCCGATGACGGTGCCCTTGGTGCCGGTGACGGCGGCGAGATGGGTGCCGGCGCCCCGCATGGCGGTCATGGTGTCGTCGAGGGGGGTGTCGATGGCGACCTTGATGATGGGGTGGAGGGCCGTGCGCGGGAAGGGCTTCGTGCGGTCGGCGGCGCCGAGCGCGTCCTTGATGTGCAGGTAGCCCAGGATCGCACCGCTCTCCGCGACCACCGGAAGGCGGGAGAACCGGTTGGCGACGGAGGCCTTTTCCAGGCCCTGGGGGGTGATTCCGGCGCCGACGGTGAGCATCTTGTTGAGCGGCACCATCACCTCGCCGACCGGCCGGGTGCCCAGTTCCAGCGCGTCCTGCAGTCGCTCGCCGTCCTCCGGTTCGAGGAGCCCGGCCGCGCTGGAGTCCTTGACCAGGCGGGCCAGTTCGTCGTCGGTGAAGACCGAGGCGACCTCGTCCTTCGGCTCGACCCTCAGCAGTCGCAGGAGGGCGTTGGCGAAGGCGTTGATACCGAAGACCACCGGTCGCAGGGCCCGGGTCAGCGCCACCAGCGGGGGGCCAAGGAGCAGCGCGGTCGGCGCCGGGGCGGCGAGGGCGATGTTCTTCGGGACCATCTCGCCGACGAGCATGTGCAGATACGTCGCCAGCGTCAGCGCGATGACGAACGCGATCGGGTGGATCAGCGCCGCCGGGACGCCGATGGCGTGGAACGGGGGCTCCAGCAGATGGGCGATGGCCGGTTCGGCGACGGCACCCAGCACCAGCGACGACACGGTGATGCCGAGCTGGGCCGTGGCCATCATCGCGGACAGGTGCTCGATGCCCCAGAGGGTGGTCCGGGCACGCCGGTTGCCCTTGACCGCGGCCGGCTCGATCTGGCTGCGGCGCACGGAGATCAGGGCGAACTCGGCTCCGACGAAGAAGGCGTTGGTGACGAGGGTGAACGCACCGATCAGCAGCTGGAGGGTGGTCATCGGGTCTCCTCCGCGCTCTGCGCCACGGTGACGGGGGCGGTGATGCGGACACGGTCGGCACGGTGGTGCTCGGTGTGGAGCACGGCGAGCCGCCAGCCGTCGACGTCGAGGCGGTCGGCGGTGGTCGGAATGCGCTCCAGGCGCATGGCGATCAGTCCCGCCAGGGTCTCGTACGGGCCGTCGGGCGCGACGAAGCCGATCTCCCGGAGCTGGTCGATACGGACGCTGCCGTCGGCGTGCCACACCGGACGGCCGTCGAGCGCGGGCTCGGCGGGCGCCAGGTCGGGCGTCTCGTGGGGGTCGTGCTCGTCGCGGACCTCGCCGACGACCTCCTCGACGATGTCCTCGACGGTGGCGACACCCGCGGTGCCCCCGTACTCGTCGATGATCACGGCCATGGTGCGGGCCCTGCGCAGCCGGCCGAGGAGCTTGTCCACGGGCAGCGAGTGCGGCACCAGCAGGGGCGCAGTGGCCAGGTCGGCTATCGGTGTGAGCGGCCTCTTGTCCTCGTCGAGGGCGAGGACGTCGCGGATGTGCACGGTGCCGATGACCTCGTCGAGGCTGCCCCGGTAGACCGGGAACCGGGACAGACCGGTGGCGAGGGTGAGGTTCGCCGCGTCGGTCGCCGTGGTCTGCACTGCGAGGGCGCGGACGTCGACGCGGGGTGTCATGACGTTCTCCGCGGTCAGCTCGCCCAGGTGCAGGGTGCGGACGAACAGCTCGGCCGAGTCGGCCTCGATGGCGCCCTCCCGGGCCGAGTGCCGCGCGAGCGCGATCAGTTCCTCCGGGGTACGGGCCGACGCCAGCTCCTCGGCGGGCTCCAGCCCGAAGCGGCGCACGATCCGGTTCGCGGTGTTGTTCAGGTGGTGGATCAGCGGTCCGAAGGCGGCGGTGAAGCCGCGCTGCGGCCCGGCCACGACCCTGGCCACGGCGAGCGGGCGCGAGATCGCCCAGTTCTTGGGCACGAGCTCGCCGACCACCATCAGGACGACGGTCGAGATCGCGACGCCGAGCAGTGTCGACACGGTCGGGACGGCGCCGGAGGGCAGTCCCACCGCCTCAAGCGGGCCGCGCAGCAGGGCCGAGACCGACGATTCCGCGAGCATGCCGATCACCAGCGAGGTCACGGTGATGCCCAGCTGGGCACCGGACAGCTGGAGGGTGAGGCGTTTCACGGCCTTGAGGGCGCTCTCGGCGCCCCGGTCGCCGGCCCGCGCCGCCCGCTCCAGCTCACCGCGTTCGACGGTGGTGAGGGAGAACTCGGCCGCGACGAAGACGGCACAGGCAAGCGTGAGCGCCAGGGCGACGAGCAGCAGGAGCACTTCGGTCACCGTGCCACCTCCCGGCCCTCGGAGAACGGCGGGCGGGACGGGGCACGGCTGGGACTGGGAGGTTCACCCATTGCGGGTCTACTGCTCCTTCGTGGCTCGGTGGACCGGGATCGGCCCTGTTGGGGTCATGGTCGGGACAGTGTCCGCCGAACCATGGTAAAGGAGGGGTAAAGCAGCTGACCATTCCCTTTGCACTGGCCAACCGTGGCGTTTTCGGCCGTTCCGGGGCCACCCCCGTGTGCGCGGGCCGCGGCGAGAGCTCCGCTCCTATGCTTCTACATGCGTGTAGACAACGCCAAGGGCGGTACGGGATGTTCCCGCGCTGCGGGATGTTCCCGGCGACGAGGAGCGATGCCCACGGGCCCACCCCGTCCGTCCGTGCGGCATCCGCCGCGTCGTCCCGCAGGAACCCCGCACACGAAGGAGTGAACGCCACGATGGTGTTCAAGCGACTGCTCGGTTCGATCGGCGTCGGAGGCCCGGCCGTCGACACGGTCCTCGCCCCCGGAGCCGTCCCGCCCGGCGGCAGCCTCACCGGCGAGGTCCGGCTCGAGGGCGGGGACACCGCCTTCGAGATCGAGCACATCACCCTGGAGTTCGTCGCCCGCGTCGAAGCGGAGACCGAGGAGACCGACGAAGGGGAGCATGAGGCGGAGGTCGCCTTCGAGCGGATCACGGTGGGCGGCGGGTTCCGGCTCGACCCGGGCGCGCGGCACGTCGTCCCCTTCGCGGTGACGGTGCCCTGGGAGACGCCGCTGACCGAGCTGCACGGGCAGGCGCTCGGCGTCGTGCTCGGTGTGCGCACGGAGCTCGGCGTGGCCGGCGCCCGGGACAAGAGCGACCTGGACCTGCTGGCCGTGCGGCCGCTCCCGGTGCAGGAAGCGGTCCTGGAGGCGTTCGGGCAACTCGGCTTCGGCTTCCGGTCCGCCGATCTCGAGTACGGGCACATCGGGGGGACGGGGCAGTCGCTGCCCTTCTACCAGGAGATCGAGCTCACCCCGCCCCCGCAGCACACCCAGGCGGTCGACGAGGTCGAGGTGACCTTCCTCGCCGGACCCGGCCGGGTGGAGGTGGTCCTCGAGGCGGGCGGGCGCGGAGGGCTGTTCGCGGGCGGGCACGACGCACTGACCCGCTTCGACGTCGCCCACGAAGAGGCCGGCGACACGGACTGGAACGCCAGGGTCGGCACCTGGCTGCACCATCTGCTGGAGCACCGCTCCGGCCCCGCCGCGCACGGGCCGCACGGGGGCGACGCCACCCACGGCCTGGCCCACGGCAGCGGGCACGAGGACCACCACCACACCGATCGTCACGGCCACCACCACGGCGGGCACCACGGACCCGGCACGGGCGCCGCCGTGGCCGTCGGCGCGGCGGGCCTGGCCGTCGGCGCGGGCATCGTCGGCGCGGAGGTGGTGGACGAGATCGGCGACGCCCTCGAGGACGAGGGCCCGGACGGGAGCGACGCGGAAGGCGAGGGCGAGGAGGACTGACGGCACGGCGGGCCCTCCCGTGCCCGCGCCACGGCTTGCGGGGAATCAAGGCGTTGCTTCCCTGCAAGCCCTCACAGCGGCGTCGCGGCCTTCAGCACCAGGAACAGCACCACTGCCGAGTTCGCCGACGACAGCGCGGACACCGCCGCCCCCGCCGCGGCGGTCCAGAGCGCCACACCCGCGGCGGTGAAGGCGGGCGGCCAGGTCCCGGCGGGCGGCACCGGCCCCAGCAGAGCGGCGACCCTCCGCGGCACGGGTCCCGTGGCGAAACCGGCCGCAAGCGGGAACGGGGCGCCCCGGGACACCAGGCCCGCCTTGCCGACCGCCCTGGCCGTCACGCGCCGGTCGCCGATCACCCCGGCGGCCTCCTCGTCCGCCCAGCGCTCCGCGCAGTAGACGACGGCGGTGCGCAGGGGGCGCAGGAACGGATTGGCGCGGGAGGCCAGCCGGGCCGCGAGGAGATGGCGGTGGTGGCCCGCGGCCAGATGCGCGCGCTCGTGCGCGAACAGGGCGCGGCGCTCACGCGAGTCGAGACGGGCCAGCATGCCGGTGGACACCACGATCCGGCCGCGCACCGGGCCCCGGCCGCCGGGCAGGGCGTAGGCGTACGGCGAGTCGTCGGGCAGCACCGCGACGGGGGACGGCGGCAGCCCCTCCAGGGCGCGCTCCGCCCGGCGCCGGACGCGGTGGTGCCGCCACACCGTACGGACCGCGGCCGCCGCCACGGCGACCAGTGCGGGGATGGCGGCCTTGCCGACGACCTCGTCGTACGGGACCGCCTCGCGCACCGCGGCGTCGGACCAGGTGTCCGGCAGCGGGTTGCCCGGCAGTTGCGCGGTACCCACCACCATGATGAGGGCGAGGCAGAGGGTGCTGCACAGGGCCATCAGGGCGCCGACCCCGGCCAGGAGACGCGTGGCGGTGCGGGGGTGCAGATGCTGCTCGGCGAGGCGTGCGATCGGCCAGGCCGTCAGGGGCAGCACCAGCGGCAGGAAGACGAAGACGCCCACCCGGTCACTCCTCGGGATCGTCGTCCGTGTGGCCGAGCAGTTCGCGCAGCACCCGCTCGTCCTCGGGGGACAGGGAGGTGACGAAGCTGGTGAGCACCGCCTCCCGGTCCCGTTCCCCGTCGAGGACGCGGCGCATGCGCAGCGCGGCGAGCCCCGCCTGGTCGGCGGTCGCCTCCCAGGCGAACGACCGGCCCTCCCGCTGCCTGGTGACGGCGTTCTTGGCCCGCAGCCGGGACAGGATGGTCATGACGGTGGTGTAGGCGAGCCGCCCGGGCAGGCGCTCCTGCACCCAGGCGGCGGTGACGGGTCCCGGCGCGGTCCTCAGCACCGACAGCACCTGCGCCTCGAGCTCGCCCTGTCCGCGCCTGCGTCCACCACCCGCAGGGAGCGAGCCGGCCGTTTCACGGTTGCCCAACTCCGCCTCCCTCCGGCCTCGTCCGCGGCCTCGCGGCCTCATCGTACTGACCCACGGCGAGTCGGAGCGCGTCACCGGACGGACAATTTCTACACTGCTGTAGATTTCGAGTGTTCGCAGTTCCGTCGCCCGTGTGCCGCCGCACCCGGGCACACACACGTGAGGAGAACCGGTATGGGCGTGAGCCTCGCCAAGGGCGGCAACGTGTCACTGAGCAAGGAGGCACCGGGCCTGAGCGCGGTCCTGGTCGGACTGGGCTGGGACGTCCGCACGACCACCGGCACCGACTTCGACCTCGATGCGAGCGCACTGCTCCTGGACGACTCGGGCAAGGTCGCCTCGAACGGGCACTTCGTCTTCTACAACAACCTCACCAGCCCCGACGGCTCCGTCCAGCACACCGGCGACAACCTCACCGGCGAGGGCGAGGGAGACGACGAGCAGATCAAGGTGAACCTCGCCACGGTGCCCGCCGACGTCACCAGGATCGTCTTCCCGGTGTCCATCCACGATGCCGAGGCCCGCAGCCAGAGCTTCGGCCAGGTCCGCAACGCCTTCATCCGCGTCGTCAACCAGGCGGGCGGGGCCGAGCTGGCCCGCTACGACCTCTCCGAGGACGCCTCCACCGAGACCGCCATGGTGTTCGGGGAGCTGTACCGCAGCGGCGACGAGTGGAAGTTCCGTGCCGTGGGCCAGGGTTACGCCTCGGGACTGGCCGGCATCGTCTCCGACTTCGGCGTGGCGGTCTGACGCGAAGGGCTCCCTCGTACGGCGGAACGCCGCCCCGGGGCGAACGGCAGCGCGCCGTTCGCCCCGGGGCGGCTCCTTCCGCGGCGCTGCGGCAGTCAGGCGACGAGGGTGACGCCGCCGTCCCTCGGCGGGTCGGTCTCCTGCGACGGCCCGGGGAGCGGACCGGCGGTGGCGGGCAGGGGCATCCGCCCCGCCGCCTCCTCCAGCAGCGCGTCGGCCCGTTCGATCAGGGCACCGGTCCCCGAGGCGTCGGCGAGCCCGGTGAGCGACACGGTGACCAGCAGCATGGGGATCAGCGCCAGTACGGCGTAGTACGTCAGTGCCGCGGCCCAGTCGGTGACGTCGCCGTGCCAGGCGGACACCGGCGTCCGGCGCAGGGCGGTGAGCAGATCGCCCCGCGGGGGCGGCACCCCGCCGCGGCCCAGTCGGTGACGTCGCCGTGCCAGGCGGACACCGGCGTCCGGCGCAGGGCGGTGAGCAGATCGCCCCGCGGGGGCGGCACCCCGGACGGGGTGCCGTCCGGCGCGGGCCCGCAGGCGTGGACGGCGCCCGCGTCGGCCGCTGCTGGTGGTCCTCGCGGACGGCCACGACGCCGTGGACAGCCGGGGCCACACGGACGGCCCGGGCGCCTCGGACGGAGAGAGCGACCGATGAGCGGCAGTCGACGTGGTGCTGATGGACGTCCCACGCGTCCGGTCACGGTGCATGTCGTCTCCTGTCGCGGGGGGCGCTCCGGTCCGCGTGCCCGTGCGCGACCGATCGACGCGGGGCGGTCGGCGGCCCCGGACGCCTGCCCGCGTCCCACCCGGCCATCCGTCCCGCGCGGCCGCCACCGGGCGGGTATGTCGTGGCCCCGGGTGTCCGATGCCGGTAAAAAGATATGGTTGCGGTGGCGGGGACGGCCTCTGCCTCTGGATCTGCGGCGCTGCCACGGCCCGCGAAATGAGGGTGACCGATTCGGGGTGTCGGAAGGTATGGACGCGAACCACTCTGCTTCCGGGCCTCGCCGGCGCGACGACCCGGCGGTGGGCCACGAGTTCGTCGAACTTCTCGAGGCCCTGTGGACACGGGGCCGTGAGGTGCCCTACGCCCCGGTCTCCGCGTCGCAGCTCCGCGTCCTCTACACCCTCGACCGCGACGAGGGGATCAACCTCCGCACCCTGGGCGAGCTGCTGGGATCGGCCCCTCCCTCCGTCAGCCGGCTCTGCGACCGGCTCGAGGCACTCGGCTTCGTCCGGCGCCTCCCCAGCCAGGTGAGCAGGCGCGAGCTGGAGCTCCATCTGACCAGCCGCGGCCGGACCTACCTGCAGGAGCTGCGAAGCCGCAGGGACGCGTCGCTGCTCGAAGTGATCGCCGCGATGACTCCGGCCGCGGCCAGGTCCCTCCTCCTGGGCCTGTCGGGCTTCCGGGACGCGCTCGGCGAGACGGGCTCCGCACCGGGGCTGCGCCCGGCCGACAACGCACGTTCCGCCTGACCGCCCGCCGGGCCCCGTCCGAGCGGTCCTGCGAGGGGGCGTTCTTCACGCCCGCCACACCGGATCGTCAACCGATCGGCACAAGGATCGGCGGCCGGTCGGGTAGTCGGGGGAGGGATATGGTTGCCCCCATACCCGCCTCGTGCCCGCGCGACGACGCCGCTCGCCGGAATCCCGGCCACCGGTATCCGTCCGGCGCCGGGGCGCGCGAGGCAGGGGCGCGGCACCGGGTCCGCGGCATCGGCGGAGCACGTCTGATTTGGGGTGTCACGGCATGAGCACGAGTCCGGCTCCACACTCGCGGCGGGCGACCGATGCGGCACGAGCGGCCTGCGACGTCATCGAGATGCTCGAGATCCTGTGGGAGCGGGGCAGGGACACCGCCTCGGCCGTCTCCGCCTCGCAGCTCCGGGTGCTGTACAGCCTGGAGCGCGCCGACGGGATCAATCTGCGCACGCTCGGCGACGTCCTGGGCTCGGCGCCGTCGTCGGTCAGCAGGCTGTGCGACCGGCTGGAGGCCATGGGACTCGTGGAACGCACCCCCAGCCCGGTGAGCCGCAGGGAGCTGACGATCCGCCTGACCGGTCACGGCCGGGCGTACCTCTCGGAGTTGCGCTCCCAGCGCGAGGAGGTCCTGCTGGCGGCGATCGAGGCGATGGACCCCGCGTCCCGAGCGGCGCTGCTCGAGGGTCTCCACGGATTCCGGGACGCCGTGGTGGCCGACGGTGACCGCAGCCCCGGTCCGGACGGCGCCGGGAGCGCACGCCAGGACGGCGGTTCCGCGGGGCACGCGTAGCGGCCCGCGCGACACTCCGCGCCGCGGAGGCCGTCGCGCCCCACCCGTTCAGTCCGCGGTGCCCGCACTGCCGCCGGAACCACTCCCCCGTCCGTACCAGTCGAGGCAGACCACGAGCGCGTCGTCGTCGAGGGGCTTGTCCCCGCGGTGGCCGGCGAGCTCGCGCAGCACGGCCCCGGGGACCTGGGTGGGCGGGAGCAGGCTCGTGGCGAGCAGCGTACGGGCGAGGGTCCGCAGGCCGTAGTACTCGCCCGCGGGGGACACCGCCTCGTAGACGCCGTCGCTGCCGAAGACCAGACGGTCGCCGGGGAGCACGGTGAACCGCTCCGGTACGTACACCGTCTCCTCGAACATGCCGAGCGGCAGCTGCGCGTCGAACGGGATCGGCTCCACCTCCCGGTCACGGAGCCGCCACAGCCGGGGCGACCCGGCGTCGATGACCTCGACCTCACCCGTGGCGAATGCGAAGCGCAGCAGGAGCACGGACACATACGCCCGGCCCCGGTAGTGGGCCCAGACGGCCTGGTCGGCGAGGGCGGCCTGGTCGGCGAGGCCGAGGCCCGCGCGGCGGGCGTTGCGCAGGGCGTTGACGGCGAGATTGCTGAGGAGGGCCGCCTCGATGCCGTCTCCCATGCCGTTGGTGACGGCCATGGTGAGGTGGTCGGACGACACGGACCAGTCGTAGTTGTCGCCGAAGATCGCGTAGGCCGGTTCCAGCTGGGCGCCGAGCGCGAACTCGTCGCGGGCGCAGGCGTGGCCCGGGAGCAGCTGCCACTGCATCTCGGCCGCGAGGGTCAGCCGTGCCGCACGGCGGGCCAGTACGTACAGGTCCGTGTCGCGCTCCGCGACGAGGATCTCGTGGCCGAGCGCCTCGCAGGCCAGCCGGAGGTCCGGGAGGTCGCCCTCGGTGAAGGCGTCCGCGGCCATCCGCACGGTCAGCACACCGAGCCGGTCACCGCGCACGGTGACGGGCAGGTGCACGGCGATCCGGCCGCCGCCGTCCTCGGTGACGTACGGCTCCTGGGAGCCGAATACGCGGCCCTCGGGGGTGCCGTGGATCGGCACCGGTTCCGACGGGCCGGTTCCGGGGGCCACGGCCTGCAGAGAGCGCAGTCCGTAGTCGGCCAGCCGGAGCTCCACCCCGGCGGTGCCGTACCGCTCGTCGAGAGCGGCGCCCACCACGTCGAGCAGGGTGTGGGGAGCGGCACCGCGCAGGGCCTGCTCGAGGGCAGCGAACTTGTCCACGTCATCCGATTCTCGTCGTGCCGGGAGTACAAGCCCAGCATGCCGTCAGTGTGCACGCATCCAGGGACTTCCGAGGCCACGGACGCCGGGCACGAACACGTGATTCTACGAACCGAAAGCAACATTTGTCACGCGACAATGATGTACGGGCGGCAACTCAGCCCGGGGAGGTGTGCGAGCGGCGACACGGGGCACACGTGCTCCGGTCAGCACGGGTGTGCGACCCACACCGCGCGGCGCCCGCCACGGACGCGCCGGCCGAACGAACCATCCGAAAGCGGAGGCATGTCCCCCATGGAACAGAACCTGGACGTCGAGGTCGAGATCCACGACCCCGGCACGGCGTTGGTGACGATCCGCGGCGAACTGGACGTCGACACGGCGACGCTCCTCCACCACCACCTGGCGAACCAGGCCCTCCACGGCCGCCGTCACCTCGTGCTGGACCTGTCCGCCGTGGGCTTCATGGACTCCTCCGGACTGAACGTGCTGATACGGGCCACCCGCGAGATCCGGGCGACGGGCGGCGATCTGCACCTGGCCGCACCCGCACCGCCCGTCGCCAAGCTGTTCGACCTCACGGGCCTGAGCCTGACGACGGCGGTCCACGAGGACGTCGAGGCGGCGCTCACCGCCGTGGCGCGGGCGGGGGCACGGCCGTGACGCACCCGGATCCCTGACGAACGCGGGGCCGGGAGGGCTCCGCGGTACGACCCTCCGACGACTGCCTCGCGCCGGGACGGGACGCCCGGCGCGAGGCAGTCGCGGGAGCCGCGAGATCACCGACGGCCCTCGGGCCTTCGGGCCGAGCCGGCGGTGAGGGCACGCGGCGAGCGGGTGGGCAGCGGACCCCCGACGGCGGGCCCGCGTACGCCGGCCTCGCGGCGGGCCTGCTCCGGATGGCGGCTGCGCCAGTAGGGGTTGTCGTGCGGGAGCCCGCCGCTGACCCGTCCGTACATGCCGAAGGTGACGATCAGCAGGCCCATCACGAAGCTGAAGACGACATTGGACATGCCGAAGTCGAGGATGTTGGCGGGACGGCCGAGCAGGAACAGGTGCACGAAACCGCTGAGCAGGAACGACGTGCCCACGATCATGTTGAGCGTGCTCGCGGCGTTCCCGCCCACGACGGCGCCGCCCAGCAGCAGCAGACCCACGCAGAGGGAGATCAGACTGAGCAGGCCGTTGCTGGACAGTCCGGCCACCCGCGCGCCGTCGGTCTCGAAGAACCCGAGCCCGTCGGCGAGACCGAGGCAGCCGAAGACCAGCAGGACCGCACCGCAGAGGGCCGCGCCCACACGGTAGACGGTGGCGAGAGCGTGGTCGACGGGAAGTTCGTCCCTGAGCCTCACTGTGCCCTCCTTCCCGGCCGGGGCGGTTTCCGTTCCACCCGGCCGGATTCGCGTTCCGCTCCGTCACGGTCCGGCCTTCCTCCGCTCCCGGACCGGTCCTTCCGACTGCAGGCTGCGCCACCGCGGAGCGGCGGGCGAGTCGCATCGGTGCTGCATCGTTCATCGCGGGCATCCGGGAACGCGCCCCACGCACCTCTCCCTCCCGGCCCCGCGGCGTTCACGGTGACCGGCGGCGGAGAACCCCGTCCGCCGTCTATAGGCTGAGCGCGTGGCGAGTACGAACGAGACGGGGCCGGCGGACGCCGCCACCACCTCCACCGGGGACGGCGCGGCCGTGGGGGCCGCGGGCCGCGACCTGCGGGCGTTCGCGGTGCAACTGCGCCGTATGAACGGCGAGATGAACCGGCTGATCCACGGGTTCGCGGCCACCCAGGGACTGCACGCCACCGACATCCAGGCGCTCGCGGCGATCCTGGACTCCGACACCCCCCTGACCCCCGGGCGCCTGCGGGAGCATCTCGGCCTGACGTCGGGCGCCGTGACGGCCTGCCTCGACCGGCTGGAACGGGCCGGCCACATCCGCAGGTCCCGCGACAGCACGGACCGCCGGGTCGTCCATCTGCACTACGCGGCACATGGCAGGGCCGCGGCCCGGGCGCACTTCCAGCCGCTCGCCGAGGCGACGGCGCGCGCCCAGGAGGGCTTCAGCGGCGCCGAACTGGGCGTCGTCCTGCGCTTCCTGAACGCGATGAACGAGGAACTGGACCGGCTCTCCGGCCGCGGCTGACCGTTCCTCATCGCTGAGCAGGAGTGGTTGCGCCCACTCACCCGACTCCGAAGACCGGCAGTCGAAGCCCCTTGCGGCGACTCCGCGCGAGCCCATCGGGCCACGGGGCATCCGGCGGCGGCCCGTCCGCCGAAGAGGAACCGGCACACGCCGCACCGTCACGACCGGCCCTCCCTGCGGACGGCTCCGGGCGTCCCCTCCGCGCAGCGGACCCGGCGCATGCCAAACTGTTTCAATCATTGAGATAGTCGATGAGTGAAACACTTCGTCCGGGTGAGGTACCGGATGAAGCAACCGCACACAACCGGGAGTGCCATGTCCCCCTCCTCGCGACCGGCCCGCAGGCTGGTACCGCTCCTCCTGCTGGCCGTCTGGCTCGCCTGCGGAGCCGCCCTCGGCCCGTACGCCGGGAGGCTCGGCGAGGTCGCCACCAACGACCAGGCGGCCTTCCTGCCCCGCAGCGCCGAGTCCACGCGGGCCGTCGACGCCCGGGAGGCGTTCCGGCAGGACGAAAGCCTCCCGGCCGTCGTCGTCTGGACCGCCGAGGGCGACGGCGTCGCGGACCCGGCGGTGCGGCGCTCGGCGACCGAGGCGCTCGCCTCGCTCGAGGGAACCCCGGGGACCGCGGGCGCCGCCTCCCCCGCCCTGCCCGCCGAGGACGGCCGGGCGCTCCAGGGCGTCGTCCAGTTGCGGCCCGACCTGGGCGACCGGCTCCCCGACGTCCTGGCGGCGGTGCGCGAGGCGGCGGACCGGGTGCCCGGCACGACGGTCCACATCGCCGGGCCGGCCGCCACGCAGGCCGATCTGTCCGACGCGTTCGCGGGGATCGACGGACTGCTGCTCGGCGTCGCCCTCGCCACCGTGCTGCTGATCCTGCTGCTCGTGTACCGCAGCCTGCTGCTGCCGCTGGTGGTGATCGCCGGCGCGGTCCTCGCCCTGGGCCTGGCCTGCGCCGTCGTCTACGCGCTCGCCGACCGGGACGTGGTGCGGGTCGACGGCCAGGTGCAGGGCATCCTCTCGATCCTGGTCATCGGCGCCGCCACCGACTACGCACTCCTGCTGACGGCCCGCTACCGCGAGGAGCTGGCCGGGGACGCGGACCGGTTCGCAGCCATGCGGGCGGCGCTGCGGCGCTCCGCCGGCCCCGTCGTGGCGAGTGCGGCCACCGTCGCCCTCGGGCTCCTCGCGCTGCTCTTCAGCGATCTGACCAACAACCGGGCCCTCGGGCCGGTCGGTGCCATCGGGATCGTCTGCGCCGTGCTCAGCGCCCTCACCTTCCTGCCGGCCGTACTGGTCCTGCTCGGGCGGGCCGCGTACTGGCCCGCGCGACCCAAGCAGCCGGCCGGCGAAGGCTCTTCGGCCCGGGGCGTCTGGACGCGCGTGGCCGCTCTGGTGGACCGCGCCCCGCGCAAGGTCTGGGCGGCCACACTGGCCGGACTGCTGGCGTGCGCCGCGTTCGCCCCGGGGCTCGTCTCGAAAGGGGTGCCCCTGGACGAGATCTTCGTGAACGACGCGCCGTCCGTCACCGCGCAGGCCGTTCTCGGCGAGCACTTCCCCGGCGGCTCGGGCAACCCGGCCGTCGTCATCGCCGACGCAGGCCGGGTCGGGGACGTGACGGCCGCCGCCGCGGCGACGGACGGTGTGGACTCGGCGGCTCCCGCGACCGCCTCCGGGCGCCCCGGCGCGGGAGAGCCGCTGGTGGCGGACGGGAAGGTCCGCATCGACGTCACCCTCAAGGACGCCGCCGACAGCGACGCGGCCAAGGACACGGTGGTACGGCTGCGCGACGCGGTGCACGCCGTGCCCGGCGCGGACGCCCTCGTCGGCGGATACACGGCGCAGCAGTACGACACCCAGCGGACCGCCGAACGCGACCGCCTGCTCATCGTGCCCGTGGTCCTCGTGGTCATCCTGGCCATCCTGGTCGCACTGCTCCGGTCCGTGCTGGTGCCGGTGCTGCTCGTCGCGACCGTCGCCCTCAACTTCCTCGCGACACTGGGCGTCTCGGCGCTGGTGTTCCGGGGCGCGTTCGGCTTCTCGGGCACCGACGCCTCGGTGCCGCTGTACGGATTCGTGTTCCTGGTGGCCCTCGGCGTGGACTACAACATCTTCCTGATGTCCCGCGTCCGCGAGGAGTCCCTGCTGCACGGGACGCGCGAGGGCGTCCTGCGCGGTCTCACCGCGACCGGCGGGGTCATCACCTCCGCGGGCGTGGTGCTCGCCGCGACCTTCGCCGCGCTCGCCGTGATCCCGCTGGCGTTCCTGGTCCAGATCGCGTTCATCGTCGCCTTCGGGGTCCTGCTCGACACCCTCGTCGTCCGGTCCCTGCTCGTCCCGGCCCTCGTCAGGGACATCGGCCGCACGGCCTGGTGGCCCGGGCGGCTGAGCCGCGAGCAGGTGCGCGAGAAGCCGCCCCGGGTGCCGGCTGACATCGCCTGAGCCCCGCCCGGGACCGAGCGCCCCGGTCCCGGGCGGGGAACCGTTCCGTGACCCTGCCTGTGATCGCCCTCTCCCCGGGTAGCCGCGCCCGCGTGTCACGCTCGTGGCGGCCGCGGGCGCCCGTGAGGAATGACCTGACGGCGCCCGGTCCGCTCCTGGCGGCGCCGCCCGAGCGCGAACGGACGATCCTCACCCTGCGGTTCGTCCATGACATGAGCCGGTCCCGGATCGGCGCCGAGCCGGGGATCTCCCAGACGCACGTGTCCCGATTGCTGCGGCGCGCGCCGTCCCGGCTGTGCACGGAGCCGACGCGGGACTGAGCGGACCGGCCGCTCCGGGCCCGCACCGGCGACCCCCGGTGTGCGGGCCAGGTGCTTCGGGGCCCCGCCGTCCCGCGCCTCGGGCGCCGCGCCGGAGCCCCGGTGCGCGGCCGCGCCCGCACCCGCCGTCCCGGACCGCGGGCCCCGCCCGGCCGGGCGACCGCCCCGGCTACGGAACCGCCGCGCGCGCCCCGGGACCGGAGACCGCCGGCACCGGCCCGTCCGCGCGGGGCACGGGCACGTCGTGCGCGAGGGCGTCCCGGGGCTGGAGCAGCGCGTCGGAGACGTCGAGCAGGGAGAGTCCGTCCCTCGCGCCGGCGGCCTGGAGCATCGACAGCGCTTCGGCGACGGGACAGTCCTCGCGAGCCGCGAGATACCCGGCCGCCCGGTGGATGCGCTCCCAGCGGGCCGCCCGGGTGTCGGTGGTCCAGACCGGGCAGTCGCACTCGTCGCTGCCGTGCACGGGACGCCAGCGCAGCAGCGCGTCGAGCGCGAGGCCCGCCGCGTGCTGCCCCTCGGCGATATGAGCGTCCGTCACTTCGGCGCGGACGGTGTAGTACAGGCAGATCACGCCGACCGGCGCACGCTGGACGTGCAGCGGGAGCGCCAGCATCTGGCGGACGTCGGCGAGCCCCTCGTGGAGCGGCGATCCCGCGCGGCACGGCTCGCCGCGCACGTCCCGGACGTGGACCGGCCGCATGCGCAGGGCTGCGCTGACGGACGGCCCACCGCCCAGGGTGAACTGCGTCGCCTCGCCGCGAAGGGCCGGTTCGTCGGTGGCGTGGAGCAGCCTCCAGTGCTCCACGCGGGGCAGGAGCGACAGGGCCGCCCGCTGGGCGCCCAGCGCCTGGGCGAAGGCGGCGCACAACCGCTGCGGCAGGGTTCGGCGGCCGACTGCCGCGGCGACCGAGACGTCATGGACGATCGACGGTGGTTCCTCCAGCATGTTCAATTCCCTTCAGCCGTGGCTGCCGTGAGGCGGCAGCCCCGCGGGCGCGTCCCGGACGCGTGTTCCGGACGTCCCGGGGATGCCCGTTCGTCTACCACGCTCCCGAATGCCTCATGTGCCATCCGCCCGTTCCGTCCCGCACCGGGCGCATTCCGGCGTTCCGGACGGGAGCCGAACGACTCGCGTCCGTAGCCGCCCAGCGGGCGGACGGCGCAGCACGCCCTGGGCCGTTCGGGTCATGCCGGACCGGCCGCGGCGATTACCGTCCGCCGTCACGGGTAGCCGGTTGATCACGTTCAGTGGCCGCACTGTTCCGGCGCGGGCCGGCAGAACGACCACGGCAAGGAGCGCGCCATGAAGAGCCGATTGGAAGCATTGCTGGACCAGGTACGGGAACGGGGCCGCTACGTCAGGCGGCAGGAGGCGGCCAGGGCCGTCGAGAGCGTCCTGGACGTCCTGGGTGCCCATCTCGTGGGCGACGACCGCAGCGATCTCGCCCGGCTGCTGCCCCACCAGTGCGGCCCGCTGCTGACGGGCGGCCCGCCCTCCAGCGAACCCCTCACCCCGCGCGGCTTCGTCGCAGCGGTCGCGGCCCGCGACCACGGCGACTTCGGCGAGGCACGGCGCGCCGTCACGGCCGTGCTCGGCATCGTCGCCGAGGTGGCGGACGACGCCCTGCTGCGCCGCATTCTGACCCAACTCCCCCCGGGCCACGCGGGGTTGTTCGGCCGTACGGAGCCGGTATGAGCGGGGCGGAAGCGACGGGCGGGTCCTGGTCGGACGGGGTTCGCGAAACCCGACTGCCCGATCGGCGAGCGACGGGGAATGCGCTCCGGCATCCCGGGTATGCGGACCGGGCACGGGGGTTGGAGACACGGACGACAGGGGTGGATGGCATGGCAGCCGTGACCGCAGTGACAACCGCGGCACCGGAGAAGACGTCGGCGGCCGGGGCGATCGGCATCACGCACATCGCGGACCCGTCCAAGGTGGCTCCCCAGGACGCACGCGACCTCTCCCGTCAGTTCTTCGCCCGGCTGGCACAGCTCGAGGAGGGCACGCACGAGTACCAGTACGTGCGCAACACCCTCATCGAGATGAACCTGTCGCTGGTCAGGTACGCGGCGGGTCGCTTCCGCAGCCGGGGCGCGGACGAGATGGAGGACATCGTCCAGGTCGGCACGATCGGTCTGATCAAGGCCATCGACCGGTTCGACCTGTCCCGCGAGGTGGAGTTCACCACCTTCGCCGTGCCCTGCATCGTCGGTGAGATCAAGCGCTTCTTCCGGGACACCAGCTGGGCCGTGCACGTCCCCCGGCGGCTCCAGGAGGCCCGCGTCGAGCTGGCCAAGGCCACCGAGGAGCTGCGGAGCCGGCTCGGCCGGACCCCCACGGTGAGGGAGCTCTCCGAGCTGATGTCGCTCCCGGAGGAGGACGTCATCGAGGCCCGCAAGGCCTCCAACGCCTACAACTCCGCCTCCCTGGACGCCGCCCTCACGGGCGACAACACGCAGGACAGCGAGGCGGCCCTGGCCGACTTCATCGGCGAGGAGGAGGCGGCGCTCGAGCTCATCGAGGACTTCCACTCCCTAGCCCCCCTGATCGCCGAGCTTGAGGAGCGCGACCGCCGGATCCTGCACCTCCGCTTCGTGGAGGAGCTGACACAGGCCCAGATCGGCGAACAGCTGGGCATCTCCCAGATGCATGTCTCACGGCTGCTCACCCGCATCATCAAGCGGCTCCGTGCAGGTCTGCTGGAGACCGGCACCGGCTGAGCCGGCGGACGCGCACAGCAGACACACGCACGATCGGCGGTGGCCCCCGGCCCGGCAAGGGCGAGGGGGCCACCGCCGTTCGGCGTGCCGTCGGGCCGTCGGCCCGGGACGGGACGTGCGGGTGCCCGCGGGCGGCCCGTCCGGGCCGGCGACCGGGGAGACACCACCGCGCGTGCAACACCGAGCGGCCGGATCCGCCCGGACGGCGGCCTCGTGACTACCGGAGCTGCGCGGTGACGGGCATACTCCGCACCATGGACGCGAGCAGCGAAGACCGGCCCCGCGGCGACGTCGGGTTCCGGCAGGACGGAGAGGGTCCGGTGGGCGTCCAGTACGCGGCCGGAGGTGCCTGGGTGATCGCCGCCAGAGGCGATCTGGACCTGACCAGCCTTCCGCCGCTGGACGCCGCGCTGACCGCCGCGTCCGCGGAGCACTCCCAGGTGATCCTGGACGTCTCCGGCGTCACCTTCGGCGACTCGGCCTTCCTGAACCTGATGCTGCGGGTCCATCAGAACGCGGACCTGCGCGTCGCGAGGCCGCAGCCCCAGCTGCGGCGGCTTCTGGAGATCACGGGGGCCGACCAGGTCCTGGACGTCAGGGACGACCTGGACGCCGTGCCCCGTCCCTGATGGGGCGCCGGCCGCTCCGGAGCGGCCGGAGCGCTGCGGGCCGTCGGCGCACCGCGCCGGTCGCGGCGCGGCGGACGGTCCGGCGCGCACGCCGTCAGGGGCACACGCGGTCAGGGCAGGACACGCGCACCGTGATGCGCTTGCCGACCGGCTCGCGCTCGACGGTGAGTCCCTCGCACAGTGCCAGGACGATCTCCAGTCCGTGCTGGCCGACGCGCCCCGGGTCCGCGGCCCGCGCGAGGGGAAGCGTCGTGCTGCTGTCCCACACGGTGACCTCGATGCCCGACGGGATCCTCTCCAGGTCCATCGCGCACGGCCCGTGGGCGTACTTGCACGCGTTGGTCACCAGTTCCGACACGATCAGCTGGACGGCCCCCACCGTCTCCGATGCGGCTTCAAAGCCGTGCCTGTCCACCAGGAACCGCGTGGCGAAGCCGCGGGCCTCGGCGATGCTCCCCGGGCCGCCGTCGTACACGGCGCCCGCCCACGCGTCGCCGGCCCATGCCGCGGCAGCCCCGCGGCCCGTCCCGATCACACTCGAACTCATCTGCTGGTCGTCCTGTTCGTGCCTGCCGTCCCTGGGTCGGCGCTCTCCTACCCCGAATCCGCGCGACGGCACCTCCCGGCGGACGGAAAACGAAACCGGCGGCGAACGCGGGGGGCGCGTCCGGCCGGTCGGTTCCCGGCCGTGTGACGCCGGCGTGCCCGGAACGGCAGGACCGACCGGCACGGCAGGTGCACGGGCGCTCCTTCGCGGCACGGTGCGCACGGCTGCGCACCTCGTTCGGCTGACGTTCACCAGCCCCCCTCGTCGGATGCCCGGTTCGCCCGGGGAACGCTCGGCGCCCCGCACCCTTCGCGCCGCGCCGCCCTCCGAGGCCCGGGCCGAGGGGTCCCAGCCGGGATCCAGGCCCCGCGCCCCCGCCCGGGACCGCGCGCCACGTGGAGGCGACGTGCTTCAGGAGCGGGGCAGCCGCACGACGGTGACGAAGAAGTCGTCGATCTTCCTGATCGCGGCGATGAACTGCTCCAGGTCGACCGGCTTGGTGACGTAGGCGCTGGCGTGGAGCCGGTAGCTGCGCAGGATGTCCTCCTCCGCCGCGGACGTCGTCAGCACCACCACGGGGATGTGGGTGAGCTCCGAGTCGGCCTTGATGCGCTCGAGCACCTGCCGTCCGTCGTACTTGGGCAGATTGAGGTCGAGGAGGATCAGGTCGGGGCGCGGGGCGTCCTGGTGGGCTCCCCTCCGGTAGAGGAAGTCCAGCGCCTCCTCGCCGTCGCGCACCACGTGAAGCGTGTTGCCGATCTTGTTGTCCTCGAAC
Organism: Streptomyces marianii; assembly: GCF_005795905.1. Lineage (NCBI taxonomy): Bacteria > Bacillati > Actinomycetota > Actinomycetes > Kitasatosporales > Streptomycetaceae > Streptomyces > Streptomyces marianii. Next base: position 1,644,588 of record NZ_VAWE01000001.1, read on the forward strand.
GCCTCGCGGGTCATCAGTTCGTCGCCCGGGTCGTCCTCGACGAGCAGGACCTCGATCGGCTTGGTGGCGCTCATACGTTATCTCCAGTGGTGAGGGGCGCGTGGCCGTCACGGGCCGGGTCCGCTGCGGGGTGCTGCGGTGCCGCGCCCGTGGACTCCGTCTCCGCGGGAGGTTTCTCTGCGGGGACGGCCGGCAGGGTGAAGTGGATCCGCGCCCCCTCGGACTGGTCGGTGTCGATCCAGATCCGGCCGCCGTGGTGCTCCACGATCTTCTTGCAGAGGGCCAGGCCTATGCCCGTACCGGTGTAGGCGTCCCGGCCGTGGAGCCGCTGGAAGATCACGAAGACCTTTTCCGCGAACTCCTCCGGGATGCCGATGCCGTTGTCGTCGACACGGTAGTGCCAGGCCGGGACCTCGCCGTCGTTCTCCGCCTCGACGGTGACGCGGACGAGCGGCGGGAGGCCGGGGGTCCGGAACTTCACCGCGTTGCCGATCAGGTTCTGCCACAGCATCGTCAGCAGCGTCGGATCGCCGGTCGTGGAGTGGAGGTCGTCCGGGCGCTCGACGACGGCACCCGCCTCCTCCACGGCCGTGCCGAGGTTGGCCAGCGCCCCTTCCAGCGCGGAGTCCATTCCGACGGTCTCGCTGACGTCGTTGAGCCGCCCCACCCGGGAGTAGGCCAGCAGATCGTTGATCAGGACCTGCATGCGCTTGGCGCCGTCGACGGCGAAGTCGATGTACTGCTTGGCCCGGTCGTCGAGCTGGTCCCCGTACCGCTTCTCGAGGAGCTGGCAGAACGAGGCCACCTTCCGGAGCGGCTCCTGCAGGTCGTGCGAGGCGACGTAGGCGAACTGCTCCAGCTCGGCGTTGGAGCGGCGCAGTTCCACCGTCTGTTCGTCGAGGACGGCCGTGCGCTGGGCGAGCAGTTCCTCACGCTGCTGCGAGGCCCTCAGGGCGTCGAGGACGCGGACGCGCATCGCCTCGACGGCGACGGCGAGGTGCCGGGTCTCCGCCGGCCCGCCGGGCTCGATGCTGTGCTCGAAGTCGCCGTCGGCGACCCGCTGGGCCGCCGTGCGCAGCCCGTCCAGCGGCCGTCCGACGGCCCGGTGGAGCACGACCACCAGCACCGCGACGAACGCGACGAACGCCGCCAGCATCCCGGCGAGGACCCAGTTGTGGCCGGTGCGGGTACGGTGCATCTCCGCCCTGGCGGTGGTCCGTTCCGCGGTCAGGGTCTCGTTCAGCTCGTCGAACCGCTCACGGAGCCGGTCGAAGGCGACCTTGCTCCGCTGGAGTTCCGTCGTAGCGGACGCGGGCAGAGTGCCCTGGCGGGCCCGTTCCACGAGCGGCCCGGCGTGGCCGGTCCGCCAGGCCTCGGCCGCCTCCTCCGTCGCCGACACGACGGAGAGCAGGGCGGGGTCGCCGGCGAGCGCCTCGCGCAGGGCCCGCTCGGCGGACTCCTCGTCCCTCTGCCCCTGGGTGTAGGGCTCCAGCCAGCGGGTGTCCCGGCTGAGGACGAAGCCGCGCACCCCGGTCTCCTGGTCGATGAGCGCCTTCTGCATCCGGTACGCGTCCACCCGGGCCGGCTGGATGCGGTCGACGAGGTCGTCGGACTCGGCGGCCGTCCGGGAGAGCAACTGCGCCCCCACCACGGCGAAGCCCGTCACCACGACGAGGATGGCGGCCAGGACGATCCCCAGCCACATCGGGACGGTGAGCGCGGTGCGCCGGTCCCGAGCGGGTGGTGCGCCGGTGGGCGTCAGCGGTTCTTCGCGACTGGTCACTTCTGCTGGTTCCATTCGAGGTGGAGGAGGGCGACGTCGTCGCTGTGGCCGCCGTGGTCGGCCGAGAGGGCGCGCGTCTCCGCGATCACCGCGGTGACGAACTCCTCGGCGGGCCGGCCGGCGTAGCGGTCGGCGAGCGCGAGCAGGCCGTCCTCACCGAGCCGCCCCCCGTCGGAGCTGACACGCCCCTCGAAGAGTCCGTCGGTGAACAGGGCCAGGCCCCCCGCGGCGGGCAGGTCCAGATGGTCCTCCCGCCAGTGGCAGCGGCCGTCGGGGAGCAGGCCGAGCGCCGGCCCGACGGCGGTCTCCACGAGCCGCACTCCCCCCGGTCGCCGCAGCAGCAGCGGCGGGTGACCGGCGCGGACGACCTTGGCCTTCGTGAGGCCCGGGGGCAGTTCCACGGTCGTGACCGTGGCGAAGATCTCGGCGCCGGTCCGCTCGGCCACCAGGACCTTCTGCATGAGTTCGCACACACCGGTGCCGGTGACACCGGCGAGGGTGAAGGAGCGCCAGGCGACTCTGAGGCACACGCCGAGCGCGGCCTCGTCGGGGCCGTGTCCGGAGACATCGCCGATGACGGCGTGGACCGTGCCGTCCGGGGTCTCCACGACGTCGTAGAAGTCACCGCTGAGCAGACCGAGGGACCTGCTCGGTTCGTACCGGGACACGACCTGCACCCCGGCGCCGTGCAGGAGCGGCGAGGGCAGCAGTCCCCGTTCGAGCCGGGCGTTCTCCTGGGCGCGCATACGGCTGGCCTCCAGGGCCATCGCCGCCTGCTCGATCTGGCGGCGCTGCACCGCGTATCTGACCGATCGCGCCAGCACGGTGGGCTCGAAGACGCCCTTGATCAGGTAGTCCTGGGCGCCCGCCGCGACGGCGGAGAGACCCACGCCCTCCTCGGCCAGCCCGGTCAGCACGACCACCGCGGCGCGGGGCGCCTCGGCCAGCACCTGGCCGACGACGTCCAGTCCCTGGGCGTCGGGCAGGTGCAGATCGAGCAGCACGCACTGGGCGGGAGGGCCGTGCTCGCCACTCAGCTCCCTCCGCGCCTCGGCCATGGAGCGGGCGCGGGTGAGCCGGACGGCGAGACCGCTGTCGCGGAGGGTCTCCTCCACGAGGAGCGCGTCGCCGTCGTCGTCCTCGACGAGCAGGATCGTGAGGAAGGAGTCGCCGTCGGCCGCGAGGCCGGCCGGTGACACGCGGGCCAGAGGCACCTGCGGGACCGACGCCCTCGGCCCCGGCACCTCCTGGCCTTGCCCTCCGACAGGGCTCCTCACAGCCGACCTCCCCATACCCTCGGCCGCACGCGAGCCGTGGGGCGCAAGCAGAATACTTGCCGCTCGCGAATAATTGCACTCGCGCGGCTCCTGCTCGACCGTACCGCCCCGATCAGGTCAAACGGCACGTGGATCTTGCTCGATCGCCCTCGCACGGCGACGGTGGCGGGCGGCACCCCGGGCCGTGCGGCCCGGAGTGAACCGCGGCCGCGCGGAGGCTCCGCACCGGTCGTGGCCTGCGGTCCGGCGGCGGGCCGCACCCGGATTCACCCCGGGACGAACGGACGCGGGGATTCCGGAATCGTGGCGGAGGTCACGCCTCGCGGGCGATCCGCGCCTCGGCTCCGCGCGGTTCATGCCCGGGAACGGAGTGGGTCTTGTCTCATCGCCGGCCGGCGGCTCGCGCCGCTCGCCGGCGGCGGCGCCACGCGGCGGCACCTCCCCCCGCGGCCACCGCGAGCACGGCGGCGGCGATCCGGAGTGCGGCACGGCCGGTGCGGGCCCGGTCCCCGCGAACGGGCCCGCCGGCCTCCGGCGCGGGAGGCCGTCCGTCCCCCGGCGCCCGAAGCCCCCCTTCGCCCGTCTCGCGTGCGAGGCGGGCCCACACCCCCGGCGGCGGCGGCCCGACCAGGTCCGAAGGTGTCGCCGAGCGGACGGCCCGGACGAGGCGGCGCAGCGAGTCGAGTTCCCCGCGACAGCCAGCGCACGTCCGCAGGTGCTTCCGCACCCGCGGAGCCGCCTCTTCGAGCACGCCGCCCGCCAGGGCGAGCTCGGCCAGGTCCACCGGATCCAGATGCCCCGTCACCGGTCACCGGCTACCGGTCGCCGTGCGCGCGGGCCGCGGGGCGGACGTACGGCGACCGGTGCGCGCTCCCCGCACTCGCCGCCATGCGGGCCCCCGCTGCGGGTTCCACGGCGTCCCGGCATGGGACGTCCTGCGATATCGACGCGTCCTGTCATCTCGGATGTCCTGTCGTCTCGGCTCGGGGCGGGCCCCCGGAGGACCCCACACCCCGTTCCCGCGGAGGACGGCGTCCGGATGCGGACGGTCAGGCCGGGCGGACGAGCGCGCCGGACGGACGAGCGCGCCGGACGGACCGGACGATGCCCGGAGGCGCCGCCCTCGAACAATTGCGACGCAGAAACGTTGCAAGTTGTGGGGCTCCGGCGCGGTGACGAGTCTGACGGTGCTGCGGCGCACGGAAGCGCCCAGGCACGGCAGGCCCGGTCCCCGCGAACGGGCCCGTGCCCGGAACCAGCGCCGGGCCTGACGGCCCGGCACGAGGAGCCGAGATCATGGTCCTTGTCGGATCCGCAAGGCCCCACCGCCTTTCCGCGGTTCCCGGGCCGGGTGCCTCCCGCCCGGCACCGGGAGCCGACGTACCCCACCCGTCGCCCGGAACCGCCGTCCCCGGCCGGGCGCCCGTGGCCCGCGGCCCCCGTCCGGCCCCCGGAACCGGCAGCGGAACCGCCCCGGGCGGCCCCCGCGACGACGCCGCGCTGGCGGCCGGGTTCGTCGCCGGCGAGGAGGGGTCGCTCGAGGTCGTCTACCGCCGCTGGGGCTCCCTCGTGTACACCCTCGCCCGGCGGACCCTGGGGGACGAGCGCGAGGCGGAGGACGTGACGCAGCAGGTCTTCCTCGCGGCCTGGCGCGGACGCCACGGCTACCGGCCGGGACGGGGCGGACTCGCGGGCTGGCTGGTCGGCATCACCCGCCACAAGGTCGCGGACGCCCTCGCCGCCCGCAGCCGGCGCGCCGAACTCGTCGCCGCCGCCGGTGCGTTCCTCGCTCCCGCGCCCGGGCCCGCCACCGGTGCCGGTCCCGAGCAGGTGGTCGACCGGGTGCTCGTGCTGCGCGCCCTGCAGGATCTGCCCTCCGCCCAGCAGCACGTCGTACGGCTCGCGTTCTACGCCGACCTCACCCAGACCCAGATCGCCGAGCGGACCGGACTCCCCCTCGGCACGGTCAAGAGCCACATGCGCCGCGCACTGCTGACTCTTCGCCGCTCGCTCGCGACGACGGCGTGAGGCGTGCTCGCGTCCCGCGGTGCGCGACACGCACCCGGTGACTGCATCCGCCGGCGGCCCTTTCGCGGAAGCATCGACGGCATGGCCTTCCCACCCGGGAGGGCCGCCGCCGTGCCGTCACCACCGCGGGAGGACCACCGTGCACGACGTGGACGTCGTCATCGTCGGTGCGGGTGCGGCGGGTCTGTCCCTGGCCCACCGGATCACCGCACCGCAGGCGGGAGCCGGTCCGCGGCTGTCCGTCGCGCTGGTCGACGCCCCGGCCGGGCCGCTGCGCCCGCCACCGCGCACCTGGTGCTTCTGGGAGGAGGCCGGCGGCGAGTACGACGACGTCCTCGCGGCGAGCTGGGACCGCCTGCGGGTCACCGCCCCGGACGGTACGGCGGTGACCGTCCGGCCCGCGCCGCTGCGTTACAAGATGATCCGCTCCACGCACTTCGAGGAGCGCACCGGCACCCTGCTCTCCCGGTCCGGCTGCCTGCGGTACGAGGCCGTCGTCCACCGGGTACGGGATCTGCCCGGCGGCGGCGCCGAGGTCCGCGGACGGGACGGCACCGGCGCGGAGTTCCGGCTCCGGGCCCGCTGGGCGTTCGACTCGCGGCCGCCGCGGCCGGGTGCCGCCCGAACGACGCTGCTCCAGCACTTCCGCGGCTGGTTCGTCCGCACCGCCCGCCCGCGGTTCGACGACGGCGTCGCCGACCTCATGGACTTCCGCACACCTCAGCCCGGCCGGGGCCTGGCGTTCGGCTACGTGCTGCCGCTCGGCCCGCGGGAGGCCCTGGTGGAGTACACGGAGTTCTCCCCGGCCGTCCTCGGCACCGCCGCGTACGAACGGGCCCTGCGCCACTACGCCGAGGACGTGCTGGGCCTCGGCCCGTTCCGCGTCACCGCCGCCGAGCAGGGCGTGATCCCCATGACCGACGCGCGCCTCCCCCGCAGGGCGGGCAGGTCCGTGTTCCCCATCGGCGCGGCGGGCGGCGCGACCCGGCCCTCGACCGGCTACACCTTCGCCGCGGCGCAGCGCCACACCCGGGCCGTCGCGGACGCGCTGGCCCGAGGCCGCACCCCGCTGGTCCCCGCGCCGCACTCCCCGCGCTCCCGGTTCATGGACGCGGTGCTGCTGCGCGCCCTGGACACCGGGCGGGTGGACGGCGCGGCGTTCTTCACCGGGCTCTTCCGCGAGGTGCCGGCGCACCGCCTGCTGCGCTTCCTCGACGGCGGCACCCGCTGGTGGGAGGACGTCCTGATCGGGTTGCGCACCCCCGTACGGCCGATGCTCAGGACCGTGCTCGAACTGCCCGTGCTCCCCCGCCGCGCCCACGCGCCCGGCGGGTCCGCGGGGCCCGCGGGGTCCCCCGGGCCCCGACAGCCCGACCACTAGGCCCGTTGCCGTTGCCCGTTCCCCGTCCCCTTCCGCCGTCCGAGGAGTTGCCGATGTCCCTGCTGCACGACGCCGACCTGTCGGCGGCGTTCGACCACGCCGCCCGCTCCTACGACCGTATGGTCGCGGCCAATCCCGGCTACCACCGCCAGCTCCGGCGCTCCGCCCGGCGGCTCGGACTGCCGGGCGGGGGCGTGGGGATGCGGGTGCTGGACCTGGGCTGCGGGACGGGGGCGTCGACCGCGGCGCTGCTCTCGGCCGCCCCGTACGCGGAGATCACTGCGGTGGACGCGTCGGAGGGGATGCTGACCCGGGCCCGGCGCAAGTCGTGGCCCCGGAGCGTCTCGTTCGTGCACGCCGCAGCCGAGGGGCTGGGCGGGGCCGGAGTGACGGGGCCCTTCGACGCCGTCCTCGCGGCCTATCTGTTCCGCAACGTCTCCGACCCGGACGAGGTACTCGCCCGGGTGCGCGGTCTCCTGGCACCGGGCGGGCGCCTCGCCGTCCACGAGTACACGCTCAGCGGACGGCCGGCGCACCGCGCGCTGTGGACGGCCGTGTGCCGGGGGCTGGTGCTGCCCGTCGCCCGGTGCTCGGGGGACGGTTCGCTGTACGAGCATCTGTGGCGCAGCGTCGTCCGGTTCGACACGGCGGACGCGTTCGCGGCGCGGATGGAGCGGGCGGGGTTCGCGCGGGTACGGATCCTTCCGATGCCCGGGTGGCACACGGGCATCACGCACACGTTCGTGGCGCGGGTGCCTGCCGCGGAGGGCGAGGGCGCGTGAACGGCGGGAGCAGACACACTGGCGCAGGGCCGGGGCGTGCGGACGGCGGCGCGGACGGCCGGGCCCACGCGGGCGCCGACGGCGCCGACGGGACGGGCGAGGACGCCGTCGCCCGCGGCCGGGACCGGCACTCGCGCGTACTGCCCGCCCGGCCCGGCCGGGCACGGGTGGACGGATCCGCTCCGCACGCCGGGATCGTGGGCGGCGGCATCGCCGGTCTCGCGGCTGCCACGGCCCTGGCGGAGCGCGGTGTCGCCGTCACGCTCTACGAACGCGACTACGGGCTCGGCGGCAGGCTCGCCGGCTGGCCCGTCGAACTGGCCGACGGTTCCGTCGCCACGATGAGCCGGGGCTTCCACGCCTTCTTCCGGCAGTACTACAACCTGCGCGCGCTGTTGCGCCGGACGGACCCGGGACTGCACTCGCTCACCCCGCTGCCCGACTATCCGCTGCGGCACAGCGGCGGCATGCTCGACAGCTTCGCGCGCGTGCCGCGCACTCCCCCGCTCAGTGCGCTGGGCTTCGTCGCGCAGAGCCCGTCATTCGGCTGGCGCGGCCTCCTGCGGATGGACCCCGGCGCCGCGCTGCCGCTGCTGGACGTGCGCGTGCCCCGGATCTACGAGTCGCTCGACACCGTGAGCGCGGCGGACTTCCTCGCCCGGATCCGCTTCCCCGAGGCCGCGCAGCACCTCGCGTTCGAGGTCTTCTCGCGCAGCTTCTTCGCCGATCCGCGGGAGCTGTCGGCGGCGGAACTGGCGCTGATGTTCCACATCTACTTCCTCGGCTCCAGTGAGGGGCTGCTGTTCGACGTCCCCCGGGAGCCCTTCCCGCAGGCGTTGTGGGAACCACTGGCGGAGTATCTGCACCGCCGCGGAGCCACGATCCGTACGGCGACGCCGGTCGACTCGGTCGAACCCGCGCGCGACGGACGGCTCACGGTCACCGCGGCGGGCGGCACGACCACGCACGACGCGGTGGTGCTCGCGCCGGACACGGCGGGCCTGCGGCAGGTGGTCGCGGCGTCGCCCGGGCTGGGCAGCGCGCAGTGGCGGGCGGGCGTCGCGGCGCTGCGCACCGCGCCCCCCTTCCTGGTGTCCCGGTTCTGGCTGGACCGGCCCGTGGCCGCGGACCGGCCCGGATTCCTCGGTACGAGCGGCTACGGCGACCTGGACAACATCAGCGTCCTCGACCGCTGGGAGGGGGAGGCGCACCGGTGGGCGCTGCGGACGGGCGGCTCCGTGGTGGAGTTGCACGCCTACGCGGCACGCACCGACACGGGCCGGGCGGCCGTACGGGACCGGCTGCTGGAGCAGCTGCACCGCGTCTACCCGGAGACCCGCGGCGCCGGGGTGGTCGACGAACGGCACGAATGGCGCGACGACTGCCCGCTGTTCGCCGTCGGCGGCCATGGGGCGCGGCCGACCGTCCGCACCCCCGACCCGGCCCTGATGGTGGCCGGGGACCTGGTCCGCACGAACCTGCCGGTCGCCCTCATGGAACGCGCGGCCACGAGCGGCTTCCAGGCGGCCAACGCCCTGCTCGCCCGCTGGGGCGTGCGCGGCCACCCGCTGCGCACGGTCCCCGCCAGGGGCCGCTCGGCGCTGCTGCGGGCCCTGGTGAGGCTGGGGGCCCGGTGAGGACGCCGGAACTCGCACGGGGGACGACCGGGGAGTGCCGAGGAACCGCCTTCGTACCGGCGTCACTGACCGAAGGGCGCGGCCACCGACCGGCCGTCACGGTCACGGTCATCGTCTCGCCGTCACGGTCGCCGTCACCGTCACCGTCACCGTCGCCGTCACCGTCACCGTCACCGTCGCCGTCACCGTCACCGTCGCCGTCACCGTCGCCGTCGCCGTCGCCGTCGCCGTCGCCGTCACAGGCTGACCGGCACCGCTCTGCCACCGGTCCCGGTGCCGGTACCGGCACCGGCACCGGCACCGGCACCGGCGGGCTTTCACCGGCGGACGGGTAGGGCACCGGCCGACCGTCAACGTCGCCCCCGCCCTCGCCCACGGGGCGACGCGAGCGCACTGACGGCCGCCCGGAAGAGCGCCGCCCCACCCGCCGTCAGCCCGGGAAACGGCCCGTGCTGCGCAGGTGCCAGCGGCGTTCCGCGTAGGCGAGGTCGTCGCGCCAGAGGCGGGCCGCCGCGGCCCGCATCAGCGGACGCAGGGCGGGGGCGGCGGCGCGGGCCGCGGCGAAGCCCGGGCGGCCGGAGACGGCGACCACCGCCTCGACGACCGCGGTGCGCGGCCTGCCGAGGCGGTCGGTTCCGAGCGGCGTGGCATGGGTCTCGACGACGGAGCCCTCCCCCTCGCCGCCGATGATGTGCATGACCACCGTTCGGGGTTCGGGTGCCGTGAACACCGCCGTGACCGGGACGACGACCCGTCCCGCCACCTTGAACGACACCTCGACCGTGAACGCGTCGCCCTCGTCCGCCGTGCCGGGGCCCCCACCGGTGCAAGTGCCGGGGCCCGGGGCGTCGACCACCGCGAGGTCGACGAACGAGTACGGATGGAACCAGGAGCCGTGCCAGGGGTCGAGGCGGTTCGCCACCACGTCCTCCGGCTCGCAGACTCCCGCACCGGTGTACACGGCTGCCACCGACGCCGCCGGCCGCGGCCGTGCCGGCAGCACCGGCCGTTCCAGCGGCTCCTCGCCGCCGGCCTCGTCCAGCCGGACCCATGCGAGCACACCGTCGTCGTACGCCGGGAACGGCTCCCAGCCCGCGAACGGCCCGCCGTCCAGGGCGAGTCCGTGCCAGTGGCAGATGAGTGTTCCGCACCGGACACGGCTGTCGCGCAGGGGCGCTCCCAGGTGAGGGCATGCGCCGGGTCCGGCGACCAGGCGTCCGCCGGGGTCCCTCCAGGCGACGACTTCGACCCCGGCGACGGTCCGGCCGAAGGGGGCGCCCGGCCGGACGGCGCGGGCGTCGCCGAGGACGTACCAGTTCCCCGACGGACGGGCGAGCGCGCGCTTGAGCGCGCTGTCGATCAGTGCCGGGCGGGCGTCCCGCCAGGTGGGCCGCTGGCGCTCCCACACGGTGGCGGGGCGGCGCAGCCGCAGGGGCAGGCGGCCGCGGCGCGGGCCGGTGCCGGGCGCGGTGGGGCGCGTCATACGGCCGTCTCCTCCACGGTCGGTGCGAACGCCTCGTGCCGGTCCGCCCGTCGGGGCCGGACCGGCTCCGCCGGACGGCGCGATGCGGCGAGACGGGCGGCCGCCACCCGGGTGAGACCGTCGAGGGCGACCGCCGCCCGGCGGGCCGGAGCGACGACGGCGCGGCGGTGCACGCACGCGTACCCGTCGTCGGCGACGGCCTTCAGGATGCCGCCGTACAGGACGAACGCGGTGCGGATGCAGGGCCTGGACACCGGGTCCAGCATGGGTAGTCCCGGTGCCGCCTCCCGGTACACGCTCCGGGTGAGCGCGGCAGCGGCCCTGAGGGCCCCGGTGATGCGGGGGTCGCGCCGGCCCGTGGCACGGCTCCAGAGCAGCAGGTTCCGGTCCACGCCGTGCGCGGCGAGCAGATCGGCGGGGAGGTAGACGCGTCCGCGGTCCAGGTCCTCGCCGACGTCGCGCAGGAAGTTGGTCAGCTGGAAGGCGACTCCGAGGGCGGCGGCGTGCGGAGCCGCCTCCTCTCGGGGGACGACTGTGCCGAGGACGGGCAGCATCTGCAGTCCGATCACGGCGGCGGAACCGTGCATGTAGCGGTGCAGTTCGCCGTAGTCGGCGTAGTCCGTCACCTCCAGGTCGCTGCGCATCGACGCGAGGAAGTCGGTGAAGTGGCGGTGGTCGATGCCGTAGCGGCGGGCGGTGTGCGCGAGCGCGTGGACGACGGGCTCCGGGCTGCGGCCGACGCGCAGCCCGGAGTCGAGGCGCTCCGACAGCCGTCGCAGCGCGGCCGCGCGCTCGGCGGTGGTGGCGCCGCTGTCGAGGTCGTCCACGATGTCGTCGGCCCAGCGGGCGAAACCGTACAACGCGTGGACGGCGGGGCGGCGTTCGACGGGCAGCAGCCGGGTGGCGAGGAAGTACGTCCGGCCGTGGCGGGCGTTGAGCCGGCGGCAGTCGGTGTAGGCGGCGCGCAGATCGGGGTCGGTGATCCCGGCGGCGTCGAGTTCCCGGCGCGTCATGCGGTACCGCCTTTCGGAGTGCGGAGGGTGTCGGCCGGGGCCCTGCCGGGCCGGGCCGTACCGGTGCCCCCACGGCCGTTCGCGGAAGCGGGCGGACGGTGCGCCGCGCCGGCGGTAGGGTGCGGTCCCTTCGCGGCCCGGTGCGCACCCGTGATGCGGGCGGCGGCGAGCTTCCCCGAGATCAGCACGGTGGGAACGCCGACTCCTGGCGTGGTGCCGCAGCCCGCGACGACGGCGTTCTCGGTGCCGTTCACGAGGTTGCGCGGCCGGAACGGTCCGGTCTGGGCGAAGGTGTGCGCGACGGAGAACGGGGTGCCCGCGGCGTGGCCCTGACGGGTCCAGTCGGCGGGCGTGACCAGGCACTCCTCCTCGACGGCCGCGTCGATACCGGTGAGGCCGCGGCGTTCGAGCTCGGCGAGAAGACCGGCCCGGTAGCGGGGGGCCAGATCCTGCCACTGCGCCGCGCCGGGGCCGACCTCGGTGTTGGGACAGGGGGCCAGGATGTAGTGGACGTGCCGGCCGGGCGGTGCCAGGTCCGGGTCGGTGGCGGTGGGCCGGGTGATGAGGAGGGACGGGTCCGTCATCAGGTGCCCGGTGCGCGTCAGTTCGCGGAACGTGCTCTTCCAGGCGGCGCCGAACGAGATGGTGTGGTGCGCCAGGCCGGGCCAGGTGCGGTCGGTGCCCGCGTGCAGGACGACCGCGGACGGCGAGTGGCGCAGCTTGAGGGGCCGCCGGGGCTCGCGGCCGAGGAGCCGGTAGGTGGCCGGCAGGTCGGGGGTGAGCACGACGGCGTCACAGGGCAGCCGCTCCCGGTCGGTCACCACGGCGGTGATGCGTTCGCCGGTGCGCTCCAGCCGCGTGACCGTCCGCCCGTACAGGAGGGCCGCGCCCGCGTCGGCCGCGGCACCGGCCATGGCGCTGGGCACGGCGTGCACTCCGCCCCTCGGGAAGTGGACCCCGGCGACCGTGTCCATGTAGGCGATGACCGCGTAGGCGGCGAGGGCCCGGGACGGGGCGACTCCGGCGTAGAGGGACTGGAACGAGAAGACCCGGCGCAGCCGTTCGTCACGGAGGAAGCGCCCCACCCTGGCGTCGAGCCGGCCGAAGCCGCCGAGTGCGGCGAGACGGGCGAGGTCGGGCGTGAGCAGTTGCAGCGGCGAGTCGAAGTTGGCGTCGATGAACCGGCCCATCTGCACCCGGTACAACCTCTCCAGCCAGCCGCGCAGACGCCGGTAGCCGACCGCCTCGCGCGCGCCGGCGAAGCGCTCGATCTCCGCCTCCATGGCCTCGGGCCGGGTGTGCACGTCCAGGACGCTTCCGTCGGCGAACGCCGCCCGGTACGCCGGGTGCAGCGGGACGAGTTCCAGCCTCTCCTCCAGCGTGTCGCCGACCGCCGCGAAGGCGTCGGCGAGGAGACCGGGCATGGTGACGACGGTCGGTCCCGTGTCGAAGCGGTAGCCGCCCTGCTCGATCCGGCCCGCCCGGCCCCCGGGCAGGAGGTCGCGCTCGACGACGGTGACGCTGCGGCCCGCGCCGAGGAGGTGCAGGGCGGCGGACAGGCCCGCGAGCCCGGCTCCCACCACCACGACGTGGTCGGTGCGGCCCCTGACGGTCCTCATCGGCTGCTCCTGTCCGCTGTCGCAACCCACGGGCGCCGCGCGGCCGGTCCACCGCCCGGTCGGACACGCCGGGCGGCCGGGTGCGGATGGGTCACGGGGTTCGCGGGCGCGGCGGCGGGGGTGGCGGGAACGGGCCCCGGCGCGGCGGCCGTCGGCGTCGCGGGAGCGTCCGCGGCCGAGCGCACCGGCCCGTCGGCCGCAGACGTGGCGGGAGCTTCCACGGGCGGCCCCACGGCTGCGGCCGACGGCGCCGGACGGGCGGGCACGGACGCTCCGCACGGCCCCGGCCCGGCGGACGCGGCGGACACCGCCGCGTCAGGCGTCACGCCGTCGTCCGCGGCCGGGATCACCTGTGCGGCGGATGCCTCGGACGTGGCCCCGGCCGCGGGGACAGGCCGCCCGGCGGGCGGCGCTTGCGCCGCCGAACTCGGCGGTACGGCGGGCACCGGACCGGCCGTGGAACCGGTGGGGGCGGCCGCCGCGGCCAGCAGTGCCCGCAGCCGACGTGCCGGGGCCGGCTCCAGGGCGGCCGCGGCGAGCCGGCGTTCACCGGCCGCGAGCAGCCGCCCGATCCGCTTCTCCACGGCCTCCAGGGCACCGGTGTCCGTGAGGACCTCACGTACCCGCAGCAGCCGGTCCTCCGTCAGATCCGCATTGCCGAAGGCACCTTCGAGGACGGCCAGTGCCGCGCGGTCCCGGCGGGACCCGGCCCGGGCCCGGGCGACCGCGACGAGATACGTGGGCTTCCCGGAGCGTATGTCGTCACCCGACGGTTTGCCGGTGAGGAGGGGGTCGCCGAAGACGCCCTCGATGTCGTCGCGGAGCTGGAAGGCGGTACCGGCGTACCGGCCCGCCGCGCACAGGTCGAGGACCGTCCGCGGGTCGGCACCCGCGACCGCCGCACCGAGGGAGAGCGGCCTGGCCACCGAGTACAGAGCGGTCTTGAGGCAGGCGGTGAGGATCGCCCGGGCCGCGGATCGGGAACCGGTCGCCTGCCCGTGGAGGTCCAGGTACTGGCCCGCGACCATCTCGGTGCGCATGGCCCGCCAGTTCTCCAGCACGCCGTTGCGGACGGCGTCGCCGCCGAAGTCCGTCCCGGCGACGATGTCGTCGGCCCAGGCGAGGGCGAGGTCGCCGGCCAGGACCGCCGCGGAGGACGCGAACGGGGCCGCCGCGGTGGCCGGTGACACGGCGGAGGGGTACCGGGCGGCCAGCCGGGCGTGGAACGAGGGCCCGCCCCGGCGGCGCGGCGAGCCGTCCATCACGTCGTCGTGGACGAGCGCGCAGGTCTGGATCAGCTCCAGCGCCGCGGCCGTGCGGAGCGCCGCGGGCGTCTCCGGCGCCGCTCCGCCGCAGGCCCGCATCGCCCACCACAGGAAACGGGAGCGCATCCGCCTGCCCCCGTCCAGGGTGAACCGTGCCACGGGCGCGGCCACGTCCGCCGCGAAGTCGCCGTCGAGTACGGCGGCGCCCGCCACCCGTTCCCTCAGCAGGAGGTCCAGCTCCCGTCCCACCGCAGCGGGTACGTCGGCGTCCACAGCGGCGGGTACGTCGGCGCCCCCCGCCCCGCAGGAGGGCCCGTCCGTCCCACAGGTCGGGGCCGTCTCACGGTTCGGAACCGTCCCCGGGTACGGGGCCGTCCCGGGGTTCGGCCCGGTCGGGGTCGGTGTGTGTGGCCCCGGTCGGTGCATGCGATCCTCCGCGTCGGTCGGTTGCTGTCACTCGTCCTTCCGCGGAGGGGCGGCGTTCGGATGCGCCCGGCACGGCGCGCGGCGGGGAGGCCGATGCCGACCAGTCGACCACGCCCAGGCGCGATCCACGGCAGCACACGGGCGGACGGGAGCCCGCTTCCGCCCGATTGCCTCATTCGCCGTGCGCCGGGGCCGTCCCACGTCCCCTCGCCCGCGTCGGCGGCCAGGCGCTCACGATCCGGTGCCGGGCGGCACCGGACACCGGCCGTCTCCACCACCCGGACGCGGCCTCGCGGCCGCCCACCCCGCCGTCCGGCCCACCACCCGTACCGGGCGGCGCCACGGTCCCGGCCCGCGGCGGCTCAGGGCGCCGACCGCCCGCGCCGACGCTCCTGCTCCAAAGCCGCAGGCTCTCGCTCCGCCGTTCGGCCGCCCAGGCGGCGAACTCCTCGCGGGGCACGAGGAAGCCCCGCGGGCAGCACGTCGACGTCCGGCAGCCCGGCGACGAACCGGGCTGCCGCGTGCGAGGTCGGGTGGCGGGCCGTCGTACGGCTCCTCCCCGCGGCGCGGGCCAGCCCTTCCCGGTAGGTGTCGGCTTTCACGTACCGGACCCGGTCGCCGAGTGCGGCGGCGCGGTGGCACATGGCCGAGAGCACGAGGTGGGCCTCGGCGCGGTGGAAACTCCGCCGGCGGAACGCGGCACGGGACTCGATCACGACGATCGGCCCGTCCTCGTCGGGTCCGTCCACTCCGGGCCCGGTGAAGCGGGGGCCGAGCCGGGCCCCGAAGAGCAGGTGCGCACGGGGCCTACCGGGCGGGCGGGGGCGTTGTGCACGACCGGACATGGACGCTCCTGTCAGCGTGGGAGCAGTGCCTCGACGACGTCCACCGCGGAACCCAGGCCGTGCAGCCGCAGGGACCCCGGGTACGCGCCGCCCGCCCAGCCGGGTCCGGCGAGGAGCACGGAAGTACGCTTCCGCGCGCCCTTCACGCCCCAGTGGATGCCGGAGACGATCCGCACCAGCGACCGGTCGGCGGTCGACCGGGACTGGGCCCAGAGCACCACGGCGGCCGGGCCCAGACGGCGTACGGCCTCGTGGAGCGCGTCCGCGGGCAGTGCGGGCCCGAACATCCGGGCGGGCAGACCACGTTCCCCCAGCGCCGCGGCCAGCGCCTCGACGGGAAGGCTGTGCTGCTCGCCGGGTACGCAGGCGAGCAGCACGGGCGGCGCGTCGGGCCGTTCCGCCGCGGCTCGTACCCGGCGCAGCGCGGACGACACGTGCCAGGACAGCAGATGTTCGACCTCGACGTAACGCTCGCCGGACGTCGCCCATTTGCGCCCCACGGCGTGCAGGGTCGGGGCGATGACCTCCTCCCAGGCGACGACGAGACCGTGCTCGGCGAGCACGGCGTCCAGCAGGGCGTCGACGGCCGGGGCGTCGAGACGCACGGCGGCGCGGGCCAGCCCCCGGCATTCCTGCCGTACGTCCCCGAGGGGCAGGGCGTTGGGTCCGCCCGGCGTGTGCGAGGCGGGGGCGTTGTGCTGCCCGGTCGGCGCGGCCGGTCCGCGGCGCAGCGTCGTCGCGGGGGTGCTCATCGCCGCGCGCGCGGCCTCGGCGGGCGGGACGCCCTGGGCGGTGAGCCGGCACATCTCCTCGAGCCGGGCGATGTCCTCGGGCGTCCAGCGGCGGTGCCTGCCGTCCTCGCGCGTGGCGGGGCCGATCGCGTAGCGCCGTTCCCAGGACCGGAGGGTCGTGGGCGCGACACCGAGCCTGCGGGCGACCGCGCCGGTGCTGAGCGCGGCGGTGACACCGTCCTCTGCCGGGCCCTGCGGGCCGCTGTCGGCCTTCACCAGGCCCATGGTACGGCGCGGGGCGCGGCCCACCGCCGCGGCGGACGGGCCGCCGTCGTGGTCCGGGCGGCCGTTCACCGTGCCCGCCCGGCCAGTACCTCCCGGGCCGCGCGGGTCCCGGAGGCCATGGCGCCCTGGACCGAACCCGTGGCCCGGTGGTCGCCGCAGACGTGCAGTCCGTCGGCGATCCTCGTGGTGCGGCTCAGCGGCCACGGCGGGTCCATGGCGGGGAGGGCGCCCCGCACGGTGCGGGCCGCGAGGAGCTCCCAGCCGCCGGTCTGCGTCCCGTACACCTCGGCGAGCACGTCGCGCAGCGATTCCTCGCTGCCGGGGGCGTCGGCGCCGAGCACCGAGGTCGAGACGAGCGCACGGCCGTCGGGCGCGTAGCCCGGCACCACCTCGGACAGCACCGCGGTGTTGAGGAAGCGGCCCGCCGAGTCGAGCAGCAGCGTCGGTTCCCTCAGCGGCGGGGCGGCCGCCGCGTGGTGGTACGTCGTCACCGTGCGGGTACGGGTCGGGTCCACGCGGGGGAGGAGGGCCGAGGCGGTGGCGGCGTCGGTGGCGACCACCACGGAGGGTGCGGTACGCACCGATCCGTCGGCCAGCGTGACACCGCCGTCGGTGACGGCGGACACCGGCGCCCCCGTCTCCACGGTGCCCGCAGGCAGTCCGCCGGCGAGCTGGGCGGGGACGGCCCCGATGCCGGCGGCGGGCAGCGTCATGCTGCCTCGGACGAAGCTGCGCCAGACCAGGTGGAACATCCTGCTGGTCGTGCGCAGTCCGTCCTCCAGGAACACACCGGCGAGGAACGGGCGCACGAGACCGTCCACGACCTCCGCGGACACACCGGCCCGGGAGAGCTCGGTGAGCGTCGTGTGCTCGGGGAGCCCCTTGAGCACACGCGGTGGCAGCAGGGTGTCACGGGCCGTCAGGGCGCCGAGGGCCAGCAGGTCGCGTACCGGGACGCGGCGGCCGGTGACGAGGGCGGCGGCGTCGCGGGGCCGGCGGGTCGGATCGCAGAACCGGATCCTGCCCTGCGGTGTGTGCACCAGGACGCCGGGGGTGAAGGGCCGCAGCCGCAGGTCCGCCAGTCGCAGCCGCCGCTTGACCTGGGGGTAGGAGGTGTTGAACACCTGGAAGCCGCGGTCCAGCAGGAAGCCCCGGCAGCGGTCGGTGCGCATCCGGCCGCCGACCGCGTCGGAGGCCTCCAGCACGGCCACCGAGAGGCCCGCCGCGGTCAGGTCGAGGGCGCAGGTGAGGCCGGCCAGGCCGGCTCCCACGACGATCACGTCGGTGTGCGTCCCGTGGGGCCTCTTCATCGCTGTCACCGTCCTCGGTGTGTGGTGGGTGTGCGGTCGGTGCCGGTGTGCGGGTCGGTCCGGGTGTGCCGTCCGGGAGTCCGGTACTTCACGGCGGTCCGGTGGCCCTCGCCGCGTCGCCGGGTGCGCACCGGCCGCGTGTGGCGCTCGCGCGTGCGGTCAGCGGGTGCCGCGGCCCTCCCTGAACCGGGCCAGTCCGTCGCCGAGCGCCACGATCGGACCGGGGTAGTCCAGCCGGGCACGGTCGGCGCCGGGCAGTTTCCAGGGTTCGTGGACGGCGGATCCTCCGACGTCCTCCAGTTCCGGCACCCAGCGGCGCACATAGGCGCCGTCGGGGTCGTAACGGTGGGCCTGGCGGACGGGGTTGAGCACCCGGTTGGGCCTGGTGTCCGTCCCGGTGCCCGCCACCCACTGCCAGTTGAGCTGGTTGTTCGCGAGGTCGCCGTCGACCAGCAGCTCCAGGAAGTACCGGGCGCCGACGCGCCAGTCGACGTACAGCGTCTTGGTGAGGAAACTCGCGGCCAGCAGCCTGCCGCGGTTGTGCATCCAGCCCTCGTGGCGGAGCTGGCGCATCGCGGCATCGACGACCGGGTAGCCGGTGCGGCCGTTCCTCCATGCCTCGATGTCGGCCCCGGCCTCCTTCGCGGAGCGCCAGCGGTCGTGCCGGGGCCGGTAGTCGGCGGCGGCCGCGTCCTGCCGTGCGGCGAGCACCTGGTGGTGGAAGTCGCGCCAGCACACCTGTCGTACGAAGGCCTCGGCACCCGGCCCGCCGGCGGCCCGGGCCCGGTGGACGGCCTCGGCCGGGGAGAGGGTGCCGAAGTGCAGATGGGGCGAGAGCCGGGACGTCGCGTCGCCCGCCAGGTCGTCGTGGCGCTCGTCGTAGCGGGAGAGACCGCCGCGTGCCCAGGCGTTCAGCCGCTTGCGCGCCTCGCGTTCGCCACCGCGGGCGAGTCCTTCCGACACTCCCCCGGCCTTCTCGGCGTCCGTGCGGGAGGGCACCGGCTCGGAGCGGATCCCGTCGGGCACCAGGACCGTGCGCGGCGCCGCGAGCACGCCCCGGATCTCCTGCTGCGACCAGCGGCGGTGGTACGGCGTGAACACGGCGAAGTGGTCCCCGCCGGACGGGACGACGGCCCCGGGGGCGAGGGCGGTGACGACCGCGTCGTGGACGCGCAGCGTGCGGCCGTCCTCCTCCAGCACGGTGCGCAGCCGCTCCTCGCGTGCGTGCGCGTAGCCGCTGACGCCGGCCGCCATGTGCACTTCGACGGCGTCCGCCTCCCGCGCGACCGCACGGACCTCCTCGACGACGTCACCGGAGCGGACGACGAGCCTCCCGCCCCGTTCGCGCAGTCCTTCGTGGAGGTCGGTGAGGCAGTCGGCGAGGAACGCGCGCCGGTTGGGAGGCGCGAATCCCGCGGCCTCGACGCGGTCGTCCCGTACGAACAGCGGCACCACCCGGTCCGCCGCCGCGAGTGCGGAGCGCAACGGCGGATGGTCGTGCAGGCGCAGGTCGGAGGTGAACAGGACGACCGCGGCGTTCATGGGACTCCAGGCTGGGGCGGATGGGATGGATGGAATGGATGGCGCGGACGAGACGGTCCGGTGCGACGGTGGCCGTGGGCACCGGCCGTCCGGGGCGGCGCGTTCCTCGGGACGTCCGTGTGGACGGGCCGTCCGAGGCGGGCCCCCGGGGGACCGGCTCACGCGCCTCGGGACGCTCCCGTACGGTTCTTCCGCCGGAAGGCGCCTGCCGGATGCACGGCGTCCGGGGCGGCGCGCGAAGTCGCCGGAAGGCGGCGGAAGGTACCCGGGGGTCGCAGGGAGTCGGCGGAAGGTACCCGGGGGTCGCAGGGAGTCGGCGGAGGGTCCCGGAGGCCGCGGGCAGGTCCCGGAGGCCGCACGGAAGTCCCGCCGTGCCGCACCGCAGGAGGGCAGGACGGCAGGACGGCGGTCAGCGGACACGGGCCGACGGGGTGCTGTCCGGCGCGGGCCCGGTACCGTCGGGGCCGTCGGGGCCGGCCTTCGCGGCGGCGCGGGCGATATTGCGTGCCATGCCGCCGAACACGACGGCGTGAAAAGGGGAGACGCTCCACCAGTACACGTGCCCGAGCAGTCCGCGCGGATGGAACAGGGCCCGCTGCCGGTAGCGGCTGCGGCCCCCCTCGCCGCGTTCGGCCCGCATCTCCAGCCACGCGAGACCCGGCAGCCTCATCTCGGCCCGCAGCCGCAGCATCCGGCCCGGTTCGATCTCCTCGACCCGCCAGAAGTCCAGCGAGTCGCCGACCCTCAGCCGTGCGGCGTCCCGCCGGCCTCGGCGGAGCCCCACGCCGCCGACGAGCCGGTCGAGCCAGCCCCGTACCGCCCAGGCGAGCGGGAAGGAGTACCAGCCGTTGTCGCCGCCGATCCCCTCGATGACGCGCCACAGGGCCTGCGGCGAGGCGTCGACGTCGAGCGCGCGCCGGTCGGTGTAGAGACTGCCCCCGGCCCAGTCCGGGTCCGTCGGCAGCGGGTCGCTCGGAGCCCCGGGCAGCGCGGCGGAGGACCACCGGGTGGCGACCTGCGCGTCGCGCACCCGCTGGAGCGCAAGTTCCAGGGCCCGGTCGAAGCCGAGGGGGGTGCCGGGCGGATCGGGGACGTAGCGGGCGATGTCGTGCTCGCGGCAGACCACCTCGTGGCGCAGCGACTCGGCGAGTGGCCGGGCGAGGGCCGGCGGCACGGGCGTGACCAGGCCGATCCACAGACTGGACAACCTCGGCGTCAGCATCGGCACGCCGAGGATGAGGCGCCTCGGCAGCCCGGCCACCTCGGCGTAGCGCCGCATCATCCGCTCGTACGTCATCACGTCCGGCCCGCCGATGTCGAAGGGCCGGTTCACGTCCGCAGGCATCCGGGCGCTCCCCACGAGGTAGCGCAGCACGTCCCGGACGGCGATCGGCTGAACGCGGGTGCTCACCCAGCTGGGGGTGACCATCACGGGCAGCCGCTCGGTCAGGTAGCGGAGCATCTCGAAGCTGGCGGAGCCGGAGCCGATGACCACCGCGGCACGCAGCACCGTCGCGGGCACGGGTGAGCGGAGGAAGATCTCGCCCACCTCGGCGCGGGAGCGCAGATGCGGCGAGAGCTCATGGCCGGGCACCTCCGCGGGCGTCAGCCCGCCCAGGTAGACGATGCGCCCCACGCCCGCCTCACTCGCCCGCCCGGCGAACGCCCTGGCCGCCTCGCGGTCGGCCTCCTCGAAAGACGGCCCGGAGCGCAGCCCGTGCACGAGGTAGTAGGCGACGTCGACGCCGCGCAGCGCCTCCCCGAGCGAGTCCGGGTCCGTGACGTCACCCCGTACGGTCTCCACCCGCCCCGCCCATGGATGGTCGCGCAGCTTCTCCGGCGAGCGGGCCATACAGCGGACCCGGAACCCGGCGTCCAGCAACTCGGGCACCAGCCGGCCGCCGACGTAGCCGGTCGCACCCGTCACGAGACAGCGCGGGCCCTCGGTGTTCCGGCCGTTGCCCTGTCCGCTCATGCGAACCTCCGATTCCCGCGGGCGCTCCGCTGCTGATCCCCTGCCGGTCTGCCCCAGTCACCTTGCCCTCTGCGGAGTGCTTCCGCTCGGGGAGGGACGGCGGATGCGTTGCGGTCCCGCTCGGGGAGGGACGGCGGATGCGCTGCGGTCCCGCTCGGGGAGGGACGGCGGATGCGTTGCGGTCCCGCTCGGGGAGGGACAGCGGATGCGTTGCGGTCCCGCTCGGAAACCGCGTGGGACCGCGCAGCGCCGACGCGGCCGCTCCACCGGTGCCCCGGCTGCTCCCGGCCGACCGGCGGGCCGTCTTCCGCCGTTGCCGCGCGAGCGGGACGGGACGGGGGCGGGAGCGTGCCGGGCGGCGCTCGGGACGGCCGCGGGCAGGGCCCCGGCCGAGGTTTGCGCCACGCACCCCCGGTCAGACGCAGAACACGTACGTGTCGTCGCGTACGCAAGGAGCGGTGGAGGATGTCTGCTGATGAAATGACCGGGACCAACCGCCCGGAAGCCGTGCTGCCGCGCACCCCCTCACAGGCGCGCACCAGGGTGGAGGCGTTGCTGCGGGAGTGGCTGCTCCCCGCCGGCGGGGCTCCCGACGACACGCACGTGGTCGGCGACGCCGTCCTCGTGACGTCCGAGCTCGTGACCAATGCCCTCCGGCACGGCGGCGGTCTGACGAGCTTCGACGTCGAGATGACCGACCAGGGCTGCCGGGTGAGCGTCGGCGACCGCAGCGACCGGCTCCCGGAGCTCGCCTCCTCCCGGGACGACAGCGGCAGGCTCCGCGTCGGGGGGCACGGCTGGCGCGTGATCCGCAGGCTGGCGCGGAGTATCACGATCACCCCGGAGTCACACGGGGGGAAGCGCGTGAGCGTGCTGATCTCTCTGGCCCGAGGCGCGGCGTAGGGCCCGGGCGGGCCGTACCGGCCGGGCGCCCGCGGTACGCGGACGCAACGCGACGTCTTCCCGGACGCCCCGCGACTCCCCGGGTGCTCCGCGGTCTCCGGGTACTCCGTGGCTCCCGGGCACCCCTTCCGCCTCCGGGGTGCCCCGCAGTCGAAACCGAGCCCTCCGCCTCGGTGAACACCCTTCGTGGAGCGGATGTTTACCCGCAGCGACGCCGGTAACGCTCAGTAGTACATGGTCACCGAGGGAGACGAATGCTTACCGACAGATCCCTTGGGACAGATCCCCGCAGAGGAGGAAGTCATGTCGATCAGTGCGCTGGCCATCCTCGGGGTGGCGGCCGTCATGATCCTCGCACTCGCCATGGCACGGCCCGTGCGGCGCGCACACCCCGGGCGCTTCCGTCATCGGCTCGTCACGCCGCGGCTCAAGCCGATGAGCCGGAGCGAGGCCGAGCAGTACCTGGCCCAATGGGCCGTGATCTCGGGCCAGTTCGTGGAGTCGCCCGGCGGGGCGACCATCAGGGCCCATGAACTGCTGGAGACGGTGGCCACCGCGCGCGGCCTCCCCACCGCTTCGCACGAACTCCGGACGCGCGCCCTGGGCACCCTCTTCCCCGGTCACGCCGAGGCCGCCGGCCGACTGCGCGCCGCCTCGGGGCAGGCGGCGGCGGGGAAGGCGGACGCCGAGAGCCTGCGACAGGCCATGCTGGCGGGCCGCGCGCTGCTCACGGAGTTGCTGGCCGCGGCGCCCCGCGTCCCCGACATCGCCTCCGTCCCGCAGCGGGGGGTCCCGGCCGGGCGAGTTCCGCCGCAGCGCTCGGCAACCCTCCATCCGTGAGAGGTCCGTGCCTCCGTGCGATCCGTGCGATCCGTGCGGTCCGTGAGGTCCGTGAGGTCCGTGAGGTCCGTGAGGTCCGTACGTCAGTGAGATCCGTACGTCAGTGAGGTGCGCCGTCAGCCCGTCGTGAGATCCGCTGTTCGACGGCATCCACGCCAACGCGGGAGGCCGCGTGCCCGTGAGGTCCGCCCGTCTCCGACGCGGTTCCGTGGAGAACGGCCCCACAGCCCACGTGCGGCGCCGGAGCGGCGCGTCCCCGACCAGGGGCCGCGCCGCTCCGCACTCCCGGGAGGGCGATCGGGGGCCGGCAGCAGTGCCTCGGGGAACCGCCCGAGACGGACGACACCGCGCGAACACCCTTCGGCCGCTGGGTGAAGAAGGCATCCTTCTGGGTAAGCGGCGTTCTCGAACGAAGAATTGCGCGGGGGTGAACATGCTGTCAGGCGACGTGGCCGGCGAGCGGCACCAGCCTTCGCGGCCCTCGGTGCCGACGGGCGCGTCCGCCGCCCGCGGTCGGGTCGAACGGCTGCTGGAGGACCGTTTCCGGGAAGCGCCCCAAGTCCGGCCGCAGGCCGCGGTGCTGACGGATGCTCTGCTGGTCACCTCGGAGCTGGTGACCAACGCGATCCGGCACGGAGGCGGGGTCACCGGCTTCGCGGCACGGGTGACCGACGAAGGGCTGGAGCTGACGGTGCGGGACCGCAACCCCGCCGTGCCCGTCGTGCGCCTCCGACCGGACGGGCAGACGTTCCCCGTGGGCGGCTACGGCTGGCCCCTCGTCCAACGACTCGCCACACGCATCCACATCACCCCGCTGCGCGAGGGGAAGAGCATCACGGTCCTGCTCCCCCTCGGCCCGCGCTCTCCGGCCTGAACCAGCACGTCATTCAGGCTGATGTGCGCCGGATGACGGCGGTTGCATGGGAAAGCCGCGTGCCGGCCGAACCGCCCAGCTCCCGGGTGCCCCGGCGGGCCACCGACGGATCATCGGCCCCGGAGCAGGGGCCCAGGGACGTCGCGCGACACGTCCGGCTCCCCTGTCGCCCGTGACGCCCGCCCCGCGTCACCACCCGCGGGCGTCCGTGCCCCGCGAGCCCGGGGTACATTTGCTGATGAGCGGCCGGGTCGTCCGCGGCCACCCGTCCGGCACCGCGCAGGACGTGCAGGACACCATGGAGTTCAGTGCCCTGCACGGGATCCGCCGGACGATCGGACCGTGCCGCTGGGCCGGGCCGACGAGGCGTACCGGAAGATGATGTCGGGCAGCGCGCGCTTCCGCATGGTGCTCACCACCGGCTGACGGGCCGGCACCCGGCGATGCGCCGACCCAGCCGTCCCCGGGCCCGCTCCGCGCGAGCCTGCGGCGGCGGCACCGACCGCGACGCTTTCCCCCGCACCCTCTTGAGCGGATGTGACACATGACCACTGCACGAGACCTGATGATCACCGCCATGGACGTGGCGCCCAGCCGCCCCGTCACGCAGGGCGATCTGTCGCTCGCGCTCGCGGGAGCGGAGGTCGTCGACCTGCTCGCCGCCGAGGCCGTCACCCTGGACGGCGACCGCATCGTGCCCGGTCTCGGACCCGCCACGGGCGATCCGCTGCTGGCCCAGGCCGTGTCGTCGCTGGTCCGCGAGGCGCCGTACGAGCTCGTCGGCGACTGGCTCTGGCGACGGGGCAGGGGCCTGTCCGCGGCGTATCTGGCCGCGCTCGAGGCGGAGGGGCTGTTCGGCCGGCCACGCCGCCGCGGGCTGCGCTTCCGGGCCGGCCGCGAGGCGCCGGCAGATTCGGCGGACCGGCGGGCGGCGGCGGAACGTCTGGCCTCGGACGAGCCGGTCCTGGCCGCGCTCGCGTCGGCCGTCGGAATCCGCGACGACGGCGTGGGCGGCGGCGAGGAGGGACCGGACCGCGAGAAACCCGTCCACCCCGAGAGCCCCGAGAGCCCCGAGAACCCGGAGAACCCCGAAACCGGGTACGAGGGCCGGCACGAGACCGGGAGCGGGGCCGGAACCGGGAGCGAGGGCGGCCGTGGGACCGGCGGTGACAGGGCGGGCGACGGGACCGGGACGGGCGGGCTCCAGGAGGGCTCCGGTGGCTTCCCGAGCGTGTCCGACGACGTGGACACGGTGCTCGCGGCCGTGCTCGACGCGCTGACGCAGTTGGAGGCCATGAGGCAGCGTCGCTCCGTCGAGCAGGCCGCGTTCGACAACATCTGGCGAGGCGACTGACGCGGCGGCGGTGCCGGACCCCCGTCACCGGTCCGTCCGCCGCCCCGCCCGCTCTCCGGCCTTCCGAGACGGCCGTCCGGCACCCCGGCGCAACGCGGGAGCGGCCGGAGCCGTACCGGCCCGCATCCGGAACGGCCGGTCGGCATCCCCGGGTACGACCGCGTCTGCGGCCGCCGCGATCGGAGCGGCTTCAGGAGACGGCGTCCCGGACCGGCTGACGGCCGTGCGGGCGGGCCAGGTTGTCCGGGAGCAGGACGAGCCTGAGCTGCTCCTCCGTCAGCAGGCCCTTGGCGAGGACGAGTTCGTGCACGCTGCGGCCGGAGCTCAGCGCCTCCTGGGCGACGGCGGTGGCCTGTTCGTAGCCGATGTGCGGGTTGAGCGCGGTCGCCAGGCCGATGGAGCGGGTGACGAGGGCTGCGAGGTGGTCCCGGTTGGCGGTGATGCCCGTGACGCAGCGCTCGGCGAGCGTCAGGCAGCCGGCCCGCAGATGGGTCAGGCTCTTCAGCAGACTGTGGGCGATCAGCGGTTCGAAGGCGTTGAGCTGGAGCTGCCCCGCCTCGGCCGCCATGGTCACCGCCATGTCGTTCCCGATGACCTCGAAGGCGATCTGGTTGACGACCTCGGGGACCACGGGGTTCACCTTGCCGGGCATGATGCTCGAACCCGCCTGCACCGGCGGCAGGTTGATCTCGGCGAAGCCGGCCCGCGGGCCGCAGGACAGCAGCCGCAGGTCGTTGCAGGTCTTGGAGAGCTTGACGGCGATCCGCTTGAGGACGCCGGACAGCTGGACGAACGCGCCGGCGTCCTGGGTGGCCTCGACGAGGTCCTCGGCGACGGTCAGCGGCAGGCCGGTGATGGTCCGCAGGTTCCGGGCCGCCAGCGCCGCGTACCGCGGGTGGGCGTTGAGTCCGGTACCGATGGCCGTGCCGCCGAGGTTGATCTCCCGGATGAGCTCACGGGCCTCGGTGAGTCGCTTGTGGTCCTCGCCGAGCATGACGGCGTATGTCGCGAACTCCTGGCCCAGGGTCATCGGGACCGCGTCCTGGAGCTGCGTACGGCCCATCTTGAGGACGTCCGCGAACTCCGCCGCCTTCGTGTCGAAGGCCCCGCGCAGCACCTCCATGGCGTCCAGCAGCCGCTGGGCGGCGAGGTCGAGGGCGATCTTCACGGCGGTGGGGTAGACGTCGTTGGTGCTCTGGCCGGCGTTGACGTCCTCCAGCGGGTGCAGCCGGGCGTACTCGCCCTTGCGGTGGCCGAGGAGTTCCAGGGCCCGGTTGGCGACGACCTCGTTGGCGTTCATGTTCGTCGAGGTGCCCGCACCGCCCTGGATCACGTCGACGACGAACTCGCGGTGCAGCTTCCCGGCCCGTATCTCCTCGCACGCCGCCACGACCGCGTCCGCCTTGGCGGGGTCCAGGAGCCCGAGTTCACGGTTGGCGAGTGCCGCGGCCTGCTTGACGGAGGCGAGGGCGGTGACGAGGTCCGGGTAGGCCGAGACGGCGGTGCCGGTGATGGGGAAGTTCTCGGCGGCCCGCAGGGTGTGGATGCCGTAGTAGGCGTCCGCGGGGACGTCGCGGTCGCCGAGCAGATCGTGCTCGCGGCGGAACGCGCCGGGGGCCTCGTCGCGCGGGTCGTCGGGGTGGGCCTGGTCGTGCGTGGGCATGGCGCTGGGGACTTTCGTGTCGGGTGACTACGCAGGGGAGGTGGCGAGGGAGGGGCGGGGCGGGGATGCGGGCGGGAGCGGGTGCTACACCCGGGACGGGATGCGGGCGGGAGCGGGGCCGCACCCAGGTCGGGGATGCGGGCGGGAGCGGGGCCGCACCCAGGTCGGGAGCGGGTGCTACACCCGCGCCAGGTCCGCGGGCCGGACGTCTGCGGCCGCCGGTTCGCCGAGCGCATGGCGCAGCACCCGTTCCCGCTCCCGGGGGTCCGCGGTGGCGAGCAGCGCGCTCAGCACGGCGATCCGGGCCTGCCCGGCACGGAACGTGCCGGTCGGCACGGCGCCCGCGGCCACCAGGTCGACGGCGCCGCCGTGCGTGTAGATCTCGGTGACCGGGCCGGCCTGGACCCGGGTGGTCAGGGCGACGAGCACGCCGCGGGAGGTGGCGGCGGCGACGGCCTCGGCGATCTCCGGGGTCGCGTTCCCGGCCCCGGTGGCCACCAGGACGACGCCCTGGGCCCCCGCGTCCAGCGCGGCGTCGAACAGCAGGGCGTCCGCGTCGCAGTGATGCATGACCATGTCGACGCGGGGGGCCGTCTCCGGGACGGCGGGCAGCGCGAGCGCGGCGGGGCGCTCCGGCCGGCGCAGTACGGACACCCGGCCGAAACCGACGTTGCCGAGGCGGGTGCCGGAGGGGTCGGCGAAGGCGTCGGGGGCGAGGGTCTGCGTCTTGACCGTGCCGCGGGCCGGGTGCACCTTGCCGTCGAAGGCGATCACGACGCCCAGACCGCGGGTCGTCGCGGCGGTCAGCAGGGCGTCGTGGAGATTGCCGGGACCGTCGCCGTCCGTCGCCCCGAGCGGGAGCTGCGCGCCGGTGAAGACCACCGGTCGCGGGTCGTCGTGGTGGAGGTCCACGAGGAAGGCGGACTCCTCGAGCGTGTCGGTGCCGTGGGTGACGACGATTCCGTCGACACCGGGGTCCGCGAGCACCTCGTGGACCGTGCGGAGGAGGGTCAGCTGATGGTGGGTGGTGAGCCGGGGGCTGTTCACACTGAAGAGGTCCACGACCTCGACGCTGATGCCCTCCGGCAGCGGGGCGGTGGCCATGACCTCTCCCCCGTTCGCGTCGGCGGCGAAACCGGAACCCTGCCAGCGGCTGGCTATCGTCCCTCCGGTGCTGATGACGACCATGCGTCCCACGGTGCGTCCTCCTTCGTGCGGCGTCGTGCCGCAGTGGGGCGGCTGTTCCGACGGGGCACGCGGCCCGGCCTCGCTCATGGCGCCGGCCGGGCAGCGCCCCATGGCTGGCTCCGGGGGGTGGCCGGAGCAGTCGACGCAATCATAGGAGTTACAGGGCGCAATTTGATCGCTGCTTCAACCCTGCCTGGCCGAGAAGTGTGGGGGATAATTGCGCCATGGACGAGATCGACAGGGCAATCTTGCGCGAGCTCCAGAACGACGGCCGGCTGAGCAACCAGGAGTTGGCGCAGCGCGTCGGCCTCACGCCGTCGCCCTGCATGCGCCGCGTACGGCAGCTGGAGCAGGACGGCGTGATCCAGGGCTACCGGGCGGTGATCGACCCCGATGCGGTCGACCGGGGGTTCGAGGTGCTGGTCTCCATCGAGGTGGCGCGCGACCGCGAGGTGGTCGAGTCCTTCGAGTCGGCCCTGCAGGACATCCCGGACGTCATCGAGGCGCACCGCCTGTTCGGCAGCCCGGGGTGCCTGCTGCGGATCGCGGTGAGCGATCTCCGCGCCTACGAACGGCTGTGGATCGAGAAGCTGACGGCGCTGTCCGGCGTCACCGAGGTCAACTCCCAGATCATCATGAAGCGCATCAAGGAAGCCCGGGGACTTCCGGTGGACGGCTGAGGCGGTCCACGCGGGGTTCCGGCGGGCCCGGCACGCAGTACGGCCGCCGGCCGGCGCGCCAGGTGCCTGCCCGGCATCCGCCGTATGTCCTCCCCTGTCCTCCCCGTCCAGCAGCACCCGCCCCGTGGTGGGGCGCAGCCCCGGCAGACCGTGCGCAACGGGCGGACAGCAGGAACTTCGGGCGTGTGCCCATCATGGGAGTGGGTCCTCTCACCGCGGTAGGGAGCCGGAGGGCGGCCGGGCCCCGGCGGGTCCGGGCGCGGTCGCGCCGGACCGCCGGGGAGGAGCTACCGGCGCCGCTCCGGAGGAACGGTCGCTACGGTCGGCGGAAGTGGTGGGACGTCAGTCGGAAGCGGGCGTACGCCGCCTGACGCGGTCGCACGTCCGCAGGGCGCGCTCGTGAGGCGAGGGGCCCGCCGGCTCAGCCGGCGTCACGGAGCCGCCCGGAACGGACGCGCCGTGGCGGGGTGAAGGCGTACAGCCCGAGGATGTCCGGCATCTCGGCGAGCCCCGGCCCGCCCGCGCGTACCCACGCGGCCACGTCCTCGGTCGCGGCCGGATCGTTCACCAGTCCGAACCAGACCGGACGCCCGCCCGCGGCCCGGCCCTCGGCCGACGGCTGCACGACGACGACGTTCGCCTGGTCGCACACGTCCAGGCAGTCGGAGATCCGCACCGGCGCCTGTTCCGCGAGACGCGCGGTCTGCTGCGCGTGGTCGACTCCGGTCACCTTGGGACTGCCGCAGCAGCAGTCCCGGCACACGACGACCCGGCACGGCACCGGGCCGGTGTCCACTGGTCCCCTGGGCACGACGACAAGCACTCCCCTCCGGGGAAATCCGCCCCAGTCAGCTCGAGGAGGCGACCGCGTGAGTCTCCTGGCTCTCGGGTCACCGCTCGCCCCGGCCTTCCCACCCGCATCCGGGCAGTGGTCCGTTCGGGGTCCGCTCGCCGATCACAGTGGCGGGACCGCGCCGGATTCACACCGGCTTCCTCGTTCCGCCGTCGCCTTTTACGGCGGACATCATCGCAGAATCCCGTGCCGTGTCCACGCCGCGTCCGGATCCGGCGGCCCGGACGACCCGTCACGCCCCGCGGCCGGGACCACGGAGAGCCGTCGGCCGTACCGCGAACGGACGCCCACCGGTGGCACCCGAACACCGGGCGAACCAGGCTGACAACACCACATACTGCAAAAAACGCGGTAATCAACCGGAAAACGAGGCAAAGGAACGGTAATGTTCGGCCCGGCGCAGCACTGACATCCAAGGAGTCCGGCGGTGATCTCACGTGTGTCAGCGGGCGTTCTGCTGATCTGCGCGGTGCTGCTGCACGTGGTGACTCCGCTGTGCGCCACCCCTGACGCACCCCGGGCCGAGGCGGCCGTCGTCTCGACCGAGAACAGGAACCCCCACACCGCGGCCGTGGTCGTCCGCGCCGACGGCGCCGGGCTCCACCACGACGAGTACGACCCGCGCAACCATCCCTCGCGGCTGACCCCGCTCGGCGCCCAGGCCCCCGCCGGCCCCGGCTACGGGAACACGGGCCACGGCGGCGGCGCCCCGGACGAGACGACGGGCCCCCCGCGCGGTACGTCGGCCTGGACCGCGAGACACAGCCGGAACCCGGGCGCCGCACCGGCGCCGACCCTGAGCACCCTGCAGTCGTTCCGCTGCTGACCGGCAGGTGCGCCACCGGACGCCGACCCTCCCCCCGAGCCGCCGGGACACAGCCCCCGCGCGCCCCGGGACGGACGTCCGGTGCGGCCGACGCCCTCGTCACGAGGCGTCAGGGCCACCGCGGCGCACCCCTCTTCGACGAGGCAGACCCGTTCCGCATCGAAGAGACCGAGGTACGACCATGCAGTCACTCATCGAGCACGCCCGGCAGTTCCCCGCGCGGATCGCGGGCCAGCAGGACGCCTACGCGGCGCTCGCGCGGGGGCAGCGGCCCCAGGCGCTGTTCATCACCTGTTCCGACTCCCGGGTGGTCCCTTCGCTGATCACCGGCGCCCGGCCCGGCGACGTGTTCGAGGTACGCACCGCCGGGAACATCGTCCCGCCCTGGCAGCCGCGGGCGGCCTGCGCCGTCGGGGGCAGCCTGGAGTTCGCCCTGGAGGCCCTGGAAGTGCCCGACATCGTCGTGTGCGGGCACTCGCACTGCGGCGCCGTCCAGGGCCTGCTGCGGGAGCAGGACGTCCGGAGCATGCCGCTGGTACGGCGCTGGCTCACCAGGGCGGGGCACCGCACCGGGCACGACGCGCCCGAGCCGTCCACGGGCGAGGAACTGACGCCCGCCGTGCAGCGGCACGTCCTCACCCAGCTCGGCCATCTGCGGACCTACCCCTGCGTCGCCCGGCGGCTGGACTCGGGCCGGCTGCGGCTGCATGCCTGGTTCTACACGGTCGAGTCCGGCGAGGTCCTCGCCTGCGCGGCGGACGGCCGCACCTTCCGGCCCCTGTGATCCGGGCCGGCACCCCGGCCGCCGGCGCCGGCGGCCGCGCACCGCGGTGCCCGCCGCACCGGCCCGGACGCCCACGACGTTCCTTCCTCACCTCCTGAAAGAACGCCATGCCCCTGATCACTGCAGAGCAACGGCGCACCCTCCGCGCCGACGTCACCGCCTCCCTCGTCGTCTTCCTCGTCGCCCTGCCGCTGTGCGTGGGCGTGGCCGTCGCCTCCGGCGTCCCGGCCGAACTCGGCCTCATCACCGGCATCGTCGGCGGTCTGGTCACCGGGCTGCTGCCCGGCAGCAGCCTCCAGGTCAGCGGCCCCGCCGCGGGACTGACCGTCCTCGTCTTCACGGCGGTGTCCGACTACGGGCTGCCCGCCCTCGGCGTGATCGTGCTCGGCGCCGGGCTGATCCAACTCGTGCTCGGCGCCCTGCGGCTCGGCCGGTGGTTCCGCGCGATCTCCCTGGCCGTCGTCCAGGGCATGCTCGCCGGTATCGGGCTGGTCCTGATCGCCGGCCAGCTCTACGCGCTGGCGGACGCCAAGGCTCCGGGCGGCGGACTGGCCGACCTCGCGGGTCTGCCGCGGCTCGTCCTCGCCACCGTCACCTCGCAGAACGCACTCCTGGCCCTCGCCGTGGGCGTGGGAACGGCGCGGCTCATCGCCGTGTGGCCGCGGGTCTCGGGACGGGCGCGGGTGGTGCCGGGAGCGCTGGTCGCGGTGGGCGTCGCCACCGCTCTGACCGCCCTGTTCGACCTGCCCATCGCACGGGTCGAGGTCACGGGGCTGCTGCACGCGATCCAGCCGCCCGGCCTGTCCGACGCGACGCGGCTCGCCGACGTAGGACTCGCGGCCACGGTCGTGGCGTTCGCGCTGATCGCCTCGGCCGAGAGCCTGTTCAGCGCGAGCGCCGTCGACCGGCTCCACTCGGGTCGCCGCACCGACTACGACAAGGAGCTGATGGCGCAGGGGGCGGGCAACAGCGTCTGCGGTCTGCTCGGCTCCCTGCCGATGACCGCGGTGATCGTGCGCAGCTCCGCGAACGTCCAGGCCGGTGCGCGCACCAAGCTCTCCCGCGTGCTCCACGGCGTGTGGCTGCTGCTGTTCGCGGCCTTCCTCCCGCAGGCGCTCTCCTACGTCCCGACCGCCGCGCTCGCCGGCGTCCTGATCCACGCGGGGTGGAAGCTGATCCCGGTGAAGGAGATCGGGCCGCTGTGGCGGGACCACCGCGGCGAGGCGGTCATCCTGGTCGTCACCGCGGCGGCGATCGTGACGACGAACATGTTCGAGGGCGTGCTCATCGGTCTGCTCCTCGCCGTCGTCAAGACGGCCTGGGCCATGTCCCACGTCCACATCTCCGTGTCCGACAGCGGCATCGGGCCTGTCCGGGTCCGGCTAAGCGGCAACGCCACGTTCCTGCGGCTGCCCCGCATCCTGGACACCCTGGACGCCCTGCCGCAGCGGCATGTGGAGCTCGACCTCTCCGGGGTGCGCCATCTGGACCACGCGTGCATGACCGCCCTGCAGAGCTGGGCCGACGAGCGCAACGCCCATATCTCCCGGCCGGACGCGGAGGCCGGGGTCCTGGGCGGGCCGGACAGGGCCGGTACGGCGGCCGAAGCGTCCGCGGGCCCGGATACGGCCGGTACGGCGGGCGGCGCGGGCGGTCCGGGCCGGGGTTCGGCCGGACACCGTCCCAAGGGGCCGCTGCCGTAGCGGGCCTGACGCTTCGTCCGGTGCCGGGAACGCGCCACCCGCCGGACGGACCGCCCCCGGGACTGCGGACGCTTCGGCCGCCGGCACAGGGGGCTCCGTGCGCGCGGACCGCGCCAGCGGGCCGACCGCTGCGGGACCTCCGGGCAGACGGGCCGCCGGCTCGCGTGCTCGGGCGTGGCGGAGCACCTGGCGGCCGAGCCGGCCGATCAGGGGGCCGACCGACCCGCGGGGGCAAGGCGGCGGCGTCCGCACACATGTGTGCGGACGCCGCCGCCTGCCCCTGGTCGGCCGCCGACCGACCTGCCCGGCGCCATCACCGGCATCAGCCCTGCAGGCCCGGAACCGCCACCCCGGCAGCGGGAGGAATCAGGCGGGCCGGGTCGGCGAAGACCTCCTCCACGACGACGCCCGCAGCGCCGCGCACCGCGGCGGTGAAGCCCAGGGCGGATCCGGTGACCCGGGCGACCGCGGGGTCGCCGGCCACGGCCCGCTCCCTCAGCTCCCGCATCGCGGCGGGCAGCAGGTACGGGGCGACCGTCGCGAAGTAGCCGCCGAGCACGATCACCTCGGGGTTGAGCAGATTGACCGGAATGGCCAGGCCGATGCCGAGCCAGCGACCGATCTCGTCCAGCCCGCCCAGCGCCCGCGGGTCCCCTTCGGTGGCCCGTCGCAGCAACTCCGCCGCGAGCTCCTGGGGGTCGAGGGCGACCGCGCCCGCCGGTCCGTCCGCCAGATCCGGCGCGGCGGTGCGGATCGCGGCGGTGAGCCCGACCTTGGTCTCCAGACAGCCGGTTCGCCCGCAGGCGCACCTCTCCCCCGCCGGGTCCACCTGCAGATGGCCCAGCTCGCCGCTGAAGCCGCCCGCACCGCGCAGCAGCCCGCCGTCCGCGACGATGCCGGCGCCGATGCCCGCCTCGCCGGTGACGTACACCAGATCGGCGGCACGGGAGCCGGGGCGGCCGCGTTCGGCCAGTGCCGCCAGATTGGCCTCGTTGTCGACGACGACGGGCACCTCGGCCGGCAGTCCGAGATGATCACGCAGCAGCCGGGCGACGGGAACGTCCCGCCAGCCGAGATTCGGCGCGGCCCGCACCGAACCGTCGGCGGCGTCCACCGGACCGGGCACCGCGACGCCGATGCCCGCCGTGTGCGCTCCCGCGGCCCGCGCCTCGTCAAGCAGTTCGGCCGCGATCCCGGCGAGCGCGCGGATCGTGCGCTCGGCGCCCTCACGGGTGGCGTCGTGGACGACGCGCCGCTCCTGCCGGGTGCCGTCGGCGAGATCCGTCGACCGGGCCGCCAGATAGCGGGAGTTGACCTCCAGCCCCAGCACGGCGACCGCCCGTCCGTCGATCTCCAGACGGCGCCCGGGGCGCCCGACGCTCCCGTCCTGCTGGAAGTCCGTCTCCCGGAGCAGCCCGCGTTCGATCAGCTCCGCCACGAGGCTGGACACCGTGGCCCGTGTCAGCCCGGTGTGCCGGGCCACGGTCGCCCGGGACAGCGGACCGGCCGAGCGCACCTCGCCGAGGACGCGGACGAGGTTGGCCCGGCGGACCGCCACCTGGTCGGACGGTGCCCGGCCCGGGCCGCGGGCGGCCGCTGCTGCGGCGCTCTGTGACACGTTCACGCTCCCCATCCGCCCGGGCCGCGTGGTTCCGGCCGGGGACTTCAGCTCGTCAAAGGGCGACAGGGAAACCTATCCCGCCGTCACCGCACGGCGAGCAGGTGTTCCATCGCCAGCTGGTCGAGTCGCTCGAACGCCATGGAGCGCTCGGCCGCCGCCCGCACGTCGAACTCCTCGTAGGCGGATGCGTCGGCGAGCAGGCCCCGGAGACCGTCGGCTGCGGTGGGCCGGGCGAGTTCGTCGAGCCGCGAGGCGGCCAGCGCCTGCCCGACCTCGGGATCGGCACGGAAGGCGGCGGCGCGCTCCTTGAGGATCAGGTAGTTCCGCATGCAGTTCCTCGCCGACTCCCACACCCCGTCGAAGCCGTCGGTGCGCACCGGCTTGAAGTCGAAGTGGCGGGGGCCCTCGTAACCGGCGGTCTCCAGGAGGTCGACGAGCCAGAACGCCTGGCGCAGATCGCCGGCGCCGAAGCGGAGGTCCTGGTCGTACTTGATTCCGGACTGGCCGTTCAGGTCGATGTGGAAGAGCTTGCCCGCCCACAGCGCCTGGGCGATGCCGTGCGGGAAGTTGAGTCCGGCCATCTGCTCGTGGCCGGTCTCCGGGTTGACGCCGACCAGCTCGGGGCGCTCCAGGCGCTCGATGAAGGCGAGGGCGTGGCCGATGGTGGGCAGCAGGATGTCGCCGCGCGGCTCGTTGGGCTTCGGCTCGATGGCGAAGCGCAGGTCGTAGCCCTGCTCGGTGACGTACTCGCCGAGCAGGTCGAACGCCTCCTTCATCCGGTCCAGGGCGAGGCGCACGTCCTTCGCCGCGCCGGACTCGGCGCCTTCCCGGCCGCCCCAGGCGACATAGGTGGTGGCGCCCAGCTCTGCGGCGAGGTCGATGTTGCGGATCGTCTTGCGGAGTGCGAAGCGCCGGACGTCGCGGTCGTTGGCGGTGAAGGCGCCGTCCTTGAACACGGGGTGCGTGAAGAGGTTGGTGGTCGCCATGGGCACGGCGAGGCCCGTGCGCTCCAGGGCGGAGCGGAACCGCTTGACGGCGGCCTCGCGCTCGGTGTCACCGGCGCCGAAGGGGATCAGGTCGTCGTCGTGGAAGGTCACACCGTAGGCGCCCAGCGCCGCCAGCCGTTCGACGGACTCGACCGGGTCGAGGGCCGGACGGGTCGCCTCGCCGAAGGGGTCCCGGCCCTGCCAGCCGACGGTCCACAGACCGAAGGTGAACTTGTCCTGCGCGGTGGGAGCGTACTTCTCCGACATGGTGTGCCCCTTGGGAGACGACTGTCCGGAATTTGTTTTACCTCTTATCAATACCTCAGAGCTCACCCCCTGCCAAGCCATACCCCATGGCTCGCAGACGTCGAGATTGCCCCGTTATGCTGGGCTTGACGACCTCCGATGACCTCGACATATTTTGTTTTTACGACAGACTGAATTAGCCCAGTGAGGTGCGCAGTGCCGTCATCGCCCGTCGTCATCGGCGTGGACAGTTCCACCCAGTCCACGAAGGCCGTCGTCATCGACGCCGACTCCGGCCGCCTGCTCGCCGCAGGGCGCTCGCCGCACACCGTCACGGGCGAGGGCGGGGCCCGGGAGACCGATCCCGAGGAGTGGTGGCGGGCCCTACGAGAGGCCGTCGCTTCTGCCCTGCACGCATCCGGGGCCCCGGCCTCCGCCGTCACGGCGATCGCGGTCGCCGGACAGCAGCACGGGCTCGTCACCCTGGACGCCGCGGGGCGCCCGCTGCGTCCGGCACTGCTCTGGAACGACACCCGGTCCGCCCCGCAGGCCGCCGCCCTCACCCGTGCCCTCGGCGGCGCGGACGCCTGGGCGGCCCGCACGGGTTCGGCACCCGTCGCCTCCATGACGGCGACCAAGTGGCGGTGGCTGCGCGAGAACGAACCACGGACCGCCGACGCCACCGACGCCGTACGGCTCCCCCACGACTTCCTCACCGAGCGGCTCGCGGGCACCGCCGCGACCGACCCCGGCGACGCCTCCGGCACCTGCTGGTACTCGGCCGCCACCGGCGGGTACGACCCCGAACTGCTCGGCCTCCTCGACCTCGATCCGGCGCTGCTGCCGACCGTCGCCGCGAGCGGCGCCGAGCGGATCGGATCCCTGACCCGCTCCGCGGCCGAGGCGCTCGGGCTGCCGGAGGGCGTCGCCGTCGCCGCGGGGACGGGCGACAACATGGCGGCGGCCGTCGGGCTGGGCCTCGGCGGTGCGGGGCTGCTCGACCACCCGGTGGTCAGCCTCGGCACCTCCGGCACGGTCTTCGCGGCCACCCGCACCCGCCCCGCGTCGCCCGCGCTGGCCGGCTTCGCCACCACCGACGGCGGCCATCTGCCGCTCGCCTGCACCCTCAACTGCACACTCGCCGTCGACAAGGTCGCCGCCCTGCTCGGGCTCGACCGCGAGGACGCCGAACCGGGCGGCGAGGCGGTGCTGCTGCCGTACCTCGACGGTGAGCGCACCCCCGACCTCCCGCACGCCTCGGGGCTGCTCACCGGACTGCGGCACACGACCACGCCGCGTCAACTGCTGGGAGCGGCCTACGAGGGCGCGGTGTTCACCGTGCTGCACGCCCTCGACCAGCTCCCCCTCGGCGAATCCACCCTCGGCGACGGGGCGGCGTACGGCGGCCCGCAGGGCTCCGGCGCGCACGAGCGGCCCCTGAGGCTGATCGGGGGCGGCGCGCGGGGACGGTTCTGGGTCGACACCGTGCGCCGCCTGTCGGGCCGCGCCGTGCTGATCCCGGAGTCGGAGGAGCTCGTCGCGCTGGGAGCCGCCGCGCTCGCGGCGGGCGCGGCGTCCGGACGGGACCCGGTGGCCGTCGCGACGGCGTGGGGTACGGGGCGCGGTCGTGAACTGCCCGCCGTCCCGAGGGACGAGGCCGCGTGGCGGCGCATCGAGGCCGTGCTCGCAGACGTCACGGCGCGGGCCGGGCGAGCGGGCGACTGAAGGGCCCGGGGTCGCGTCCGCGGGCGGGCGCCCGGCCGGAGGACGCCGGTCGAAATCTGCCGCCCGAACGCCTGGAGCGGTCTGCCGGGTGACCACTTCCTTGTTACCCACCGGCACGAGGTTCCCCACCGGCACGAGGCCGTGGACGCGGCACTGCGGGCCCCGACGGCAACGACAGGGCACGGCAGCCGACGGAGCGTGCCCGCCTCGGGCCCCGGCCCGCAGATCTGGCCGAAAGCTCTGAACGGTGGTTCACTGTTTCCATGCCCTACCGCAGGACGCCCGCCGTCGAGGACCGTCTGGCCGCCGCCAGGGAGCATCTGGTCGAACGCGCCACGTCCGTGGTCGCCGAGGCCGGATGGGCGAACGCGTCCGTCACCGCGGTCGCCGCCGCCGCCGGCATGTCGGTCGGCTCCGTCTACCAGCACTTCCCCTCCAAGCAGGCGCTGGCCGTCGAGGTGTTCCGCCGGGCCTCGGGCCACGAGGTCGACGTCCTCGGCGAGGTACTCCGGGAGGGCACCGGCGACCCGGTGGAGCGGCTGGCCCTCGGTGTCGGCGTCTTCGCGCGCCGCGCCATGGAGCGGCGCGGACTGGCGCACGCGCTGCTCGCCGCACCGGCCGAACCGGCCGTCGGCCAGGAGCGCCTGGAGTTCCGGCGCCGCTACCGCGCCGTGTTCGCCGAGGTCGTCCGGGAGGGCGTCGACGCCGGGCTGCTCCCCCGCCAGGACCCGGAGATCACCGCGGCCGCGCTGACCGGCGCGATCGGCGAGGTGCTCGTGGACCCGCTCGCCGCTCCGGCGGAGGGTCCCGAGGCCGGCCGACTGGTGGACGAACTGGTGGCGATGTCCCTGCGCTGCGCGGGCGCCCGGCCCGCGGCATGACCCGACGACCCCGGAGGACCCGCATGCCCGCGACCACGGAAGCATCCCCGCTCAGCAAACCGACAGCCCGTACGCACGAGGTGACCAACCAGCCGCCGCCGCTCACCGGTCACGACGTCGCCGAGGACCCCGTACTGCTCGAGGGACTGCGGCGCGAGGGTGCCGGCTGGTACGCGGACGACCTGCACCGCCTCGGCAGGCTCGCGGGATCGGAGCAGGTCCTGCGCTGGGCCGAGGAGGCCAACCGCCACGAGCCGGAGCTGCGCACGCACGACCGCTACGGCAACCGGATCGACGAGGTCGACTTCCATCCCTCGTACCACTCGCTGATGGACGTGGCGATCCGCGAGGGCCTGGGCGGGGCGCCATGGGCGGACGACCGGCCGGGCGCGCACGTCGCCCGCGCCGCGGGCTTCATGGTGTGGAGCTCGGCCGAACAGGGCCACGGCTGCCCGGTGTCCATGACCTACGCCGTCGTGCCAGCTCTCCGGTCGGCGCCCGAACTCGCCGCCGTCTACGAGCCGTTGCTCACCAGCCGGGTGTACGACCCGGGCCTGCGGGCGCCGGGGGGCAAACGGGGACTCCTCGCCGGTATGGGCATGACCGAGAAGCAGGGCGGCACGGACGTGCGCGCCAACACCACCGCGGCCACCGCACAACCGGACGGCAGCTGGCGGCTGCGGGGGCACAAGTGGTTCACCAGCGCTCCGATGAACGACCTGTTCCTGGTGCTGGCGCAGGCACCGGGAGGGCTGTCCTGCTTCCTGGTGCCCCGGGTGCTGCCGGACGGCTCGCGCAACACCTTCCGCATCCAGCGGCTGAAGGAAAAGCTCGGCAACCGCAGCAACGCCAGCAGCGAGCCGGAGTTCGACGACACCGTCGCCTGGCTGGTCGGCCGGGAGGGGCAGGGCGTACGGACGATCATCGACATGGTGACCATGACGCGGCTCGACTGCATCCTGGGCTCGGCGTCGGGGACCCGCGCGGCGCTGGCGCAGGCCGCACACCACGTACGCCACCGGGCCGTGTTCGGCGCCAAGCTGATCGACCAGCCGCTCATGCGCAACGTGATCGCCGACCTGGGGCTGGAGTCGGAGGCCGCGACGACGCTCGCGCTCCGGGTCGCGGGCGCGGCGGACCGGGCGCAGCGCGGCGACGCGCAGGAGCGGGCCTTCCTTCGGCTGGCCACGGCCGTCGGGAAGTACTGGGTCTGCAAGCGGCAGCCCGCGGCGGTCGCCGAGGCGCTGGAGTGCCTCGGCGGCAACGGATACGACGAGGCGTCCGGCATGCCGCGGCTGTACCGCGAGGCTCCGCTGAACGGCATCTGGGAGGGCTCGGGCAACGTCAACGCCCTCGACGTGCTCCGTGCACTCGCCCGCGAGCCGGAATCCCTGGAGGCGTTCCGGGCGGAGGTCGAGGCGGCCGCGGGCGCGGACGCACGACTTGACGAGGCGTGGCGGACGCTGCGCGGCGAGCTGGTACTCACCGCCGACGCCGAACTGCGCGCACGACGGCTGGTCGAGCGCCTCGCCCTGGTGCTGCAGGGCTCCCTCCTCGTCCGCCACGCGCCGCCCGCCGTGGCCGACGCGTTCTGCGCCTCCCGCCTGGCAGGCGACACGGGCTTCGCGTTCGGCACCCTCCCGCCGGCCGCCGACCTCGCCAAGATCCTCACCCGGGTGCCGGGCGCGACGCACTGAGGCACGGACCGCTCCCGCCCGGCGCGCGGCTCGCCGCCCGACCCCGCCGGGCGGAGCGGACCGGTGCCGGCACACCTCCTGGAGACCGGCAACGGCACGGCGGCGCCGGCCCTGCAGCGCGGCGCGACCGGCAACGCTGTGACAGCGTCGGCCCGCAGCGGCGCACGGCCCGGCGGCACGGCACCAGCACCAGCACCAGCACCAGCACCAGCACCGAGACGCGGACCGGTACCGCGGCACGACCGGCAACGGCGCACGGCCCGGCGGCTTGGCACAGACGCGGCACAGCGCGACACGGCACCAGCACCAGCACCAGCACCAGCACCAGCACCGAGACGCGGACCGGTACCGCGGCACGACCGGCAACGGCCCGGCAACGGCGCACGGCCCGGCGGCTTGGCACAGACGCGGCACAGCGCGGCACGGCACCAGCACCGGCACCGGCACCGGCACCGGCACCGAGACGTGGACCGGGCACCGGCCCCGCGCCGGCACCGGACCGCCCGCCCGGCACGAGGCGAAAACGCGTCGCGCGGGCGGGCCGGCGCCGCCGCCCGCGGCGCCGGCCCGCCGTCACCGCACCGACTCCTCCGGCGGCCTTTCGCGCAGAGCACCGTAGGCGAGGAAGTAGGCAGGGAGCCGGTTGAGCCTGCGGGAGGTGGTGATCAGCTCGGTCAGGTGCTTGGCCAGCCGGGGGTTGCCGAAGGCGGGCTCCCCGGCCAGCAGGGGCGCGATGACCCTGGCGTGGGCGAGGCGCTGGAGGGCCTGGGTCCCTGCGGTGGTGGGCCACCGGCGGCGCTGGACGCGGCGTACGTCCTCGAGGCGCACCCGGCCCTCGCCCAGGGGGCCGACGAGATGGCGTGCGGCGGCCACCGCGTCCTCGACGGCGAGGTTGATGCCGATGCCGAAGACCGGTGACATGGCATGGGCGGCGTCGCCGATGCACAGCAGCCCCGGACGGTGCCAGCGCCGCAGCCGGTCGAGCCGTACGTCGAGCAGCTTCACGTGGTCCCACGAGGTGAGCGCGTGCGTCCGGTCCGAGAGCCAGGGCACCGCGGAGGTGAATCGTGCCATGAACCGGTCCAGGCCCTCGGCGCGCCGCTGCGCGTCGGTGCCCTTGGGGATCAGCGCGGCGATCTGCCAGTAGTCGCCGCGGTCGATGAGCGCGCTGAAGAACCGGTCGCCGACCCCGCCCACCAGCCCGCTCGGGTCGCCCTCGTGCCGGGGAAGTCTGAACCACCAGGCGTCCATAGGGCAGTTGAAGTTCTCCAGGCCGAGTTCGGGCAGCGTCCTCGCGATCGAGCCCCGGCCGTCGCACGCCACGGTGAGCGTGGCCCGCAGTTCGCCGGTGCGGCCGTCGGAGGTGCGGTAGCGGACGCCGTTCACCCGCCCGCGTTCCATGAGGAAGGAGGTCGCCTCGGTGTTCATCCGGACGGAGAAGGAGGGTTCCCGGCCCGCCTCGTCCACGAGGAGGTCGAGCAGGTCCCACTGGGGCACCATCGCGATGTAGTTGTACTTGCCCCGGAGAGCGCCGATGTCCCCGACGGTGATCAGCGAACGGTCCGGTCCGATGGGCAGCTGCACCGTCGTCACCCGGCGCTGCGGCAGCCGGGCGAAGCGCTCGGCCAGTCCCAGATCGTCCAGCAGCGCCAGGGTGGAGGGATGCACGGTGTCGCCACGGAAGTCGCGCAGGAAGTCGCCGTGCTTCTCCAGGACGGTGACGTCCACCCCGGCCCGGGCCAGCAGCAGGCCGAGAACCATGCCCGCGGGCCCTCCACCCACCACGCAGCACGTGGTCCGATCCATGGAACCGCTCCCTTCGATGGAATCCCGGGGTCAGCAACAATTGGACATATACCCTCAAGCTGGACACTCGTGGCACGGACGGCCGTGCCACTTCCCGGGAGGCAACATGAGCGAGCAGCCGGTCCTTCTGCCCTACGCCGACCCTGCCTTCGTCGCGGATCCCTTCCCGCTCTACCGCCGGCTACGCGAGGAGGGCCCGGTGCGGCGGGCCGTGATCGCGGGCGGCGTGGAGGCCTGGCTGGTCACCCGCTACGAGGACGGCCTCGCGGCCCTGTCGGACTCCCGGCTGAGCAGCGACGTCCGCGACGCCTCGGACCCGCGGCTGATGCAGCAGCTGCCCTCGACGGAGCGCGAGTCGATGGTGAGCAACATGCTGCGCTCCGATCCGCCCGACCACACCCGGCTGCGCCGGCTGGTCTCGAAGGCGTTCACCGCGCGCCGGGTGGCGGAGATGCGGCCCAGGATCCAGGAGATCACCGATCGGTTGCTCGACGGGCTGCTACCCGCCGGACGGGCGGAACTCGTCGCGGACTTCGCACTGCCGCTCCCGGTCACCGTCATCAGCGAACTCCTGGGCGTCCCCCTGGACGACCGGCACGAGTTCCAGCGCTGGACCGACGACATGCTGCTGCGCCGGGCGGAGATGCCGGACCCGGCCGTGGTGGACTCGGCGTGGCAGCACATGCGCGCGTATCTGACCGGGCTCATCGCAAACAAGCGGTCCCGGCCGGGTGACGACCTGCTGAGCGCCCTGATCACCGCCCGCGACGAGGAGCAGCGGCTGAACGAGGACGAGCTGATCGCCATGGCGTTCCTGCTCCTCGTCGCCGGGTACATCACCACGGTCAATCTGATCGGCAGCGGCGTCGCGGCACTGCTCGCCCACCCCGACCAGATGGCGCTGCTGCGGGACGACCCGGAGCTGCTGCCCGGCGCCGTCGAGGAGTTCCTGCGGTACGACGGGCCCGTCAACCCCGGAATCGCGAGGTTCGCGCGCGAGG
Source organism: Streptomyces marianii (assembly GCF_005795905.1). Lineage (NCBI taxonomy): Bacteria > Bacillati > Actinomycetota > Actinomycetes > Kitasatosporales > Streptomycetaceae > Streptomyces > Streptomyces marianii. The sequence goes on from NZ_VAWE01000001.1 coordinate 1,687,601, forward strand.
ACGTGGAGATCGCCGGGGTGACCGTCCCGAAGGGCGCGACCGTGCTGATCGCCTCGGCCATCGCCGACCGCGACCCGGCGCGGTTCGCCGAACCGGACAGGCTGGACATCACCCGGCGTGACAACGCGCACCTCGCCTTCGGGCACGGGATCCACTTCTGCCTGGGGGCCCCGCTGGCCAGGTTGGAGGGGCAGATCGCCATCGGCTCCGTGCTGCGGCGCCTCCCCGACCTGGCGCTGGCCGTGCCGCCGGAGGAACTGCATTGGCGGCCGGGCGGGCTGAGGGGTCCGGCGCGGCTGCCGGTCACGTTCACGGCCACGGACGGGCACCGCCCCGGCTCCACCCCACAACGACGGGACGCCGCCGGGTCCGCCCCGGGGGAGATCGCACCGTTCGGCACGGGCTGATGGGCTGACGGGCTGACGGGCTGACGGGCTGACGGCAGCCGACCCCGCGCCGGGCAGGGCGCCCCACGCGACCGAGGCTGCGCGGGGTGGCTCGTTCAGGGAGGTCCCGGGGCACCCGGGCCGGACCGCGGCGTGCCGCTCCACCATGCGCGGAAGCCCCGGTGGCGATACCGGTCCCGGGCCGGACGCGCACGGCGTCCGGCCCGGCGGAGCCGCGGTCGTCCACACGTCACCCCACCTGCCGGACCGGGGCGGGCCGTCAGTGCGGTGCCGTCAGGCGGGGATGTCGATCATCCCCAACGGGGGGCTGGTGGGCTGCAACGAACCTCCGACCGGCTCGATGGTGATGCCGACCGCCGTCGCTCCCGAGACCGGGCCGTTCAGCATCTGCATGTCCTGAGCCTCGGCACCGCTGACCAGCCCGGCGGGCCGGTAGGAGCCGTCCTCACTGAACCACAGGGCGTACGTCTGCCCGACGGGCAGCGGCGGAACTCCCGTCGCGAAGAACACCGCCGCGTCCTGGCTCCGGGAGACGGCGATGGTGCCGGTGCCGCCGTCCGCAAGCTGCTGGGTGTGGAGCTCGACGTCCGGCGCGGCGAGCACGTCGGCCACACCCGCGTACCGCTCCTCGGCCCAGTGCAGCTGGGAGCGCGCCCGTTCGGCGGCCTGGTACTGCCAGGCGGCGACCCCGCCGAACGCCACGGCCAGCGCGGCGCAGGCCGCGAGGGCCAGTTGCATGATCCGCGGGACGGGAGAGCGCCCGGTGCCGGACGGAACCGGCCCGCCGGCGGAGGGCCGGGCGTGCGGGACCTCCCCAGCGGGCTGTTCGCGCGGGACGCGGGGAGCGTACGGGGCCTGGGAGGTGACGGCGATCCGCTCCAGCACCCGGCGCCGCAGGTGCTCCGGAGGCTCGGCCGTGACCGGCTGGGCGAGGCGTGCCGCCGAGTCCGAGAGTTCCGCGACCTCGCGCGCGCAGTCCGCGCAGGACGCGAGGTGCTCCTCGAAGGCCCTCCGCTCGTCCTCGGGCAGCGCGTGCAGCGCGTAGGCGCCGGCGGCGGAGTGCAGCTCGTCGCCGTTCTTGTCCCGGACCTCGCTCATGGCCGCACCTCACCCTCGTACAGACAGTCACGCAATCGCATCAGCCCGTCACGCATCCGGGCCTTCACCGTGCCCAGCGGCTGGGACAGGTAGTCGGCCACCTCCCGGTAGGTGAGCCCGTGGTAGTAGGCCAGGACGACCGACTCCCGCTGGAGCTCGGTCAGCGACTGCAGACAGCGCCGGACCTGCTGCTGCTCCAGGCCGGTCTCGACCTGCTCGACCACGTCGTCGAACGGCGGCACGGACTCCAGCAGGGCTGCTCTGCGCTCCCGCTCGACCCTGGCCTGTGACGACCGGACCCGGTCCACCGCACGCCTGTGGGCCAGCGTCAGGACCCAGGTCAGGGCACTGCCCTGCTCGGGCCGGAACCGGCCGGCCGTCCGCCACACCTCCACGAGCACGTCCTGGGCCACCTCCTCGGACTGGGCCGGATCTCTCAGGACCCTGCGGACGAGGCCCAGTACGGCGCCGCTGACCGCCTCGTAGACGGGTACGAACGCGTCCTGGTCGCCGCGCCCCACCAGGACCATGAGCTCGTCCAGTCCGAGCTTGGCCAGTTGTTCGGCGGCGTCGGGATCCGCATCAGGTGGCGACACTCGCGCCCCCTCGCTCCTCGTGGGCACCAGGGGTGCCGTACAGGCTCGTTCGTCACCATGCCACCACTGATCGGAAGGGGCCGCACGCCTGGAGCCGCGAGGGGAGACCGGAGGTACCCGGTGACATGTCACGTCCACCGTTCACCTCTCATCCGCCACCTGCCCGGTTCTCTGTTCGTCACTCACACACGTCCTCGTTCAGCGGCCACCCCCGTGCCGTCCACGCGCCCTCGGCGGGCGGTCACGAGCCCTCGTTCGGGGGTCGCCCGCCGTGCGTTGGACCGGCCCAGGGTCGCGGCCGGTCAGCCGCGGTCGCGGCAGTCCCAGCGTCCCCGGACCCACTCGTCCACCCACTGGTCCTTGACCCACTTCTGCTTCCAGTGGCCCTTACGCCATTCGCAGCGGTCCCAGTCCGGGCCCCCGGAGTCGCCCGCGAGGTGGGAGACCCGCGCAGGGGCGGGGGGCTCGGAAGAGGCCGCCGCGGTGCCCGAGGACGCCGCTGACAACCCGCCGACGAGCACACCCGTGGCCGCCGCGGCCGCCGCGAGACGGCGCACCCGGAGGGAAACGCCCATCTGACCCACCTCTCTCCCGGGGGCCTTCCGGATTTCCCCTTCGGGAGACCGTCCGGACCGCCGCACACGGAACCCGCTCGGCGTCGCTGCCGTGCGCACGTGACACGAGTAGTTCGAAGCCGAGCCGTCTCCGGATAGGCGCGCGAAGCGAAGAAGACGGAATTCGCGGCACCGGCCGGCCACTCCGGCCGTTCCGCGCGAGCCGCATCGCGAAGGGTTCGGAGAGCGCTGCGAAGGCGCCTATCGGCTGGCTGCCGCCCAAAGGGTGAATAGTCGGCGTGTCGCCACCCGAAGAGCGGACAGTGTCCCTCGAATGCGACGTTCTCGGCTGGTGCGAAGCCGCGATCCGTCTGACGGTGAATTCGTCGCTGCTGCGATCCGATGAGCCGACGATGTGTCAGCCCTCGCAGTCGCGGCGAAAGGAATGGGATCTCATGCGCTCTGCCCGCACCCTGTGCGCCTCGGCCGCCATTGCCGCGGTCCTGACGATTGCCGCACCTACCGCTTACGCGATGACCCTGGCCGAGGACTGGGGCCAGGACAACGGTTCTTCGTCCGGCAACTACGAGGGCAAGAAGGACGACGACAAGAAGGACGACCACGGAAAGGGCGACTACGGCAACAAGTGGAACAAGAAGGACAACCACAAGAAGTGGGACAAGGACTACGACGACGACGATGACGACGACGACGATGACGACGACCCGAAGGGCAGCGTCGACGCCGGAGGCGGCTTCCTCGCATCCGTCATGAACGACGAGTGGGGCCAGGGCTCCAAGCAGGAAGAGACCGGCTCCAAGCAGATGGAGAACGGGTCCAAGCAGGAAGAGACCGGCTCCAAGCAGATGGAGAACGGGTCCAAGCAGGAAGAGACCGGCTCCAAGCAGGAAGAGGACTCGAAGAAGGACGAGTACGGAAAGAAGGACGACGAAAAGAAGGACTACGGCAAGAAGGACTACGGCAAGAAGGACTACGGCAAGGACGACCACGACAAGAAGTGGAAGCACAAGGACTACGACAAGGGCGACGACTACGACGACGATGACGACGACGATGACGACGACGACCCGAAGGGCAGCGTCGACGCCGGAGGCGGCGGCCTGGCGATGAACAACGGCAGCCTGGCTGCCGGTTCGCTGCTCATGCTCGGCGGCATCGGTGCCGGCGCCTGGAAGCTGCGCCGTCGCGGCGTGACCGGTACCTCGGCCTGATCGAGGTCGCATCACCTGCAGCTCGCTGCGCTGTCGCGGCCGCCGTCCTCTCCGGACGGCGGCCGCGGCGATGCGTTTCCCAGCCCCGATCCGGATCTCCCCGCCGCGTCCCGGCACACGAAAGGCCTCTCGCATGAACGCCAGGCAACCGCTCGGCTCGCAGACGCCCCCCGAGCCCGCGTCGTCCCGCTCCCTCGGCCAGACCCTCCTGTGGCCGGTGCTGGCGGCCGCGTTGGGCGGGCTGCTCTGCTACAACTCGCTCGGCGGCCAGACGGCCAATACCCCTCAGGCCCGCCCCGCGTCGCCCGCCCCCGCGCCCGTCAGCCCACCGAAGGCCGCTCCCGTCCACCCGCCGCTGCCGCGCTCCGTCCCGACCCGTATCGCCATCCCGGCCATCTCGGTCAGCGCCCCCTTCACCGTGCTGACCCTCAACAAGGCCGGGCAGTTGAACGCGCCGCCGCCCAACGACAAGAACCTGGTGGGCTGGTACGGGAAGGGTGCCACCCCGGGTGAGAAGGGCACGTCCATCCTCGCGGGTCACCTGGACACCATGACGGGGCCCGCGGTGTTCGAGTCGCTCAGCGCGCTCAAGCCCGGCAACAAGATCGACATCACCCGCCAGGACCGGAAGGTGGCCACGTTCAAGGTCGACACGGTGGAGACCTTCAGCAAGGCCGCCTTCCCCAGTGCACGGGTCTACAACGACGCGCCGACCGCTCAGCTGCGTCTGATCACCTGCGGCGGTCTCTACGACAAGAAGACCAAGGACTACACGGACAACGTCGTCGTGTTCGCCCATCTCGACTCCGTCAGGAACGGCTGAACCACCGGGCGCGGTCCGGCACGGGACAGGCCGTGCGGACACCGGGGGCGTTCGCACGGGCCCTTCGCCCGCCAGGAAGACCGGCCGGCACCGGCGAGGTGACCCGGCGCCCATGACGGTGGTCGTTCCCCGCTCGCCGCTCCGGGGCGGTCCCGGATTCCCTCCGGGGTTCCTCCCGCGACGCGTCTGCCCGGGAAGCGCGACGAACCAGTTGCCGGATCAGCTTGTCCCGTACGGCGATCGGTTCCCGGAGCCGGCCCTGGGGACCGGGCCGTCCTGTGGTGCGGCGGGGACGCCGGGCGCCGTACAGCCGGGGGAACGCCGGGCGCCGTACGGCCGGGGGCGTCCGGTGTGTGAGGCTGTTGACCGGCGGCTCCGGCCCAGGGGTTGACCGGAGCCGCCGGGGGGCATCCGAGGGGAGCGGACTGCCCGAACAGAACACCGTGGGGCCGACGAGGAGGAGTGTCGTCCGCAGTGCCACACGCAGTAAATATATTTACCGCCAAGTAAGCAAGAGCATGAAAAAATTCATGCTCTTCTGGGCATGAAAGTCCCTCTTTTCTCCCACCGGGGGGAGGGGTGGCCGGTGCTGCCCGTCAGTCCTCGAGGAAGAAGTCGTGCTGTTCGGCGGCGTGCTCGTACTGCTCCAGCCGCCGCTGCGTGCGTTCGGGGTCCGCGTCCACCATCGCCTGGAGGATCGCCGCCGACAGCACACCGGGCGCCGAGTAGGAGTCGAAGACGAGCCGCGAGCCGGTACCGGCGGTGAGGGCCACGTCGACCTCGTCCACGAGCGGCCCCAGGGTGAGGTCCGTGATGAGGGCGGTCCGCAGACCCGTACGGCGGGCGGCCCGCACCGCCGACAGGGTCTCCTTCGCGTGCCGGGGCATCGCGAAGGCCAGCACCCAGGTCCCGCCCGCCTCGCGCGACTGCAGCAGCGCGTCGTACGCCACGCTCCCGCCCCGCGAGACCAGCCGAACGTCCGGGTGGATCCTCCGGGCGGCGTAGGCGAAGTACTCGGCGAGCGAGGTGGAGATCCGCAGCCCGAGGATCGTCAGCGGCACCGACCGGGCCAGCTCTCGGCCGACCTCGAGCACCTGGCCGGTGTCGGCGAACCTCCGGCGCAGGCTCTCCAGGTTCGCGATCTCGGCGTCGACCGCCGTCTGCAGTTCGTTGCGATGGCTCTCGCCCGGCTCCGGGGAACCGGCGACCGCGCTGAGCGCTATGGGCTGCAGCGCCTCACGCAGGGCCGGATAACCGCTGAAGCCCACCGACGAAGCGAAACGCGTCACCGAGGGCTGGCTGACACCCACGCGGTCCGCGAGATCGGTGATCGACAGAAAGGCCGCTTCGGTGAGGTTGTCCGTGATGTACTGCGCGATACGCCGCTGCCCGGGTGACAGCCGGTGTCCGCCGAACAGCGCACGGACCCTCTCCACAGGAGCCGGCTCCGCGTCCGGAGTCTGCCTTCCCGGCGTGATCGCAGACGCCTGTGCGCGCGCCCGCTGCCCTGATGGCACCGTGTGCCTCCCTCTCGTCCCGCTCTCGCTCAACATAGCTCACCATGTGTGGTCGTCCGCGAGACTCTTCGTACAACCGGAAGGAGCTCCGGTCGTACGACCGGAGGGTCCCGGCCGCCCGGTCAGGGCGGCCGGGACCCTCACGGGGACGGGTGGCCTCAGCTCAGGGGACCGAGGTCGCGGCTCGGGCTTCCGGAGGTCCTTGCGGGGCGCAGCGTGGCGGGGCGGTCGGTCATGGCGGCCATGGCCACGCCGAGGCAGAGGGCCACGATGCCGACGATGACGTTGCTGACGACGCTGCCGGTGACGGCGACGTTCCCGGCGACGATCCACGGGGAGAAGATCGTGAAGGCGCCGATCACGATGGCGCACCAGGCCATGGCGTGGGTCCGCTCGTAGGCCGAGCCGAACCCTCCCAGGCACAGGGCGAAGGCGACACCGCAGATCAGGTTGGTCACGGCCAGGGTGGTGAGGCCGTTGAAACCGACGATCCACGGCGAGGCCGCGAGGTAGAGGCCCGTGAGGAGGGCCAGCGTTTCTGTCACCTGGCCGCGCGGCGACGCGGTGGCGCGTTCGAAGCGCGCGCGCATCTCTGCGAGATCAGGGTGCTGCTCGATACTCGGTTGGTGTGTGGTCATGCGGGCCGCCTCCTTCGGAAGCATCAAATCGGCCCCTTTCCCCTGCAATGAAACGCTTCTCGGGCGATTCCCTCAATCCCCTGGCACTCCCCCGGTACTCCCCCGGCGGGACGGTGCACCGGTTCTTCGGCGGCCGCCCGTGGTGCAGTCGGCGGGGCGGGCTCAGGGCAGGGTCTGTCCGGCCTGGGGAGGGGCGGCATCGGGGGTCTGGTCCGGGGCCACGAGCGACTCCGCGAGGGGGATCCGGGCGAGGGTGAAGACGCCGACGGTGATCAGCGCGAACCCCAGCAGCTCCGGCAGCAGCCACCAGCCGGTGCGCACGTGCTCCTCGTACAGGGTGACGCCGAGCAGGAGGCTCAGGGTGGCGTCGCCGAGGGTGAGCGCGGGTTGGGAGGCGACCAGCGGGCCCGCCTGCAGGGCGTTCTCCAGCAGGAACAGCGCGGTGCCGCCGGCGGCCGCGAAGGCGTACACCTCCCAGGAGGTGAAGAAGGCCACGGCTCCCTCGTCCTCGAGGATGTGGGTCGCCGACTTCATGAGGGCCGCGGTGAGGGAGTAGCTGATGGCGGTGGCCGTGCCGAGAAGGGCGGCGCGGGTGCGCCCCACGGGCCGTCTCAGGGCCACGGCCGACAGCGTGACGACCGCTCCCCCGCAGAGGGTGAGCGCGGGCAACCAGCGGTCCAGGGGTACCTGAGTGCGGTTGCCGGTGGGGGACGCCGCGGCCAGGGCGATGCCCAGCCCCACCACGACGAGGCCCACGGCTCCCCAGCCGACCGGGGGCAGATGACTGCGCATCACGAACGAGGCGACGATGAGTGCGAGCGGCAGTTCGAGGACGAACAGAGGCTGGACGATCGCCAGCGGCCCCGTGTTCAGCGCCAGCGCCTGGCACACCCCCGCCACGAGAACGGCGGCGATCCCGGCCAGCCAGAGGGGGCGGCGCAGCAGATCGAGCATCAGCCCGGGCCGGAAGCCGCTGGAGCTGGGCACCTTGAGGGCTTCCTGGCGCTGCAGCACGGTGGCGACGGCGTTGCTGAGCGCCGAGGCGAGGGCGAAGCCCACCGGCACCAGGAGTGCCTGCACCGTACGTTCCTCCCGCCTCCGCCCCCGTGGCCGCTGTGGTTCCTGCCATCGTGACCCCGGCGCGGGTCCCGCCGCGATCGGGGAGGACCGGGCTGCGGTCCGAACGGGGTGGCCGGGGCCGGCCTCAGCGCGAGGTCCACCCGTCCGCCCGCCACGGGTCCTCCGGCCCGCCCGCCGCAGCTGAACGCCGCGCAGCCCTCCCCGCGGGGTCCGCAGTGCCGCCGTCGCCGCGGACTCCGCCGGGCTGCGGTCCGTTCGGGGGCGGCCGACAATGGGCAGCGGGTCGCTGTCCGGCCCGCCCACGACGCCGCGGCGGCGTCGGCCCGAGAGGAACGTGCTCATGCGCGCTGAGTCTTCGCCGGCCGCGCGGACGGGGGCCTTCATCGCGGTCGCGATCGCCCTGTTCCGCCTGTTCCGCGTCCGGCCCGTCCCGGCGGCGTCCGTGGTTCCGGTGGCCGTACGGCACGGGCTCGCGGTCCTCGGCAGGGTCCCGTCGCCCGGCTCGGGCGGGACACGCGGCAGGGGCCTGCCGTGAAGAGCGGGGCGGAACGGACGGAGATCCTCCATCGGTCGCTGCGGGTGTCCCTCGCCGCGTCCGCGGGCTTCTACCCGTTCCTGTACGGGCTCCACGATCCGGAGCTGGCGCTGTACGCGCTGTTCGGGCCGATCGCCCTCGGTCTGCTGTCCTCGATCCCCGGGTCCGGGCGGCAGCGGGCCGCGGTGATGCTGAAGGCACTGCCGGTGGGCCTGGTGCTGGTGGCACTGGGAACCGTGCTGGCGGTGGCGACCTGGGCGGCGGTGCTCGGGATGCTCGTCGTGGGCTTCCTCCTCGCCTTCGCGGCCATCGCGGGGCCGCGGCCGGCGGGCGCCGCGCCGGGACTCCAGCTCTTCTACATCCTGGCCTGCTTCCCGCCGTACGAGCCGCAGACCCTGTGGCTGCGGCTCGCCGGACTCACCTTCGGGGTGGTGGTGCTGGCGCTGTGCGAGCTGTTCCTGCTGCCGCGGCAGGCGGGCCCGACGTACCGGTCGACCCTCGCGGAGGCCGTGGCCACGGCCGGCGACACCATGGCCGGACGCGTCAGCCCCTCCCCCGAGGAGCTGCGGGCCGCCGGCTCGCGCCTGCGGCTGTCGAAGTTCCCGCCCGCGGAGCGCCCGGCGGGCCCGGGCCGTGCGGTGCGCGGACTGTCCCAGGCCGGGTCCGCCGCCCGGCGGCTGCTGGAGCAGCTGGCCCATCAGACCGAGACCGGGGAACTGCGCCGGCTCGTCCGGGACGGTGCCGAGGCCGGTGCGCGCGGCGCGGAACGCACCGACTCGGCGTCCGGCTCGCTGCTGTCTCGGTTGAGGGCCGTGTGCGACGAGACCGCCGCCGCCCTGCGGGCGGGGCGGCCCGCCCCCGGCCCGCAGCGGATGGACGGGGCGATCGACGCCTTCCAGCAGACGCGCGTCCGGCAGGCGACGGGGCCGGCGGCCGACGTCCCCCCGGTGCCGGTGCTGCGCCGGCAGGCGGCGCTGCTGGCGGTCGCCGAGTCGGTGCGGATCCTGGAGATCTCCGTACGGGTCGGCCTCGACGGGCGGCGCACCCCGCCGATCAAGCCCCGGGAGCTGTTCTGGTACGCCGAGGCATCCACCCCGCAGTTGTGGATCCGCCGGGTCACCGGCAACATGACGCTCCGCTCGGTGCAGTTCCAGAACGCGGTACGGATCGCGCTGGCCCTCGCGGCCGCCCGGTTCGTCGCCGGTTCGCTGGAACTGACCCACGGCTTCTGGGTGCTGCTGGCGGTGCTGACGCTGAGCCGGACCACCGTCGGCCAGGCCTGGGCGGCCATCCGCAAGGCGGTCGCCGGCAACCTGGTCGGGGCCGTCGCGGCGGGCGCCCTGCTCATCGGCCTCGGGCAGCACACCGAGGCGTACGCCGTGCTCCTCGCGCCGGGCATGCTGATCGCGTTCGCGCTCGCGCCGCTGCTCGGCATCGCCTGGGCACAGGGGCTGTTCACACTGGTGGTGGCCACCGCGTTCGCCCAGATCGCGCCGGTGTCCTGGCGCCTGGCCGAGGCGCGGATCGTGGACGTGGTGACCGGGAGCGCCATCGGTCTGCTGTGCGCGATGCTCGCCTGGCCCGCCGGCGCCCGGCGGGAGGTGCGCAGAACCATGGCGGGGCTGCTGCGGGAGTGCGGACCGCTGATCAGGGGCACCGTCGCCGTTCTGACGGCCTCGCCGCCGGGCTCGGTCCCTCCCCCGCCGACGCGCCCCGCGCTGCACCGGCTGACCCTCGCCGAGTCCGCCTACGCCCAGTTCCGCAGCGAGCCGGCGGGGAGCAGGCCCGTCCTGGCCGACTGGCACGGCGTGCTGATCGCGGCCAACCAGATCCTGCTCGGCGCCCACTGGCTGCCGCGTTTCGACATACCCGCACACGCCCTGCCCCCGGAAGCCGCCGACCGGGCCCGCGCGGACGCCCGGGCGCTGGCGCGGTGCACCGACAGGCTCTCCGCCCTGTGCACCGGTGAGCGGCCGCCGCCCGTCGGGACCCGGCCGGACTCCTCCCCGCCGCCCGGGCCGCCGCTGCCGGCGCTGGTCGACCTCGACGTGTGGTTGCGCAGCCTCGAGGACCAGCTCGCCCGGATCGAGGCCCAGCTGCCCGACTCGGTCCGCCGGGCGGCACCCGGCACCTCGGAGCCGGGGTCCCCGGGCTCGGTGTCCGGTCCCGACGGGCCCGGAAGGTAGGGCGCGCGCCCATGTCCGGCCGGAGCCTCCGCACCGCGCTGCGGCCCCCGTCCCCTGCCGTGGGTGGGTGTGGTGGCTGCCGCTGGCCGCGGTGGCCGTCGACGTGGTCGCGGAGGCGATGCAGCGGACCCTGCTGCGCCCCGTTCGCCGTGTCCCCGGACGGGACGGAGCCGCGACGGCGGGGCGGCGGGGGGCGCCGCCGCCCGCCCGGGGCCCTGCGGCTAGGAGCGTGTCCCAGTAATCAACGCCGGGCCTGTCATCGGGCGACTGCTCTGCTCGCCCGAAACTTGATGTCGTATTGCCGCCAGAGTTGGCGTCTCGCTCGCGAGAGAGTCGGCGACGGTTCGTGTTCCTGATCGCGGACCTGTCCGTCTGGCACTCCGCGAAAGGCACAGCGCATGCACGTCGTCCCCGGGCTCAAGGTCTTGTACTTCGGAACTCCGGTGGTGCTGATCAGCTCACTCAACGAGGACGGCACTGCGAACCTCGCGCCGATGTCCTCAGCGTGGTGGCTGGACCAGTCCTGCATGCTCGGTCTCGGCAACAACGCCCAGACCACCGCGAACCTGCTGCGGGAAGGCGAATGCGTGCTCAATCTGCCCTCGTCGGCGATGGTCGATGCCGTCGACCGGATCGCGCTCACCACCGGGAAGCCGGCCATGCCGGACTACAAGGCGAAGCAGGGCTACCGGTACGAGCCGGACAAGTTCTCGACCGCGCAGTTGACCGAGCAGGCATCGGATCTGGTCCGGGCCCCCAGGGTTGCGGAATGCCCGGTCCAGATGGAATGCAGGGTCGTCGCGGCCCATCCTTTCGGCGGTCCCGAACCGCATGCCACCGCCTTCGAGGTCGAGGTCCTTCGCGCCCATGTCGAGGAAAACCTGGTCATCCCGGGGACGCACTACGTGGACCCGCTCGGCTGGGACCCTCTGATCATGAAGTTCTGCGAGTTCTTCGGCGGGGGACGCAACGTTCACCCGTCGAGACTCGCCGAGGGCTGGAGCATGCCCCACCAGCTCCGGTCGGCGACCGCCTGAACAGGCATCCGGCGCCCTCATCCATATCTCGTGACCATTCATGCGGGATGATCTCGGTATGCGTGATGGGGATGGGCTGTTCGAGGTCGAGCCGGTCGGTAAGAAACGGCCGCAGGGCCGTCCGACCGCGGTGAACAAGACGTTCCGGGCGTTCGACCCACGCCAGGTCCTGCTGTTGCCGCCGTCGCTGGACGACTGGCTGCCCGAGGACCACCTGGCCCGGTTCGTCGCCGACCTGGTCGACGAGGTGCTCGACCTCGGGCCGGTCCTGGCGGACTACACCGAAAAGCGCGGCTACCCGCCCTACGACCCGCGGCTGATGGTGCGGCTGCTGATCTACGGATACACCACCGGGGTGCGCTCCTCACGGGCGATCGAGCGCCGCCTGGCCGACGACGTCGCGTTCCGGTTCCTGGCCGCCGGCCAGGAACCGGACTTCCGCTCGATCGCCCGGTTTCGCCGCCGCCACCTCGATGCGCTCGCCGGTCTGTTCGCCCAGTCGCTGCACCTCGCGACCAAGCTCGGCATGGTCAAGATGGGACGCGTCGCGCTGGACGGCACGAAACTTGAGGCCAGCGCCTCCAAGCACAAGGCGATGAGCTACGGTCGCCTGGTCGACAAGGAAGAACGCATCGAGGCCGAGATCGCACAGCTGGAGGCACAGGCCCAGGCCCTGCTGGCCGACGCGGAGGCCATCGATGAAGCCGAGGACCACGCCTTCGGCGTGGACGGCAAGGAGACGGACCTGCCCGCCGAACTGGACCGGCGTGAGAAGCGCCTGGCGAAGCTGCAGGCCGCCCGCACGCAGATTGAGGCCGAGGCCGCTGACAAGGCCCGCAAGCATGCCGAGGACAAGGAACGCCGCCGTCAAGAGCGCGCCGACATCCACGACGGGCAGGCCGTCACCAGCGCCGGGGAGAAGGCCGCCAAGGCGGCACGCCCCAAGCCGAAGGCGCAGGCCAACTTCACCGACCCCGACTCGCGGATCATGAAGAACAGCGACGGCGCCTACATCCAGGCCTACAACGCCCAAGCCGTCGTCGACGAAGAACACCAGGTCATCACCGCCGCCGACGTGACGACAAACCCTTCGGATGCGCTGAACTACACCACGATGCTCGACCAGTCCGCCGCCAACACCGGCGTTCATCCCAAGCAGGCCCTGGTCGACGCCGGCTACTGCTCCGAGACCAACCTCGAAGCAGCGCGAGAGCGCCATCTGGCCTGCGGCACCGACACCTTCATGGCCACCGGCCGGCTGACCCACGACGAGCAGGTCCCGCCCGCACCGCGCGGACGCATACCCAAGGACGCCACACTCAAAGAGCGCATGGCCCACAAGCTGCGGACCAAGCCGGGCAAGGCCGCCTACAGCCGCCGCAAGGCCATCGTCGAACCCGTCTTCGGACAGATCATGACTTGCCAGGACGGCCGCCAGCTCCTCCTGCGCGGCGAGGACGGTGCCCGTGGTGAATGGCGACTGCTGGCGGCCTGCCACAACCTTCGCAAGATCTTCCGACACGCCGGGACCGCCGGGCTCGCCGGCCTGACCGGGTAACCCACCAGGCCTCCCCGGCCACACCACGAGCCCTGCACCTGGCAGACCCCCACCGAAGCCCCACAGACCCCGACAGGCCCTCCGCAACCGATCCGCCGACCACAGAAGCCGAGCCGCTTGCTCGTTACTGACCCACGCTCCTAGGGCGTGTTGGCCGGCCTGCGGGCCTCCCCCGGGCGGCTCCCACGGACCGCCGGTCACGCCGAACCGGACGGCGGCGGACCGGGCCGGGCCGGACGGCCCCTCCCGGGCGGTCCGCTTCCCTGGGCCGGCCCGGGGCTCCCCGCCCGCTGATGCGCGCGGGGAGGCTGTGGAGGAAGCTGGGGTCACCGCCCCGCGGGGGAGGAGGTGAGGGTGTGGCTACCGGCCCATGGGACCGGCTCCAGGGCCGTCACGGGCTCCCCACCGCAGACGCCGACGAGCCCCCTGCTCTGCCCGGGGGCCGGGACCTGTGGGACAGCGCGGCCGGGGTCGCGGTCCTGGACGCCGATCTGCGCTACCGCTACGCCAACCCCGCCTTCTGCCGGATCACCGGGGAGTCCGCGGCCGGTGCCGGCGGCCGGCTGCCGAGCCCCGCCGCGGAGCAGTACCTGGGCACCCCCACCGGACTGCCGGCCGAGGTGCTCGCCGACGGCGTCCCCCGCACCCGGGTCACCGGTCCCGGCGGGCGCTTCCACACCACCTGCCTCCGGCTGGAGAACGAGGGCACCGTCACCGGGCTGATGTGCGTGGTGGCCGAGTCCTCCGCGCCCCGGCTCGAGGAGGAACTGGCCCGGGCGGACGCCCGCCTCGCCGCGGCGGACGAGGCCGTCGAGCGGATCGGCACCTCCCTCGACGAGGCCGCCACCTGCCGCGAACTGGCGGAGTTCCTGGGCTCGTGGATCGCGGAGGCCGCCGCCGTGGAACTGCTCCCGCCACCTGCGAAGAGCGGCGCGCCGCCCCCGCGGCGGCCCTCCCCTGCGATGATGCGCCGCGCCGCCGGGTCCGGGGCGGTGGAACTGCTCGCCGACGGCGACCGGCTCCGGCCGCGGGCGGAGTCCGCCGCGCGCGCCGTCGAGTCCGGGCTGCCGGCGGCGGAGTACGACGCCGCCGCGCGGGCCGCGGTGCTCGCCGTCCCGCTGATCGGGCCGCCGGACGGCGGCGGACCGGGCGGGCACGTCCTGGGCCTGACGCTGCTGGCCCGTACCGGCGCGGCGTTCACCGGCCACGACATCACCGTCGCCCGGCACGCGGCGCGGCGCGCGGCGGTCGGCGTCGTGCACGCCCGGGCGTTCGCCGCCGAGCAGGGCAAGGCCGTGGAGCTCCAGCGGGCCCTGCTGACCGAGCCTGGCAAGCCGCACCCCAATCTGCGGTTCGCGACCCGCTATCTGCCGGCGGGCAGCCTCAACATCGTGGGCGGCGACTGGTTCGAGACCGTACGCCTCCACTACGGCCGCACCCTTCTCGTCATGGGCGACGTCATGGGGCACGGCGTGGAGGCGGCCGTCGAGATGAACACGTACCGGTCGATGCTGCGCGACGTGGCCGCCGCCGATCTGCCGCCGCACCGGGTGCTGCGGCAGCTGGACATCGCCGTATCCGAGACCATGACCCGGCCGGCGACGTGCCTGCTGGTCCGGGTCGACCCTGCGCGCGGGCTCGGTTCCTTCGCGAGCGCCGGTCACCTGTCGCCCGTGGTGTTCACCGCCGACGGGCACGCCGAGCTCGTGGACGTACCCGCCGGACCCCCGCTCGGCACCGGTGTCGGCGGCTACGAGCTGGTCACCCGGTCGCTGACGCCGGACGACACGCTGCTGCTGTACACCGACGGCCTGGTCGAGCGGCGCGGCGAGGACATCGACGACTCGCTGCGGAGGCTGGTCCGGGTGCGGCTGCCCTGCACGGCCACGGTGGACGAGATGGTCGACTCGGTGGTCCGGGAGCTGGACGCCGAGCACGCGGAGGACGACGTGGCGCTGCTCGCGGCCCGTATCCGCCCGCGCCGCCCGCACCCGGCGGAGGAGCAGCCGTTCCTGGGCGGGGCGCGCTGACCGCGTCGCCCGGGAACGGCCGGCGGGAGCGTTTCGCGCGCCCGCGCCGCCGCCCAGGACCGGCGCGGAGAGCGCGACACGCTTCCGGGGCTGGGCGAACGCCCTGGGCGGTCCCGCCGTCAGGGGCGTCTTCAGGGTCCCTGCCGTCGGGCGGGGGCAGACTCAGCGCACCGGCGTTGCGCCTCGACCTCGTCCGTCATGCCGGCGGGCGCCGCGAAGCCTGCCCTGCGGGCGCGGGTTCGCGCCCGCACGGCAGGTCCGGGGCCAGGTCCGGGGCCAGGTCCGAGCAAGACGGGCAAGGGAGGGACGGGCAGGGCAGGCTCGGCGGGTACGGGCGCGGACGGGCAGGGCAGGCGCGGGTACGGACGAGGCGGACACGGGCGGACACGGGCGGACGCGGGCAGGGTGGGCGGGCGCGGGTACGGACGAGGCAGGGCGGGCGCGGGTACGGACGAAGCGGACGCGGACGGGCGCGGGCAGGGTGGGCAGGCGCGGACGGGCGCGGACGGGCAGGGCAGGCGCGGGTACGGACGAGGCAGGGCGGGCGCGGACAGGGTGAGCGGGCGCGGACGCGGGGCAGACGGGCAAGCGCGGACACGGGCGCGGCGGAGGGGCCGTCCGCCGCCTCCGGTCCGCCTCACCCGGAGCCGCCGTGGTGTCAGGGCGCCCGGGCCGGCGACGTCGGGACGGGTGCCTCGTCCTGGGGCGGCGGGCCCGAGGTCGGTGGCGGGTTGCCGGGGACGCTCTCCGGCGTCGCCGGTGGCGGCGCGGGCGGTTCCTCGGACGCGGGGCCGGTCGGCGGCTCCGCGGGCGGCTCGCTGACGGTGGTCTCCTCCGGGGGCCGGCCCGGCGCGGTCTCCTCCCCCGGGCTGCGCGGCCCGGGCGTGGCGGTGCCGTCGGTTGCCGAGCCCGGCGGCGACGTGCCTGATCCGGGGCGCTCCCGCTCCGGGCTCCCGGACGCCTCGTCGGACGGGCTGGCGGTCGCCTCCTCGGGCGGGACGAGGACCGGGGTCGACGGGTCCTGCGGCGGTGGGGCCGGTTTGTCCTTCGCCCCGTCGTCACCCCTCTCCCGGGCGAAGTAGTCGCGCTCCGCGGGGTCGTACACGACGAAGACCTCGACGGGCCGCGGCGCCGGGGTGACGGCCACGGTCTCGGCCGGGTTGTAGCCGGGCCAGGCGTCCCCCCTGCGCTCCGCGGGGCCGCGGACGAAGACCGGCGGCAGCAGCGGGTTCCCGCAGGCGCAGCGCACGCGGGGCACACCGCGGTCGTCGACGAGAACGGCGGTGCCGGTCTGCAGGACGGCCTGGTACGGGCGGGCCGCGCCGTCCGTGAAGCCGTGGTTGGTGACCCGGGTGTCCATCCGCAGGGTCACGGGGGTCAGGGAGCGCAGGTACGCGGGGACGGCGGCCGGCGCGAGCCCGATGGCCGAGGCGAAGGCCCGGTTCCGGTCCGGCTGGTCGGCGAGGAGCCGGATCTGCTGCTCGGTGTCGCAGCTGGCGGTCTTCTCCGTACCGCCGTAGAGGCCGGGCGTCGCACCGTCCACTCCCCGCGTGACGTTGGCGCCGGCCGGGGACGGGCTCGCCGGCGAGGCGGGCAGTTTGGCACGCGGCTGCGGGGTCCCGGGGACCTTCGCCGTCGACCGGGTGAAGGGCTCGGGGCCGGTCGCGGACGCGGCCTGGAGCTGGATCTCGGTGCCGGCCCCGCCCGTGCCGCCGGGCCGGGTGAGGACGACGGCGAGCGCGGCGGCCACGACGACGGCTGCGGTGAGCACGGCGATCCGCGGGACCGAGCGCCACCAGGGGCCCGAACCGCCCGGACCGCCGCCCGCGGGGCCGGACGGTCCGCCGCCGGGAGGCGCGGGCGGAGGTGGTGGAGGTGTCGCCTCCCCGCCCGAGAGCGGGCCGGAGGGAGGTCCTGCGGGTCGCCCCGACGGCGGTTGCGCGCTCACGGGCCCTACTTCCCAGACCGGGACGTCCGTTCCCCGGAGGGTCCCGGTTCCACCGGCCGTGCCGGAGATCGAGAGTGCCTTTCCCCAATTGTGTGCGCGGCCGCGGCGGGGCCCGCAAGCCGAACCGGTCGGACCAGCCGGGCGGGCGGCGGGGGTCCCCGCTGCTTACGGTGGCACCGTGAGCCAGCAGCCCCCCACCCCCCGGCGCGGCGGCGCGCACGGCCTGCGCGACTGGCGCGACGCGCTGGTGGCGGTCGTGGCGGGCTTCGCCGCGATGCTCGTCGTGGCCGCCGCGGGTCTGTGGGCGGCGGGCGCGACGGACCTCCCTGACGGCGCGTTCCCGCAGGTCGTGGCCGCGGTGGTGGTCCTGGCGGCCGGCGGTGAGGTGGCACTCGCCGGGGACGCGGGGTTCCTGGCGCAGTCCCAGGCCGAACTCACGGTGATGCCGCTGTCCGTGAGCCTCGTGGGGGCGCTGGTGACCGCGACGGCGTTCCTACGTCCGCTGCGGCACCGCGCCGTGGCCGGGACCCGCGAACTGCTCGGCCGGTTCGCCCGACTGGCGGTCCTGTGGTTGGCGGCCCTCGCCGGCCTCACCGCCATGGCGCGCAAGACGTTCCGGATCCCGCTCGGGGAGGACTCCCCGCTGTCCGACATCGGCGAGTTCCTGGACGCCACCCCCCGGCTCGGCTTCCGCGCGGAGCTCGGGACAACCCTGCTCTACGGGCTGCTGTGGCTGATCGGGGTGACAGCCCTGGCCCTGATCGTGTCGCGCCGGGCTCCGCTGCCCCCGCGGCTGGTGCCGTTCCAGGAGGCGGTGCGTCCCGCCGCGTACGCGATGGTGTGGCTGCTGCTCGCGTACGTGGCCGTCGGGCTGTGCGCCGGCATCGTGGTCGCGGTGACCCAGGGACACCCCGGGCGTACCTTCGCGGTGATCCTGCTCGGTCTGCCCAACCTCGCCTGGCCGGCGCTCACCCTCGGCCTCGGCGCCAGCTGGGAGGGCAAGGTCGAGGGGCCGTTCGGACTGCCGATGCCGCAGGTGCTGGACACGGTGCTGCGCGGCGAGGACCGCTCGACGCTGAACGTGGCCACGCTGGCCGAGCAGGACGGGCGGGCGTGGTGGCTGGTGGTCGTCGCGGCGGTGCTGGTGCCCGCTGCGGCCTTCCTCATGGCGGCACGCTCCCCGACCCGGACCAGGCCCTGGCAGCACGCGCTGCGGATGGGCGCGGCCCTGGCCCTCACGGTGCTCTTCGTGTGTCTCACCGGCCGGGTCGCCGCGCGCTACGGCCTCTCGCTGCTCGGCGTCGGCGACCTCGGGGGGCTCGGCGGGGAGGTGTCGCTGGAGCCCAGGCTGTGGGCGGCGGTGGGCATCGGCCTCTGCTGGGGCCTCGTCGCCGGCCTGCTCGGCTCCCTGCTGGCGGCACCGGTACGGCGCCGCGGCAAGGTGGACGGCTGAGCGGTCGCAGCCGGACGGATCGCGCGGGGACCGGCGCGGGCCCGGGGACCGAGGATGCCGGCACACCGACCCGGAGACCGACGGGAACAGGCACGGACCCGGGAACCGAGGATGCCGGCACACCGACCCGGGAACCGACGGGAACAGGCACGGACCCGGGAACCGAGGATGCCGGCACACCGACCCGGAGACCGACGGGAACAGGCACGGACCCGGGAACCGAAAGTGCCGGCACACCGACCCGGGAACCGACGGGAACAGGCACGGACCCGGGAACCGAGGGTGGCGGCCCGCAGCCGGGCCGGGAGAGCGGGCGGACCCGCCTCGGCGTCAGCCGGACGTGCCCCGCCGGCGGCCGGTCTCGGTGATCTGCGTCGGTGGCGCCGGAGCCGCGGACCGCCCGGGCGCGGTGGTGCGCCGGGGCGGCTGGGACTGCTGCGACGGCTGCGACGGCGACTCGCGCGGCGACGGCGGAGGCGCGGCGACGGCGAACGGGGCCAGCCGGGCGCCGTCGCAGTACACCCACCGCTCGTGCTCCGCGTCGTACAGCCAGAGCGTCTCCCCGTCCACGACCATCCCCAGCCGCATCCCCCGGGTGCGCCTTCGGAACGTCTCGCGGTCGGCGCTGCCCGCGGCGAGTGCGTCCGCGGCCCGTCGGTACTCGGAGAGCGCTTCCTCCGCGCGGGCGAGCAGCGGCTGCGGATCAGAGGTGCGGTCCAGCGGCTGCCCGGCCGACGGCGGAGCCTGCGGGACGGCGACGAGCAGCCGCCCGTCGACCCAGGCCGACCATCCGTTGGCGCACATGACCCGCGCCCAGTCGCCGCGCCGGTCGACGAGTTCGACCGGCAGGAACGGGTCGAGGGGCACGCTGGGGCTGCTCACGTCGGGGGCCTGCCAGGTGGGCATGCCGTCACCGGGGACGACGTGCGTCGGGCTGAAGCCCGGGACGGCGGTGGGTTCGGTCATCGGTACCCCGTCACTTCCGCATGACCGCGGGCTCGTGCCGCCGCAGCAGCATCGCGACGACGAACCAGAGCGCCACGCTGAGCAGCACCATCACGCCCATGTTCGTGAGCCACACCGCGGCGGAGTGGTCGAAGAGCGGATCGGCGGTGTCCTTGCCGGGCACGATCCGGGCGAGGTCGACCGTGCTCGCCATCGCCGCGAACGCCCACCGTGCGGGCACCAGCCAGCCCAGCTGCTCCATGCCCAGCACGCCGTCGAGCTTCAGCAGGGCGCCGCAGAAGACGATCTGGACCATGGTGAGGAGCACCAGCAGCGGCATGGTGACCTCCTCCTTGGGAACCAGCGCGGAGATCACGAGGCCGAGCATCATCGACGTGAACGACAGCAGCGCCACGGCCAGGGTGATCTCGAGCAGCGGGGGCAGGAGCACGCCCTCGCCGCCGGGCGCGTTCAGATCCACGCCGGCGAGGCCCACGAGGGTGAGGACGACCGCCTGGACGACCGTGATCGAGCCGAGCACCACGACCTTGGACGTCAGATAGGCGGATCTGGACAGGCCGACCGCCCGTTCCCGCCGGTAGATCACGCGCTCCTTGACCAGCTCGCGCACCGCGTTCGCCGCGCCCGTCAGCACCCCGCCGACGCAGAGCACGAGCAGGGCGTCCATGGCGGTGTCCAGCGTGAACCTGCTCCCCGCCAGGGCCCGGGCCATGACGCCCATCCCGAAGGGCAGCGCGATCATGATGACGATGAAGGTGCGGTCCGCGCTCAGCACGGAGACGTAGCGGCGGACCAGGGTGCCCAACTGCCCGAACCAGCTCTGGGACTTGGGCGGTGGCGCCGCCGCCACCGGCCGGCGGTCCGGCGCGGCGCGCGGCTGGGGGCTGAGCGCGATGTACTGGCGGTGCTGCGACGACACCCGGTAGTCCCCCGCCCAGTCGCGGTCGCGGTCGTTCTCGAAGGCCTCGAACGCCTCCGGCCACTGGTCGAAGCCGAAGAACTCCAGGGCGTCCTCGGGAGCCCCGAAGTAGGCGATCCGGCCTCCCGGCGCCAGGACCAGGAGCCGGTCGCACACATCGAGGTTGAGCACGCTGTGGGTAACCACGATGACCGTGCGGCCGTCGTCGGCGAGTCCGCGCAGCATGTGCATCACCGAGCGGTCCATGCCCGGGTCCAGGCCCGAGGTGGGCTCGTCGAGGAACAGCAGGGACGGCTTCGTCAGCAGCTCCAGCGCGACGCTGACGCGCTTGCGCTGGCCGCCGGAGAGACTGTGGATGGGCTGGTCGGCGCGCTGCTCCAAGCCCAGTTCGCGGATGACCTCCTCGACCCTCGCCTCACGCTCCGCGGGCGCCGTGTCCTCGGGGAAGCGCAGTTCGGCGGCGTAGCCGAGGGCCCGGCGCACGGTGAGCTGGACATGCAGGATGTCGTCCTGCGGTACGAGCCCGATGCGGCGGCGGAGTTCGGCGTAGTCGCGGTACAGGTCGCGCCCGTCGTAGACGACGGTGCCGTGCTCGGCGGGGCGGAGCCCGGTGAGCGCGTTCAGGAGGGTCGACTTGCCGGCGCCGCTGGGTCCCACCACGGCGAGCAGGCACTTCTCGCCGACCGGGAAGGACACGTGGTCGAGGAGTACCTTGCGGCCCTCGTCCACCGTGACGGCGAGGTCCTGCACGTCGAGCGAGATCTCGCCGGAGTCCACGAACTCCTGCAGTTCGTCGCCGACGAGACGGAAGGCGGAGTGCCCGATGCCTACGGTGTCCCCCTCCGAGATCGCGGCCTGGGTCACCGGCTGGCCGTTGAGGTAGGTGCCGTTGTGGCTGCCGAGGTCGACGATCTCGTAGCGGCCGTCCAGGTGGGCGCGGAGTTCGGCGTGCCGGCGGGAGACGATGAGGTCGTCGATGACGATGTCGTTGTCGGCGGCGCGGCCGATGCGGACCGTGCGGGTGGGCAGCGGGCGTACGGTCGTGGGCTGCCGGAACGTGCTCGTGGCGGCGGTTCCCGCCGCGGCGGACGGCGAGATCTCCGCAGGCCGGGCCTGCGGTTCCCGCCGGGCGGCGGGCTCGCGGGCGCCGGAAGCGGGGACCCCCGGCTCAGGGGGCGCGGGAGAGGGCGCTTTCCGCTCTCGCGGGCCGGGGGAGGCGGTTCCGGACACCGGTGCCGCGGGTGACGGCCGCTCCGGACGCGGGGCCCCGGCCCGGGGGCGGACCGCCGCCGGCGCCTCGGGCTCGGCCGCCGTGCCCACGAGCACGGCGCGCGGGCCGTCCTGCGGATTGCCGAACCGGATGACGCTGCCCGGCCCCACACCCCACTCGTGGACGCGGCGGCCCTCGGTGTACGTGCCGTTCGTGCTGTTCTCGTCCTCGACGGTCCAGTGGTCCGCGACGGTCCTCAGGACCGCGTGGTGCCAGGACACCCGGGCGTCGTCCAGGACGATGTCGCTCAGGGGGTCCCGCCCGACGTGGTACACCCGGCCCGGGCTCATGAGCGTCGAGCCCCCGTCGGTTTCGATGACCAGCTCGGGCGCGGTCGGCGCAGCGGGCCGCTCAGCCATGCGACGATTTTAACTTTCGCCCTGTATGTCCGCCCGGTCACCGGAGCCGGACGGCCGCCGGGAGCGGGACGGGGAGAGGACTCCGGGACGGGCCGCCGGGGTGGGAGCCGCGGACCGCCCCGCGGGACTCGCCTCAGGCGACGGACCCGACGGTCCGGGCCGGTACGCGTGGGCCGTCGTGATGGATCGGCGTGTGGGCGCCCGCCAGGGGCACGCCGGTGCCGCCGCGCCGTCCTGCGACGATCTCCGCGGCGATGGAGACCGCCGTCTCCTCGGGCGTACGGGCTCCCAGGTCGAGGCCGATCGGCGAGCGCAGCCGGGCGAGTTCGAGTTCACCGACGCCCGCCTCGCGCAGCCGGGCGTTGCGGTCCTCGTGGGTGCGGCGCGATCCCATCGCGCCGACGTAGGCGACGGGCAGCCGCAGCGCCCGTTCCAGCAGCGGTACGTCGAACTTGGCGTCATGGGTGAGGACGCACAGCACCGTGCGGCCGTCGACACCGGTCGACTCCAGGTAGCGGTGCGGCCATTCGACGACGATCTCGTCCGCTTCGGGGAAGCGGGCCTTTGTCGCGAAGACCGGGCGGGCGTCGCACACGGTGACGTGGTACCCGAGGAACTTGCCGACCCGGACGAGGGCGGAGGCGAAGTCGATGGCCCCGAAGACGATCATCCGGGGGGCGGGAACGCTGGACTCGACGAGCAGGGTGAGCGGACGCCCGCAGCGCGAACCGTCCTCGCCGATGCCGGCGGTGCCGGTGCGCCCCGCGTCCAGCAGGGCGCGGGCCTCGCCGGCGGCGGTGCGGTCGAGCTCGGGGTGCCCGCCGAGGGTGCCTTCGTACGAGCCGTCGGCACGGACGAGGAGCGCGCGGCCCATCAGCTCTCCGGGCCCGTCGGTGATCCGGGCGACCGCCGCGGCCTCCCCTCGTGCGGCGGCGGTCAGCGCCGCCGCCACGACGCCCCGGGACGGGGAGTCCGCGCGGACCGGTGTGACGAGGACATCGATGATCCCGCCGCAGGTCAGCCCCACGGCGAAGGCGTCGTCGTCGCTGTAGCCGAAGCGCTCCAGGACGGTCCGGCCGTCCTCGAGCGCCTGCACGCACAGGTCGTAGACGGCGCCCTCCACGCATCCCCCGGAGACCGACCCGATCGCCGTGCCGTCGCTGTCGACGGCGAGCGCGGCACCGGGCTGGCGGGGCGCGCTGCCGCCGACGGCCACCACGGTGGCGACGGCGAAGTCACGTCCTTGCCCGACCCACCGGCTCAGCTCGTCGGCGATGTCCAGCATGTCGGTCTCCTCAGGGTCGTGGACGCGTGGAGGGCGCGGCCGGGATCAGTGGACGCCCAGCCAGCCTTCGATCGGGTTCAGGGCGAAGAACACGATGAAGATCGCGGTCAGGCCCCACATGAAGCCGCCCACCTCCCGGGCCCTGCCCTGGGCGGCCTTGATGGCGACGTACGAGATGACGCCGGCGGCGACACCGGGGGTGATGCTGTACGTGAACGGCATCAGCACGACGGTGAGGAAGACCGGGATGGCGACGGAGCGGTCGCCCCAGTCCACGTGCCTGGCGTTCTGCATCATCATCGCGCCGATGACGACCAGGGCCGCGGAGGCGACCTGGGGCGGCACGATCGCGGTGAGCGGGGTGAAGAAGAGGCAGGCCGCGAAGAACAGCCCGGTGACGACCGAGGCGAGGCCGGTCCGCGCGCCCTCGCCGACGCCGGTGGCGGACTCGACGAACACGGTCTGGCCCGAGCCGCCCGAGACACCGCCGATCGCACCGCCGGCACCGTCGATGAACAGCGCCTTCGACAGACCCGGCATCCGGCCGCGCTCGTCGGCCAGCTTGGCCTCCGTGCCGACGCCGATGATGGTGGCCATGGCGTCGAAGAAGCCCGCGAGCACCAGGGTGAAGACGATGAATCCGACGGTGATCGCGCCGACGTCGCCCCAGCCGCCGAACTCGACCTGCCCGAAGAGCGAGAAGTCGGGCATGGAGACGGCGCCGCCGGCGAGCTCCGGCGGGGCCATGTTCCACGCCTTGGCGTCGAGACCGGCGATGTTGTGGACGGCAACCGCGACGACGGTGCCGACGACGATGCCGATGAGGATGGCGCCGGGTATCGCACGGGCCTGCAGCATGAAGATCAGCAGCAGGGTGAAGCAGAAGATCAGCACCGGCCAGCCGGCGAGCTCACCGCCGGCACCGAGCGTGACGGGCGGCCCGAACTCCGCGCCCTTACCGACGAACCCGGCCTTGACCAGGCCGATCAGCGCGATGAACAGACCGATGCCCATGGTGATGGCGTGCTTGAGCGCGAGCGGGATCGAGTTCATGATCAGCTCGCGCAGCCCGGTCACCACCAGCAGGCAGATCACCACGCCGTACATCACGCACATGGCCATCGCCTGCGGCCAGGTCATCTGGGGGACGACCTGCGAGGCGAGGACGCCGGAGACGCTCAGACCGGCCGCGAGGGCGAGCGGCACCTTGCCGAAGAAGCCCATCAGCAGGGTGGTCGCCGCGGCCGCGAAGGCAGTCGCAGTGATGAGGCCCGGTTGGCTCAGGACGTTGCCGGCGACGTCCTTGCCGTTGAGGATCAGCGGGTTGAGCAGGAGGATGTACGCCATCGCCATGAAGGTGGTGATGCCGCCGCGCACTTCGCGCGCGACCGTCGATCCTCGTTCGGAAATGTGAAAGTACCGGTCGAGCCAGGACCGTCCGGCGGGGACGCGCGAGCCGGGGCCGGCGTCCTCAGCGGTGGTCCTCGGCTCCACTGACGACTGGGTCATGGTTGCCTACTCCCAAGGTTCACAGGGGCACCCGCGTCGCATCCGAGAACTGGCTCGGGCTGCGGGATTTGGGATCTTGCGCTGGCTGCACGACCCGGGGGACGGCCCGAGACGAACGGTCTGCGGGACGGGAACCCCGTGGGGGCGCCGGTCCGCAGTTCTTCGGGTGCTGCTGGTGCCGGCACCACCGCGTTCGGTGTCCGGCGGCCCGGGACGGATCCCCGGAAGCACGGTCCCCCTCGGAAGGGGGCCGGAGGCGTCCCGGGCGGGGTGGCCCCGGGGCCCGGGGGACGGTGGTCCCCCGGAACCCGCGCGGCTCAGGTGCCGGTCAGGTGCTCCGGGCGTACCGGCGTCCTGTTGAGTTCCAGGCCCGTCGCGTCGCGGATCGCCGCGAGGACGGCCGGCGTGGAGGACAGGGTCGGGGCCTCGCCGATGCCGCGGAGCCCGTACGGGGCGTGCTCGTCGGCGAGTTCGAGCACGTCGACCGGGATCGTCGGCGTGTCGAGGATGGTGGGGATCAGGTAGTCCGTGAAGGAGGGGTTGCGCACCTTCGCGGTCTTCGGGTCGACGATGATCTCCTCCATGACGGCCACTCCCAGACCCTG
Organism: Streptomyces marianii; assembly: GCF_005795905.1. NCBI lineage: Bacteria > Bacillati > Actinomycetota > Actinomycetes > Kitasatosporales > Streptomycetaceae > Streptomyces > Streptomyces marianii. Next base: position 1,713,206 of record NZ_VAWE01000001.1, read on the forward strand.
GGTGGTGCCGCCCTGGATCTGCCCGACGACGGACAGCGGGTTCAGCGCCTTGCCGACGTCCTGTGCGCAGGCCAGCTCGACGACCTTCACCAGGCCCAGCTCCGTGTCCACCTCGACGACGGCGCGGTGCGCCGCGAACGAGTACTGGACATGGCCGTTGCCCTGGCCGGTGCGCAGGTCGAAGGCCTCGGTCGGGCGGTGCCGCCACTCGGCCTCCACCTCGACGGCCTCGTCCTCCAGCACATCGACCAGGTCGGCGAGGACCTCGCCGCCGTCGGTGACGACCTTGCCGCCTTCGAGCAGCAGTTCGGCGGTGGCCCAGGCCGGATGATGGGAGCCGAACCTGCGCCGGCCGATCTCCAGGACCTTCTCGCGGACCAGCTCGCAGGAGTTCTTCACCGCGCCGCCCGTGACGTACGTCTGCCGGGAGGCGGAGGTGGAGCCGGCCGAGCCGACCTGGGTGTCGGCCGGGTGGATGGTCACCTGGGTCACGCCCAGCTCGGTGCGGGCGATCTGGGCGTGGACGGTGACACCGCCCTGGCCGACCTCGGCCATCGCCGTGTGCACGGTGGCGACCGGCACTCCGCCGACGACCTCCACCCGCACCTTGGCGGTCGAGTAGTCGTCGAAGCCCTCGGAGAAGCCGACGTTCTTGATGCCGACCGCGTAGCCGACACCGCGGACGACGCCCTCGCCGTGGGTGGTGTTGGACAGTCCGCCGGGCAGGGCGCGCACATCGGCCTCGCCGCCCGCGACCTCCCACTGGCGCTCCGGCGGCATCGGGCGCGCCTTGATCCGGCGCAGCAGCTCCGCGACCGGCGCCGGCGAGTCGACCGGCTGCCCGGTCGGCATGATCGTGCCCTGCTCCATGGCGTTGAGCTGCCGGAACTCCACCGGGTCCATGCCCAGCTTCGCCGCCAGCTTGTCCATCTGCGCCTCGTAGGCGAAGCACGCCTGCACCGCTCCGAAGCCGCGCATCGCACCGCACGGCGGGTTGTTGGTGTAGAGCGCGACGGCCTCGATGTCGACGTCGTCGACGACGTACGGGCCGACCGACAGCGACGCGGCGTTGCCGACGACGGCCGGGGAGGCCGAGGCGTACGCGCCGCCGTCCAGGACGATCCGGCACTTCAGGTGCGTGAGCTTGCCGTCCCTGGTGGCGCCGTGTTCGTAGTACAGCTTCGCCGGGTGCCGGTGCACATGGCCGAAGAAGGACTCGAACCGGTTGTAGACCATCTTCACGGGCTTGCCGGTGCGCAGCGCGAGGAGGCAGGCGTGGATCTGCATGGAGATGTCCTCGCGGCCGCCGAAGGCCCCGCCGACACCGGAGAGCGTCATCCGCACCTTCTCCTCGGGCAGGCCGAGGACGGGGGCGATCTGGCGGAGGTCGGAGTGCAGCCACTGGGTGGCGACGTACAGGTCGACACCGCCGTCCTCGGCGGGCACGGCGAGGCCGGACTCGGGACCGAGGAAGGCCTGGTCCTGCATGCCGAAGACGTACTCGCCCTCGACGATCACGTCGGCGCGCTCGCGGGCCAGGGCCGCGTCGCCGCGGACGATGGGCTGGCGGTGCACGATGTTCGGGTGCGGGACGTGGCCGATGTGGTGGTCGTCGCGGTTCTCGTGGACCAGGACCGCGCCGGGGGCCGTCGCCGACTCCTCGTCGGTGATCAGCGGCAGTTCGGCGTAGTCGATCCTGATCTTGGCGGCGGCGCGGCGGGCGGTCTCCGGGTGGTCGGCGGCGACGAGGGCCACCGGCTCGCCGTGGTGGCGGACCTTCCCGTGCGCGAGGACCGGCGTGTCCTGGATCTCCAGGCCGTAGTTCTTCATCTCCGTGGGCAGGTCGTCGTAGGTGAGGACCGCGTGGACGCCGGGGACGGCCAGGGCCTCGGAGATGTCGATCGACCGGATCTCGGCGTGCGCGACGGTGGAACGCAGCGTCTGGCCCCACAGCATGTCCTCGTGCCACATGTCCGAGGAGTAGGCGAACTCGCCGGTGACCTTGAGGGTGCCGTCGGGGCGGAGCGTGGACTCTCCGATGCCGCCCTTGGTCTGCGAGCCCTGGGTGACCTTGGTGGGAGTACCGGCCGGGGTGGTGGTGACTCGGGGGTCGAGCGCCATGGTGTCAGACCGCCTCTCCCTGCCGGGCGGCCGCGAGGCGGACCGCGTCGAGGATCTTCTCGTAACCGGTGCAGCGGCACAGGTTGCCGGAGAGCGCCTCGCGGATGTCCGCGTCGGACGGGGAGGCGTTGTGCTCCAGCAACTCGTCGGCGGCGACCAGCAGACCCGGGGTGCAGAAACCGCACTGCACCGCTCCGGCGTCGATGAACGCCTGCTGGACCGGGGACAGTTCGGTGCCCTCGCCGGTCTGCGAGTCGGTTCCCCCGGCGCTCCACTGCCGGGCCTCCTGCAGCGACGTACCGCAGGCGTCCGTGGCGCATCCGCCGTGCCCGTGCTCGGCGCGCTGCCGGGCGAAGTCCGCCAGGCCCTCGACGGTGACGACCTCGCGGCCCTCCACCTGCCCGGCCGCGACCAGGCACGAGCACACCGGGACACCGTCGAGGCGGACGGTGCAGGAACCGCACTCGCCCTGCTCGCAGGCGTTCTTGGAGCCGGGCAGGCCCAGGCGCTCACGGAGCACGTAGAGGAGGCTCTCGCCCTCCCAGACGTCGTCGGCTTCCTGCTTACGGCCGTTGACCGTGAAATTCACGCGCATGGTTATGCAGCTCCTTCAAGCGTGCGGCCGCTGCCGCGGTACTGCTCCCAGGTCCAGCCGAGCGTGCGCCGGGCCATGATGCCGACCGCGTGCCGGCGGTACTTGGCGGTGCCGCGGACGTCGTCGATCGGATTGCAGGCGCCGGAGACCAGCTCCGCGAACTGCTTGGCGATCGAGGGAGTGATGATCTTTCCGCTGTCCCAGAAGCCGCCCTCCAGGAGCGCGGCGTTGAGGAAGTCCTCGGCGGCTTCGGCGCGCACCGGGGTGGGCGCGGCCGAGCCGATGCCGGTCCGCACGGTGCGGGTCTCGGGGTGCAGGGCGATGCCGAAGGCGCACACGGCGATGACCATCGCGTTGCGGGTGCCGACCTTCGAGTACTGCTGCGGTCCGTCCGCCTTCTTGATGTGGACGGCTCTGATGAGCTCGTCCGCGGCGAGCACGTTGCGCTTCACTCCGGTGTAGAACGCGTCGATCGGGATGAAACGGGTGCCCCGCACCGACTCCACCTCGACCTCGGCGCCTGCGGCCAGCAGGGCCGGGTGGGCGTCACCGGCGGGGGACGCGGTACCGAGGTTGCCGCCGACGCCGCCGCGGTTGCGGATCTGCGGCGAGGCGACGGTATGGGAGGCGAGCGCCAGGCCCGGGAGCTCGGTCCGGAGGTTCTCCATGATCCGCGTGTACGGAACGGAGGCGCCCAGCCGGACGTTCTCCTCGCCGACTTCCCACTCGCTCAGCTCGGTGATGCGGTTCAGGTCCAGGAGGTACTCGGGCCGACGGTGGTCGAAGTTGATCTCGACCATGATGTCGGTGCCACCCGCGATGGGCACGGCAGTGGGGTGCTCGGCCTTCGCGGCGAGCGCCTCCTCCCAGCTGGCGGGGCGAAGGAAGTCCATGAGTGGCTCTCTTCTACGTGATTCGGTCGTTCACTGGGGTCCGGGGACGGCCGGCCCTGGCGGGATGTTCATGTCCTGTTAACGCGGTGCGGCCCAGTACACAAGGACCGTCCCGCCGGGTGCAGTCACCGAAACCATGAAGGAGTTGGCTGGTCGCCACCCTCGTCTTGTAGATTCGAACGAAAGGGGGAGACCGGTAACCTCGCCGTTTTCCTCCCGAAACCATCGGCACACCCCTCAGCACAGTCCAACGGCACGACACGACAGATCGGCGGCGACGAGATGCGGCTGCGCGCACTGCTGGAGACCGACGCGCTGGGACTGCGGCTGCTCGGCGGCGACGACGAGCTGGACCGCACCGTCCGCGGCGTGATGACGACCGACCTTCGCGACCCGAGCCGCTACCTCTCTGGCGGTGAACTCGTGCTCACCGGCCTCGCCTGGCGGCGCAGCGCCGATGACTCCGAGCCTTTTGTACGCATTCTCGCAAGCGCGGGGGTCGCCGGACTCGCCGCCGGCGAGGCGGAACTCGGAGACATCCCCGATGATCTCGTCCTGGCCTGCGAACGGCACAGACTGCCACTCTTCGCCGTGAACGAAGACGTCGCATTCGCAACGATCACCGAGTATGTGGTGCGCCAGGTGTCGGGCGAGCGGGCCGGCGACCTGGCCGCCGTCGTCGACCGCCACCGCCGGCTGATGACCTCGGGCCCGGCGGGCGGCGGCCCGGAGGTCGTCCTTGATCTCCTCGGCTCCGACCTGGACCTTCGCGCCTGGATTCTCTCCCCCACCGGACGCGGGATCGCCGGGGCGGGCGAGCCGCTGCCGCCGGGGACCGGCGCCGCACTGGCCGCCGGGCATCTGGCCGCGACCCGCACGGGGCGCCGCGGCCCGCACCGCGCCACCGTCGGCGGCACGACGTATTCGCTGTTCCCGATCCGGAACACGGGCCGGGGCGCCACACCGGCCTCCCGGGACGTCCGGGAGACCGTGCTGTCGGACTGGCTGCTTGCCGTGGAGGCCGACGCGTCCGACTGGCCGGCCGCCCGGCTCGACCTGTTGCAGGGCGTCACCCAGCTGATCGCCGTCGAACGGGACCGCCGGGAGGCGGCCCGCACGGTACGGCGCCGGCTGGCCCAGGAGGTGCTGGAACTCGTCCAGGCGGGCGCACCGCCCGCCGAGATCGCCGCCCGCCTCAGGGTCGCCGCTCCCGTCCTGCTGCCGGGCCTCGGCACGGCGCCCCACTGGCAGGTCGTCGTGGCCAGGGTCGACTGGGATGCGGAGGGTGGCTCCGCCGTCGAGGCCGGGCCGGCCGCCCAGTCCCTCCTGGAGGAGATCCTCGTGGACCCGGCAACGCCGGGCTCCGAGACCGCCGACCGGATCGCCGTCGCCCACAGCGGGGAGGAGGCCGTGGCACTCGTCCCGCTGCCGGCGATGCCCGCCTCCGCGGGCGAGGCGGGCGAGCAGGCCGAGGGACAGGCCGACGAGCAGGCCACCGGCCGGGACGAGGCACCCGGGCTCCACGCGGACGCACTGCTCGAGGCGGTCCGCGGACCGCTTTCCGCCGGCCTCGCCGACGACGGCCGCCTCACCCTCGGCGTCAGCGCCGCCGTCCACTCCGCGGAAGGACTGCGCGGCGCCCTGGAGGAGGCCCGGCACGCCCGCCGCGTGGCGGCCGCCCGCCCCGGGCGGGTGTGCGCGGCCGGCCACCACGAGCTGGCGTCGCACGTCCTGCTGCTGCCGTTCGTCCCCGACGACGTCCGCAGGGCGTTCACGGCCCGGCTCCTCGACCCGCTGCGCGACTACGACCGCCGCCACCGCGCCGAACTGATCCCGACGCTCGGGGCGTTCCTGGACTGCGACGGCTCGTGGACGCGCTGCGCGACCCGGCTCCATCTGCACGTCAACACGCTGCGGTACCGGGTCGGGCGGATCGAGCAGCTGACGGGCCGGGACCTGTCGCGCCTGGAGGACAAGCTGGACTTCTTCCTGGCCCTGCGGATGAGCTGACCGGAGGGGTGGGCCGCCCCGGGGAGGAGCGAGCGAGGGCCGACGGACACGGCGCCGACCTGCGACGCGGCAGACGATCCCGCACTCGCGAGGGGAACGGCTACGCGCCTGCGCGCGGTGAGGCCCCGTCAAGCGGCGTACACGCCTTCATCCGAATGTCTGCGAAACATCGACCCGGCCCGGATCGCACCGGAATTGCACGGCCTTCGGCGATCAGACTCCCGGTGATTGTGAACTGATTCACCAGACCCCTTGGCCACGTAGCCCGATCCGTGCTCTGATTCCGTCTGACTCAACAGCACAATGGCGCGCTTGGGGAGGGCAATGTGGCGTATACCGCCATGTCTGGTTCCGGAACCACAGCAGGTGACGATCCACTCCAGACCGCGGTATGGCGGCTGCGTTCGCGCGGCTGTTGGACGGACGCGGCGGCCCTCCTCGCCCCCCGCGGGGCGTCCCCCGCACTGGCCCTGCAACGCGCCTCGCTCCTCGTGGAGCGCTGTCTGTTCACCGGCGTCGGCTGGGCGGACGCGGAGGACGCCCTGCGCGCGGCGGAGGCCGCGGCGGGGGACGACGACGAGCGCGGCGCGGCCGCCTGCGAGCGCGGTCAACTCGCCTACGCCTCAACCGTGCTGGGAGTGCGCGACCGGGCCGACGAGGCCCGCGCCGCCCTCGGCCGGGCCGCCGCGCTGCTCGCGCCGGACGCGGCGGGCCGGCCGCTCCTCGACTTCCGCCGGGGCCTGGTCGCCGAGCATCTCGCCGACTCGGCGCAGGCCGCCCGCGCGGCCTACCACCGCGCCCACGCCGGCGCCCTCGCCCACGGCGACACACTGCTGCTGTCCTTCACCTGGCGCCATCTCGCCGCACTCGCCCTGCGCGACGGAGAGCTCGCCGAGGCCCGGCAGGGGTTCACCGAATCACTGCGCATCCGCGAGGAACTCGGCTATCTGATCGGCACGGCTCCGGCGCTGGCGGCGCTCGCCGACACCGAGCCGGAACCGGAGGCCACCCGCCTGCGCACCGAGGCCACCCGCCTCTTCCGTCTGCTCGGCGGCATCCCGACCTGGCTCGGCGACCAACTGGCCCCGCCGGCCCCGGCGGCATGACACGTCGAGTGCCGTCCCTGCGGCGGGACGCGCCGCGCACTCCCCCGCCCGGTGCGATACGGCGGCCGCTGCTCCCGGCAGCGTGAACCACCTCGGGCGATCGCCTCCCCGATCGGTCGGCCGACCTCCGCGCCGACCGTGTGACATGTCACGGGTGACGGCCCCGGCGGTGGGACGCATCGCGTGCCGCACCGTCGGACGCGTCGCGGCACGATCCGCCGGACGGGACCCTTCCGGCACGATGCGTCGGACATGCCGCATCGTGGACGACCCGCGGGGGCCGTGACGCGCCGGTGCAACGGCCGGTCAGGACGGAACGCGTGCCGTGACCCGGAACAGTGTGTCGTCCGTGCCGATGACGATCGACCCGTCCCCCGGCACCGCCACCGCCCGGACCGGTGGGCCGGGCCGCAGCGGCAGGGCCTCGTCCGTGCCGAGGCGGCGGAGTTCGACGAGTCCGTCCGCCCAGGCGACGGCCATCGCCCGGCCGTGGACCGCGAGCGCGGTCACCGGGACCCCCCGTTCCACGAGCGGGGTGCTCTCCGGACGGCGGCCGGGCGTCCAGGTGCGGACCGTGCCGTCCGCGCCCCCGCTGCACACCAGCGGCGCCGGGCCGTCCGCCACCGCCACGGCGGTGACCCTGCCGCGGTGCGCGGCGGCCTGGTGCATGCCGTCGTAGCCGAACGCGTGCAGCGATCCGTGACGGTCGCCGACCATGACGAGCCTGGCCGTGGCTGCCAGCGCGGTGCCGGGATGCGCCTCCAGCGTGGCGGCCACCGCGTCCGTGAGAGGGGTGTCGCCGTGGGTGCGGAGGCGACCCCGTTCGTCCAGCATCAGCAGGGTGCCGTCGGGCAGGGGGGCGAGCGCCGTGATCCGCACGGGCATGGCCGCCGTCCCCGCCGCGGGAGTCGCGTCGGCGGGGTGCACGGAACGTATCGCCCCGCGCTGATCGGCGACGAGCAGATGCCGCGACCAGCGCCCCGTGCCCTGGGCGAGCGCCGCCACCGGACCCGGCCAGGGCGGGGAGACGTCGCCGCGCACCCGGGTCCAGTCGGACCGCCACGGAGCCGTGGCGGCAAGGGTGTCGAGGGCCGGGCGAAGGCGGGGGTCGGCGTCGTCACCGAGGGAGGTGAGCAGGACGAGCGCCCGCTCGGCCGGTGGCTGTTCACGGATCAGCGACTGGCCGGCCCGGAACCAGGCGGCTCGCAGTCCACCGTGTCCGTCCGGCCCAGGGAGCTCCACCGGCCCACCGTGTCCGTCCGGCGCTCCTGCCGGACGCTCGTGCCCGTCCGGACGCCGGTCCGGCCCACCGACCCCGTCCGGGCATCCTGCCGGACCGTCGTACGTGTCCGGGCGTCGCTGCCGGGTGTCCGGGCGTCGCTGCCGGCCGTGGTTCTCGTACCGGCGTCCGCGCGGGCCGTCAGCGCCGCGCTCGTACGCGGCCGTCACGCCCGCGGGATCCGCGGCGCAGACCTCGGCCGGGTCCCCGAGGTCCGGTGGTCCGCCGCGGACCTGCTCCACGGGGCCGTCCCCGCTTCCCTCCGCCGCGGCACCGGACGGAAGCGGAGCCGGTTCCTGATCCGGCGCGGGAGACCCGTCTCCCGCGGTTCCCGGTTTCCGCCCGGGTGCGGTGACGAACCGGATGTGCCCCAGGTCCCGCAGTGCGCGCAGGAGTTCGGCGACCTCGGCCGGCTCCCCTGCGTCCGGCGGCGGCGGAACAACGGCCACACCCGTGAGACCGATGCCCGTCAGCGCGCCGACCAGTTCAGCGGGGCTCCTGGCCACGACGCCGAACCGGTTGGCGAGGGCCCACACCGCGCCGCGCACGCTCTGGGCCGGAAGGAGGACGGCCGGGTCGGACACCGCTCCTGCCCTAGCGGTCCGCGCCGTTGAAGTGCTCCCGTACGAGGGAGGTCACCACGGCCAGGTCCTGCACCATCAGCGCCTCCAGCAGGGCCGCGTGCTCGGCCGCGTCGGCCACGAGGTCCGCACGGCGGAGTACGGAGGAGCTCACGAGGGGCCACTGCGAGCGCCGGTGGAGGTCGTCGGCGACCGCGACGAGCTGGTCGTTGTCGGCGAGGGAGAGGACGGCGCGGTGGAAGGCGCGGTCGGACTCCGCGTAGCCGGCCCGGTCACCGGTCGCGGCGGCGGCCGCGGTCGCTTCGGCGAGCGGCACGAGTTCGGCCCAGCGCGCGGCCGGGACGGTACGGGCGAGCCGCAGCATCACCGGCACCTCGATCAGGGCGCGGACCTCGGCGAGCTCGGCCAGTTCCCGGGCCGTCCGCACGACGACCCGGAAGCCGCGGTTCGGAATCGTCTCCACCGCGCCTTCGAGGGCGAGTTGCTGCATGGCCTCGCGTACGGGAGTGGCGGAGACGCCGAACCGCTCGCCCAGTGCGGGGGCCGAGTAGACCTCGCCGGGACGCAGTTCGCCGCTGACGAGAGCCGCCCGGAGGGCGTCCAGGATCTGGCCGCGCACGGAGTGCCGCCGGACGACCGTGCCGGGCGCCGGGGGTTCGCTGTGGGTGTGCTCACCTCGGACGTGCGTACCGGACGGCGGTTCCGTCCCCTCGTCGTGCCGGCGGGGCGAGGGCGCCCCGGTACCGGACTGCTGGCGGCCGGCCGCCCCGCCCGGACCGTTCCCCCACCCCCCGGAGGGAGGCCGGGCGCCCGGGGCTCGCTCCTCGCGGGTCTGCCCGGGTACCGGGGCGGGCGCTTCCCCGGCAAGGGGGGCCGCGGCGAAGTGGGGCCCCTGGGCGGACTCCTCCGCTCGGGCACGGACAGGAGACGGGCCGTGTGACGGGCGCGCGCCGCCCTCCGGGACCGGGATCCGACTCGGACCGGGACCGTGCGCGGGAACCGGCCCCTGGGCCGAAGCCGGGTCGTGTGACGAAGCGGAGCCGAAGGACCGAGCCGATCCAAGGGCCGGAGCGGAGCCACGGGACGCGGCCGGACCGCCTGCCGCACCCGGTCCCCGGACCGGGCTCGGGAGCCGTCCGGATCCGAGGTCAGAGCCGGTGCCGAAGTCGGAGCCAGGCCCGGTTTCAGAGCCGGTGCCGAAGTCGGAGCCAGGCCCGGTTTCAGAGCCGGTGCCGGGGTCGGAGCCAGGGCCGGGGTCGGAGCCGGTGCCGGGGTCGGAGCCGGTGCCGAGGTCGGAGCCAGGGCCCGAACAGGGTCCGGGAGCGTACTCCGCCCGCGTCTGCCCGGGAACGCGGACGGACGCGGACGGCTCCGCCGCGGCCTGGCCGCGCGCTGTGCCCTGCTCCACTCGGGTCCTCCTCCGCCTGCGCTCCGGGCCCGGCTCGCACGGCGCGGGTCCTGCGTGCACGATAAGCGGACGGGGTCACAGTTCAAACACGCATCGCGTCGGGTAAGGTAAGGCTAACCTGCTAACGATCGCGATTCGGTGGTCCCCGCATGACGGTCCCCGCTGTTCTTCACGGCTCGCGGCCTTCCGCCCCTTCCGCCGTCACGACGCCCCTGACCGGCGCGTACGCACGAATGTCCGCGGTGTTCCCCGGGCTCGGGGTGCGGGAGCTCACGGGCGGCGAGCCGGCGCCGCGCGGAGCCGGCTGGGTCGCGGCGGCGGACCTCGCGGCCGGCGGCGCCGCCCTCGACGCGTTCCTCGCGTGGGACAACGCACAGGTGCTGCAGGACTACGGACAGCAGGCCCGCCCGGACGTCGTCGCGAGCTTCGGGCTCCACCGCTACGCCTGGCCGGCCTGTCTGCTGATCACGGTGCCGTGGTTCCTGGAGCGGCGTGTCCCTCGGCTGCCCGTCGGGGACGTGTCCTACCAGCGCGCCCGCGGCCGGATGGCGGTCCGCGTCCGCTCCTTCTCCTGTCTGCCGGGCGACCCGGCGGCCGGACAGCCGGGCGCGCGCGTGGTCACCGACGAGAACGCACTGCGTGCGGAGGTGCGGGACGCCGTCGCCGAACACATGGAGGCGATCCTCGACGGCTTCGGCGCACGCATGCGGCGCGGACGGCGCGCCCTGTGGGGCATGGCGACGGACGAGGTCGTCGAAGGGCTCTGGTACGTGGCGCACCTCCTCGGCGAGGAGCGCCGCGCGATGACGGAGCTGGAGGCGCTGCTGCCCGGCGCCACCAAGCCGTACGTCGGCACGGCCGGGTTCCGCGAGCTCTCCGGGCCGTCCGGGGAGCCGCTGCCCACCAGGGACCGGGCGAGCTGCTGCATGTTCTACACGCTGCGCCCGGAGGACACCTGCGTCACCTGCCCCCGCACCTGCGACGCCGACCGGGTGCGCCGGCTCGACGCAAGGGGCTGACCCGGGCCGGCCCCCGCGAGGTTCGGCGCACACCGGACGGCGCTCGATGTTCGGCGCCCCCGGTGGCGCACTCGACCGGCGTCCCGCGAGCAACGGAATTCGAACGCAATTCCCTTTACCTACTGGGGTGTTCGAGCGAATAGCGCCCATTCGCAGGCCATGAGGACCCCTTGGCACCCTCTTGCGGGGAAACCCCCTGTCCGCGACGGCACTTCGGCCAATATGGCGCGCGAAACGCCCAACGCGATGCAGATGCAAGGGACACCGCATGAGACTGACCGACATATCGCTCGACTGGCTGCTTCCGGGCGGCGTGATGCTCGCAGGGGTCGTCGCGGCGGTCGCGGTGCTCGCGCGCGGCAGGCGCACCGGGAGCGGTAGCGCGACCGAGGACTCCTGGGAGCGCAGTGAGGAACGCCGCAGGCGCAAGGAGGCCGTCTACGGCACCGCCTCCTACCTCCTGCTCTTCTGCTGCGCCGCGGTCGCCGCGGCACTCTCCTTCCACGGCCTGGTCGGCTTCGGCCGGCAGAACCTGAACCTCTCCGGTGGCTGGGAGTACCTGGTCCCGTTCGGCCTCGACGGTGCCGCGATGTTCTGCTCGGTGCTCGCCGTGCGTGAGGCCAGCCACGGCGACGCTGCGCTCGGCTCACGCATACTGGTCTGGCTGTTCGCCGGTGCGGCGGCCTGGTTCAACTGGGTCCACGCGCCGCGCGGGCTCGGTCACGACGGCGCGCCGCACTTCTTCGCGGGGATGTCGCTGTCCGCGGCCGTGCTCTTCGACCGGGCGCTGAAGCAGACCCGCAGGGCGGCGCTGCGCGAGCAGGGGCTGGTGCCCCGGCCGCTGCCGCAGATCCGGGTCGTGCGGTGGCTGCGGGCGCCCCGGGAGACGTTCGGCGCCTGGTCGCTGATGCTGCTCGAAGGGGTGCGCACCCTCGACGAGGCGGTCGACGAGGTACGCGACGACCGGCGCCGGAAGGAGCAGGAGCGCATGCGCCGACGCGACCACGAGAAGCTGGAGCGGGCGCGGCTGCGGGCGCTCAACCGGCAGCACCGGGCCTGGGGTCGGCGCGGCGGACGGCAGGTGGAGGTCACCACGACCTTGAGCGGCGGTCTCCCCGGCTCCGCGCCGGCCGTCGGAGCCGTCGCGGAGCCCGCCGTGGCCGAGTCCGGGCAACTGCCCTCGCGCTCTCGGCCCTCCCTGCAGGCCGTCAAGGGCAGTGACCTCGTCACGGTCGACCTCACGGCCGAGGACGACACCCAGGCGCTGCCGCGTCTCGAGTCCCTCGAGCAGAAACTCAAGCATCTGGAGCAGCAGTTCGGCTGACACGCACACGGCACCGGCACGGGCGGGCCCCTTCACCGGGGCCCGCCCGTCCGCGTCGTACCGCCCGGGGCCGTCGCACCCGCGTTCACAGGGCCTCGCGGACCGGTCCGTACCCGCAAAACCCGACCCACGGACTGCCCTCCACTCGCACATCCCGGCGTACGGACCTCCCCGTACCCGCACACCCCCGCGTACGGACCCGCCCTCGGCTCGCACCCCGGCGTACGGTCAGCCCCGGGCCTCACGGCCCTCGTGCGCACGTCCCGGAGCCTCACACCCACCCTGCCAGCGATTCCCCGGATCACACCCCGCAGGTACCCCGGACCCGCGTCACCGCGCCCGTCACGCCCGCCCGCCGTGCAGTTCGAACCACACCGCCTTGCCCAGGCCGTGGGCCCGTACACCCCACGCGTCGGCAAGGCTCTGCACCAGCAGCAGGCCCCTGCCGTGTGTGCTCTCGTCGGGCACGGGCTCCGCGGGCGGCTCCACCAACGCGGTCGTGAAGTCCCGTACCTCGACCCGCAGTCGTGCGGGTGCCACCGTCGCCGTGACGACCGCCCCGTCCTCCGTGTGCACCAGCGCGTTCGTCACCAGTTCACTGGTCAGCAGTTCCGCCACCTCGGCCGAGCCCGGCTCGCCCCAGTGGCCCAGCAGGACCCGCAGGGCCCTTCTCACCTCCGGTACCGCCCTGAGGTCCGCGCGCCTCACGCTGCGCCGCAACTGCGCGGCACCCGACCCCTCCTGACGCCCCGCCATTTTCCCCCACCGCACGTCGGAACGGCCCCTTCCCCGTCGCTCGTCCCGTCCGTCTCGAACAGGAACTCCCGGAATGCATGCCCCGCCGAGCTGTCGCCACGCATGCCGATTTCACCCGCAGTCACGGACGCGGCACGTTCCACAGGTTCGAGCGTGCCATCTGGACCATCCGGCCGACGCCGCCCTCCAACAAGAGGATCCGTCTATCCACGGCCCCGGCGGTTACGCCTCCCAGACGGCACACGCCGTACGGTCGTCGGCGTAGCCCTTCACCCGCAGCTGGGTGTCGGCCAGGTACGCGGAGAGACCGGGCGGCTCCGCGCCGGCCCATCGTTCCGCCAGCTCCCCGGCGAGCTCGCCCTCGCCGCGCAGGGGGTCGGCGAGGCCGTTGCTGCAGAGCAGCAGCGTGTCCCCCGGGCGGGCCACGGACGCGCGGAACCGGAACGGTTCGGCGGGCGTCGGCACGGGCGCGTCGAGGTGCGGCGACGCGGACGTGGTGACGCCCAGGTCCATGGTGAGCCGGTCGCCCTCCCCGGGCCCCGGGGGCCGGGAGCCGTAGCCGACGACGGGTTCCCCGGCGAGGGCGTCGGGGAGTGACGGTTCGAGGTCCTGCCAGCCACCGTCGCGCAGGCGGAACAGCCCACCGGCACCGACGCCGAAGAACACCCGCGTGCGGCAGCCGGGGTCGGCGGACAGCAGCAGGCACCGCAGGCTCGCCGTGTACTCCTCCGGCGTCAGGCCCAGTTCGGCGGAGCGTGCGCGGAGCTTGCCGAAGGAACGGTCGGTGAGCCGGTGGAGCCCCAACTTCAGGTCGCCGCGCCGGCCGGCCCTTATGTCCTCGGCGAGCCGGGCGTGGCTGCGGCCGACGGCACCACCGATCCAGCGACAGGCGTCGGCGGCGGCCAGGTGCGCGCTTTCCGCGGCCCGCGCGCCGGTGGCCACGGCGACCAGCACCAGGGCCCCTTCACCAGCACCGAAGCGTGCGGTGAGCAACGCGTCACGGCGGTGCTCACCGCGGTATCGGGCCGAGTCGCCGCGCACGGAGGCGGCCCGCAGGGTGAACGCGCCGTACCGCGCACCGTCCAACACGGTGTCCGCGACGATCCCGTCGAGCTCGTCCGGATCCGCGGCGGGCAGCGCGGCGGGCTCGGCGTCGTACGTGGGCGGCCGGTCCCCCACGTACCAGCCCCCGTCCCGGCCTCCGTCCCGGCCTCCGGTGCCCTCCCTGCGCCGTGGCCACGGCACGGCCCCGCGCCGCCCCGCGTTCCGGGTCACCCGGTCGGGGGGCGTGTCGGCCGCTCCGGCCGGGGGCCCCGCAGGTTTCGGCGGGAGTTCCGGTGCGGGTTCCCGCGCGGGGTTCCGGGCGGGAACCCCCACGGGCCGCGCACCGGCGGCAGCGGGCGGGGGCGTCGTCGGCGCGGGGACGGACGGGGCGGCAGAGGCCGCGGGGTTGGGCGGCGCCGACGAGGCGTCGGGCGCGGGTCCGCAGGGGACCGGCGGGGACGGTACGGAGGACGAGGGCAGCGGCGCCTCGACGGTCGGCCCGGGTGGCGGCGCCGACGGAGGTGGAGGTGCGGCGGAGGAACTGGGTGCGGCGGGTGCGGGCCACCCGGATTCGGTGCGGGACGCGCGCGGGTCCTCGGCGGAACCCGTCGGGGTGGACGGGGCGGCGGGCGGCTCCCAAGGGGCGCCGCCGCCGCGGCGGGACGGGTCCCACCAGGTGTTCGAGGGCCCTTCGGGACCCACCGTGTCCACCGCGGAGTCGAAGCGGTCGTCCAGTGTGTCGCCCGCCGCGGCGGGGCCGGTGTCCGGGGGCGACTCGTCGTACAGCCGGTCCCACCAGTCGCCGCCCGCGGCGGGCCTCTCCCCCTGCTGGCTCATGCCCTTATTGTCCACCGCGGGGGCCGCACGAAAACCGCGTATTCGGCAGTACTCGCTCCGGAAGCATGCCCACCGGGCGTCCCAACCCCCCAGGGGAAGGGCGCCCGGCGGACGTTCGGGTGGTCAGCGCACGCCGGGCGCAAGGCCGTTGACGTCGGCGGACGTCCCATGGTGTGTGCTGTCCTTGTAGTGCGTGTCGCGTCCGTGGTGCGGGAGCTGCTGCTGCGACGTATGTGCCTATGCGACCTCGGTGGTGCGTCCGGTGCTTGCGGTGGAGCCACCTTGGCAGAGCCGGAAGCCCTCCGGGGATGATGTCGGGCGGCGGGTTCACGCCGTGGCCGGTTTCCGCCACGATCGTGTCCGCAGCAAGCGGAATGGTGAGGGCCGGGGAGGGCTCAGAGGTGCTGGGAGCAATTGGTCTCGACGCGAGGCAGGAGTCGGCGTACCGCGCACTGGTGGCGCTGGGTGCCGCGGAGGTGGCCGATCTGGCACACCGGCTCACGCTCCCGGAGGCCGACACCGAGCGGGCGCTGCGGCTGCTGGAGCGTCAGGGACTGGCCGCGCAGTCGTCAGGGCGCGCCGACCGCTGGGTGGCGGCACCGCCGGGGGTCGCGCTCGGCGCCCTGCTCACCCAGCACCGCCACGAACTGGAGCGGGCGGAACTCGCGGCGGCTCTGCTGGCCCAGGAGTACCGGGTGGAGTCCACGGAACCGCCCGTGCACGACCTGGTCGAGGTGGTCACCGGGGCCGGCGCGGTGGCGCACCGCTTCCTGCAGCTCCAGCTGGGCGCGTCCGAGGAGGTGTGCACGCTCGTCACCGGGAAGCCTACGGTCGTCTCGGGCATGGAGAACGAGGCGGAGGAACGGGCGGCACAGCGTGGCGTCGCGTACCGCGTGGTCATCGAGCGCGAGGTGCTGACGCTGCCGACCGGGCTCGTCGAGGTGTCGGCCTCGCTCGGCCGCGACGAGCAGGTCCGGGTCGTGGACCGGGTGCCGACCAAGCTCGTCGTCGCCGACCGGGCGCTGGCGATGGTCCCGCTGACGGGGCGCGGTTCGGAGCCGGCGGCGCTGGTGGTCCACGCGAGCGGACTGCTGGAGTCGCTGACCGGTCTGTTCGAGGCCGTGTGGCGGGAGGCGCTGCCGCTGCGCCTCGGCGGGAGCGGCGAGGTGACGGAGGACGGCCTCGCGGGCCCGGACGGCGCTGACCTGGAGATCCTGTCGCTGCTGCTCGCCGGCATGACGGACGCGAGTGTCGCCAAGCAACTCGACCTCGGCCTCCGCACGGTCCAGCGTCGTGTCAAGGGCCTCATGGAACTGGCCGGCGTGACGACCAGGCTGCAACTCGGCTGGCACGCGTACGAGAAGGGCTGGGTGGCACGGTCGGCCGGCGAGCGCCGGTCGGGCGGCCCGGGCACCGGTGCGGCCGCGGTCGCCGGGGCGGAGACCGACGGCGACGCGGGCTCCGCGGCGTGCGCGGTGCCGTCGGCCGCCGGGGGGCCGTCGGGGCCGAGGACGGATGCGGACGAGGTGGCCGCGGGGATCGGGGCGGCCGGCGCCGGGCTTGCCGAAGCGACCGCCCCCGACACGGGAACGGTGGCTGCCGCGGGGTGAGCGTCGGGGGTGGCCGGCCGGCGGGCCGGCGGCCGGGCGTGTGGTCCGGGGCCGGAGCGCCGGACCCACCCGGATCGCGCTCCGGGACGCGCTGCCGGCGGCAGCCCCCGTACCGCGGCCGGCAGCGCGTCCCGGCGCCCCGCACCGTTGGCCCGGGGAAGGCCCCCCGGGCCCCGGTGGGCACCCGGCCCCTTGGGGACCCCCGGAAGCCCGGGGCCCCAGGAGCCCCGGGAACCCGCAGGAAGCATGGGACCCGGGAGCCCCGGGGACCCCAGCGGAATCAGCGCACGCGGCCGCTCCGTTTCGCCTCGCCCGCCGCGCGGCCCTCCGCGAGTTTGCGCTGCCAGTCGCGGCGGATCTCCGCACGGAGTCGGGCGTCGGTCTTCGCGACGATGCGCCGGTTCTCGCGGACGAGCTTGCGGTAGCTGTCCAGCCGGCGTTCCGGCAGCGAGCCGTCGGCGAGTGCCGCGAGCACGGCGCAGCCCGGCTCCGACTCGTGGGCGCAGTCGTGGAAACGGCAGTCCGCGGCCAGGTCCTCGATCTCCGAGAACACCTGGCCCACACCGGTACCCGCGTCGAAGAGGCCGACCCCCCGCAGCCCGGGGGTGTCGATGAGCACGCCGCCGCCGGGGAGCACCAGCAGGTTCCGGGTCGTCGTCGTGTGACGGCCCTTCCCGTCGACGCCTCGCGTGGACTGCACGTCCATGGCGTCCTCGCCGAGCAGCGTGTTCGCCAGGGTGGACTTCCCCGCGCCGGAGACGCCGAGCAACACGCTCGTGCCGTCGGAGACGACCGCAGCGAGGACGTCCATGCCCTCCCCGGTCATCGAGCTGACCGGTAGCACCTGGACGCCGGGGGCCGTGGTCTCCACGTCCTGCACCAGGTACGACAGGGCGGTCGCGTCCGGCACCAGATCGGCCTTGGTGAGGACGACGAGGGGCTGCGCCCCGGACTCCCAGGAGTCCGCCGCGTTGTGCAGCAGTGCCTCACCGTTCGAACTGGACATGGCGAGTGCCAGGAACCGCTCGATCCGCCCGAGGTCGAGTTCGACCGCGAGCGACACACAGATGACGACGTGATCGATGTTGGTGGCCAGCACCTGACCCTCGGAACGCTGGGACGAAGTCGACCGTACGAAGGCGGTCCGCCGAGGCAGGATCGTCCGCGCGTACCGGGGGTCACCGCCCTCGGGGTCGACGGCGACCCAGTCCCCCGTGCACACGACCTTCATCGGGTCATGGGGAACGACGAACTCGGTGTCGGCACGGACGACGCCGGCGGGGGTGGTGACGTCACACTGACCGCGATCGACCCGGACGACCCGGCCCGGGACCAGGCCCTGGGCTGCGTACGGGGCAAACTCGGCCTCCCAGCCCTCGTCCCAGCCGTAGACGGCGAGCGGGTGCTGGACAGCGGAAGAGGAAAACGGGTGGAGCGAAGCGTTGGACAAGGGGAAACCCTTCGAAGGGTGGCCCCGGCGGCGCGCTCCGAACGCGCGGATCGAGTGGGTGTCAGCCGGAGACCACAGGGGTGGGAACGATGAACTCCTGCATGCGGGCAGAGCCCGTCACCGTGACAGTCATCAATGTCCTCACCTCCTGCTTCTTCTCAACGAACCGACACCGCCCCTCGGAAGCGGATAGACAGCACCATAGCCCCGCCCCTGGCGCGACACCACCGATTAGACCCGAGACCTCACCCGCCGACATCAGCTGGGGGCGTTTACGCCGCGAGTCGCACAGTGTCCCGGGCCGGCACCTGACAACTTGACCGTGGACCTCCAGAACTTCTCCACCATGGCGACCGACATCCCTGCCGCCACGGACTCCACGCTGCGACGGGAGGCGCAGCTCTGGACGCAGCACAAGGACGACCTGCTGGCGGCCGGCCTGTTGACGCCGACGGTCAAGCGAGTAGCCGCCGACGACGGGGCAGGACCGTACGACGTCGATTCGCCGGGCTTCGGGGACTACTGGATGGAGTTGAAGGCCAACGGGATCTCGAACAGCGGTGACTTCATCGGCAAGACGGACGCGGCCCGGCACATGGACCACTACCTGAACGGGACCGGCAGCACTCTCGACCTCGACGTCGACAGGATGCTGAGCGACGAGAACGACACGGTCCTGCGCGACGTGTCGGCGCTGACACGCTCCAAGCAGGAGGCCGAATGGCGCCGCCAGGTGCTTGAGGCATACGCGCAGTCTGGCGGCAAGCCCGTCGCCATCCCCGTGGAGACCACAGGGGTGGGGTACACCCACGACAAGGGGCCGGATGGCACAGCGAACTGGTACCTCGCGGTGGGCAGTGCCATGACGAACACCACTGGTGTCGTGACCGCGGTGCCGGGCGCGGACGGCAAGCCGCACGTCAGCATCGACTATCAGGTCAACGTCTGGGACCGGTACAACTGGGATCCCGGCAAGGCCACGCCCATCGGTCCGACCTCGGTCACCCGCCGACATGGCCCGCATGCACACGACTGGACAAGCCAGGGAGTTCGACATGAGAGGGAGCAGTTCGGTGCAGCAGCACGACATGACGTCGGGCGGCGCCTGGCCCGATCCGAAAGAACCCGGACGGGACGGCACACGCACCGACATCGGCCGGAACGGGGACGCCCGGTGAACAGGGAGCCGCGAAGCAGGTGGTATGCCGCGCTGCCCGGCGGGATGACCGTTCTCACATCGCTGCTGGTAGCCGGATGCTCGGGTTCGGCGGAGAACCGTACTCCGGCCCTGAAGGGAGCGCGGGAGGAGGACGCGGAGGGAGTGGAGGGAGTTTCGGAAGAGGAGTGGGCAGAGGAGGGGAGAGACAAGGGAGATCCTTCACACGGATGGCCCCGGCAACGCACGCGTACGGCGTACGCCGTACGGCAGGAAAAGAGCGGGTCAGCCGGTGGCCACGGAAATGGGGGTGATGAACTTCGGGTTCCGGGCAGCGCCCGGCGCGGTGACCGTCATCAACGTCCTCACCTCCGTGTGTTTCTCGATGCCCATGGCCGCGTCTCGGGCACGGCGGTGACGCCACACTAGCCGGTCACCGGCACCGCGCCAACGCGTCTTCCGGTACTCCGCCGCCGGGCGTCGGCGGCGGCCCGCTGCGGTGGCGACCGCCCCGATTCTGTTGAAGGGTGTCAGGGAGCAGCGGCCATCCGCCCCTGCCCGGTGGCCGTCTGTCCCGGCCCGTCCCTGCCCCGGGACGAACACGAATGACGCGAATGAGGTGAGCGGCCGTGGCGAGCACTTCACCCGGGGTGCCGGGCACGCCGTGCTGGGTGAGCCTGACGACGCAGGACATGCGGGCCTCCCAGGACTTCTACGGTGCGGTGTTCGGCTGGGAGTTCGCGCCGGACGTCCAGGCGGAGGGGTACGTGGTCGCCCACGCGGACGGCGAACCGGTCGCCGGTCTCGTGGAGTCCGCGGAGAGCATGGGGGTCCGGCTGCCGGTCGCCTGGACGGCGTACTTCGTGGCCGAGAGCGCCGACGCGGCGGCCGGACGTGTGCGGGAGCGGGGCGGGACGGTCGCCGTGGGACCGCTGGCGTTCGGCCGGGGACGGATCGCCTGGGCGGCCGATCCCCTGGATGCGGCGTTCTGCATCTGGGAGGGACCGGCCTCCCCGGAGTGGCAGGCGGGCCGGGGAACCGGCGCCGTGGCATGGCTGGAGCTGCACACGAGGGACCCGTTCGCGTCCGCACTGTTCTACGGCGGGGTGTTCGAATGGGACGCCCATCCGGACACCATCGACGTGCGCTACGAGCACGACCGGGTGATGCTGCGGGCCGGGGGCCGCACGGTGGCGGGGATGTACGGCGGCGTTCCGGAGTCGACGGAGGCGGCGATCCACCCCCAGTGGCACGTCCACTTCTGCCGCGACGACGTGGACGGGGCTACGGCCCGCGCGGCCGCGGCGCACGGCACCGTCGTGACGTCCCCGCAGGAGACGCCGCTCGGGCGGACGGCGACGATCCGCGACCCCGAGGGGGCACTCTTCCATCTGTCGTCCGCCGAGGACGACCTCTCCTGACCCACGCCCCCCGCCGGTGACCTGAACCTCGGGGCTCCCGACCCCTCGACGCGCACACACCCCAGCGGGCATGTGACATCAGCCACATGCCCGCTGGGGTGTGTAATATTTCACCGCTCCGGCCCGCTGAGCTGGTCAGGTGCTCCTGATGCGGGAGGGCCACCGGGGAACCGGGAAACATCACTGAGGGGTGGGGCATTTGAGCCCGCGCAGGTCGCACGCGTATCGACCGTTGAGCATGAGACGCCGGGCGTGGCTGACGCTCGGCGCCGTGGTTCTCGGAGGGGCCGGCGTGGTCACCGTGGCCACCGCGAATCCTTCCGACCCGCCGCGGCCGACCGGGCCGCCGGAGCGGGCGGCGAAGCTGCGCACGCTCGCGCTGGCCCGGGGCGGGGCGACGGAGCGCGAACTGCCGGCCACCGACGCGGCGCCGTTCTCCCTGGTCGGCATCGGCTGGGACGGCGACGCCGACCAGCTCGACGGCACGGCACAGGTCCGTACCCGCAGCGCCGCGACCGGCAAGTGGTCCGGTTGGCAGTCGGTCGAGTTCGACGCGCACCGCCCCGACGGTGCGGAGGGCGCGAAGCGGGCGGCCTCGGAGCCGCTGTGGGTCGGCCCGTCGACCGCCGTCCAGCTGCGCGTCCGCTCGGGCACGTCCGGACGGGCCCTGCCCAAGGGGCTGAAGCTGCACATGGTGGACCCTGGCGTCAGCAAGGCGGAGTCGAAGAACACGGCGGCTCCGTCCGCGCGGCTGAGCTCGCCCGGCCCCGAGATGGACAATGCCGCGTTCCCGGTCGAGGAGTCGCCCTCCGCGACCGCGTCCGGCACGGCCGCTCCTTCGGAGACGTCCACGCAGGACCCGCTCCCGAGCGATCCGCCCGCGCCCTCCGACTCCGTCACGCCGACCGAGACGGCCACCGGCACGGCCGACCCGACCGCGACGCCCACGCCGACCGCGACCAAGCCGATCGCGCCACCGTCGACGGTCCGGCAGCCCCCGATCATCGGCCGGGCCCAGTGGGGCGCGGACGAGTCGCTCGTCGCCGACCCCGCCGAGTACATCGACAAGGTCCAGGCGGTCTACATCCACCACACCGTGGGGACCAACGACTACAGCTGCGCCGAGTCCGCGGCGCTGGTGCGCGGCATCATGACGTACCACGTCAAGACCAATGGCTGGAACGACCTCGGCTACAACTTCCTGGTCGACAAGTGCGGCCAGATCTTCGAGGGCCGGGGCGGCGGCGTCGACCTTCCCGTCAGGGGCGCCCACACGTACGGCTTCAACAGCTACTCCACCGGCATCGCGATGCTCGGCGACTTCGAGGGCGATCCGGCGGCCGGCAAGCCCGCCGGCCGGCCGTCGAAGGCGGCGCTGCAGTCTGCCGCCAGGGTCGCCGCGTGGAAGCTCGGCCAGTACGGCGGCGACCCGAAGGGCACCGTCACGCTGACCGCGCAGGGCAACACGGGCAAGTACACGACCGGCCAGTCGGCCGTGATGAACGTGATCTCCGGGCACCGTGACGCGTTCGCGACGGCCTGCCCCGGCAAGAACCTGTACGCGCGGCTCCCCGCCATCCGGGACTTCGCCGCCGGCCCCGGCCGCAACTCCTCGATCCCGACGGCCGACTACAACCGCGACGGCATCAACGACCTGGTCGCGGGCCTGCCCAGGACCGACGGCGGCGCCGGCCGGGTGACGGTCCTGCCGGGCACGACGGACGGTCCGAGCACGACGGTGCGCACCGTGATCAGCCAGAGCAGCCCGGGAGTGCCGGGTGATTCGGAGGACGGCGACCAGTTCGGCACCTCCTCCGCGTGGGGCGACTACAACGGTGACGGCCACGCCGACCTGGTCGTCGGCACCCCCGGTGAGGACGACGAGTCCGGCCACACCGACACCGGCTCGGTGACCGTCCTGCACGGCCCCGGCCTGAACTCCGGTGTCAGTTACATGACTTCACCCGCCTATCGGGTCACGGGCGACAAGCTCGGCACCGCCGTCGCCACCGGCGACTTCAACGCCGACGGCACGGCGGACGTCCTGTCGGTGGCACCGGGCAAGCCGGGCCGCTGGTGGGTCTTCGAGTCCAAGAACCCCACGTACGCCACGAAGGCCGGCTGGCTGAGCAACACCGCCAACACCTCGGTGGTCTCCTTCGCCTCTGCGGCGAGCGGTGACTTCGACAACGACGGCTACGCGGACGCGGCCGTCACCTACCGCGACTCGGCGGGCGTCGGCCGACTGCTCGCACTCAAGGGCTCGGCCACCGGGCTGCAGCGGGTCGGCATCCTCTACCCGCGCGGCGGCCGCTCGCTGGCGGCCGGCGACATCAACGGCGACGGATACGACGACCTCGTCATCGGCCAGCCGAACGCCACCGAGTCCGGTCACACCGCGAAGGGCGGGGCCGTCGCCACCGTTCTGGGGTCCGCGACCGGACTGACCACGACCGGCCGTCAGACCTTCCAGCAGAACACCACGGGCATCCCCGGCGCCGACGAGTCCGGTGACACCATGGGCGCCTCGGTCTCCATCGGTGACGTCGACCTCGACGGGTACGGGGACATCCTGACCGGTCTGCCCGGCGAGGACCTCCCACGGGGCGGCGTCAACCAGTCCAACGCCGGGATGGCCATCCTGATCCGCGGCTCCGCCGCGGGAATGACGGCCACCGGGTCGGTCTCCTACCACCAGGACACCACCGGCGTGCCCGGCTCGACCGAGCCGAACGACCGGCTCGGCTCCGCCGTGTCGCTGACGGACCTGTCGGGCTACTCACGGGCGGACCTTGCCCTGGGCGCGGACGGCGAGGACTCGAACAACGGCACGATCCTGCAGTTGGACAACAGCAGCGCCTCCGGCGTCATCCCCTCCTCGGGGGTCTACTACGGCCGAACACTGCTCGGCGCGCCCGCGGGTGTCGGCATCGGCCGGCTGATCACCCCGTGAGCCGGTGACGACCCAACCGCACCGACGGCACGGGTGACGCACAGGTCGTGACCCGTGACCGGTGACACGTCACGCACCACCACCGGGGTGCGGCGCCGCAGAGTACGTCTTCGCACCCTGCGGCGCCGCACCGCGGCCCGGCGGACGGCCGGGACCCCAGGAGAAGGGGGTCCCGGCCGTCCGCTGTCCCGGCGGCACCGCGCGGGCGGAGCCGTCTCCCGCCGGAGTGACCCGCCGGAGTGGGGGTCGCATCCGCTCCGCGCCGTCACCCGCCCTTGGGTGTGACGTCGTTTCCGCTGGAGCGCGCTCCGAGGCGCGGGCGGCCACGTCGAGCCGGCCGGCGGGCACGGGCGGTTCCCACCCGGAGGTCCGCCACGTCGCCGGAAGCAGTCGGTGTGGCCGCTCCGGGCGGGCCGGCCAACGGGCTGCGGGCCCACGCGACCGACCTCGGCGGCGCCGCGCGCCCGTGAGCGCCGCCGGCGCGCTCACGGGAGTGGACGCCCTCGTTCCAGGCCGCAGGCCTGACGACCTTCCCACCCGCCGACCCGCGCGGTGCTCTCCCCCCGTACCGGACGGGACCCCGGTGGGCGGCGTCTACCGGCCCGCCGGCGGCTCGGCGGACTTCTCCAGCACGTCGACGAGCGTGGGCACGTGGCTGCCCTCGACGCTCTTCACCGAGGTGACCAGGGTGACCGGGCCGCCGCGGACGAGTGCGCACAGCCGCTCCAGGGCCTGCGCCGCCGCGCCGTACTCGAGTTCCGAGCGGTAGCGGGCGTCGAAGTCCTCGTACCGCGAGCGGTCGTGGTGGTACCAGCCGCGCAGCTCACCGGACGGGGCGACCTCCTTGAGCCATGCGTCGACGGCGGCCCGCTCCTTGGAGACACCGCGCGGCCAGAGCCGGTCGACCAGTACACGGGTGCCGTCTTCCGGGTCGGGGGCGTCGTAGACCCTGCGCACCTTGATGGTCGCCATGCCGTCAGCCTGCTGCGCGGGACGGCGTGGCGCAAGCGCGGGGATCCGGCCTTTCGTCTTATTGACGATAACCCTGCCGGCCCGATATCGTCTCAATGACGAAAAGAGGGGGTCGCCACATGGCCGACATCACCAGGCGCCTCGGTTGGCGCCATCTGCGTTCCGCGCCCACCGCACACGTCCGCCACCACCGCCGCGGCCGGCTCGTCCACGACGGACCCGGCCTCAGTCTCTGGTTCCGGGCCCTGACCTCCGTGCTGTCCGAGGTGCCCGTCGACGACCGGGAACTGGCCATGACCTTCCACGCCAGGACGTCCGACTTCCAGGACGTGTCGGTGCAGGCGACGGTGACGTACCGGGTCAGCGATCCGGCGACGGCGGCCGCCCGGCTGGACTTCTCCGTCGACCCGGACACCGGCACCTGGCGGGGAGCGCCGCTGGAGCAGATCGCGACCCTGCTGACCGAGACCGCCCAGCAGCACGCACTGGACGTGCTGGCCCGCACCCCGCTTTCGGCGGCCCTGGCCGACGGTGTCGCCGCCGTGCGGGAGCGGATCTCCGGCGGGCTGGGCGCGGAACCGCGGCTGTCCGCCACGGGCATCGAGGTGGTGGCCGCGCGCGTCATCGCGCTGCGGCCCGAGCCCGAGGTCGAACGGGCCCTGCGCACCCCCGCCCGCGAGCAGATACAGCAGGAGGCCGACCGCGCGACGTACGAGCGGCGGGCCGTGGCTGTGGAGCGGGAGCGGGCCATCGCCGAGAACGAGCTGGCCAGCAGGATCGAACTCGCACGCCGGGAGGAGCAGTTGGTCGACCAGAAGGGCACCAACGCCCGGCGCGAGGCCGAGGAGAGCGCCGCGGCGGACGCCGTGCGCGCCGAGGCGGAGGCCGCCCGGAAGGTGCGGCTCGCCGAGGCCGAGGCCACCGCGGCGCGCGAGGTGGGCGAGGCCGGCGCCGAGGTCCAGGCCGCGTGGCTTCGGGTGCACTCCGAGGCCGACCCGTCGACCCTGCACGCCCTGGCCGTCACCCGGCTCGCGGAGAACCTGCCGCGCGTCGACAGCATCACCCTCTCCCCCGACGTCCTCACCGGACTGCTCGCACGGCTGGGCGGGACGGGGGCGGAGGGAGCGTGAGCCTCGCCCCACGGGCCGTGGTCGTGCACCGCACCACCGAGTACGAGGAACTGCTCGCCCGCCACGGCACGCACGGCCAGGCCGAGTTCTTCCTCGCCTCCCGCGGCCGGAGCGTCCGTGAGGTCGCCGAGCGGCACCGGCGCACCCGCCAGGCACTGGCCGCCGTCTCGGCGGCCGTGCCCGCGCGGTGGCGCCGGGCCCGGGTGGAGCGGTCGGACCTCGACCGGTTCCTGTTCGCTCCCGGGGACGTGGTCGTCGTGGCCGGACAGGACGGGCTCGTCGCCAACACGGCGAAGTACCTGTCCGGTCAGCCGGTGGTGGGCATCGACACCGATCCCGGCCGCAACACCGGCGTGCTGGTACGGCACCTGCCCGGCGACACCGGGCGGCTGCTACGGGCCGCCGTCGGCCGCGGGGCCACGACGGAAGAACTCACCATGGTGGAGGCGGTCGCCGACGACACCCAGCGGCTCGTCGCGCTCAACGAGATCTACCTGGGCCGGCCCGACCACCAGACGTCCCGCTACCGGCTGGAACTCGACGGCGGCCGGGGCGGTCCCGCGGGACCGGCGCGGGCCGCCGCGGGCGGGGACGGCAGGAGCGCCGGGGGCGCCGGTCACGAGTCCGACGGGGCCATGGCCGGTGAGGCACAGGCGTCCTCCGGGGTGCTCGTCGGCACGGGGACGGGGGCGACCGGCTGGCTGCGGTCGCTGTGGCGGGAACGCGGCGGCGGCCGGCCGCTGCCGGCACCCGGCGAGGCGCGGCTGCTCTGGTTCGTACGGGAGGCCTGGTCCTCTCCCGCGACCGGGACGTCGCTGGTCGACGGGGACCTGTCCGCCGGGCGCGGGCTGCGGCTCACCGTCGAGTGCGACCGGCTGGTGGCTTTCGGTGACGGCATGGAGTCCGACGCGCTCGAGCTCACCTGGGGTCAGTCGGTCCGCGTCGGGGTGTCGGATACGTCGCTGAGGCTCCTCGTCTGACCTCCCCTCCGGGAGGGCATGCGTCGGCCCCGCCTGCTGGAGGGGGCGGCGGGCGGGGCCGTTCGCGGGGCGGCGGGGGGTGCCGCCCCCTTCGTGGGGGGCTATCGCGGACTTCGGATACCCGGGGAGCACGGGTTCATGCGCGGCGACGTCGAGGAGTTCCGGAGCGGTCGGCACCCGACTCGAAGGGCACCACCGGCCTGCCAGGCCCGATGGCCGCCCCGTATCGAACAATCACCTCCACCGCCGGGCCCGGCTCAGCGGCTTCCCGGGTCGAACGCCGTCACCGTCCGGTCCCGTTCCCGCCACGAGCCGCAGGGCTGGAAGCCGCCGCCACAGGCGCGGTCCCAGTGGGCGCGCCGCGATCCGCCGTCCGGTTCGCCGCCGCCGCCGGCGGCGGCGCGGGCGGTCGAGCGGCGGTGGGCGACGACGGTCAGCACGGCCATGACGGCGGCCAGTTCCTCGGCGTCCGGAGCGCCGTGCACGATGCGCAGGTCCACGTCCACGCGGCCTCACCACCTCACCGGGAGGGACTCGGGCCCGCGGATCAGCGCGCCCTCCTGCCAGGCGATCTCCTCCTCTGGCACCGCCAGGGCCAGCCGCGGACAGCGGCGCAGGAGCGTCGCCGGCATCACCTCGGACTCCATCCGCGCCGGCATCGGGCCCACGCAGTGGTGCGGGCCGTGTCCGAAGGAGAGATGCGCGGCCGCGGGGCGGCCGAGGTCCAGGGTGTGCGGGTCGGGGAAGACCGAGGGGTCCCGGTTCGCGGCCAGGTACGAGCAGTAGACGGCCTCGCCGGCTCCGATGCGCCCCCGCCGACCTCCACGTCCTCGGTGGCGATCCTCGGCAGGCCCACGCCGTTGCGGTGCGGGACGAAACGCAGCCTGGCGGCGACGGCATGCGGGGATCCGCCGGTCACGTCCCGATCGGCGAGAGCCCGGCGGCTGAACCGGGGGTCCGACGTGATGGACTCGACGTCGTCGTGGCGTGTCACGAGCCACGCGGTGCCCTCGCCGTACCGGAGCCGGATGGGCACCACCGGCTCGTCCCGGAGGACCGTGGTCAGGAACGGGTCGAAGTCCAGGGCCCTCAGGTCCTCGAGGTGCCAGTGGCGAACGCCCTCGTCCTCCCGCGGACCGGGTCCGGACACGGCCGGCGTCCCGGGTTCTGACGTCTTCACGTTCAACTCCCAACGTCCGACGCCCGATGCCGCCGCGGCCCCTGGTCACGCCGGGTGAGCGGAGCGGGCGGCGGTCAACGGCTCTCACATCCCTTCCCGGTCGCCGCGCCGTCGGGACGGCACCGGCGCGCCATCACCCGGACGGACCAGCCCTTCACGGCCGCCGCGCCGTCGGGACGGCACCGGCGCGCCATCACCCGGACGGACCAGCCACAAGGGCTTTCCTCGGCGGGCGCGAACGGGTGACCTCACGGATCCTTTGGACTCGACGCGGGCGGCCCGCCCGACCACGGGGCGATCGTCGAACTCCGGGCCCGTTACGACATCGAGCAGCTCACGCCCCTGCGCCACGAGGCGTGACGCGCGCCGGCCGCGGACCGCGATGCGCCGCCGGGTCCGACGGATTCGACGGATTCGAAGGATTCGACGGCTCTGACGGGCTCCTGCGGTGCAGCCCCGTCACCAGACCGAACAACGCCATCTCGTTGCCCACGAGGCCCGCAGCGGCGAGGGCCTCGTCCGCCTCCGCCATGGGGGCGCTGAGCAGCACGGGAGGCGGCGGGGCTTCGGCACCGGGAGGTTCGGTGAGCGCGGCGCGCACGGCGCCGAGGAGCCGCACGTACGCCTGGGCGGCGGCTCGTTCACGGGACGTCATCACAGCGGTGGCACTCATCGGTCGGCCGTTCCTCTCGGGTCGTCTCGCGTCATATGTGACGGTGCACTCGCCACCCTGCCGCACGGCACTGACAACGCCTCCCCGTCGCGCTCCCGTTGGGGTGACCGCGCCCGCCGTCTTCCCGTCGGTCCGACCAGTCGGTATGTTCCTGGCCGCCGGCCGGTGCAGGACGGCGCACGACGGACCAGGGAGGGGCCATGACCGACACCGGGACACGCATCGAGGGCCACTGCGACGCACGGTTCACCGCGGTGCGCACCGCCTTCGAGGAGAACTTCGCCGAACGGGACGAACTGGGTGCCGCCGTGACGGTCCGGGTGGGCGGACGGGCGGTCGTCGACCTGTGGGGCGGCTGGGCGGACGCGGGGCGCACCCGGCCGTGGGAGCGGGACACCGTGGTCAATGTGTGGTCGACAACGAAGGGCCCGACCGCACTGTGCGCGCACGTCCTGGCCGACCGGGGGCTGCTGGACCTGGACGCACCGGTCGCCTCGTACTGGCCGGAGTTCGCCGCCGCCGGCAAGGAGTCCGTCCTCGTCCGCCATCTGCTGTCGCACCGCTCCGGGCTCGCCGGACTGCGGGAGCCCCACACGTTCGCCCAACTCTGCGACTGGGAGCTGACGGTGGCCCGGCTCGCCGCGACCGAGCCGTGGTGGACGCCCGGAACCCGGTCCGGCTACCACGCGATGACGTACGGCTTCCTGGTCGGCGAGGTGGTGCGGCGCGTCACGGGTCTGCTGCCCGGGGCCTTCCTGCACGAGGAGGTGACGGGGCCGTACGGCGTCGACTTCTCCATCGGGCTGCCGGAGAAGGAGTACCACCGAGCCGCCGAGCTGGTGCACGCGCCCGTCGCGTCGGACAGCGAACAGGCCGCGGTCTTCGCCCAGTTGGAGCCCGTGGCGCTGGCCGCCCTGGCCAACCCCGCCGTGGGCGCCGCGGAGGCCGGCAGCCCGGAGTGGCGGGCTGCCGAGATCCCGGCCGCCAACGGCCACGGCAGCGCCCGCGCGATCGCCGAGCTGTACGGGATCATCGCCTCGGGCGGTCTGCTCGGTGGGCGGCGGCTGCTGTCGGCCACCGCCGCCGAACGGGTCCGCGAAGGCCAGGGGCCCTGCCGGGACCTCGTCCTCGGCGCGGGCTCCGCCCATGACACGGAGGTCGCGCTCGGGCTGTGGCTGAGCGGCCCCAACGGGTCGTACGGTCCCAACCCGCGGGCGGTCGGCCACGACGGCTTCGGCGGCTCCTGCGGGCTCGCGGACCCGGAGGCGGACCTGTCGATGGGGTACGTCATGAACCGCATGGGCTCACGGATCGCCGACGACCCACGCAAGATGGCGCTGGTCGAGGCGGTGTACCGGGCCCTGTGACGCGGGACGCCGCCTCGGCGGCCCACCGCCGGCGCCGGGAGGAACCCGGCACGTCCCTGCGGGATGGGCCGGACCCCCGTGCGGGGGCTCGCGGTCGGGTGCGGGGGGCGGCGACCGGCGCGGGGGGGTGTCCACCGGCCGGGTCGCGACCGGCACAGAACCGACCCGGTAGCCCTTCCGGTGCGGACGCCGAAGCGACGCGGTGGGTCGGAGCGGCCCGGAGCCACCGCAGGCACCGGGCACGTCGGCGCCGGCGGCCGCGGGCGGGGAGGGCGGGTCACGGGGCGGCCGGGAGGGTCACCTCGAAGCGGCAGCCGCCCGACACGTTGTGCACCCCGGCGCGTCCTTCGTGCGCCTCCACGATGCCTCTGACGATCGCGAGACCGAGGCCCGCCCCCGCGGGAGGCGTGCGGGCCTCGCTGCCGCGCCAGCCGGTGTCGAAGACCCTCGGCAGATCCTCCTCCGGGATACCCCCGCAGCCGTCGGTCACGGACAGCACGACGGAGCCCTCGCGGCGTTCGGCGGCCACCGCGACCGTCCCGTCGGCCGGGGTCCGCCGGATCGCGTTCACCAGCAGATTGGCCAGGACCCGCGTCATCTCCTCGGCGTCGACCTCGATCGGCACCTGCTCGACCCGGTCCCCCACGAGCCGTACACCGTGCTCCCGGGCCAGTGGGACGGCGCCCGCCAGGGCCTCGCCGACCAGGTCGTGCACGGACATCCGCGTGGGCGTCAGCGCGAGCGCGCCGGCGTGGATGCGGGACAGTTCGAAGAGGTCGCCGACCATCCGGTTCATCCGCTCGACCTCCGCACGGATCTGCCGGAAGTACCGCTGGGGGTCGGGTACGACCCCGTCCTCCAGCGCCTCCGACATGGCCCGCAGCCCGGCGAGCGGGGTCCGCAGATCGTGCGAGATCCAGGCGACGAGTTCCCGCCGGGAGGTCTCCAGCGCCCGTTCCCGTTCCCGGGACTCGGCGAGCCTGGCGCTGGTGGCGGCGAGTTCCCGGCCCAGCTCGGCGAGTTCGGCCGTGGCCTCCCCTCCGGGCGCGGCGAAGCTGCCGTCCTCCCCGAAGGTACGGGCGGCGAGGGCGAGTTCGCGGCTGCGCGCGACGACCCACCGGCCGAGCAGCAGGGCCGTGGCGAGGGACACCACCGCGGCCATCGCGACGACCGTGGTGACGACCGTCAGATCGTGCGCGGACAGGAACATCGCCTGGGCGACCGCCAGGGTCCCGGCGAGCATCGCGACGACGGTCACTCCGGCGACCACGGTCAGCGAGACGGTGAGGGACCGCCGGCGCAGCATCCGCAGCACGACGGCACCGGCCAGTCCCGCCGCGGCGGCGCCGAGGAACGCGAAGAGGGCGATGAGGAGGACGTCACGCACGGCGTTCACGCCCCTTCCGCCGGGTCGGTGCCCTCACCCGGGGTGCCCCCGCCGGCTCGGCGGTCCGGTTGCCCGTCGGACACCCGCGCCGATGCCGCCGGCGGTTCCGGTTCCGCGGGCGCGTCGAAGCGGTAGCCGACACCCCAGACCGTGTGGATCAGGCGCGGCCGGGCCGGATCGTCCTCGATCTTGCCGCGCAGCCGTCGCACGTGCACGGTGACGGTCGACAGATCGCCGAAGTCCCAGCCCCACACCTCATGCATCAGCCGCTCCCGCCCTATGGCCAGCCCACGGTGGCGCATGAGGTGCAGGAGCAGATCGAACTCGCGCAGGGTCAGACCGATCTCCACTCCGTTCTTGGTGACGCGACGGGCAGCCGGGTCCACGGTGATCCCGGCGCAGCCGAGCACGGGCCCGCCCGGGTCCGCGTCGGCGGCCGCCCGGCCGCGGCGCAGCACGGACTCGACCCGCAGCACCAGTTCGCGCGGGCTGAACGGCTTGGTGACGTAGTCGTCCGCGCCGGTCTCGAGACCGAGGATCCGGTCGTCCTCGTCACCGCGCGCGGTCAACATGATCACCGGAACCGGTCCCCGGCCGCGGAGCCTTCGGCAGACCTCGAGGCCGTCCATGCCGGGCAGCATCAGATCGAGGACCACCAGGTCCGGCCACCGCTCTCCGGCGGCCTCCAGGGCCCCGGGCCCGTCCGCGGCGCGGGCCACCGTGTACCCGGCGCGCTCCAGATAGCCGGTGACCACTTCGGCGACGGTCGGATCGTCGTCGACGACCAGGATGTTGTGCATGCCCCCAGTCTTCTCCCCCCCGGCCCCCGGGCGCGCGCCCCACCCCTTACGAATCGATGACGCCGCCCCGCGGGCGGTCGCCACGTCGGACACGGTACTCCTCCGGAGAAGCGGTGCCCGGTGCGGTGCGGCCGGAGGAAGCGCCCGCGTCGTCCGGCAGGACGATGCCGTTCCCGGACTCTCCTCGGCCCGCGCCTGCGCGGAAGAGCCGGCGGCCGTGTCCGATTCCTTCAAGCCCCCGCCGCGTCACCGCCCCTACGGTGGCCGCATGACTCCACGACTCGATGCTGTCGGCCTGGTCGTCTCCGACATGGCCGCCTCGCTCGCCTTCTACCGCCGGCTCGGCCTGGACGTCCCCGAGGGGGCCGCGGCCGCACCGCACGTCGAGGCCGTGCTGCCCGGTGGGCCGCGCGTGCTGTTCGACACCGAGGACACCGTCCGCTCCTTCGACCCGGACTGGACCCGGCCCGAGGGCGGGGACCGGGTGGGGCTCGCCTTCCTCTGCGACAGTCCCGCCGAGGTGGACAAGGTGTACGAGGAGCTCGTCGGGGCGGGACACCGCGGCCACCTCGCGCCCTGGGACGCGGACTGGGGGCAGCGCTACGCGGTCGTCCTCGATCCGGACGGTGCCGCGGTGTCG
This sequence comes from Streptomyces marianii, assembly GCF_005795905.1. Taxonomy (NCBI): domain Bacteria; kingdom Bacillati; phylum Actinomycetota; class Actinomycetes; order Kitasatosporales; family Streptomycetaceae; genus Streptomyces; species Streptomyces marianii. Next base: position 1,745,898 of record NZ_VAWE01000001.1, read on the forward strand.
CTGTTCGCGGGCCAGGACGCGGCGGCCAGCTCGGCGTAGCGGCCGAGGGTGAGCCCGGTCAGGGACCGCATCTCGCGTGCGAGGTGCGCCTGGTCCGAGCAGCCCGCGGCCAGGGCGGCCTCCGCGTACGGCACGCCGTCCCGTACGAGGGCCAGGGCACGTTGCAGCCGCAGTACGCGGGCGAGTGTCTTCGGCCCGTAGCCGAAGGCGTCCAGGGAGCGGCGGTGCAACTGGCGGGCGCCCATCCCGACGGCCGCGGCGGTCGCGGCCACGGTCGCGCCCGCGTCCAGCCCCTCCGCGACGGCCCGCAGCAAAGGGTCGGGCGGGGGCGAGTCCGCCGCGTGCCGCAGGGCCACGGCCTCCAGAGCGGAGGCCCGGTCCGGCGCGTCGGTGACCCGGTGCGCCAGCGGGCGCACCTGCCGGGCGGGCCACAGTTCGGTGAGGTCCACGCGCAGGTCGCGCAGTTCGTGGGCCGGGACGCCGAAGAAGGCGGGTGCGGCGCCGGGCGGGAAGCGTACGCCTGCGTAGGCGGCTCGCACGCCGTCGAGAGGTTGCGCGCGGGTGTCGGGTCCGGCGACCAGCAGCCGCCCTTCGGTCCAGAGCAGGTCCATACAGCCGTCGGGCAGGACGGGCACCGCCGGGCCGGGCCCCGGCTCGTTGTGCCAGAGGACGGCTCCGGGAAGCAGGGAGGTCCGTTCCGCGTACATGCTGTCGAGGTTAGGGGCTGCTCCGGACGTTGCGCCGCTCCCCTTCCCCCCGTGCCCCGGGGCTCACCCTCACATGCGGCCGGCTCCTCGTCGCACGCCCCCGAGCTCCGCTGCCGAGGCTTCCACCGCCCCTCGTCAGAGTTTCCGCTCCCCCTTGTCCTTGTCACGCGCGTCCCGGTCACGCGCGTCCCGGTCACGCGCGTCCCCGTTGTCCCGGTCGCCCCTGCCACGGGCGTCCCGGTCGTCCCCCTCGCCCCGGTCGCCCCGGTCGCCCTTGTCGCCCTTGTCGCGAGCGTCCCGGGTGTCCCGGGTGTCCCGGGTGTCCCGGTCACGGTGCTCCCGGCTCCCGTGCAGCCGGGACCGCACGTCGTCCGGCGGCAGGAACTTCGACCAGCGCTCGGGGAACTCCGAGGGCATGTCCCCGCCGCCCTCCTCCAGGTCCTCGCTCTCCCCCTCCGCCGCCCGGGCGCGGGCGACCAGCTCGGCGGCGTGGGCGGCCCGGACGCGCTGTTTGGCGGCTCGGGCGGCGGCCGTGGCGACCGACGGCCACACCCGGTCGATCGCCGCGTTGACGGCGGCGCCGACGAGGACCGCGAACGCCGAGATGCCGATCCACAGCAGTACCGCGATGGGCGCGGCGAGGGAGCCGTAGATGGTGGGGCCCTCGACGGTGCTGGTCAGATAGATGCGCAGCAGGAAGCTCCCGAGCACCCACATGCCGAGGGCCACCAGTGCGCCCGGGACGTCCTCCACCCAGGGCGATCGGACCGGCACGGACACGTGGTACAGCGTGGTGAGGAAGGCGACCGACAGCAGGATCACCACCGGCCAGTACAGGACGCTGACGAGGTCCGCGCCGAACGGCACGAACTCGACGACCCGGTCCGGGCCGACCACGGCGAGCGGCAGTACCACGGCGCCGATCAGCAGTGCGATCAGATAGAGCAGGAACGCCAGCAGCCGGGTGGCGACGATGCCGCGCTGGCCGTCGAGTCCGTACATCACGGTGATGGTGTCGATGAACACGTTCACCGCGCGGGAGCCCGACCACAGGGCGATCGCGAAGCCGAGGGAGATGACGTCGGGGCGGCCGCCGCGGGTGACGTCCTCGAGCAGGGGTTTGGCGATCTCGTTGACGCCGCGGTCGGACAGCACGGTGCCGGCGGCGCGGAGGATGTTCTCCTGGATGGAGGCGACGGTGGTGGTGCTGGTCCAGTCGTCGACGTAGCCGAGGAGGCCGAGCAGGCCCAGCATCAACGGCGGCAGGGACAGCAGGGTGAAGAACGCGGCCTCGGCCGCGAGCCCCAGGATCCGGTACTCGATGCACGAATTGACCGTGTCCTTCAGCAGCAACCAGGCGAGCTTCCGCTTGGAGACGTTGCGGTAGAGGACTCTGACCCGGTGGAGCCGGCCGGCGGGCCGGTCAGGTGTTTCGTTTGCTGCCTGCACCTCCTTACCGTATCGGCATGGCGACCAGCACCCACACCGTGACCAACCAGCCTCCGCCCCTGGTGGCGTACGACGTGTTCTCCGCGGACCGGGCGCTCGCCGAGGCGGTCGAGCGGCACTTGGACCCGTCGGTCCACGGCACGGCGCGGCGGGAGCTGGCGGAGCTCGGCCGGGCCGCGGGCTCGGCCCAGGCACAGCGCTGGGCGGTCGAGGCCGACAAGAACCCGCCGGTGCTGCGCACGCACGACCGGTACGGGAACCGGATCGACGAGGTCGACTTCCATCCGGCGTGGCACCGGCTGCTGGGCAAGGCGGTCGCCTCGGGGCTGACGAACGCCTGGGGACGGCCCGGCGGGCACGTCCGGCGTGCGGCCGGGTTCCTGGTGTGGTCGCAGGCGGAGGCCGGGCACGGCTGTCCGGTGTCGATGACACACGCGGCGGTGCCCACGCTGCGCACCGACCCCGAGCTGGCGGCGGAGTGGGAGCCGCGGCTGACGTCCGGGGTGTACGCGCAGGGACTGCGGCCGGCCGCGCGGAAGCCGGGCGTGCTGTTCGGGATGGGCATGACGGAGAAGCAGGGCGGCAGTGACGTCCGCGCGATCACGACGCGGGCTGTGCCGCTGGCCGCTGCCGGGGAGTACGAGCTGACCGGGCACAAGTGGTTCTGCTCGGCGCCGATGAGCGACGGGTTCCTGGTGCTGGCCCAGGCCCCCGGGGGGCTGTCGTGCTTCCTGGTGCCGCGGGTGCTCGACGACGGGACGCGGAACGTGTTCGCGATCCAGCGGCTGAAGGACAAGCTGGGCAACCGGTCGAACGCGTCGGCCGAGGTGGAGTTCGCCGGCACGTGGGCGCGCCGGGTCGGCGAGGAGGGGCGCGGGGTGCGCACCATCATCGGGATGGTGGCGGCCACCAGGCTCGACTGTGTGGTCGGCTCGGCGGCCCTGATGCGGCAGGCGGTGACGCAGGCCGTCCATCACACCGCCTACCGGAGCGCGTTCGGCGGCCCGCTCGTCGACAAGCCGCTGATGCGCAACGTTCTGGCCGATCTGGCGCTGGAGTCGGAGGCGGCGACGGTGCTCGCGATGCGGCTGGCCGCGGCCTACGACGCCGCGGGTGGAGGCTCGGAGTCGGAGCGGGCGCTACTGCGCATCGCGGTGCCGGCCGCCAAGTACTGGGTCACCAAGCGGTGTACGCCGGTAGTGGCGGAGGCGCTGGAGTGCCTGGGCGGGAACGGCTACGTGGAGGAGTCGGGGATGCCGCGGCTGCTGCGGGAGTCGCCGCTGAACTCCGTGTGGGAGGGATCGGGCAACGTCCAGGCGCTGGACGTGCTGCGTGCGCTGCGGGGCGCGCCCCGGACCGCGGGGCGCAGCGGGCGGGAGGTGCTCCCCGTGGACGCCTTCCTCCGGGAGGTCGGCCTGGCCCGTGGCGCCGACCACCGGCTGGACGGTGCGGTCAAGGCACTGCTGACGGAACTGGCGGACCTGGAGTCCGCGGAGGTGCGGGCACGCCGGCTGACCGAGCGGATGGCCTTGGTGCTCCAGGGGTCGCTGCTGGTGCGCTGGGCGCCGCCGGAGGTCGCGGACGCCTTCTGCGCCTCACGGCTGGGCGGTGACTGGGGGTCGGCGTTCGGCACGCTGCCGTACGGGCTGAACCAGGCGGCGGTGGTGGGACGGGCGCGCGTGGAGGTGTGAGCGGTGGCATCGCGCGCCGCTGGCCGCACCCGTGCGTCTTCAGGCAGGCGAGCCGGGTCTGACCTGCGCAAAAGCGGGGGTGGTGCTGCGCCGACACGGCACCACCCTCCGCTCGTGCCACCTTCACCCACCTGTCGTTCGTTGGCCAGAGTTGCAGACCGTTGCAGGAGTTGTCCGAACTCCGCTTCCGGGTACGGGCACGGGCGGCACGATGGATCCGGACGGTCCGCGGCGGCTCGCGCACCGGGCAGCACCGATACGGCACGACCGGCCCGCAGTGTCGCGAGGGCCGGCCGGCCCGGCACCACGCGCATGACCGACCTGCACCGATCGGCGCCGACGACGGGGGGCTTCCGATGAGGAACACGGCTCTGGACATCTCGCGGCTGAGCGCCGCGGACGCCGCGCACGCGGCCCACGTGCTGCACCAGGTGCACGCGGCGACGCTGGCCGGGCGCCGCCCGCCGGTCCCGCCCCGAGCGGTCATCGACGCCTCCTGGCAGCGCATGCTGCGGCTCGGGCTGGACCCCGACCGTTCCACGAGCAGCGTGCTGCTCCAGCGGGACGAGCTGGAGCACCGGCGGCGGTCCAGCGTGCTCGGCGAGGTGATGCACACGCTGAGCGGCGGGCTCACCGCGATCGCCGACGCCTCCCTGCAGATCATGGTGGTGACGGACTGCCAGGGCAGGGTGCTGTGGCGGGAGGGGAACGCGGGTGTGCTCCGGCAGGCCGCCACCATCTGCCTGGAGGAGGGCGCGGCCTGGAGCGAGGACAGCACCGGCACCAACGCCATCGGCACCGCGCTCGCGGCCCGGCGGCCGGTCCAGGTCCACTCGGCCGAGCACTTCGTCCACACGCTGCACAACTGGACCTGCGCGGCCGCGCCGGTCCAGGACCCCCGCGACGGCCGGCTGCTCGGCATCGTCGACGTCAGCGGGCCGGCGTCCAGCTTCCATCCGGCGACCCTCGCGCTCGTCAGGTCGGTGGCGCAGCTCGCCGAGGCGGAGCTGCGGGAGCGCCATCTGCGGCAGATCGAACGGCTCCGCTCCGTCGCGGCGCCGATCCTGTGCCGGATCGGCGGCCGGGCGCTCGTCGTGGACGTGCACGGCTGGACGGCGGCCGTGACCGGAATGGCGCCGGCGGACCGGCTGCCGCTGCCCAAGTCGTTCCACGCGGGCCGGGTGTGGCTGCCGTCGCTGGGCGTGTGCACCGTCGAACCGCTGCCCGGGGGCTGGCTGGTGCGCCCCGACGAGCCGCGGCCCGCGGAGTCCGCGGGGCGGGTCGTCCTGGACCTGAGCCGCGCCCGCCGGTGGTCGATCGCGGTCCACGGCCCCGCCGGCAGCTGGACGCAGGAGCTCAGCCCGCGCCACGCCGAGCTGCTGTACGTGCTGGCGGTGCATCCGCAGGGGCGCACGGCCACGGAGCTCGCGGGCGATGTGTTCGGCGACCCGACGCGTACGGTCACGGTGCGCGCTGAAATGTCACGTGTGAGGCGCTATCTGTCGGGTGTGCTGGCACACCGCCCGTACCGCTTCAGCGACGAGGTCGAGGTGGAGGTCGTGTGCCCGGCGCACCCCGCCGATCTGCTGCCGCACTCGTCGGCCCCGGCCGTGGCGGAGGCGCGGGCCGGGACCGGAACGGAAGCCGGGGCGTGGACCAGGACCGGTACGGAGACGCGGACCGGGGCCGGGACCGGAACGGAAGCCGGGGCGCGGGGCGGGTCCGGCTGACGCGTTGCGGGAGCATCTCCGTGCGCCGAAGTTCGCGCTTCTTCGGGTCCTTGCCGTACAGCGCCGGCGCATGGGCCTTCGCCGGACGGGTGTTGTCATCGGGGCCGGTGCCCTCGGAGCCTCCGGTGACGGCCGCGACCGTCACGTCCGTGGCCCCGTGCACGACGGCCCCCGTCACCAGCCAGATCGTGCGTGGTGCTCTTCTCGCCCGCCGTTGCGCGGGTCCCTCTCGGAGTCATGCCTCATCCCTTCTGCGCAACTGATCAGTGGTCGGCGGCGGGCAGCTCGCCGGTGCAGGTGGCGCGGCCGAACTCTCCCATGGCCGTGGCGCGTTGGACGTGCTTGTCGCGGATGGCGAGCGTGCAGGCGGCCTGGCCGCCCTTGTCGTCGAGGACGATGGCGACGACCGGGTCCTTGCCGGTCGGGACGTCGGCCGTCTTCTTCCAGATCGAGAAGAAGCCGAACACCACCCTGGTCTCGTCGCACACCTACGCCTACGACGCCAACGGCAACCAGGCGCAGGACGTCGCGTCCAAGATGAACGCTGACGACCACGGCGCGTACCTGAACTCCACCACGGACTACACCTACGACCCGGTCAACCGGCTCGCCCAGTCCGTGAAGACGGGAACCGGCGCGGGCACCGAGACCTACGTCCACGACAACAACGCCAACGTCGTCACCCAGACGATCAAGAACGTCACAACCAACTACACCTACGACCGCAACCGGCTCCTCAGCTCCAGCATCGGCGCCGCCAGCAACAGCTACAACTACGACCCGTACGGCCGACTGGACACGGTCGTCGCGGGCGGCAAGGTGGTCGAGGACAGGGACTACGACGGCTTCGACCACGTGGTCAAGAACGCCAAGCTGCAGACCGACGGGGTTACGACGAAGACCACCGCCTACGTCTTCGACCCCCTGGACCGCACGGCATCCAAGACGGAGGGCGGCAAGACCACCGACTTCAACTACCTCGGTACCTCCAGCGAGGTTCTCAACGAGGCCGTTGCAGGCGCGGTCACCAAGTCCTACCAGTACAGCCCGTGGGGCGAACGCCTGACGCAGCTGAAGCACAACACCGACGGCAGCGAGGAACTCGGCGTCTACGGCTACAACGGCCACACCGACGTCGAAACCCTCACCGACACCAGCGGTGACACCAAGTCCACCTACGGCTACACCGCCTACGGCACCAACAACGACGCCGAGTTCACCGGCATCGACAAGCCCGACACGGCCCAGCCCGACAAGGAGGCGTACAACCCCTACCGCTTCAACGCCAAGCGCTGGGACGCCGCCAGCGGCACCTACGACATGGGCTTCCGTGACTACAGCCCCGGCCTGAACCGCTTCACCAGCCGGGACATGTACAACGGCGCCCTGGCCGACATGCGGCTGGGATCGGATCCCTTCACGGGGAACCGCTACGCCTTCACCGGCGGCAACCCGATCAGCGGCGTCGAGATCGATGGGCACAACTGGTGCGAAGGTGGCTCATTCTGCCCCTGGGACGACAACTTCGCCGCTGCCTGGGTCGGCACCGTCACGACTGTCGCCGACACGCTTGCCAGCCCCGTGCTCGCCGCAGAGCCGATTCTTCGGGAGAAGTGCCCTGGATGCTTCGGAAGTCCCGGTAACCCCAATGGAGTGGATCTGGGATTCGAATGGGTCGCGGGCACCGGTCCCAAGCATCGGGACTTCGGCGGAAACGACGCCTTCACACAGTCGCTCATGGACCACTACCACGTCCAGCGCGTGCGGGAGATCGCGGCCGACAACATCAACATCGGCAACTACAATCTGGGCGCAACTGTCGCACAGGGAAAGCCGGACAAGGAAACAGGCCTCATACCGAATAACGGCCTGAATCACTCGCTGAACTCCAAGACCGTCTTCATGGACTTCACGTCGAACATGTCCGCGGCGTTCCTGGGTTCCTACAACATGGACTACACGGTCAAGTCCGTCGACAAGGAGGCAGGCACGGCGACCATTCAGTTCCATGTGAGCAACAACAGCACCATGAACTCTGGAACGCATATTGCCCCGGAGCTCGGCGGGTACAGCGAGTGGTGGAGCGAGAACATCGCCAAGCCCCTCAACTCGTACTACGATACGGGGCGTTTCAGCACGAAATCACAGGACATCACGTGGACGGAGACGGTCGACCTCAACGAGGCTCCGTCGCAGTCATCGTCGTCGTCGGAGGAGTCGAGTGGCTTCCTGGACACCGTGACAAGTTGGCTGGGCAGCCTCTTCTGATGGCAGGCTGACGCGTCTTGAAAACGGCGGGGCTGTCCCCGGGGATCCCTGGGGACAGCCCCGCCGCCCGGAGCGACTGGAAGTAGATGGCATGAAGTTCGACGTATTTCGCATCAGTACAAGCCTTGCGACTGCCGCTTTGGCGGTGATCGCCTCGACCGCTTGTGGAGCAATTAAACCTGCCAAACCCGTCCAGGTCCCGGAGGCCGTACATCATTCCGAGTTGGTCGGCCGATGGGACGGGGGGAAGGAATGCGGCTCGCCGCTTCCGGTCATTCGACTGCGCGACGATTACACTTTTACCGCCAATGGTGTTCCGGTCGAGTGGGACGGCCCCGTGCCGGACGCGAAGGTGACGCGCAGTTCAGCCGACGGAAAATGGCATGCGGTCAATAAGGATCCTGGCCTGTCGCCCTATCTGGTGCTTCGTTTCGAGGATCGGAAGGACATTAAGTCTCTGCAATTCACTTTGGATCACGGAAGGCTGCAGATGGATGGGAGTGTCGAGGCGACGGGCGGGGATCCCTATTCCTACCCATGTGACTACAAGCGCACTTCTGCCGACCCCGACTTCGGCCGCTAGCGCGGGTCAGTGAGCCTCTTCCATCCTGTGCTGGAGGGTGAAATGGGCTGGTCAGTGGGTGTGGTGACGAGGCAGGGCCTCCACGAAGCCCCTCACCGGCCTCGGTGAAGACGACCACGTCAGCGTCGACGGCACCCTGATCCCCACCGACCGGATCCGCGCGGACGAGCAGTACTACTCGATGAAGCACCGCAAGCACGGCATGAACGTGCAGGTCATCGCCCGTCCCGACGGCACACCGCTCTGGTTCTCCCGCGCGACGCCCGGCAGGACACACGACCTGACCGCGGCCCGGGCCCACGGCATCGTCCAGGCCTGCCCCACCCGACAGATCCTCGTCCTGGCAGACCGCGCCTATCAGGGCGCCGGCGCCACCTTCCGTACCCCGTACTCCCACCACCGCGAACAGCCCGAGCCGACCGGAAAGGCGCCGGTACCCCATGTAATCGATAGGTGTCGCTGCGACCATCGCGATAGGCGGGCGAGGCGAGGCGGCTGACTGGTGCCGACGGGGCCGAAGGGGTCAGAGAAGTTGCTGCTGGATCCACCAGAAGGCCAGGCCGACGACGCCGGCGCCAAGGGCGTAGGCGGCGCCGCGCAAGGCGCCGGAGAGCAGGGCGTGGCGTCGGCGGCGGATCCATGCGAGTAGGCGGGTCAGTGGGTTGGGCTCCGGTTCACCGGAGTCGTGGCCGTTGGTCTGGTGCACGGTGATGCTTCCTCGTGTGAATGGGTGTCCGGCCGGGCCCGGCGGCGGTGTCTCCTTCCGGCACGCCGGGCTCTGGTGTGGTCGGTCAGCGCTGTGCGGCGAGCTCCTGGATTTGGTCGGGCAGTTCCCGGTCGGGGCGGCAGACGAGTCCGCCGTCGTCCTGTCGGTGCGCGAGGCGTTCGAAGCGCTTCTCCAGGCCGCGGGGGGGCCGGGGGCGGGCGGTGCGGTGGCGGGCGCTGTAGCAGGTGAAGGACTCGAGCCCGTCTATCAGCTCCTCGGTGAACTCCTCAGCGGACCCGTCGAACTCTGCGGGCACGTCGTCCCGCAGTGCGCTCATCTGCTCTTTCCAGAAGGCTGCCTCGCGCGTCTCCCCCATGCTGAGGTGGTGCAGGTACAGGCAGTAGGCGGCGCCGGGGTGTGTGGCGCCGGCGGCGAACTGCCACCAGAACAGTGCGCTCTCGGGGTGGTTGGCCAGGAAGAGAATGCAGGCGAAGACGTGGACGCCGTGTATGTCCACAGCATCGGTCCAGCCGTCGAAGTCGGCCGGGTTGAGCTCGCCGGTTCCGTCGTCGCCGATGAGCTCGGTCAGTTCCTCGACGTGCTCGGCCGCTCCGGCCTCGGTGACGGTCCAGTGGGCGATGAGGGCGAGCCGGTGGCGGGCATGCGAGCTCCGCGGTTCGGTCGCGGTCGGCTCGAGGTAGCCGGCCTCCCGGGCCAGGCGGCGCAGGCCCGCAGCCACGTCGAAGGGGCGGCGCGGCTCCCGGGCGGAGATGTCGGCTTCGGCCAGCCGCTGGTGCCAGATGCTCACTTGGGGTCCTCCTTCGTCCCGTACCGGCTCTGGTAGACGGGGGCGAGCCGCTCGCGGGCCTTGCGGCAGTGGTAGTCGACGGTGCTGGGGGTGACGCCCAGGTACCAGCTGATGCGTGCGGTGTTGTAGTCGAAGATGTAGCGCAGGACGATCACGTCGAACTGGCGCTGGGGGAGCTTGCCGAGCGCCGGGTAGAGGCCGACACCGCTGTCCATCGCGGCGAGCTCCTCGCGGAAGTCCTGGAGCAGCTCGTCGATGACCACGCGGCGCAGGATCGCCCAGGTCTGCTGCTGGAGGTCGGCCTCGGCGAGCAAGGCGTTCCAGTGCCGAAGGATCTCCAGAAACACCCGGTGGACCGCTTCCTCCGCCGCATCGTTGGTGCGCAGGAAGTGCAGTGCGTACGCGTGCCAGGCTTCCTGGTTCATGAGGTAGTGCGCCTGGAAGTCCAGCGGGAGTCTGAGCGGGGCGGCCACGGGACTGCGGCCGTCGTCCTCGCGGACGTCTTCTGACATGAGCCCTCTTCATTGAGGTGGTGGACGGGGTGATCCGGCGCGTACGCCGGTGCCGTTCACTCAACCGGCCGACAGCCCCGAACACGCATGCCTCCATCGACAAAATGTCACGGGAGGGAGCTTCGGAGTCGCGCAGGGTGATCATCGCGACTGGGTGAACGAGGGTGTGACCTGCCGCGATTCGTTGGCTCTCGCAACACCTCGGGGCGCCGCACGTGATGGACGTCACGGGCCGACGAGACGCGGTTCGGCCAGCGCCAACTACCCGATTCAGCCGCGCAGTTGCCCATCCACAGCCAAGGGATCTTGGCAGCCGCGAATCCCGCAGGATGCCCTAGGACGACGCGACGAGGTGTGCGCCGCCGGCGCCATGCTGGATGAGATCACCCCACGGGCGGGGCTCCGTGGTACCGCACCCCGCCTGCTTCGCGTTCCGCCACGTTGATGGTCACCAACTGCCAAGACCTCCCCGCCGGCTGACCTTCACGAGACAGTGCCTGGCTGCGATCCCGACCGGGGCGGCTTCACCGTGGCCCTGGAGGCTCCGCGCGACACGGTCGTTGGCGTCGCTGGGACGGCTGCGGCCGCAACTACGAGCCCGCCGCCTGAGGCGCCCGGATCCCGGAGTCCCGGGCCCCGCGTACCTGCGCCGCCGGCGCCGTCCACTCGTGCCGCGGCGCACGTACCTCCCGGTTCCGAGCCGCCGACCGCCATGTGGACCGCGGGCCGCCATGTGGACCGCCGGCCGCACGGCTCCGAGGCCGGGGCCGGGTGCCGTGCTCCGGGCGGGCCGACGGGCACCGCACCGCGTGCGACGCCCGGCCCGTCGGGCGGGCCGTCGGGCGGGCCGTCGGGCGGGGTCCCCTTTGTCCCGGGCGGGGCGCCCGTGGTTCCCTGACGGTCATGAGCATCACCGTGACCACGTGGTCCCTGGAGCAGACCTCGCCCTCCGATCTGCGCCCCGCCGCCGAGCCCTCGGGGCACGTACGGATCGTGCGCGCCGAGGTCCCCTCGCCGGAGTTCAGCCGCTTCCTCTACACGGCGGTCGGCGGGGACGTCCGCTGGACCGACCGGCTGGGCCTGACCTACGCGCAGTGGGAGGAGACGCTGAACAGGCCGGGGGTCGAGACGTGGGTGGCGTACGAGCGGGGTACACCCGCCGGGTACGTCGAGCTGGAGGCGCAGGAGGAGGGTGCCGTCGAGATCGTCTACTTCGGGCTGATCCCGGCCTTCCGGGGCAGGCGGATCGGCGGTCATCTGCTGTCGTACGGCACCGCTCGCGCCTGGGACCTCGCGGAGCGCTGGCCGGGACGCGCCCCGACGAAGCGGGTCTGGCTGCACACCTGCTCCAAGGACGGCCCGCACGCGATGGACAACTACCTGCGCCGGGGCTTCGCGCTCTTCGACACCAAGCTGGAGGAGGAGCCGGAGGCCGCCACTCCCGGGCCCTGGCCCGGCGCCCTGGGCTGACCCCTGGTCCGCACCCCCGGCCGGGGTCCTCGACCGACGCCGACCCGCCGCCCGGGCCCCGGCGCGGCGCCCCCGGCCTGCCCCGCGGGCCGGCCCCGCAGGCCGACCCCGGGGCCCGGTCAGCACGCGGCGCGCCGGCCGGGCCCGACATCCGAGGCCGAGTGACCGGCCCCACAGTGTCTCGCGATGCAGGACACTCTTGTCCAAATACTGGATAGCGGTGGACTGGGTCCAAAGTCCCGTGACACGCTTCCGTCATGTCTCGAGCTGGAATTGCCTTGGTGAGTCGGCGGCACGTCGACCTCGGCCGCATGTCCAGCGCCATGTGTCGCGCGGCCTGAGTGTCCCCGGGGGCCGATCGGCCCCGGCACCAGTTCCCCCGCGTTCCCTGAGATCCCCGACCTCCGCGCATCGCCGCGCCTACCCGTGAAACGGGCGCGCATGTGCAGGTCAGAGCCGCCCTCCCGTAGTCCCGAAGGACGTAACCGCCATGGCCGCCACCCCCGGAAAGCCCGCCACCGCCACGCCCCGCCGCAAGGCCGGACGCCACCGCGGCGAGGGCCAGTGGGCCGTTGGCCACTTCACGCCCCTGAACGGCAACGAGCAGTTCAAGAAGGACGACGACGGTCTCAATGTGCGGACACGTATTGAGACGATCTACTCCAAGCGCGGATTCGACTCGATCGACCCGAACGACCTCCGCGGCCGTATGCGCTGGTGGGGCCTCTACACCCAGCGCCGGCCCGGGATCGACGGCGGCAAGACCGCGATCCTGGAGCCGGAGGAGCTGGACGACGAGTACTTCATGCTGCGCGTCCGCATCGACGGCGGGCGGCTGACCACCGAGCAGCTGCGCGTCATCGGCGAGATCTCGCAGGAGTTCGCACGCGGTACCGCCGACATCACCGACCGGCAGAACGTCCAGTACCACTGGATCCGCATCGAGGACGTGCCCGAGATCTGGGAGCGGCTGGAGGCCGTCGGCCTGTCCACCACCGAGGCCTGCGGTGACACCCCGCGCGTCATCCTCGGCTCCCCGGTCGCGGGCATCGCGGAGGACGAGATCGTCGACGGCACCCCGGCCATCGACGAGATCCAGCGCCGCATCGTCGGCAACAAGGCCTTCTCCAACCTCCCCCGCAAGTTCAAGTCGGCGATCTCCGGCTCGCCGCTGCTGGACGTGGCGCACGAGATCAACGACATCGCCTTCGTCGGGGTGAACCACCCCGAGCACGGCCCCGGCTTCGACCTGTGGGTGGGCGGCGGCCTCTCCACCAACCCGAAGATCGGCGTCCGGCTGGGCGCCTGGGTGCCGCTGGACGACGTCCCCGACGTCTACGAGGGCGTCATCTCGATCTTCCGCGACTACGGCTACCGCCGGCTGCGCACCCGCGCGCGGCTGAAGTTCCTGGTCGCCGACTGGGGAGCGGAGAAGTTCCGCCGGGTGCTGGAGGACGAGTACCTGGGGCGCCCGCTGACCGACGGCCCGGCGCCGGAGCAGCCCCTGCAGCGCTGGCGCGACCACGTCGGTGTGCACCGGCAGAAGGACGGCCGCTTCTACGTCGGCTTCGCGCCGCGCGTCGGCCGGGTCGACGGCGCGACCCTCACCAAGATCGCCGAGGTGGCGGAGGCGCACGGCTCGGGCCGGGTGCGTACCACCGCCGAACAGAAGATGATCGTCCTCGACGTCGAGGAGTCACAGGTCGAGTCACTGGTGTCCGGGCTGGAGTCGCTGGACCTGCGGGTCACCCCGTCCCCGTTCCGGCGCGGCACGATGGCCTGCACCGGCATCGAGTTCTGCAAGCTGGCCATCGTCGAGACCAAGGCCCGCGGTGCCTCGCTGATCGAGGAACTCGAGCGCCGCATCCCGGAGTTCGACGAGCCGATCACCATCAACATCAACGGCTGCCCCAACGCCTGCGCCCGTATCCAGGTCGCGGACATCGGTCTCAAGGGCCAGCTGGTCCTGGACGAGAACGGCGAGCAGGTGGAGGGCTTCCAGGTGCACCTCGGCGGTGCGCTGGGCCTGGAGGCCGGATTCGGCCGCAAGGTCCGCGGACTGAAGGTCACCGCGGCGGAACTCCCCGACTACGTCGAGCGCGTGCTGGGACGTTTCCAGGGGGAGCGCGAGGACGGCGAGCGCTTCGCCGCCTGGGTGGCTCGCGCCGGCGAGGAGTCACTCTCATGAGCGACGCACGCGCGGCCACCGCCCCGCAGCCGACCGACAAAGCCGCACCCCCGCGCCGCGCGGGCGGAGAAGCGAAACGGGATGCACGGTTGAGCGACGCACGCGCGGCCACCGCCCCGCAGCCGACCGACAAAGCCGCACCCCCGCGCCGCGCGGGCGGAGAAGCGAAACGGGATGCACGGTTGAGCGACGCACGCGCGGCCACCGCCCCGCAGCCGACCGACAAAGCCGCACCCCCGCGCCGCGCGGGCGGAGAAGCGAAAGGGGATGCACGGTTGAGCGACGCACGCGCGGCCACCCGGCCGCAGCCGACCGCGAAAGCCGCACCCCCGCGCCGCGCGGGCGGAGAAGCGAAAGGGGATGCACGGTGAGCGAGCGGGCTGCCCCCTTCTACTGCCCCTACTGCGGCGACGAGGACCTTCGTCCGAGCGAGCAGGGCCACGGCGCCTGGGAGTGCGCGTCGTGCAGCAGGGCCTTCCATCTGAAGTTCCTCGGGCTGCTCGCCCGCGGGGTTCGGCGCAACGACGACGGAGGGGACGCGATATGACGGCGGTACGGACCGGCGAGGAGCTCAGGTCGCTGGCCGAGTCGGCCGGGCGGGACCTCGAGGAGGCGTCCGCCCTCGACATCCTGACGTGGGCGGCGGACACCTTCGGCCCGCGCTTCTGCGTCACGTCCTCCATGGAGGACGCGGTCGTGGCCCATCTGGCATCGCGCGCTTTCCCCGGGGTCGACGTGGTCTTCCTGGACACCGGCTACCACTTCCCCGAGACCATCGGCACGCGTGACGCGGTCGGGGCCGTGATGGACGTCAACCTCATCACGCTCACCCCGCGCCGGTCGGTAGCCGAGCAGGACGCCGAGCACGGCCCGCGGCTGCACGACCGCGACCCCGACCTGTGCTGCGCGCTGCGCAAGGTCAAGCCTCTCGAGGAGGGCCTCACCGCCTACGACGCTTGGGCGACCGGGCTACGCCGCGACGAGTCCCCGACCCGGGCGGGCACCCCCGTCGTCGGCTGGGACGAGAAGCGGCAGAAGGTCAAGGTCTCGCCGATCGCCCGCTGGACACAGGCGGATGTGGACGCCTACGTCGCCGAACACGGCGTCCTCACCAACCCGCTGCTCATGGACGGTTACGCCTCGGTGGGCTGCGCACCCTGCACCCGGCGGGTGCTGGAGGGCGAGGACGCGCGAGCCGGCCGCTGGGCGGGCCGCGCCAAGACCGAGTGCGGGCTGCACGGCTGATGACGGCACCCGCGACCACAGCAGACCATTCGACCGAACCGACCCTGAACCAACGGGAGATGCACGTGACTGGGGCCACGATCTGGCTCACCGGACTGCCGAGCGCGGGCAAGACCACCATCGCGTACGAGCTGGCGAGCCGGCTGCGCGGCGGGAGCCGGCGCGTCGAGGTGCTCGACGGCGACGAGATCCGCGAGTTCCTGTCCGCGGGTCTCGGCTTCAGCCGTGAGGACCGGCACACCAACGTCCAGCGGATCGGTTTCGTCGCCGAACTGCTGGCGTCCAACGGTGTGACGGTCCTGGTGCCGGTGATCGCCCCGTACGCGGACAGCCGCGAGGCCGTCCGCAAGCGGCACGGGGCCGAGGGCACGCCGTACGTGGAGGTGCACGTGGCGACCCCGGTCGACGTGTGCGCGGTGCGCGACGTCAAGGGCCTGTACGCCCGGCAGGCGGCCGGCGAGATCAGCGGCCTGACCGGGGTGGACGACCCCTACGAGGCACCGGAGTCCCCGGACCTGCGGATCGAGTCGCACACCCAGACCGTGCAGGAGTCGGCGCAGGCGCTGCACGCGCTGCTCATCGAGAGGGGACTGGCATGACGACCAGCATCGACGTCGTGGACGGGAGCACGGACAGCCCGTACGCGCTGACGCATCTGGACGCGCTCGAGTCCGAGGCGGTGCACATCTTCCGCGAGGTGGCGGGCGAGTTCGAGCGGCCGGTGGTCCTCTTCTCCGGCGGCAAGGACTCCATCGTCATGCTGCATCTCGCGCTGAAGGCGTTCGCTCCCTCGGCGATCCCGTTCTCGCTGCTGCACGTGGACACGGGGCACAACTTCCCCGAGGTCATCGAGTACCGGGACCGTGTGGTCGCACAACACGGTCTGCGGCTCCATGTGGCCTCCGTGCAGGACTACATCGACCGCGGTGTGCTCCGCGAGCGCCCCGACGGCACCCGCAACCCGCTGCAGACCGTGCCGCTGACGGAGGCCATCCAGCAGCACCGCTTCGACGCCGTGTTCGGCGGCGGGCGGCGCGACGAGGAGAAGGCCCGGGCCAAGGAGCGGGTGTTCTCGCTGCGCGACGAGTTCTCCCAGTGGGACCCGCGGCGCCAGCGCCCCGAGCTGTGGCAGCTCTACAACGGCCGCCACGCGCCCGGTGAGCACGTCCGGGTGTTCCCCCTCTCCAACTGGACCGAGCTGGACGTCTGGCAGTACATCCAGCGCGAGCGGATCGAGCTGCCGGAGATCTACTTCGCCCACGAGCGGGAGGTCTTCGCCCGCAACGGGATGTGGCTGACCGCCGGTGACTGGGGCGGCCCGAAGGACGGCGAGACGCCCGAGAAGCGGCTGATCCGCTACCGCACCGTCGGCGACATGTCCTGCACGGGCGCCGTCGACTCCGACGCGACCACGCTGGACGCCGTGATCGCCGAGATCGCCGCCTCCCGGCTCACCGAGCGGGGCGCGACCCGCGCCGACGACAAGCTGTCCGAGGCCGCGATGGAAGACCGCAAGCGCGAAGGGTACTTCTAGACATGACCAGCTCCACCGAGCAGTCGGCCGAGCAGTCGTCGGCCACCACCCTGCTGCGCTTCGCCACCGCCGGGTCCGTCGACGACGGCAAGTCCACCCTGGTGGGCCGGCTGCTGCACGACTCCAAGTCGGTGCTCGCCGACCAGCTGGAGGCCGTCGAGCACGCCTCCCGCTCCCGCGGCCAGGAGGCTCCCGACCTGGCGCTGCTCACCGACGGTCTGC
This sequence comes from Streptomyces marianii, assembly GCF_005795905.1. NCBI lineage: Bacteria > Bacillati > Actinomycetota > Actinomycetes > Kitasatosporales > Streptomycetaceae > Streptomyces > Streptomyces marianii. The sequence goes on from NZ_VAWE01000001.1 coordinate 1,763,011, forward strand.
GGGCCGAGCGGGAGCAGGGAATCACGATCGACGTGGCGTACCGCTACTTCGCCACCCCCCGGCGGCGGTTCATCCTGGCCGACACCCCGGGGCACGTGCAGTACACCCGGAACATGGTCACGGGCGCCTCGACGGCCGAGCTGACGGTGATCCTCGTCGACGCCCGCAACGGTGTGGTCGAGCAGACCCGCCGGCACGCCGCGATCGCCGCGCTGCTGCGCGTGCCGCACGTCGTCCTCGCCGTGAACAAGATGGACCTGGTGGGCTACGAGGAGTCCGTCTTCGCCGCGATCGCCGAGGAGTTCACGGCGTACGCGAGCGAGCTGGGCGTCCCGGAGATCACCGCGATCCCGATCTCGGCGCTGTCCGGCGACAACGTGGTGGACGCCTCCGCGAACATGGACTGGTACGGCGGCCCGACGGTGCTGGAGCACCTGGAGACCGTGCCGGTGAGCCACGATCTGACCAGCTGCCACGCGCGCTTCCCGGTGCAGTACGTGATCCGTCCGCAGACCGCCGAGCACCCGGACTACCGCGGCTACGCGGGCCAGATCGCCGCCGGCACGTTCCGCGTCGGCGAGGGCGTGACCGTGCTGCCGTCGGGCCGGACGTCGCGGATCGCGGGGATCGACCTGCTGGGCGAGCCGGTGGACGTCGCCTGGACCCCGCAGTCGGTGACGCTGCTGCTGGAGGACGACATCGACGTCTCCCGCGGCGACATCGTCGTACCGAGCGACGACGCGCCCGCGACGACGCAGGACGTCGAGGCCACGGTCTGCCATGTCGCCGACACTCCGCTCACCGTGGGCGCGCGGGTGCTGCTGAAGCACACCACCCGCACGGTGAAGGCGATCGTGAAGGAGATCCCGTCGCGGCTGACGCTCGACGACCTGTCCCAGCACCCGGCTCCCGGGCAGCTGGTGGCCAATGACATCGGCAGGGTCCGGGTCCGCACCGCCGAGCCGCTGGCGCTCGACGCCTACGCGCACTCCCGCCGTACCGGGTCCTTCCTGCTCATCGACCCGGCGGACGGTACGACCCTGGCGGCCGGGATGGCGGGCGAGTCCTTCGCCACCGCCGGGGCCGCGCCGGCCCGGGACGACGAGGGGTGGGACTTCTGATGACGATCGACGCGTACGCGACCTTCGCCAAGGAGGGCGGCCGCGTGGGCAGCGGTGTGCTCGGCGCGGGTTCGGGAGGTGTCACGCGATGTGTCCGATGACCGGCGCGACACGCCGACCGCATCCCGGACGAAGACACCGACCTGCCGACGTCCCGGCCGCGTCCCGTACCAACCGGAACCACCGGGGGACGTGAGCCCGGGCCCCCGAGAGGAAAAGCCTCCCGTGCCTGCATCCCGTACGACCCTGCGCCGCGGTCTCGCCGCCGCCCTGCTCCCCCTGCTGGCCGTCGCGGCCACCTCCTGCGGCTACGGTTCCCAGGCCAAGGACGGCGGGAGGCCCGTGGTGGCCGCCGAGGGCAGGAAGCTCTCCGCCGACACCGTCCGCGTCGGCTACCTCCCGAACCTGACCCACGCCACCGCTCTCGTCGGCGTCCAGGAGGGGATCATCCAGAAGGAGCTCGGCGGCACCAGGCTCGCACCGCAGGCCTTCAACGCGGGCCCGTCCGTGATCGAGGCCCTCAACGGCGGCTCCCTCGACATCGGCTTCATCGGCCCCTCGCCGGCCGTCAACGGGTACGTGAAGTCCAAGGGCAGGAACCTGCGGATCGTCTCCGGTTCCGCGTCCGGCGGCGTGAAGCTCGTCGTCAACCCGGACCGGATCAGGACCCTGGACGACGTCGAGGGCAAGCGGATCGCCACCCCGCAGAAGGGCAACACCCAGGACGTCGCGTTCCTGAACTGGGCCTCCGGGAAGGGCTGGAAGGTCGACGCGGAGAGCGGCGAGGGCGACGTCTCCGTGGTCCGCACGGACAACAAGGTCACCCCGGGCGCCTACGAGTCCGGCTCCGTCGACGGGGCCTGGGTGCCGGAGCCGACCGCCTCCAAGCTGGTCTCCGAGGGCGCGAGGGTCCTCCTCGACGAGACGGCGCTGTGGCCCGGCGGGAAGTTCGTGACCACGAACGTCATCGTGTCGCAGACGTTCCTGAAGGAGCACCCGGACGTCGTCGAGGCCGTGCTCCGCGGCACGGTGAGGACGAACGCGTGGATCAACGCCAACCCGGAGAAGGCCAAGGCGTCCGCCAACGCGGCCCTGAAGACCGAGACCGGCAAGGCGCTCCCCCCGGAGGTCATCGACCCGGCCTGGCCGAGCATCCGGATCACGGACGACCCGCTGGCCGCCACGCTCAGGACCCAGTCCGAGTGGGCGGTGAGGGCCGAGCTCATCGACGAGCCCGACCTGAACGGCATCTACGACCTGACGCTGCTGAACAAGGTGCTGAAGGCCGAGGGCAGGCCCGGGGTCGCCGACGCCGGCCTCGGCGCGAAGTAGGCACACGAGTACCCGAACCGAACGTTCCCAGGAGGTGACGACCATGGCCACCACATTCGCCGAGGCCGCCGAGGACACCACCGCGGTGTCGCACGCCGCCAGGATCGAGCACGTCTCGAAGTCCTTCTCCGGTCCGGCCGGATCGCAGCTCGTCCTCGACGACATCAGTCTCGATGTCGCCGCCGGCGAGTTCGTCACCATCCTGGGGGCTTCGGGATGCGGCAAGTCCACGCTGCTCAACCTGGTCGCGGGGCTGGACCGGCCGAGCGCCGGGTCCATCGAGACGCCCGGCGGGCGGCCCGCCCTGATGTTCCAGGAGCACGCCCTCTTCCCGTGGCTGACCGCGGGCAAGAACATCGAACTGGCCCTGAGGCTGCGCGGGGTCCCCAAGGCCGGGCGCCGTACCGAGGCCGAGCGGCTGCTGGAGCTGGTCCGGCTCGGCGGCGCGCACGGCAAGCGCGTCCACGAGCTGTCCGGCGGCATGCGCCAGCGGGTCGCCCTGGCCCGGGCGCTCGCGCAGGACAGCGATCTGCTGCTGATGGACGAGCCGTTCGCGGCGCTCGACGCCATCACGCGTGACGTGCTGCACGGCGAGCTGACCCGGATCTGGCGCGAGACGAACGTGTCGGTCCTCTTCGTCACGCACAACGTCCGCGAGGCGGTGCGGCTCGCCCAGCGCGTGGTCCTGCTGTCCTCACGGCCCGGCCGGGTGGCCCGCGAGTGGGCCGTGGACATCCCGCAGCCGCGCCGTATCGAGGACGCCGCCGTGGCGGAGCTGTCCGTCGAGATCACTGAACAACTGCGTGGGGAGATCCGCCGACATGGCCAGCACTGAAGTCCGCGACGGCGTCACGAAGGCGGGCACGTCCCCCGCCGGGCGCGACGACCTCGCCGGTCTCGAGGCCGGCCTGGACGCGCTCGACGCCGTCGAGATCCGCCGCACGCCGGTGCGCGAGCTCCTCGTGAAGAAGGTCGTGCCGCCGGTTGTGGCGGTCGCCCTCGTCCTCGCGGTGTGGCAGGTCCTGGTCTCGGCCCAGGTCACGACCGAGGACAAACTGCCCGCGCCGTCCGCGGTGTGGACGGGCCTGTCCGACATGTGGCTGCAGGGCACCCTGTTCGACGTCATCTGGACCAGCGTGTCGCGCGGTCTGTTCGGCTTCCTGCTGGCCCTCGCCATCGGTACCCCGCTCGGTCTGCTCGTGGCGCGGGTGAAGTTCGTCCGTGCCGCGATCGGCCCGATCCTGTCCGGCCTGCAGTCGCTGCCGTCGGTGGCGTGGGTGCCGCCGGCCGTCATCTGGCTGGGCCTGAACGACTCGATGATGTACGCGGTGATCCTGCTCGGCGCGGTGCCGTCGATCGCGAACGGACTCGTGTCCGGCGTCGACCAGGTGCCCCCGCTGTTCCTGCGGGCCGGACGGACCCTCGGCGCCACCGGGCTGAAGGGCACCTGGCACATCGTCATGCCGGCCGCCCTGCCGGGCTATCTGGCGGGACTGAAGCAGGGCTGGGCCTTCTCCTGGCGCTCGCTGATGGCGGCGGAGATCATCGCCTCCTCCCCCGACCTGGGCCTCGGCCTCGGCCAGCTGCTGGAGAACGGCCGCAACAACATCGACATGCCCGGCGTGTTCCTCGCGATCCTCCTGATCCTGATCGTCGGCATCGCCGTCGACCTGCTCGTCTTCAGCCCGCTGGAGCGCTGGGTGCTCCGCAGCCGCGGGCTTCTCGTCAGGAGCTGAGCTGATCACCGTGCACCGACCTCACCGCCCCGCGCGCCCTCACCGGCCGGCCCTTCTCGTCGTCGCCCACGGAAGCCGCGATCCGCGCCACGCGGCGACCGTGCACGCCCTCGTACGGCACATCCGGTCGCAGGAGCCCGAGCTGCGGGTCGGCACGGCGTTCCTGGACTTCAACGCGCCGTCCGTGCCGCAGGTCCTGGAGCGGATGGCGAACGACGGGGTGGGGGACGTGGTCGCGCTGCCGCTGCTGCTGACCCGCGCCTTCCACGCGAAGTCGGACATCCCGTCGGTGCTGAACGAGGCGCGGGCGAGGCATCCGCGGCTCCGCATCACCCAGGCGGACGTACTCGGCCCGTCCCCCCTCCTGCTGGACGCGGTCGAACAGCGGCTGTACGAGGCCGGGCTGACCCCGGCCGACAAGAGCTCGACCGGGGTCGTCCTGGCCTCTGCGGGCTCCTCCGACCCGGAGGCGATGGCAGTGATCGCTGACATGGCGCGGGAGCTGCGGCACACCGGTTGGTGCGCCGTGCGGCCCGCGTTCGCCTCCGCCGTCACCGCCGGGAGCCCACCCCGTCCCGAGGACGCGGTGCGGGCACTGCGGGCCGAAGGAGTGGCCCGGGTGGCCGTGGCACCGTACGTCATCGCCCCGGGCCGGCTGCCCGACCGGATCGCGGACGGCGCCCGGTCGGCGGGAGCCGAGGTACTGGCCGGCGTCCTCGGCCCGTCGCCGGAGCTGGCCCGGCTGATGCTGCGCCGGTACGACGAGGCCCGGCCGGCACGCCGCCTCGCCGCCGCGGGCTGAGCGTCCGCTTCCGGCGGGCCTTACGCGCCCCTGCGGCCGGGCACGGGCGGCGGTTCGGACGTCGACCGGCCCGGTGCGCCGCGACCCCGGGTGTCCGGCCCGGCGCGCCGCGGGCCCCCCGGGGTGTCCGGCTCGGCTCGTTCCTGGCTCGGCGTTTCCGTGCTGGGCGCGCCGCACGCTCGGCGCGGGTCTGGCTTCCCCCTGCGCCGCACGCTCAGTGCGGGTCGAGCTTCCCCCTGCCCCGCACGCTCAGTGCGTACCCGGCCCGCGCGCTGCACACGCTCCGTGCGGGTCGAGCTTCCCCCTGCCCCGCACGTTCAGTGCGTACCCGGCCCGGCGCGCCGCACGCTCGGCGCGGGTCTGGCTTCCCCCTGCGCCGCACGCTCAGTGCGGGTCGAGCTTCCCCCTGCCCCGCACGCTCAGTGCGTACCCGGCCCGCGCGCTGCACACGCTCCGTGCGGGTCGAGCTTCCCCCTGCCCCGCACGTTCAGTGCGGGTCGAGCTTCCCCGTGCGGGTGCGCTTCAGCTCGAAGAAGTCGGGGTGCCTCGCGAGCACGCGGAAGCTGTCGAAGAGCCGCCCCGCCTCCTCGCCCCGGGGCACGGAGTTGAGGACGGGCCCGAACCAGACGGCTCCGTCCACATGAAGGGTGGGAGTGCCGACGTATCCGTCCCCCGCCGGGTCCTTCCCGGCGTCATGGCTGCGGCGCACCGCGTCGTCGTGGCCCGGGTCGTGCGCGGCACCGGCGAGTGCGGCGGGAAGTCCCGTCTCCGCCAGCGACGCGGCGATCACGGTGTCGAAGTCCTCGGCCTTCTGCCGGTGGATACGGGTGCCCATGGCGGTGTAGAGGTCGCGCAGGACGTGCTCGCCGTGCTGCTCGGCGGCGGCGACCGCGACGCGCACCGGTCCGATGGAGCGGTCGACCAGGTCCCGGTACCAGTCGGGGAGTTCGTTCCCGACGTTGTGCAGGAACAGACTCATCGCGTGGAAGCGGACGTCGACCGGGCGCCGGCGCTCCACCTCCAGCATCCAGCGCGAGGTGATCCAGGCGAAGGGACAGGCGGGGTCGAACCAGAAGTCGACGGTGGTGCGGTGCGCGTCGGCGCGGCGCTCGGTGGGCTTGGTCATGGCTGTGAGCCTAGGACCGGGGTGTCCCGTCCACCCGGGCCAATGGACGCCGGTTCTCCTGGGCCATTCGCCGCTGCCGGCCCGGCCGTTCAGCCTGACGGTGCGGTGGACGCGCGGCCGTTCAGCCCTGAGGGTGCGGTGGACGGACCTCCAGGAAGCGGCGCCGGTTCCGACCCCGGTACAGCAGGGCGTCCCAGCCGAGGCGTTGCAGGACCCCGGCGCAGTCGGCGAGGGCGCTCTCCTCCTCGCCGGCGGCCCGGCTGCCGTGGGGTCCGAGCCACTCGACCGTGACCGTGCCCGGTTCGTCCGGGGCCGGGCCCACCCGGTATCCGGTGGCCACCCGCTGCCCGGAATCGGCGTCGACGGCGGAGGGGGCGATACCGGCCGCCTCCAGCGCGAGGGCCACGGCACGGACCATCCGGCCCCGTTCCCAGGGTGCGGGCACCGACTCGGGGTCGGTAGCGCCGGTGTTGGTCAGCCGCCGTATCTGCAGCATGCCTTCGAAGACGCCCCGCACCTCGGCGGCCCGTGCCCGTGCCTCGCGCGTGCCGCCCGGGCGCGGCGGTCCGTCACCGTCGTCGTACATGGGACCGACGATAGGGCGCGGCACCGACAGGCACCTGCCCGCCCGGGAGCTTGTCCGGAAGTCCGCCCGGTGTGCGCCGGGAATGCCCGGTCGGGGCCGGGCATGACAGCCCGGCGCCGCGGTGACACCACCGTGGCGCCGTCGTGACGCAGACGTCGAGCCGGCGAAGCATGATGGCTTCGAGGAGGCCGACATGTCGCTCTACTACCACAAGCGGATCACGATCGTCCCGAGGCTGCTGCACCTGAACATCGGCACGCACGGGTGGTCGCTGAGCCTGGGCACGCGCCGGGCCCACATCACCCGGGGCAGCGGCGGCCACGGCAGGGCGTCGGTGCGGCTGCCCGGCGGCTTCAGCTGGCACCGGAACTTCCGGCGGCGGTGAGCCCGAGGACGTGCTCGCAAGGCAGGGAGACCGCCCGGCGAGCGGGAAGCAAGGGGCGGCTCCGCGGGGTCCTCGACTCGCGGCACACCACCTGCGGTGGCCGGTCGGGAGGAGCCGAGGCAGGCGAGGGCGCCCCGCTTCCCGGGTCAGAAGTCGTTTTCATCACGGGAGGAGGAAGTTGTGTTCGACCACGTCATCGGGCTGAGCCCCGAGGACGCCGCACGCTGGACCGATCTGGTCGAGCAGTCCCGACCAGTCCTTGAGAGCGACGGAATGGAGGCTGTCCAGACCCTCCTGGCCGAGCACGGTACGAGCATCATCCAAGCGATCGCAATCACCCGGGCGCTACTTGGGAATGCCGAGACACCGCTTCGAGTCGCCGTCGACATCGTGGCCACAAGCAAGGCCCGACAATAAGTTCAGAGACGACGAGCGGTGCTCGGCTGCGATTTCCAGCGCCGGGGCAGGACGACGAACCCTTTGGCGTCCTTGGGTCTGGTGACAGTCCTCAGGCGGGGTCCCCGGTCATCTCCGCGAGCTTGACGACGGTGTTCCAGTTGCGGGTCGTGGCGACGAGTCCCTTGCTCACGCTCGACCGGGCCAGCGCGTCGGCCAGCTTGGAGCGGCCGATTCCACCGGGTGTGTACAGGTACAGCGCACGTTCCCCGAGCCGGAAGTCCTCCGGCAGATGGGCGTCCAGGTCGACGCCTGCGAACCGGTCCGGGTCGACCCGCTCCGAGAAGTAGGTGACGTGCAGCTGCCTCCCCTCGAGCCGGCCGGCCGGGAAGGGGCATTCCTCGACGACGGAGGCGAGGTACGGGCCGCCGCGGACGAGGCAGTCCACGGTGAAGCCGAAGCGCTCCTCGACGGCCCGTTCGATGCCGCGGGCGAGTGCGTCCTCGTCGTCCGTCTCGCTGGTGAACACGGCGTTGCCGCTCTGCAGGTAGGTGCGTACGTGGCCGTGGCCGAGGTCCGTCACCAGGCTGTGCAGGTCGGCCATCGGGACCTTGCGGTGGCCGCCGACGTTGATGCCGCGCAGCAGCGCGGCGTACGCGTGGGTCTTCGCCATGCGCACACCATAGGACGGCCGCCGCGCCCCGTGGGGGAGGGCACGGCGGCCGCCGGATCATACTGTCGGCCGGTCGGCTACTCGACGACCTTCAGCAGCTTGTTGGGCGTACCCTCGCTCGGGTTGCCGATCTTGTCGGGCGTGGCGCCGTCCGTCAGGGCCTTGGCGACCTGGTCCGGCGTGGCGTCCTGGTGCGCGGCGAGGTACACCGCGGCCGCGCCGACGACGTGCGGGGTCGCCATGGACGTGCCGGAGATGGTCTTGGTGCCCTCGTCACTGTCGTTCCAGGCGGAGGTGATGTCCGAGCCCGGGGCGTAGATGTCGACGACCGTGCCGAAGTTGGAGAAGTCGGACTGCTCGTCGTCCTTGGTCGAGGAGGCGACGGTGATGGCCTCCTCGACGCGGGAGGGAGAACCCTGGCCGGCGTCGCTGGACTCGTTGCCCGCGGCGACGCCGAAGGTGACACCGGCGGCGATGGCCTTCTGCACGGCCTCGTCGAGCGCGGGGTCGGCACCTCCGCCGAGGCTCATGTTGGCCACGGAGGGTCCCTGGTGGTTCTTGGTGACCCAGTCGATGCCGGCGATGACCTGCTCGGTGGTGCCGGATCCGCTGTCGTCGAGCACGCGCACGGCGACGATCTTCGCCTTCTTGGCGACGCCGTGGGAGGCGCCGGCGATGGTGCCCGCCACGTGGGTGCCGTGGCCGTTGCCGTCGTCGGCGGTCTCGTCGTTGTCGATGGCGTCGAAGCCGTGGCTGGCGCGGCCTTCGAAGTCCTTGTGCGTGATCCGGACCCCGGTGTCGATGACGTACGCCGTGACGCCCTCGCCGGCGCTGTCGGGGTAGGTGTACTTGCTGTCCCCGGCGGTGTCGGCCTGGTCGACGCGGTCGAGGCCCCACGAGGGCGGGTTGTCCTGGGTGGCGTTGACGGTGAACTTCTTGTTCTGGACGACCTTGTCGACGGCCGGGTCGGCGGCGAGGCGCTTGGCCTCGGTCTCCGAAAGGCCACTGGCGGAGAAGCCGTTCACCGCCGAGCTGTAATTGCGCTGGAGCGAGCCGCCGTACTCCTCGGCGAGCTCCTTCTTGTCCGTCTTCTCGTCCAGCAGAACGATGTAGCTGCCGGCGACGGCGCCTTCGGCGTTCGCACCGTAGATCTTGCCCTCGGCGGGCACGGGGGCCGCGCCGGCGAACGAGGTGCTGAGGACGGTCACTCCGGCGGCGGCCGCAACGGCGGTTATTGCCGCGGTCAGCTTCGTCCTGTTGGTGCGCTTGTGAGATGCCATGAAGAGGGGTTCTCCTCGTCATCATTTGTGGGGGGATTCGCTCCCGGAAGGAAAATCTCCGGGGCTGAGTCGAAACCCTGACCGATTGACGGGCTCAGATCAAGCCCTTCACTCAGGTGTGACTTGATCAACAAGAGTTTGTAATACGAAATCGGCCACGACTTCACAAGTCGGACCACCGCTCGAACTTCCCTCACAGGCAAGGAATTTCTGTCGAGGAAATGTGCTCATGCGGTAATCGTGGCGTGCCCCCGGGGAATACGGGTATACGCCGCCGCGCACGCCGGAGCACAGGGAAATCACGCGCCGGCAGATGGGCGGCACACCCGCGGGGAAGCGTGAACGGCCTTGCGGGGCGCGAGGATCGGCTCGATCCGAAAGGGAGGTTTACGCCCCTTCCGGCACGTGGGGCGCGAAAGCCGCGGAGCGAGCGGCAGGGACGCCGCTCCCGCGGGACGACGTGGTCATCCGGCGGTCACGGGGTGAAGACGGGACCGGACGCCGGCGACGCCCGCCCGGCCCACCGGGCCCTTTGCCGACGTCACGGACACGGCCGCGACCGGACGGGGCCCCTGACTGCCCGTCGACGTCTCCGGGGGCGACGACGGGCACGCGCACGGGGGCGCGGCGGGCACGAAGGTACAGCGGCACGTCAGACACGGCGGGCCTGCGGCCGAGTACCGTCACCCCCGCCCCGTCCACCGGCACGCGCCCTCAGGTCTACGGCAGTTCGGCCTCGATGAGGTCGGCGGCGCGGCGCGTACCGCCCTCCAGGCGCATCGAGCGGCGGATCTCCTCCAGACGTCGGGCCACCTCGGGGTCGCCCGACAGGGCGAGTACGGCATCCCTCAGGTTGTCCGCGGTGGCCTCCTCCATCGGCAGATGGCGGGCCACACCGAGCGAGGCGAGCATGTCGGCGTTGCCGAACTGGTCGACCGCCTGCGGGACCGCGACCATGGGCGTGGCGGTGGCCAGCCCCTCCTGGCTGCCGCCCGCGCCGGCATGGGTGATGAAGGCGTCCGCCTGCCTGAGGATCGCCTGCTGCGGTACCCAGTCGTGCACCTCGATGTTCGCGGGCACACGGCCCAGTTCCGCCGGGTCCACGAACTTGCCGATCTGCAGCACCACATGCCACCCGGGCAGTTCGCCGAAGGCCTTCACGCACTCGCGGTAGAAGCCGGGCTGCTTGGTGAAAGCCGAGCCGAGGGAGACCAGCAGCACCTTCCCGGCGTCCGCGGGCCGTCGCCACTCCCCCTGCTCCGTGCGGTCGCCGTGGCAGGCACCGACGAAGGAGTGGACACCCTCGTCGACCCGCTCGGCGTTCGGCTGCAGCGCCCTGGGGATCAGCACCAGGGAGCGGGCCGGGCGGCCGACGAAGGGGTCGGGGTGGACACCGATCCCGTTCTCCGACAGCCAGGACGCGAACCGGGCGTAGTAGGCCCTGCCGCGTTCGGTGGCCCTTATCGCGGCGGTCATCGGCTCGCCGACCTCCTCCTCGTACCCCTCCCAGGCGACGAGGTTCGGCGAGAGGGAGATCGCGGGCACGCCCCAGCGATGGGCGAGGACGCGCGCGGGGTAGGAGGTGATGTCGTGCAGGACCAGGTCCGGCTCGTCCCCCGCGAACGCCTCGGCGAGCTGCGGCAGCGCCTGGATCGCGTCGTCCAGGAACGGCTCGATGTGGTCGATCGGTTCGGTGCCCCAGGCCTCCGGATCGTCGTCGGTCGGCAGCGTGGAGTTCCACAGCACCGTTTCCGCACCCGTCGCGGAGACCTTCCCGGCGAAGGACGGCGGGATCGCGTAACTGACGCGGTACCCGCGGGCCACGAGTTCCCGGATCACTTCGATGCTCGGGTTCACGTGCCCGTGGGCGGCGATGGAGAACATGGCGATGTGGGTCCGCTTCGCTTCGGTCATGCCCTCACACTAAACGAGACGATACGTCTCGTGCAATCTCGTTGCGGGCCGCCGCCTGACGCGGCATCAGTCGCGCCGGCAGCGGGCGGGCACCGGGTCGCCGTCCTCGGCCAACCGCTTCCTCGACGTCTCCCGGCCGACCCCACCTGCGGGGATGCGAGAATTCGCGCCATGGACGAGACACGCGCGCGGGAGGTGCTGGCGGCGGCCGGACTGCCGCGGACCGCGGAGCTGCTGGCGCTCGGCGAGAACGCGGTGTTCGCGGCCGGGGGCACCGTGGTGAGGATCGGACGGAGCGCCGAACTGCTGGAACGCGCGGAGCGCGAGCTGGCGGTGTCCGAGTGGCTGGAAGCCGAGGGTGTCCCGGCGGTACGGGCCGCGGAGCCGGAGGCACGGCTGGTCGAGGGCCATCCGGTGACAATGTGGCACCGGCTGCCCGAGGCGGTGCGCCCTGCGCAGCCACGTGATCTGGCGCCGCTGCTGCGCCGGGTACACAGGCTGCCGGAGGCGCCGTTCGCGCTGCCGGGGCGGGAACTGCTCGGGGGTGTGGAGCGCTGGCTGCGGCTGGCGGGCGACGCGATCGACCCGGCGGACGCGGCCTGTCTGCGGGACCGCCGGGACCGCTTCGCGGCCGCGGCCGCCGCACTGACGCCGCACCTGCCGCGCGGGCCGATCCACGGCGACGCGCTCCCCCGCAACGTGCTCGTCGGGCCCGACGGTCCGGTCCTCGTCGACCTGGAGACCTTCTCCTCCGACCTGCGCGAGCACGACCTCGTCGTGCTGGCTCTCGCGCGCGACCGCTACGGGCTCGACCCGGCGGCGTACGACGCGTTCACCGACGCCTACGGGTGGGACGTCCGCGCGTGGGACGGCTGCGCGGTCCTGCGCGGCGCCCGGGAGACGGCGAGCTGCGCCTGGGTGGCGCAGCACGCTCCCGCGAACCCCCGTGCCCTCGCCGAGTTCCGCCGCCGCGTCGCGTCGCTGCGCGCGGACGACCCCGAGGTGCGCTGGTACCCGTTCTGACGCTCCCCGCTCCTCGGCTGCGGGCCGGCCGGCACGGAGGCTAGGTTCCGCCCGTCAAGGAGCGGCGTCCGGTGCACGGGGCCTCCCCAGGCCCTCCGGCCGAGGGGGTGGGGCCTCCCCCGGCCCTCCCGGGCCGAGGGGAAGAACGCAAGGCGCCGGATCGACCTCGTAGTGGGCCTACTCGGTTGATCCGGCAACGCCGCGAGTCGCCGTGCCGGGCACCGCGACGGGACGAACGTCGCCTGACGCGGCACCAGCGAACCCGCCCGGGTCACGGGCTCCGCGGGATGACCGGCCAGGCCGACTCGACGACCGCCGTCGGATTCGTGGTCCGCCTCAGGTATTCCTGCAGTGAGGCCGACTGCGCGGCAGCCGCGCGCACCTGGAGCTCGTGCAGGGCCGTCAGGGACATCCTCCCGACGGGCCGGTGCCGCTCGCCCATGCGCCGCACCACGCGAGCCGCGGCCACCGCGTCCGCCCTGGCATCGTGCGCGTCCTCGAGCGGAACGCCGTAGTGCGCACACAGTGCGTGCAGGGCGCGTTTGCCCTTGCGGTACTTGTCGACGTGCTTGTCGATCACCAGGGGGTCGACGACCGGCACGGGCGCGGTTCCCAGCCGCTCGGTGACCGACTCCAGCCCGTAGCGCCGGCATTCGCGGTCCAGCAGCGACAGGTCGTAGCGCGCGTTCATCACGACCAGCGGGGTCCCCGAGCGCAGGACCCCGGCAACGGCCTCCGCGATGTCCTCGATCGCGGACGCGGCCGGAACTCCGTGCTCGCGGGCATGGGCCGTGGAGACGCCGTGGATCGCGGAGGCCTGTTCGGGTATCACGACCCCGGGATCGAGCAGCCAGGTCCGTTCCTCCGAGACGTCCCCGGCCGGCTCCAGTCGCACGACCGCCGCGGTGACGACGCGGTCGGTCTCGACGTCCGTACCGGTGGTCTCCAGGTCGAAGGCCGCCAGGGGCCCGGTGATCCAGCTCATCCCGCGACACCCGCTCCGGAACGGACCGCGGCCCGGCACCCGGCGACGGAACGAGACGTCCGGGGCACGTCGTCCGTGCCGACCGCCGTCACGGTCCGCGCCGGGAGCGGGTCCGTGCCCGTCGTCTCCGGAGCGGAGCCCACCGGTGGCTCGCGGTGCCAGGTCATCGTCCCCCCCCTTGTCGGTCCTGCTGACCGAGAAACACTCGCACGCGGCACTGACAGTCCCTCCACCGGGCCGTCCGCGACGTCCCGCCCCGTGGACGTTCCCCGGGCCACCGGCGCACCCGGCCGGCCCCGGGACGCGGCCCGTTCAGGACACCGGCCGGGAGTCCGCCCAGACCGACTCGAACTCCTCACGGTAGGTCTGGAACAGCCCGTGCTCGGTTTCCTGGCCGGATGTCACCACCGACCGGCCCCCGCCGCGCAGGACGAGCACCGGCGCCTCCATGCCGCGGGCCCGCCGGAGGTACGTCTGGACGACGGCGAGCCCGTCCGCCCCGTCCCCGTCGACGAGATAGGCGGTGAAGCGCGGGGTCTCGTCGAAGACGTGGATCTCGAACGCCCCGGGGTCGCGGAGCCGCGACCGCACCCGCCGCATGTGGAGGATGTTCATCTCCACCGCCCGGCTCAGCTCCCCCTTGCGCAGCCCGAGTTCGCGCTCGCGGCGCTTCACCGCGCTGCTCGCCGGATTGAGGAAGAGCAGCCGCACCCGGCAGCCGGATTCCGCCAACCGCACCAGCCGGCGTCCGGAGAAGTTCTGCACCAGCAGATTGAGGCCTATGCCGACGGCGTCGAGGCGCCGTGCGCCCCCGAACAGGTCCTCCGCCGGAAGCTGCCGCTGCAGCCGCACGCGGTCGGGGTGGATGGAGACCACGTCCGCGTACCGGTCCCCCACCAGGTCCTCGACCGCGTCGACCGGGAGCCGGTCGGCGGACGGCACGCCGGCGCCGCTGCCGAGGATCTCCAGCAGCCGCGCCGAGGCCCGTTCGGCCTGGGCCAGCACCGTCTCGTTGAGCGCCCGGTTGCGGGAGACGACGTTCCGCGCGACCTCCAGCTCGTCCAGCGCCAGTTCCACGTCGCGCCGGTCGTCGAAGTACGGTTCGAAGCAGGGCCAGTGCTGGACCATCAGTTCCCGCAGCTGCGGCAGCGTGAGGAAGCTGAGGACGTTGTCGTCGGCGGGGTCCAGCAGGTAGCCCTTGCGCCGGCTGACCTCCCGTACCGCGACGGCGCGCTGCACCCACTCCTGCCCGGCCGGTCCCGCCGCGGCGACGACCCATTCCTCGCCGTGCACGGGTTCGTAGATGGGCCTCAGCACCGCGGCCACGACGGCACGCAGCCGCTGCTCGACCAGATTCAGCCAGATGTACGCCCGCCCGGCCCGCTGCGCGCGGGTGCGCACCTCGCTCCAGGCGTCCGCGCTCCAGTCCAGTTCGGGTCCGATCTCGGATCCCGTGTCCACCGGCCGGGCCAGGGAGACGGCGCCCGGCGGCGCGTCGGAGGAGTCCCCGTCGTGACCCGTGTCACCTGGGGGTAGCTCAAGCCCTCCCGAGCTCACCCGCGCACCGCCTTCTGCTCCCGCACACCCGTCTGCAACGATCAAGGAAGGGTACTCCGGGAGCGGGACGCGGTGCAGCAGGATCCACAGGCTCTTCGCTCAACTCCCCTCCGGGGGCGCACCGTTCTGGTCCGCGAGGTCGGCCGGGGTGAGCGGATTCATAGCCGTGACGTCCCTGGGCGCGAGCTGGAAGCCCTGCCAGTGGACGGGCATCGGCTGCCGATCCTCGTCCGGGCGACATGGTGGTAGCCGATGTGGACCCACACGACCGGGTCGGTGAGCGTCTCGCCGTTGACCCATCCGTCCACGCTGTCGGGCGTGTTCCGGCCGCAGTCGAGGGTGTTGTTGCCGGCGCACGCTCACAGGCGCGGTTCTGGGTGAAGCAGACGTCGTGGCGGGTGTAAGACCGCCCGGCGTGCCTGGCGGTCGGGCCGGGCACGATCTCGTAACTGCGGCCGTGGCCGACGGCGTTGCGGCCCTTCGCGCTGACCACGCGCCACCAGCGCATGGCCCGGGCGTCCCCGGCCAGTTCCCTGGTGACGGGGGTCCGGGTGGTCCTGGTCGTGGGGCTCCCCTGGGCGGGGGCGGGGTGGGGCCCGC
Organism: Streptomyces marianii; assembly: GCF_005795905.1. NCBI lineage: Bacteria > Bacillati > Actinomycetota > Actinomycetes > Kitasatosporales > Streptomycetaceae > Streptomyces > Streptomyces marianii. The sequence continues at coordinate 1,778,527 of NZ_VAWE01000001.1, forward strand.
CGCCGGTACCGCTCCGGCCGTGGCGGGGCCGGCCGCGTTCAGCGCGCCGCCGAGCAGCACGGCGGCGGCCGCCATGGAGGCGGCCCTCCGGGGGCGCGCACCCGGGCTCGGCGCTCCGGGGCGGATTCGGCACCGGCCGCGGAGCCCCGGGGGGCGGTTTCGGCACCGGCCGCGGAGCTCCGGGGGCCTTCCGGGCCGGTGCCGTCTTCCGGGTCGGCGACGGCCGCGGGCGTGGTCCGGGAAACGGCCCGCCGGCAGGGTCCCTTCGCCCACCGCCGGGGCGGCGGCACCACCCGGCGGCTCGGCTCCCGGGCCGCCGGCCCGGCCGGGCCGCCCGCGGGCATCCGGATGTCCGTTCCTGTCCGTGCGCATGCGAACCCCTCAGCCGGGCGGCGCGACGACGGCTGCGCGGGCGCTCAGGTCGACGGCGAGGTTCCTCGTGTCGATCCACGGCCCGCCGGTGATCCCGGCGACGACGCGCACGCACCGGTGCACGCCGCAGGAGCGGAGTCCGGGCGGCACCCGGGCCCCGCGCTCCTTGCGGTACGCGTAGCCGCTGGGGGTGAGCGGCGCGGGCGTGGTCAGGCCCGCGCCGGTGGCGTCCCGGTGGTCCGCCCGGAGCCCTGCGCCGTGCGGACTCGCGAGGATCATCTCGACCTCCCGGAGTTCCGCCCGGACCCGGGAGGGCTGCACACCCTGCCTGGCGTCGCGGCTCTCGAACTTCCCGCCCGTGACGTCGACGGTCGCCGTGACGAGCCGGTCGGTGCGGTAGTCGTAGTACGAGACGACCGCGCGGAGCGGCGGAGCGGCGGAGCGGCGGAGCGGCGGAGCGGGCCTCGGATGGCAGAGATTCGGCCAGATCGGTGGTGAGGTGCTGCGGGCCCGGGCCTCCGGCCGCGTTCAGGGCGGTGCGCGCCGCGGGAGCGGCGGCGAGCCGCCGGGCGCGCTCCGGTTCGTCGTCGGTGAGCGGATCGCGTCCCGTGGCCCCGCCTCCCCTCCGCGGGGGCCGCCGCGACGACGCCGGGTCCGGGCGGGGGAGGGCCGCCCCCGCTCCCGGGCGCCCGCTCCCCGGCAGAGGCCGGAGCACCGGGGCCCGCCCGGGCGCCCGCCGGGTCGGGCAGGGTGACGGCGACCACCGCGGCCGTGCCCGTCACCGCAATGGCGGTGCCTGCCACCGGCTTCCCCAGGTGGCCGCGCATCAATGTGCGCACTTTTCCACCCTCGTACCCGTGGTCACCCGGTAGGACGGTGGTAAGTCCTAGGAGGTTGCCCAACTTTCGGGGAGGATCTGGCCGAAGAGGTCCCCAGCACCCGGATCAGAAGTGGAAGAGTCTTATCTATGCAGGTCTGGCCGGGACAGGCGTATCCACTCGGTGCCACGTACGACGGCGCCGGCACCAATTTCGCGGTCTACTCAGAGGCCGCGCACCGAATCGAGCTGTGTCTGCTCCACGACGACGGCTCCGAGACCGCGGTCGAGCTCCGCGAGACCGACGCGTTCGTGCGCCACGCCTACCTGCCGGGCGTGATGCCCGGACAGCGCTACGGCTTTCGGGTGCACGGACCGTACGAGCCCGAGCACGGGCAGCGGTGCAACTCCGCGAAACTGCTCCTCGACCCGTACGCGCGGGCGATGAGCGGCCGCGTCGACTGGGGGGAGGCGGTCTACGGCTACCATTTCGGCAGACCGGACTCGCGCAACGATCTCGACTCCGCTCCGCACACGATGGCGTCGGTCGTCGTCAACCCGTACTTCGACTGGGGTGACGACCGCCCGCCGCGCACCGACTACCACCGCACGGTCATCTACGAGGCCCACGTCAAGGGCCTGACGATGCTGCACCCCGCACTGCCGGAGGAACTGCGCGGGACGTACGCCGGGCTCGCCCATCCCGAGGTGATCTCGCACCTGACGGAACTGGGCATCACGGCACTGGAGTTGATGCCGGTGCACCAGTTCGTCAACGACCACCGGCTGGTCGACGCGGGCCTGAACAACTACTGGGGGTACAACACCATCGGGTTCTTCGCCCCGCACAACAGCTACGCGTCCTGGGGCGACCGGGGCCAGCAGGTCCTGGAGTTCAAGTCCGCGGTGCGGGCGCTGCACCATGCGGGCATCGAGGTCATCCTCGACGTCGTCTACAACCACACCGCCGAGGGGAACCACCTCGGCCCGACGCTGTCGTTCCGCGGCATCGACAACGCCTCGTACTACCGGCTCACCGAGGACCGCCGGTACTACATGGACACGACCGGCACCGGCAACTCGATGCTGATGCGCTCTCCGCACGTCCTCCAGCTGATCATGGACTCGCTGCGGTACTGGGTCACCGAGATGCACGTCGACGGCTTCCGCTTCGACCTGGCGGCGACCCTCGCACGTCAGTTCCACGAGGTGGACCGGCTGTCGTCGTTCTTCGACCTGGTCCAGCAGGACCCGGTGGTCAGCCAGGTGAAGCTGATCGCCGAGCCGTGGGACGTCGGCGAGGGCGGCTACCAGGTGGGCAGGTTCCCACCGCTGTGGACGGAGTGGAACGGTATGTACCGGGACACGGTGCGGGACCTGTGGCGCGGGGAGCCGCGCACCCTCGCCGAGTTCGCGTCCCGGCTGACCGGCTCCTCCGACCTGTACCAGGACGACGGCCGGCGTCCGCTCGCCTCCGTCAACTTCGTCACCTGCCACGACGGGTTCACCCTGCACGACCTCGTCTCGTACAACGAGAAGCACAACGAGGCCAACGGGGAGGGCAACCGGGACGGGGAGAGCCACAACCGGTCCTGGAACTGCGGCGCGGAGGGGGAGACGGAGGACGGCGGGGTCCGGGAGCTGCGCAACCGCCAGATGCGAAACTTCATCGCGACCCTGATGCTGTCGCAGGGCGTGCCGATGCTCAGCCACGGCGACGAGTTCGCCCGCACCCAGCGGGGCAACAACAACGCGTACTGCCAGGACAACGAGCTGTCCTGGGTGCGCTGGCCGGAGTCGACGGCGGACCAGGACGGCACGCTGCTCGCGTTCACGCGTGCGATGGTGTGGCTGCGCCGCGACCACCAGGTGTTCCGGCGGCGGCGCTTCTTCCACGGCCGGCCGGTGGAGGGCACGCACGACGAGCTCTCCGACATCGCCTGGTTCACGCCGGAGGGCTCGGAGATGACGTCGCGGGACTGGCAGGCGGCCCATGCGAAGGCCCTGACGGTCTTCCTGAACGGCCACGCCATCTCGGAGCCGGGCCCGCGCGGCGAGCGGATCTCCGACGACTCGTTCCTGCTGATGTTCAACGCGAGCGACGACGACCTGGACTTCGCCGTGCCGGTCGACCACGGCCGGCAGTGGCAGGTCGTGGTGGACACCGCGCGGCCCGAGGGTGTCCCTCCGGGACAGGGGCCGAAGGTGGACGCGGGCGAGCGGATCAGGATGATCAGCCGGAGTCTGACGGTGCTGCGGCGGCCGGCGTAGTCCCTGACGGGCGAACGCGCCCCGGCCCGGGTCCTCCCCGGGGCCGGGGCGCGTTCGCCGTATCAGGTGAACGTTCGGACGGTGACCGCCGCCGGTGCGGCGGCCGATGACACAGAGCGCCGCGATCCGGGTACGTACGTTCGCATGACGCCCACCGCCACGTACCGGCTCCAGCTGCAACCGGACTTCCCCTTCCGGGCCGCCGAGGAGGCGGTCCCCTACCTCGCCGGCCTCGGCGTCTCCCATCTGCACCTCTCCCCCGTCCTGGAGGCGGTGCCCGGCTCCCCGCACGGGTACGACGTCGTCGACCACGACCGGGTGCGGGAGGAGCTCGGCGGCGAGGAGGGGTTGCGCGCGCTGGCCCGCACGGCACGCCGGCACGGTCTCGGACTGGTGGTCGACATCGTGCCCAACCACATGGCAGCCGCCCCCCGGTACAACCGGGCCCTCCGGGAGGTTCTGCGGGAGGGCCCGGAGTCGCCCTTCGCCCGCTGGTTCGACATCGACTGGGACGCGGGCGGCGGGAAGGTGCTGATGCCGGTGCTGGGCGAGCGGCTGGGCGAGGAGCTCGGAGCACTGCGGGTGGAGGGGCGGAGCCTCCACTACGGCGAACACACGTTCCCGGTGCGGGAGGGCACGGAGGAGCTGCCGCTGCCGGAACTGCTGGACGCGCAGTGGTACCGGCTCGGCTGGTGGCGGCTGGCCCGCACCGAGCTCAACTACCGGCGGTTCTTCACCATCTCCGAACTGATCGGGGTCCGGGTGGAGGACCCGGAGGTGTTCGCCGCCACCCACGCCAAGATCCTGGAGCTGGTGCGGGACGGGGTGGTGGAGGGCCTGCGGATCGACCACCCGGACGGGCTCGCCGACCCGGAGGGCTATCTGCTGCGGCTGGACGAGGCCACGGGCGGCTGCTGGACGGTCGTCGAGAAGATCCTCACCGGCGACGAGCGGCTGCCGGCGTCCTGGCCGGTCGCCGGCACCACCGGGTACGACGCGCTGTACCGGATCGACGGGCTGTTCACCGACCCGGACGGGGCCGGGGAACTGCTCCGGCAGTACCGGGACCACGCGACCCCAGCCGGGGACCGCGGCGGCTACTGGGGGGCGACCGTGCGGCGTGCCGCCCACAAGGTGGTGACGCACGAGCTGGCGGCCGAGACCGAGGCCCTGGCCCGGCTGGCCGAGCGGGTCTGTGCGGCGGACACGGCGCTGCGCGACCACGCGCCCTGGGCGCTGCGCACCGCGATCCGCGAACTGCTGGTGCGCGTGCCCGTGTACCGCCCGTACCGCACCGGCGGCGAGTCGGTGGTGACGGCCGACGCGGCTCTGCGGGCGAAGGCGGTGTTCGCGGTGGCCCGGGAGGGCGACGCCGTCGACGTGGTCCGCGACCTGGCGCTGGGCCGGCTCGGCAACGGCCCGGACCAGCGGGCGTTCCGGGCGCGGTTCGCGCAGACCTCGTCGGCACTGCGGGCGAAGTCGGTGGAGGACACGGCCTTCTACCGCTACGTACCGCTGCTGTCGGCCAACGAGGTGGGCGGCGATCCCGGCCGGCCGGCGGTGGCGCCGGAGGAGTTCCACGCCTACTGCGCCCGGCTCGCCCGGGACTGGCCGGCCACGGGGACGGTGCTCTCCACTCACGACACCAAGCGCAGCGCGGACGTACGGGCGCGCATCGCGGTGCTGTCGGAGTGCCCGGAGCGGTGGGAGCGGCTGCTGACGAGCCTGGCCTGGGCTCCGGCACCGGACCGGCACTTCGCGTGGGTGGCGTGGCAGACGGCGTCCGGATTCGGGTTCCCCTCCCCGGAACGGCTCGGTCCGGCGCTGCTGAAGTCGGTGCGGGAGGCGGGGCTGCACACCAGCTGGACCGAACCGGACGAGGGGTACGAGCAGGCCGTGGAGGAGTTCGTGGAGGCGGGGCCCGCCGGGCCGCCCGTGTACCAGGTGGCCCTGTTCGCCCGGGAACTCGACCCGTACGTACGGGCCAACTCGCTCGGCGCGGCACTGGTGCACCTGACGATGCCGGGGGTGCCCGACCTGTACCAGGGCACGGAGGGCGAGTACATCGCGCTGGTGGACCCGGACAACCGGCGGCCGTTCCGTGAGCCGGACGGGGACCGGAAGACGGCGGTGACGAAGGCGGCGCTGGACGTGCGCCGGCGGCGCCCGGACGTCTTCGGCGAGTCGGGCACGTACGCCGCCCTGACGGCACTGGGGCCCGCGGCCGGGCACTGCCTGGCGTTCTCCCGCTCGGGCGAGGTGATCACGGCGGTGACCCGGCTGGCGCTTCGGCTGGAGGAGGCGGGCGGCTGGCGGGACACCGCGCTGCCCCTGCCGGCCGGGCGGTGGACGGATCTGCTTTCCCCCGGCCGGGAGTTCACGGGCGGCGGTCCCGTGCCGCTGGCGGATCTCTTCGCCACGGGCCCGGTCGCGCTGCTGGAACGCACCGCGGACGGCTGAGCGGCGGACGGCTGAGCGGCGGACGCACCTCCGGCCGAACCCGGCGTGCTCGGGTGGGGGTAAGGCCGGCCGTACCCCACCCGAGCCCACCGGGCGCGATCCGCCCCGGCGGGCGAGGGCCTCGGCCCCGGCGGTCCCGGGGCGCACCCGGGGCGCAGCGGCGGACGGTCGCCCGTCGCCTGTCGGTATCCGGGGCCCTGATGCCGACAGGCGACGGGCGACGGGGTCAGCCGTCCGCGCACTCGTCGGCGGCGGGCCCGGCGAACGCGCGGTCCGCCGGACGGCGGCCCTTGGGCTGCTGCGGCTCGGGGAGCACCGGCACCGGCGGAAGGGGGCACTCCGTGGAACTGCCCGCGGAGAGCTCGACCGGCTTGCCATGGTGCAGGATATGCAGCGGGTCCCCGTCCTCCAGGGTGTAGCGGACCGCCTGGGGGCGGATGTCCACCCGCAGTCGGCGCCCCCGGATCAGCACGGTGAACTTCAGGCCGGACAGCTTCTCCGGCAGCCGGGGGGCGAAGCCCAGCCGGCGCACCCCCTCCTCGTCCTGGTGCTGGCGCATGCCGCCCAGGCCGACGACCAGGGCCATCCAGGTGCCGGCGAGCGAGGCGATGTGCAGCCCGTCGCGGGTGTTGTGCTCCAGGTTGTCCAGGTCCATCAGGGCCGCCTCGCCGAGATAGGCGTAGGCGAGCCGCATGTGCCCGGTCTCGGCGGCCATCACGGCCTGGCAGCACGCCGAGAGCGACGAGTCCCGTACCGTCAGCGCCTCGTAGTACGCGAAGTTGCGGGCCTTCTCCTCCGCCGTGAAGTCGTCCGGGCAGGTCACCATGGCGAGGACCAGGTCGGCCTGCTTGACGACCTGCTTGCGGTAGAGGTCGAAGTAGGGGAAGTGCAGCAGCAGCGGGTACCGGTCGGGAGAGGTGTTCGCGAAGTCCCAGTGCTGGAACGTGGTGAACCCGGCCGACTGCTCGTGCACGCCGAGGGCCTCGTTGTACGGCACGGCCGTCCGGGCTGCGGCATCCCGCCAGGCCGCGGTCTCCTCGTCGCCGACGCCCAGTTGCTCGGCCTGGTCGGCGTGCCGGGCCGCCGCCTCCGCCGCGGCCAGCAGGTTCCACCGCGCCATCAGGTTGGTGTACAGGTTGTCGCGGGCGATGGCGCTGTACTCGTCCGGGCCGGTCACCCCGTCGATGTGGAAGACGCCGTCCGGGTCGTGGTGGCCGAGCGAGTGCCACAGCCGTGCCGTGTGCACCAGGAGTTCGAGTCCCGGCCCGCGCTCGAACTCCTCGTCCCCGGTGGCCGCCACGTACCGCGCCACGGCTCGCGCGATGTCCGCGTTGACGTGGAAGGCGGCCGTGCCGGCGGGCCAGTAGGCGGAGCACTCGGCGCCGCTGATGGTCCGCCACGGGAACGCCGCCCCGGCCAGCCCGAGCTGGTGGGCCCGGTCCCGTGCCGCCGGCAGGGTCGCGTGCCGCCAGCGCAGCACCGGGGCGACGGCCCGGGGTGCCGTGAAGGTCAGCATCGGGAGGACGAAGGACTCCACGTCCCAGAACGAGTGCCCGTCGTAGCCCGTACCGGTCAGCCCCTTGGCGGGAATGGCCCGCTCCTCGCTGCGGGCCGCGGCCTGGAGGACGTGGAACAGCGAGAAGCGCACGGCCTGCTGGATCTCCGCGTCGCCCTGCACTTCGACGTCGGCGCACGACCAGAAGTGGTCCAGGAACGCCCTCTGCTCCGCGAGCAGCCCTTCCCAGCCCGTGCTGCGGGCGGCGGCGACGGCCGCGTCGGCCTGGTCGTGCATGGCCGGCAGCGACCTCTCGGCCGACCACCCGTACCCGACGAACTTCACCAGCCGCAGCCTCTCCCCCCGCTTCAGCCTGGCGGTGACGGTGAGCCGGCTGACGTCCGGCTCGCTCTCCGCGGACCAGGCCGTCCCCTCCGGGCCCTCGACGAGGTGGTCGGCCGCGGCCGCCACCCGCTGGCCGCTGCGCCGGGTGCGGTGGACCAGCCGCAGCCCGGTGTCCCGGGCGAAGTGCTCCTCCGGCTCCAGTGGCGCGTCGACGGCGGCGGCGACGCGCGGGTCGCCGGGTTCGCGGGGCATCTGCTCGTTGGCGACCAGCTCGGACTGGACCGCCGCGTGGACGGGTCCGTCCAGCGGCTCGACCTCGTAGGCGATCGCCGCGATCGCTCGCTGGGTGAACGACACCAGCCGCTCGGAGGTGATGCGCACGGAGCGTCCGCCCGGCGAGGTCCACTCCACCGTCCGGCGCAGGACTCCGGTGCGGAAGTCCAGTACCCGCTCGTGGGAGTCGAGTTCGCCGTAGCGCAGGTCGAAGGGGTGGTCGTCCACGAGCAGCCTGACGATCTTGCCGTCGGTGACGTTGATCATTGTCTCGCCGGACTCCGGATAGCCGTATCCGGCCTCGGCGTACGGCAGCGGATGGAGTTCGTGGACGCCGTTGAGGTAGGAGCCGGGCAACCCGTGCGGCTCGCCCTCGTCGAGGTTGCCGCGCCAGCCGATGTGGCCGTTGGCGAGGGCGAAGACGGACTCGCTCTGGGCGAGGACGCCGAGGTCGAGCCCGGTCTCGCGCAGACACCACGGTTCGATCGTGTAGCCGGAGTGGGTGATCATCGTGGCTCCATCAGTTCGGCCAGGTCTTCCACCACGACGTCCGCACCGTGCCGCCGCAGCTCCGCGGCCTGTCCGGTGCGGTCGACGCCCACGACGAGGCCGAAGCTCCCCGCCCGGCCGGCCTCCACCCCGGCGAGCGCGTCCTCGAACACGGCCGCGGCCCCCGGCGCGACACCGAGGGCGCGGGCCGCGGCCAGAAAGGTGTCGGGCGCCGGTTTGCCGTGGAGCCCCTGCTCGCGGGCGACGATCCCGTCGACGCGTTCGTCGAACAGGTCCTCGATACCGGCGGCGGCGAGCACGTCGCGGCAGTTGGCGCTCGAGGAGACGACGGCGGTACGGAGCCCGGCGCGGCGGACGGCGTGCACGTAGGCGACGGAGCCCTCGTACGCCTCCACGCCGTCCTCGTGGATCCGGCGGAGCACCAGCTCGTTCTTGCGGTTGCCCAGGCCGCCCACCGTCTCGCGCTCCGGCGGGTCGTCGGGCGCCCCCTCGGGCAGCTCGACGCCGCGGGATGCGAGGAAGGTGCGGACGCCGTCCTCTCGGGGGCGGCCGTCGACGTACTCGTCGTAGTCGCGGACGGCGTCGAACGGCACGAAGGCGACGCCTTCGCCATCGGCCCGGCGGCGCAGGAAGTCGTCGAACATCTCCTTCCAGGCGGCGGCGTGGACCTTCGCCGTGCGGGTGAGGACGCCGTCGAGGTCGAACAGACAGGTGTGCACATGATCGGGAAGCCCCAGCATGCGGTCGAGGCTAGGAGGCGCCGGCGGCAGTCGGGGGCAGCAGTGGACTCCCGCCGCACCGCGCGTACCCCGTGGGGATGACGTGCCCGGTGCCATCCGGAGCAGCCCGCCGCCGGGCACCCGCCGGCCTCCGCTTCCTGAAGGGTCCGCGCCCCGGCGGGGGGGCGCGGACCCGTTCGGCTTCCGGCACTCACCGGCGGCCCGGCAGGCTCCAGTGGTGCGGCGCGATGAGGCGGTCGATGTTCTCCGGCCCCCAGGAGCCGGGGGCGTAGGGCTCCACCGGCGGCGGGTTCTCCAGCAGCGGGGTGGACACCTCCCAGAGCCGTTCGATGCCGTCGGCACGGGTGAACAGGGACTGGTCGCCGAGCATCGCGTCCAGGATGAGGCGCTCGTACCCCTCGAGCGCGTACATCGTGTTGAACGACTCGGCGTAGCTGAAGACCATCTCCGCATCGCTCAGCCGCATCGCGGGCCCGGGGTCCTTCACCAGGAAGCGGGCGGCGATCGTGCCCGGGTCGCCGAAGTCGATCACCAGCTTGTTGGCGCGGGTGCGTTGGCGTGCGGTCAGCGGGAACATCCGCAGGGCGGGCTCCCGGAAGCCGAGTGTCACGACGTGCCGCCCCTCCCCCAGCGACTTGCCGGAGCGCAGGTAGAACGGCACACCCGCCCAGCGCCAGTTGTCGAGTTCGACGCGCAGCGCGACGAAGGTCTCGGTGTCCGAGCGGGGGTCGACGCCGGGCTCCTCGCGGTAGCCCTCGTACTGCCCGCGCACCACGTGTGACGGGTCCAGTGACCGCATGGACTGGAAGACCTTCTCCTTCTCGTCCCGCAGGGGCTTGGCGGCGAGCGTGGTCGGCGGTTCCATCGCCACGAAGCCCAGCAGCTGGAAGAGATGGGTGACGATCATGTCACGGAAGGTGCCGGTCCCCTCGAAGAACTGGGCGCGGCCCTCGATACCGATCCTCTCCGGCACGTCGATCTGCACATGGCTGATGTGGTCGCGGTTCCACACCGGCTCCAGCAGGCCGTTGGCGAACCTCAGCGCCAGGATGTTGTCGACCGACTCCTTGCCGAGGAAGTGGTCGATGCGGAAGACCCGCGACTCGTCGAAGACGGAGTGGATGGTCGCGTTGAGGGCCCGCGCGGAGGGGAGGTCCGTGCCGAACGGCTTCTCCACGATGACGCGCGCGCCGTCGGCGAGGCCCGTCGCACCGAGCATCTCGATGACGGAGGCGAACGCCTTCGGCGGCACGGCGAGGTGGAACAGCCGGCGGGGGCCGCCGCCCACGGCCTGCTCGGCGTCGCGCACGGCCTCCAGCAGCGGCTCCGGGGCCTCGGGGTCGGCGGCCCCGAAGGACAGCGACTCCTCGAACCTCCGCCACTCCTCGCCCTCGGGCCCGGACCTTCCGAACTCGGCGACCGACTCCCGCGCCCTCTTGCGGAAGTCGTCGTCGCTGAGCGCCGCCTGGGCTGGCGCGGAGCCGACGATCCGGTAGCGGTCGGGCAGCAGTCCGGCCTTCGCCAGGTGGAAGAGCCCCGGCAGCAGTTTGCGCCGTGCGAGGTCGCCGGTGGCCCCGAACAGCACGATGACGTGGTCGTCCGGTACGGCACCGGGGTGCTCCGCTCGGTTTCCTCCGGTCACGGTTCACCCCGCCTTCTCGGCGTGCCCGCCGAACTCGCCGCGCATCGCGGACAGCACCTTGTCGGTGAACTGCCCCAGCCCGCGTGATTCGTAGCGCTCGATGAGCGCGTTGGTGATGACGGGCGCCGGCACGCTCTCGTCGACCGCCGCCAGGACCGTCCAGCGGCCCTCACCGGAGTCGGAGACCCGCCCGGAGTACGCGTCGAGCTCGGGCGAGCGGGCGAGCGCGTCGGCGACGAGGTCGACCAGCCAGGACCCGACGACCGAGCCGCGCCGCCACACCTCTGCGACCTCGGCCACGTCGATCTCGTACCGGTACGCCTCCGGCTCGCGCAGCGGGGCGGTCTCGGCGTCGACCGTGCGTGAACGCAGGCCCGCGTCGGCGTGCTTGATGATGCTGAGCCCTTCGCCGATGGCCGCCATCATCCCGTACTCGACACCGTTGTGGACCATCTTCACGAAGTGGCCGGCCCCGCTGGGTCCGCAGTGCAGATAGCCCTCCGGTGCGGTCCCGCCGGAACGGGTCCGGCCGGGTGTGGGGGCGGCGTCGCCGACGCCCGGGGCGATGGTGCGGAAGACCGGGCCGAGGCGCGCGACCGGCTCGTCCTCGCCGCCGATCATCAGGCAGTAGCCGCGTTCGAGGCCCCACACGCCGCCGGAGGTGCCGCAGTCCACGTAGTGGATGCCGCTGGGGGCGAGCTGCCGTGCACGGGTGATGTCGTCGCGGTAGTACGAGTTGCCGCCGTCGATGACGGTGTCGTCGGCCGCCAGCAGGGCCGCCAGCTGGTCGAGCGTGGACTGCACGACACCGGCGGGCAGCATCAGCCAGACGTTCCTCGGCTGTTCCAGCCTGTCGACGAGGTCGTGGAGCGAGGAGGCGGCCGTCGCCCCCTCCTTCTCCATCTCCTTCACGGCGTCGGTGTCCAGGTCGTAGACGACGCAGCGGTGGCCGTCGCGCATCAGCCGGCGCACGAGGTTGGCGCCCATCCGGCCGAGTCCGACCATGCCGAGCTGCATGGGTGTGTCCGTGGTCATGGTCGATCTCCCCGTTCTCGGTGAGTGCGGACGGTCTGCGGGACTGCTCGGCGACGGCCCGTCACGGCGCCGCCTCCCGGCCGGCCGCCAGCAACCCGCGAGCGGTCTCGGCCACCCGCTGGGCGGTGAACCCGAACTTGCCGAGCAGTTGTTTCAGGGGCGCCGAGGCGCCGAACGTGTGCATGCCGACGAGGGCACCCCGGTCGCCGACGTACCGGTCCCAGCCGAACGTGGAGGCCTGCTCGACACCCACCCGGGCGGTCACGGACGGCGGCAGCACCTCGTCCCGGTACGCCTGCGGCTGACGGTCGAACAGCTCCCAGCACGGCATGCTGACCACCCGCGCGCCGATGCCCTCGGCAGCGAGCTCGTCCCGCGCCGCCAGGGCCAGGGACACCTCGGACCCGGTGGCGAGCAGGATCACCTGCGGGGCGCCGGAGGGCGCGTCGGCCAGGACGTACGCTCCGCGCGCGACGCCCGACGCGGCCCCGAGCCGGGTGCGGTCGAGCGTGGGGAGCGCCTGACGGGAGAGCACCAGCGCCGCCGGCTCGTGGCGCAGCGCGGCGACGTACCGCCAGGTCTCGGTGACCTCGCCGGCGTCCGCGGGGCGGAACACCAGCAGCCCCGGCAGCGCCCGCAGTCCCGCGAGCTGCTCGACCGGCTGGTGGGTCGGTCCGTCCTCGCCGACGCCGATGGAGTCGTGGGTGAAGATGTGCACGACGGGCAGCTCCATCAGCGCCGACAGCCGGATGGCGCCCTTGGCGTAGTCGGAGAAGATGAGGAAGCCGGACCAGTAGGGCCGCAGTTTCGTCAGGGCCATCCCGTTCGAGATGGCGGCGGCCGCGTGCTCGCGGATACCGAAGTGCAGATTGCGTCCGCCCGGCTCGTCGGGTTCCTGGTCTCCCGCGCCGTCGAACGTGAGCCTGGTCTTCGTGGACGGGGCCAGGTCGGCCGAACCGCCGAGGAGCCAGGGGATGTTCTGCGCCAGGTCGTTCAGCACCCGGCCCGAGGAGTCCCGGGTGGCGAGGCCCTTGGGGTCCGGAGGGAACTCGGGGAGCGCCCGGTCCCAGCCGTCGGGGAGCTCGCGCCGCTGGATGCGCTCCAGTTCGTCGGCCTCGGCGGGCCAGGCGGCGCGGTAGTCCTCGAACCGCTTCTCCCACGCGGCGCGCAGTTCGGCGCCGCGGGTGCCGATGCCCTGGGCGAACCGTTCCCGCACCGCGTCGGGAACCCAGAAGTCCTCGTCCTCGGGCAGACCGAGGAAGCGTTTGGCCGCACGGACCCCGTCGGGGCCGAGCGGTGAGCCGTGGGCCTTCGGGGAGTCCTCGACGGGTGAGCCGTAGCCGATGTGGCTGTGCACCAGCACCAGGGTGGGGCGTTCGGTCTCGGCCCGGAAGTCGTGGAGCGCCCGGGCGACGGCGTCGAGGTCGTTGGCGTCGGCGACGGTGGTCACGTTCCAGCCGTAGGCGAGGAACCGGGCCGCGACGTCCTCGGTGAAGGCGATGTCGGTGTGGCCCTCGATGGTGATCCGGTTCGAGTCGTAGATCCAGCACAGATTGGACAGCCGCTGGTGGCCGGCGAACGAGGCGGCCTCGGAGGCGATGCCCTCCATCATGCAGCCGTCACCGGCGAGGGCGTACACGTCGAAGTCGAAGAGCGGGAAGTCCTCGCGGTTGTACGCGGCACCGAGCCACCGGCCGGCGAGCGCCATGCCGACGGACGTGGCGACGCCCTGGCCGAGCGGGCCGGTCGTGGTCTCCACCCCGCTCGTCCAGCGGTACTCGGGGTGCCCGGGGCAGCGGGAGTCGAGCTGGCGGAAGGACTTCAGATCCTCCATGGTGACCGCCGGACGGCCCAGCATCTCGTAGTCCGGGTCGACGGCGTGGACCCCGGCCAGGTGCAGCAGGGACCACAGCAACGTCGAGGCGTGGCCCTCGGACAGCACGAATCGGTCGCGGTTGGGCCAGATCGGGTCCCGGGGGTCGTACCTCAGGAACCGCTGCCAGAGCGTGTACGCGACGGGGGCCATGCCCATCGGTGTGCCGGGGTGTCCGGACTCGGCGCGCTGGACGGCGTCCATGCACAGGCCGCGGATGGTGTTCACCGACAGGGTGTCCGGATCGTCGGTCATGAGGCCTTCCCCGTTCTCCGCGTGCTCGGCGTGCTCGGCGTGCTCGGCGTGCTGTTCTCCGCCGGACGGGCAGGGGTCCGCAGGCCCGGCGGGTCGGGATCCTTCCCGCATCGTGTCCACGGAGCCCGCGGGCGGGCCTCACCCACGCCGGGTGAAATGCGGGAGCCGTGGCCGAGGTGCCCGGGACGGAGGGCGTGTCCCGGGCCTGGACCGCTGGGGCGGACGGCGTGCCCGGGACGGAGGGCGTGTCCCGGGCGTGGACCGCTGGGGCGGCCGACGTGTCCGGGGCGGAGGGCGTGTCCCGGGCGTGGACCGCTGGGGCGGCCGACGTGTCCGGGGCGGACGGGGGCCACGGACGGATGCCCGTCCCCCGTGCCGGGGTGCCCGACACGGGCGGCCGCCCTCGGACGCGCCGGCATGTCAGCCGTGCGGGACCACGGCCACCGGGCAGGCGGCGTGGTGGATGACGGCGTGGGTGATCGAGCCGATGTGCGAACCGGAGGCCGCCCGGCGCCGGCCGACGACCACCAGACGGGCGTCCGCGGCGGCCTCCACGAGCTGTGCGGCGGGCCGTCCGGGAGCCGACTCCTCCGTCACCTTCACGGTGGGGTACTTGTCGCGGAACGGACGTACGGCCCGGGCGAGCGCCGACGCCATCTCGGACTGCACGCCCGGATCCGGGTCGGCCCGGTGCCGGTGGTAGAACGGGGCGTTCCAGCCGTGCACCACGTGGAGCGGGGCGTCGCGCCGTGCCGCGTGGTCGAAGGCGAACTCCAGCAGCTCGTCGGAGGCATCCGTCACGTCGAGGCCGAGGACCACCCTGCGCCGGGCGCCGGCGGGCGAGCCCTGCGGGTCCTCGCGGTAGTCCGGCCGTACCAGCACCACCGGCTCCTTGGCGCCGGTGACGACCTCCTGCCCCACGGAACCGATGATGAAGCCGCCCACGCCGCCGAGTCCGTGTGACCCGACGACCAGCTCATCGGCCCGGGACGCCGCCTCCAGCAGGACGCTCGCGGGTGAGTCCTCGATCTCCTCGGCGGTCATCGCGAGCTCCGGCCTGCGGGACCGTACGCGCTCCTCCATCGCGCCGAGGACGCCTTCCGCCTCGCCGGCCCGGTCCTCGTGGGACATCCGCACGGCCTGCAACTGATGCGCGATCCACCGGGTCGCATACACCAGCCGCAGTGCCGCACCGCGCAGCGCGGCCTCGTCGGCGGCCCAGTCCACGGCCGCGAGACTTCCGTCGGAGCCGTCCACTCCCACGACGATGGGTCGGGACATGCCGTCCTCCTTGCCTCGGGCTCTTGCGAAGGGCCGGGCCCGGTGGGCGCGGCCGTCGACGCGAGAGGACACCTGATCAAGAAAGTACCGACTCCGGAGGAACGGCGCGATTCAGGAAATCACGGACAGTGACGGAGCGCATCGGCGCACACGTGCGGGTCGGCACCAGCCGTGTCCCTCCATCCGTGCACGGACCGATCCGCGACCACCCGTGCAGGAACACGCCGTGAGTGAGGCGTGCACAGCGCGCCAAGGTCGAGCACGTCCACCGGCACACCTTCGCCACCCGCACCGAGGCCCGGATCAGGACCGCCACCCGGATCACCGACTTCTGCAACACCGGGCGGATACACGGCGCATGCGGGTTCAAGAGCCCGTTCGGCCCGTGAACGTGACTGCCGAGCCACCCTCGCCGAGGGGCTGGCCGGACAGATCGTCCCCACGCTGCGAGGGGATCGACAGGGCGCCCCTCGTCTCGCGGCACCGCTCCGCACCGCCCGTGTACCCGCCTCAGCGCGCGTCGAGGCGGAAGCTCATGTGGCCGAAGCCGACCATGTCGCCGGCCCGGACCACCACGGCACCGGTCACACGACGGCCGTTGACGGTCGTGCCGTTGGTCGAACCGAGGTCGCGGAGGACCCACAGTCCGCCGCGCAGCACCAGTTCGGCGTGCAGCCGCGACACCGTCTCATGGCTGAGCCGCAATCCGTTCGACGGGTCACGGCCTATCCGCAGCGGATACGGACCCGGCTCCGGCAGCAGCAGCGGAGGCAGCCGCTCCGCCCGCCAGGCGCGGCCGAGCCTCATCGAGAACGCCGAGATCCTCCCCACCGCGCCGAACAGCTTCTCGGACAGCCGGCGGCCTTCGGGCCGCAGGTCCGCGGTGAGCGCGCGGAGTTCGTCGGGTCCGCGGGCGGCCAGGGCGAGCTCCATGCGCCGCACGAACGTGTCGTGCGACAACCGGCCCTGGACGGCGCCCTCCCGGAGCACTCCGAGGACGCGCTCCCGCTCGGCGTCGGAGGGCCGCGCGGGATACGTCTGGAACTCGAAGGAGGACGTCACAGTCGTGATTGTCCGGCCGAGCGCCCCGGGTGTCCAGAAGGAACCGTGAAGATCACTTCCGTTCCGGTACGGCAGGTCCTGTGCCGGCGGGTCGGAAGCGCGGGCGTCCGCCGGGCCGCGAACGCCCCCGACACCGCCTCCGACCGGCGGTGCCTCGGAGTTCGGCGAGGCCGCGCTGCGCGACCGTGTCCAGTGCCTGGTCCGTGCCGCCTGGACGGAACGTGCCCTCGGCCGCGCCGAGGACGGCAGCGCGCGGATGCGGCGGCCTTGTCGGCGCATGGTGGCGGCTGGCGTACCGGGACGGCGAACTCGTCGGTCTGCGCATCCCGGCGCACAACCCTTCGGGCCCGTGCATCGGCTTCATCGGAGTCGTTCCGGAGCACCGCGGCAACGGCGACGCGTACGACCTGCTCGCCGAGTGCACGCACCTCCTGGCGGAGCGGGGCGCGGAGTTCGTCGCCGGCGCCACCGACCAGGGCAACGTACCTTTTCCGGACTACGAGCTCGTCCTTGGCTGTACTTCGTGCAGGGCCCAAGCGGCTTCGCGGTTTCGCCCGCCTTTGCCGGTGCCGGGCTGCAACGTCTTCATTTGTGGTCGCGCAGGAAGGTAGGGATCTCGTCGCGGGTCGGGTAGTTCGGCAGGGGTGCTGGCTTGTCCTGAAGGAACGCGGTGATGACGGCGGCGGCTCGGTCGTTGTTGTCGTCCAGACCGTTCCACATGTGGTGTCCGACTCCGGGCATGTAATGCGTGCGCTGGATGGCGGGGTCATTGGCAAGGACGGTGGTCTCCCATTGACGGATCTGGGAGGAGCACTCGGCGATCATCAGCATCGCGGGGTCCGGGAGCGCCTCAGTTTCGGGGCGATGGAGGGTGAGTCCTTGACCGTTTGCTGGATGCGGAGGCTGGCGGCGGGGCTGAAGGAGAAGTTCTGTGCGGTGTCCTCGGCGGGGATGCGGTGCGCGTCGCGCGCGCAGTATGCGGATGCGGTGTCGCTGCCGAGGTCTGCGGCGGTGAAGGCGTTGTCGCCTTCCGCCTGTCCGATCAGTCCGGTGTCGGGGCTGAGGAGTCCGAGCCGCATGAGGCCGAATGCCACGGCGTACCGGGGGACGTATGTCGATCGCGGTCCGGTCGGGGCCGGCGCGAGGCCGTGTGCGGATTTTCGGCCCTTGTGCCCGGTGATGTGTGCGGTGGGGCCGTCCATGGGGCCGGGCTCGGCGATGATCGCCCGGTGCAGGCGTGCGGCGACGCGCGGGTCGGCCAGGGCTCGGGTGAGCACGGCCCCGCCTGAGGAGAAGCCGAGGATGTCGACCTTGCCTTTGTTCAGGCGGTCGATGAAGGCGGCGAGGTCGCGGACCGGCCTGGAGATCGTGTACTGGCCCATGGGGAGCAGGTCGCTTCGTCCGCCGCCGGCCTGTTCGTAGGCGTAGACGTCGTAGCCCTGGCGGGCCAGGAGTTGCAGGAACCGGTGGTCGAGTACCGAGATGCCACGGACCGGTCCGCCGTTGAGGTACACGAGCGGGGTGGGATGCCGGGGACTGGGGTGCGCGGGCGGGTAGTGGTACACCGCGACCCGGCTGCCCGTGGTCAGGCTCCAGTGCTGCGTGGTCACGAAGGGTAGCGCGGGCGGGTACCGCCGGGTCGTCGGCACGGTCGGGATGCAGACCGATGCCGTCAGCGCCGCCGCGACAGCCACCGGCAGGAACGGCACGAGCCGCGCCGGCCACGTGCGGCGCCGGCTCCGCCACGTCGCGAGGACAGCCCCGACTCCAAGGGTCGGCAACCATGCGGCGAGCCCCGAGCCTGCCCCGTCCGTGAGGGCGATCAGCGCGAGAAAGACGACGACCAGCATCACGAAGGCGGCCAGGGCCAGCAGTAAGCGTCCGGTGAAGCGGACGAGACGTATGGCGGGCGTGGGCACAGCGGACCTCCGAAGTTTCAGAACACTGTTTCAAAACGACGTTATCAAAGAGGGTAGGCTGCTGGCCGTGGGTAGGCCCAGAACAAACGATCAGGCCGTCAAAGAGCGGCTTGTGGAGTGCGCGACCGAGATGCTCGCCACCCGTCCACGGGAGTCGCTCACGGTCCGCGCCGTGGCCGCTGCTGCCGAGGCGTCGACGACGGCGGTGTACTCCCTGTTCGGTGGAAAGGACGGGCTGATCGGTGCGGTGCGCGACAGAGCCGTCGCTGGCCTGTTCCAGGACCTGTCGACGGTGCAGACCTCCGCGGACCCTCTAGCCGACCTCTACGCGCTGGCCGTCGCCTACCGTCGTTGGGGGCGCGGACACAGCCACCTGTACACGGTGCTGTTCGGTGGTGTGCAGTCCTTCGACCCGTCGGGGGAGGTCGGTGCCAGTGACCCGATCCGTCCGCTCCTCGCGGCAATCGATCGCGCGTTGGCGGTGTCTGTCCTCGCTGGCGACGCAACGGCGATCGCCCTGTCGATCTGGGCCACCCTGCACGGGCTCGTCACTCTTGAACTGGCTGGGGCTCTCGACGCCGCCACGGCCGAGGCCGCATTCCGATCGGCGGTTCACGCCACGTTGCGCGGGTGGGCGACCCCGGCGGTGTTCCGCAGCCTTGGCGAAACCGAACTCGCTCCTTGACAGGATCAGGGCCGGTTATCCGGTCCTGGCGGGGGCGGGGTACGTGGTCAGTGAAGACAGGCATGCCAAGGTCGATCAGCTGTGGCCGACCATCGGTTGGAGATCGCTTGAGGCTGTTGAGTTTGGCCATCGCAGCGTCGAAGCTGACCTGGAGTCCCTCGACCTCGCCGAGCCAGCCGTTGGCGCGGGCCTCGCGGATGCGTTCTCGGAGGTTCTGGATGATCTCGATGAGGCGTGGCCTCTGGCGGGGATCCATCTGGAGGGCGGGGCAGCGAATGCAGGCTTCTCTGAACAATCGGTGAGTGACTCGAAGCTGTCGTGCCTCGGTGTTGCGATGAGAGGTATCAGGATCCAGGAGGCTTCTCCTCATGGCCAGCTCCAGCTATGAGTGCTCGTATGCGGGCTACTCCCTGGGCCTGACTGAAATGTGAAACCTCTGCCTGACGTCGATCAGAATATCGAGCATCTTCACGAAGCGGATCATCTGTCATCGCCTGGTCGAGTTTTCGCAGCGCCAGGATATTGATGGCCTGCGGGGTTCGGTCAACCACTTCGGTGCCGAGGAGGCATTCGAATGACGCATACAATGGCGCGAACTCGTCGGTTGCTTCCGTGAGGTGCCTTGCTGCAGCCCAACTGCCGTAGCCGAAGCTACCAGCAATGACCAGAACCGGAACCTGGGGATTGAATGGGTTCTTGGTTTTCACTACGAGGCCGTAGTCGGTTCCTTCGTCTCCTCGTGGCTGCAACTCGGGGGCGTAGATTTGATCAGTCTGGCTGTCATGGAGTGAGACATCATGGGGACTTCTTCTACTGAACCCCAGGGAGAGGGAGCTTGACAGCCGTTGCATGACTTCATCCGTGATGCCGTTGCTGTCTGGCCCTCCGATCAAGATGAGGGGGTGGCGTCTTTCTGCGCCTTTGATTCGATCACCGTATGTGATAACAGGAGATGGTGCGCCGATACGAACAAAGTATTGTTGGAGCTCGGAAAGAGCAAAAGCACAGCCGACTCCGATGAGGCCGGAAGGCTCCCAACGGCCGAGCTGATGCAAGCCGACCACCACTGTGAGGTTGGGCTTGCTGAACTCACGCCAGAACGCCCGGGATTGACGACTTCTCGTTTGGGCGGTATGTGGCTTGGCTAATTGGTAAATCCGGGCCAGCGCGGCTAGCCAAGGCTCCGGATCCTCTCCGCACGCCTCAACAAATTTTTCAAGCGTCTTCTTTCTCGGGATATTGGTCTTACCGTCGATCAGGCTGTGAATCGTCGCGCTGCTGAGGCCAGCCGCGTTGGCCAGGCGGTCGAAGCTCCACCCGCCGGCAGCAAACAGCCGTTCCAGCTGTTTGATCAGATCCTCTCGACTGTGAACTTGATCTGGATTGATCCGAACCCCCACGTGGTCCTCCTGGTCTGGCCGTTCGCTTCATTCGGATGGAAGCGTAGCCGAGATGCTTCATGACCTGGGAAGACGAAAAAACTGGGGCGATATCGATCATCTCTGATGCTTCCGAATGCAGGGGAGGTCCAGGGTGTGCTCACCAGCCAACACCATTGAAGAAGGAGTCCCGTGGTGAGCAGGAACAGGAAGAAGACTCGCCCGGTGCACGACGGTGCGGTGCCGACAGGCACGGTCACTCAAACCCTGTGCACCATCCTCGACAAGGCCATGGCCAGCTGGTGTGCTGTCCTCCGTCTCACCGCGGCTTGCATGGCCCTGTGCCTGCCCGTCGCAGCTGCTGTCACTGTGTACCTCTTCCTCCATTGGTAGAGCCGGACCCAGATGAACGCCTCCGCGCTCGCGGGCAGCCACTGCTCGGTCTGGGCGCCCTTGCGCACTACACGCACGAGCTGGTCGCCCCAGTCCACGTCGGCCCCCTTCATGCCCAGGAGTTCCGAGGCGCGGGCGCCGTTGCTGATGGCGAGCGCGACGAGCGCCCGGTCTCGGTTGGAGCGCAGCGCGGCGAACAACTCGTTCCACCGTTCGTCCGACATCTGCCGGGGCCGACGGCGTGGGATTTTCGGGATGTACCGGAGTCGGCCCTCGCCCCGGTACGGATCGAGCGGGTTGTGGTGGGCGTGGGGACGGCGGCACTCGGAGCGCGCCAGCGGCACCGGGTTGATCAGTGGGCCTTCGCCTGTCTCGATCCAGAAGGTGTAGAAGCTGCGGATCACCGCGTTGCTGTGCCGGATGGTGCGGGGCTTGTAGCGGTCGTCCAGGTAGGGCTTCTTGGTGATCGGGTTGATGGTGCCCGCTGTCGCGGTGGACACCGTCCGCGCAGCGTTGGGGACTTTGACCGTCGCCCCCAGCCACAACGCGAAGTCCCGACCTTCGGCAGGGGTGGCCTGGTTCCACGGAACATTGACCACCCGGAGCCACCGCCACCACCGCAGCAGGTCGAATGCGTAGCTGCGGACGCTGCCGGGCCGGTTGTACCGGGCGACGAAATCGATCAGGTACCGGCGTACCGGCTCGGCAGACCGCCCCTCCTCATCGAAGACCAGCCACGGCACCACGCCCGGGTTTGCGGCGACGTGGCCCCATCGGGGCAGGCGAATCGATCGGACATCACGCGAGTACTCGTCCAACTTTGCTGCGCTCCTTTGTCGTTCGGATGCGCAACATCTATCGACTAGACCAACCGGGGGATGCGCCGTGGCCCGGCGAGTCGCTCGGTAGTCCGGTCAATACCTCGATGGCAGCCACCTTCGCCAAGGCCGGGCACCCGTGGTGCAGGAGCGCGTCCACCTCGGTTTCTGACCCGGTGCGCGCGGAGCGGGATCCGCTCCGCGCCCGGGGCCGCGCCCCGGGCCGGTCAGCGCTGCGGCGGACACGCGGTCCGCTGGGCGCGGATGACGTCGCGGTACCACGCGTACGACGCCTTCGTGGTGCGCTCCAGGGTGTCGTAGTCGACGTGGACCAGGCCGAAGCGCTGCGAGGCGCCCTCCGCCCACTCGATGTTGTCGGTGAGCGACCAGACGAAGTAGCCGCGGACGTCGACGCCCTCCTCCACCGCCCGGTGCAGGGCTCGCAGATGGCCGTCGAGGAACGCGATCCGGGAGTCGTCGTCGAGGCCGTCGTAGGAGCAGCCGTTCTCCGTGATGTGGACGGGCGGCAGGCGGTCGCCGTAGCGCGCCCTGAGGGTGACGAGCAGTTCCCGCAGGCCGTCCGGGACGACGGGCCATCCGAAGCGGGTGCGTTCGGCGCCCTCGATCTCCCTGAGTCCGAAGGGGAGTTCCGCGGGCATGCCGAGTCCGGCGTAGGAGTCGAGCGCGTCGGTCGCGGGTGCGCCGACCAGCATGGGGCTGTAGTAGTTCACGCCGTACCAGTCCAGCGGCTCGGAGATGACCGCGAGGTCGTCGGCGACCGGCCCCGGCATCAGTCCGTCGAATCCGTCCGGGTAGCGGCCCATCAGCAGCGGGTCGGAGAAGAGCCGGTTGGTGAGCGTGTCGTAGAGCTCGGCGGCGGAGCGGTCCTCGTCGCTGTCGCTCGACGGGTGGACGGGCGAGTGGGACACGGCGAGGCCGATGTTCCCGGCGCCCGCGGCACGCAGGGCCCGGACGGCGAGGCCGTGGGCGAGGAGCTGGTGGTGGGCGGCGGGCAGGGCGTCGAAGAGGAGCCGCTTGCCGGGGGCGTGCTCGCCGAGCGCGTAGCCGAGCATGGTGACCTCGGCGGGCTCGTTGACGGTGATCCACATGGGGACGCGGTCGGCGAGCCGTTCGGCGACGACGGCCGCGTAGTCGGCGAACCGGCCGGCGGTGTCGCGGTTGAGCCACCCGCCGGCCTCTTCCAGGGGCAGCGGGGTGTCCCAGTGGTAGAGGGTCGGCGCGGGGGTGATGCCGTGCTCGCACAGTGCGTCGACGAGCCGGTCGTAGAAGCCGATCCCGGCGGGGTTCACCGGACCGCTGCCGCCGGGTATCACCCGGGGCCAGCTGACGGAGAAGCGGAAGGCCCCTGCGCCCAGTCCGGCGAGCAGGGCCACGTCCTCGCGGTAGCGCGCGTGGAAGCCGGTTCCGCGGGAGGCGTCCGCGCCGTCCTTGATCCGTCCGGGTTCCGCCGCGAACACGTCCCAGCCGGAGGGGCCCTTGCCGTCGGCGTCGGCGGCGCCCTCCGTCTGGAACGCGGACGCCGAGGCACCCCACAGGAATCCGGGCGGGAAGGAGGGCAGCGGTGTCGCGGAGGGCGATGTCATGGCGCGGACCCTAGTACCGGCGAGTACGGCGCCTCCAGAGGGCGAAGTTGCCAGGATGGGGAGAACTGCCGCCGACGACACGACTCCGCCGGCGTGACGGACGCCCGGGCGACGGAGGCCGCATGACGACGCCGGCATCACCGACGCCGAGATGACAGGGGATCGATCACCAGTGCTGTTCGAGGTATGGGCACCGCGGGCGCAGGACCGGGTCGACTTGTGGCTGGAGGACACCGAACAGGGGATGGAGCGCGATCCGTCGCGGGAGGACTGGTGGACGGCCGAGGCGGACGCGGGTGACGGGGACCGCTACGGCTTCCGGCTCGACGGCGGACCCGTCCTGCCCGACCCGCGCTCGCGCCGTCAGCCCGAGGGCCCGGACGGGCCGAGCGCGGTGGTCGCTCCCGACACCTACGTCTGGCGCAGCGACGACTGGCGCGGCCGGGACCTCACGGGCGCGGTCCTGTACGAGCTGCACATCGGCACCTACACCCCCGAGGGCACGCTCGACGCCGCCGCCGCCGCGCTCGGCGAGCTGGCGGAGCTCGGCATCACCCATGTGGAACTGATGCCGCTGTGCCCCTTCCCGGGAACGCACGGCTGGGGCTACGACGGGGTGGCGCCCTGGGCGGTGCACGAGCCGTACGGCGGCCCCGGGGCGCTGAAACGCTTCGTGGACACGGCCCACGGTCTCGGGCTCGGTGTCGTCCTGGACGTCGTCCACAACCACCTGGGACCCTCCGGCAACCATCTTCCCGCGTTCGGGCCGTATCTGACGGACATTCACCACACCCCCTGGGGCTCGGCGATCAACCTGGACGCGCCCGGCTCGGACGAGGTGCGCGCGTACCTGATCGGCAGCGCGCTGGCGTGGCTGCGGGACTACCGCGTCGACGGGCTGCGGCTGGACGCGGTCCACGCCCTCGTCGACACCCGGGCGCTGACGTTCCTGGAGGAACTGTCCGCGGCGGTGGACCGGTTCGGGGCGGACGTACGGCGGCCGGTGTTCCTGATCGCCGAGTCGGACCGGTGCGACCCGAGGACGACCACCCCGCGCGAGGAGGGCGGCCTCGGGGTCCACACCCAGTGGAACGACGACTTCCACCATGCCCTGCACGCCTCGCTGACCGGTGAATCGCAGGGCTACTACGCCGACTTCGCACGCGCGCCGCTCGGCGCGCTCGCCAAGACCCTCGGCCACGTCTTCTTCCACGACGGCACGTACTCCACGTTCCGCGGCCGTACGCACGGCCGTCC
The DNA here is from genome assembly GCF_005795905.1 of Streptomyces marianii. Taxonomy (NCBI): domain Bacteria; kingdom Bacillati; phylum Actinomycetota; class Actinomycetes; order Kitasatosporales; family Streptomycetaceae; genus Streptomyces; species Streptomyces marianii. The sequence continues at coordinate 1,803,013 of NZ_VAWE01000001.1, forward strand.
CGTCGACCTCGTCCGCACACCCGCGCACCGGTTCGTCGGCTACGCCCAGACGCACGACCAGATCGGCAACCGCGCGACCGGCGACCGGCTCTCGTCGGCCCTCCCGCCCGGACTTCTGGCCTGCGCGGCGGTGCTGGTGCTGACGGGGCCGTTCGTCCCGATGCTGTTCATGGGCGAGGAGTGGGGCGCCCGTACGCCGTGGCAGTTCTTCACCGACCACACCGACCCGGAACTCGCGGAGGCGGTACGGCAGGGCAGACGGCGGGAGTTCGCCGGGACCGGTTGGGCGGCGCAGGACATCCCCGACCCGCAGGACCGCGCCACCCGGCGACGCTCCTGCCTGGACCGCTCCGAGCGGGACCGCGAACCCCATGCCCGGCTCCTGGCCTGGTACCGGGAGCTGATCGCCCTGCGCCGGGGCGAGCCCGACCTGTCCGACCCGGACCTCGCGGCCGTGCGGGTCGCCTACGACGAGGAGGCGCGCTGGTTCGTCTTCCGCCGGGGCGACATTCGGGTCGCGGTCAACCTCGGCGAGGAGCCCGTCACGATCCCGCTGGGGGCGGGGGGCGGTCGGGTGCTCGCCGCCTGGGGCGAGACCGGGCCGGCGGGGCCGGAGGGCGTGCTGGAACTGGCGGGCGAGTCGTGCGTGGTGCTGCACGACGCGTGACACGGCAGGGCTGCACGCACCTCACATCGGACAACGACGTCGGTCCGTTCCACAAGGACGAGGTGGAACGGACCGGGTTCGCAGCACATGGCCGCTTCTCAACAGGGTCTCGTAGGGGGTCGGCCCCTTCGAGGCCCGGCTTGCGGATCGGGTGGGATGGTGGCTCTCCCCTCCTGCACCGCGTGCGGCCGGGCACGTGCGGATCAGGTGGCAGGCGCCGGGGTGACGACGGGGGTGCCGAAGCCGCCCTTGTCGTTGCCGGGGTAGGCGTAGATGCTGCCGTTGGTGTGGATGGCGATCAGGTCGCTCTTCTGGTCGCCGTTGAAGTCGGCTTCGGAGAGCAGGCGCATGCTCTGCCAGCCACGGCCGGTCCTGCTCGCGGTATTGAAGGTGCCGTTGCCCTTGCCGGAGTAGAGGTACAGGTCTCCGCTGTTGTGGACGGCGTAGATGTCTGCCTTGCCGTCGCCGGTGAAGTCCCCGGCGGAGAGCATGCGCATGTTGGTCCAGCCGGTGCTGGTCACGCTCCCCGAGGCGAAGTTCTTGCCGTTGCCCGGGTAGAAGAAGAGGTTGCCGTTGGTGTGGGCGGCGATCAGGTCGCCCTTCTTGTCGCCGTTGAAGTCGGCGGCGGTCATCAGGCGTATGCCGCCCCACCCGCTCGCGACGACGGAGGAGCCGGTGATGCCGTTCCTGCCGTTGCCCGGGTAGAGGTAGAGGTTGCCGTTGGTGTTCGCGGCGAGGATGTCGGCCTTGCCGTCGCCGGTGAAGTCCGTGGCGGCCAGCAGACGCATGTTGGTCCACCTGCCCTCGTTGACCTTGACGCGCTTGCCGAACTTGCCCTTGCCGTCGCCGGGCTGGGCGTAGAGGAAGTCGTCGGCCGCGTCGATCGCGAGCAGGTCGGCCTTCTTGTCGCCGTTGAAGTCGGCGGCGGTCATCAGCAGCGCCCACGACCGCCCCGCGGTGGTGGCGATCCAGTCGGCCAGGTCGTCCGTGCGCGTGGCGACGGCGTCGGTGCGGGTCTCGGACTCGCCCAGACAGCCGCCCTGCCGTGAGCGGGTGGCGATGCCCACGAGCGCGACGCCTTCCTCGGCCTCCCGTAGCAGGGGGGCGCCGGTGTCGCCCTTGCACAGGGCGTCGTTCGCGGTGGCACCGGCCAGGGTGAGCTCGGTGTCGGAAAGCGCGCTGATCTTCATCGACGCGGTGTGGGCCGCTCCGGGCACCCATTCGGTCCTGGTGCGGCCGAAGCCGACCGCCTGCAGGGTGTCGCCCTCGCCCGCCGGGGAGGCGGCAAGTTCGATGGGGGCGATGCCGGTGGGGGTGGGTGTCGCGAGGCGGGCCATGACCAGGTCGCCGGTGAGAGAGGGCACGAGCTCCGCGACGTCGGCGGCGTGTCCGCCGGTCCCGGTCAGGGAGCTGCGACCGATGGTCGCGGTGGTCTTGAGGGCCGGCTTGCCCGCGGCGACCTGGGTGGGGTTGACGGGGTCGACGGCGAAGCAGGCCGCGGCGGTCAGCACCCACTGACGGTCCACCAGGGCTCCGGAGCAGGAGCGGGTGGTGTCGCCTTCACCGATGTGGAGGCGGGCGACGGATGCCTCGGTGCCGGCGAGGGCGTCCGGACCGGTAGCGGCGGTGGCGGGCGTACCGGTGAGGATGGCGGCGCCGGTGACGGCGGCGAGGGCCGCGGCGAGCATGGAGCGGTTGCGTGTACGGGACAAGGTGACGCGTTTTCCTGTCTGGGGTAACGGGAGCAGAGGCGTGGCGGGAAGCCGGAAGCGGCGTCAGGCACCGTGGAACACGGCGCGGACGGTGTGCGGCACGTCTGCCTGCCGGGCTGCGGAAGGGTCTTGTGAGCCGGAAACCGTGGGTCAGCCGGTGACGCGCAGCTCGACCAGGACGGAGCGCTCGCCGTTGTCGCCGGCCTCGCCGATGGGCTGGTAGTCGTTGGCCGCCGCGTGGACGACGGTCTCCTCGTTGCCGGCGGTGATGGTGGCCGTCACCGGGTACGCCTCGGTCCAGATGCCGAATGCGTCGGGTAGTTCGAGGGTGAGGTAGCCCTGCTTGGCGCTGACGTCGAAGCAGTAGCTCTTCTTGCCGGTGCGGGACTTGACCGTGATGTCGGTGGTGCCCTCACAGGGCACCAGGGTGATGTGGCCGTCGCCGCGCTTGAGGACGATCTGCTGGTCCTGCTGGATCTGCGCGGCACCGGGGTGGGTGAAGTCCTCCACGGCGTAGGGCAGCTCCGTGGCGGAGGGTGTACCGCCGTCCTGCGGAGCGGCGTTCGCCACGCCGAACGTTGCGATACCGGCGACGGCTACGGTCGCGGCGGTGAGAGTGGTGAAGAGCGCCGCGCGGGCACGCGAGATCGCCATGGTTCCCCCTGTTGGTCAGTGGAATGCGTGAACTCCCCCACGCAAGTTACCCAAGAGTAAATCAGATGTAGAGTGCTCCGTGCGCACACACGGACCCCTTTGGGAGGTGTGGGCATTCGGGGGGCTCGGGGATTCTCAACTGTGGTGACGTGAAACGCCGTTCATCCTTTTGACCACCGCTTCCACACGACAAGCACGCCCGGCTGACCCCCGGGGTGCGGGGCTTGTTGTGCGCACGCTCGAAGTTGAAGGTCGAACGAGGGGTGCCGATGAAGCGGCAAACAACCTCCGGAATGCCGAATTCCGGAATGTCATCTCGCATAAGGAGAGGGGTACGCAGGGGCGTCTGCGGCGTCGTCCTCCCCGTGGTGATGGGCGCGGGCTTGCTGGGGAGCACGCCCGCGCACGCCCAGGAGGAAGAGCTTGACGGCTCGATCGGCCGGTACCTGGCTGTCCAGTACTGGGACACCGGCGGGGCGGGCATCAAGGAGGCGGCTGAGCGGGCGCTGCTGGGTTCGGACGACGACGTTCGGAAGTTCCTGGACGAGGCGCCCGCCATCGAGTACGACGACGACTATGTCGACGCGAGCCGGGTCTACAACGTCGGCGGCGTGGCGGTGCGCGAGGCGACGAAGAAGGCGCTGAAGGGCACTCCGGAGGAGTTGCAGGAGTTTCTGCGCAGTGGGTGGCAGAAGCCTTTGGAGGAGGACCGGGAGGTCGAGGCGTCCCGTGTCATCAACTTCGGCGGTGTGGGCGTCAGGGAAGCGGGCAAGGCTGCGCTGAAAGCCGGGCCCGAGGCGGTCAAGGAATTCCTCGAGTCCGGTCAGTACAAGGAGCGGGAGACCGATAACGAGGTCGAGGTCTCCAAACTGATCAACTCGGGTGGGCCGAACATGAAGGCCGCCGGAAAGGCGGCGCTGAAGGGCACGCCGGAGGACATCGCCGAGTTCCTGGCCGTCGGGCAGTTCGTCGCCCGCAACCGCGACCAGGAGCATGCCACCATCGAGCAGCTCACCGAGCAGGCCAAGCAGGCAGGGCTGCAGGCGGAGGCCGCCACGAAGAAGTCCGAGGAGGCGTCCGCTCGCGCGATCGCCGCTTCGGAGCTGGCCAAGGAAGCCGCGGCGAAGGCCGCCCGGGAGACCGAGGCGGCGCGCAAGGACTCCGTCCGCGCCGCCTACAAGGCCAAGCAGGCCGCCGCGTCCGCACGCGCCGCCGCCGCTGCCGCCCAGACGGCGATCGGCGCGGCCAACGCCGCAAACCGGGCCGCCCGGATCGCCGCGCTCGCCGCGGCGCAGACCGCGAACGCCGCCGCAGCAGCGGCGAACGCGGCCAACAACGCCTACAAGTCGGCGATCGCCGCGGCCGGCAACGCGAGCCAGGCCGACACGGCCAAGAAGGACGCGGTCGCCGCCCGCAAGGCAGCCGCGCTGGCCCGCACCGCGGCTGCCGCCGTCGATCAGGCGGCCAAGGCATCCGCCGCCGCCGGTGTCGCCGCGGCCGCCTCCCGCAGCGCGGGCGCGAACGCGAACGCCGCCGCCGACTCCGCCGAGGAAGCCAACCGGCATGCCGAGGCCGCCGGCGTCCACTCCGCAGAGGCCCGCAACGCCGCCGCCGAAGCGCGCCGCCACGCCAACGCCGCCAACCGGGCCGCCAACAACGCCACCGCGCTGGCCCAGCGCGCGTCCCAGCAGGCATATGCGGCCCGCGACGCGGCAAACTCCGCCGCCGGCCACGCCGAGAAGGCCGCCGACGCCGCCGATCTCGCGGCGAAGTACGCCGGGCAGAGCGCGTCCGCCGCGGCGGACTCCCGCAAGTGGGCCGCCGCTGCGAAGACCGCCGCAGACACGGCCACCACCGCGGTCAATACCGCCAAGCAGGTCCACCAGGTCGCCCTGGACGTCGAGACCGAGGAACTCGCCTCCCGCGGCGAAGCCGCTCTGGAGCGCGCCCGCACCGAGAAGGCCCAGAGCGACGCCGTGGTCTCCGCCACCGAGGCCGTCGTCCGCGACGCGCGCGCCCTGGACGGCACGGCGGAGGCTCTGGCCATCGAGGCGGCCACGCCGGACGTGAACGTCACGGCCACCGCGGCCAAGGGCCGCGAACTCGCCCTGGACGCCCTCAAACTCCGCGGCCCCTGGCACCAGCAGGCCGCCGCCGACGCGCTGAGCGGTACGGACGCCGATGTACTGGAATACCTGCGCAGCGGCTGGAAGAACGCAGCCGCCGAAGAGGCGCGTGACAGGGTCCTCCGGCTGAGCACGGACAGCCCCTACCCCTCGGTACGGGAGGGTGCCGCGGAAGCACTCAAGGGCACCCCGGAACAGATCGCCGCCTTCTACGCCGACGGCCAGTACACCGTCGCCGAGACCGACCTCGCCGTCGCCGTGTCCAAGGTCAACAACTTCGGCGGGACCAGCGTCAAGGACGCCTCCAAGATCGCCCTGAAGGACGGCAGCGGCAAGGCCCTTGCGGCCTTCATGGAAGTCGACCAGTACACCGCCCGCGTGACCGACGAAGAGGTCATCGCCTCCAAGCTCGTCAACGGTGGAGGCGAAGAGGTCAAGGCAGCGGCCAAGGCAGCCCTGGCGGGCCCCCCGGGCAAGCTCCACGAGTTCACAGCCGTCGGCCAGTACACCGCCACCCGCAAGGACGACCTCACCGCCACCCACCGCGCCCAGATCGGACGGCTCCTCGCCGAAGGCGAGATCATCGCCGCCAACGCCCAGGCCAACCGCTGGCGCGCCGCCGAAGCCGCTGCCAAGGCCAACAAGGCCGCCACCGAAGCGGCCAACGCCGCCGGCGAAGCCAAGAAGTCCGTTGCTGCGGCCAATGGCTACGCGGCCGCGGCCAAGAAGTCCGCCGACGCCGCCGCGGTCAGCGCCGACCAGGCACGCAAGTCCGCCACCACCGCACGCAACGCCGCCGACGCCGCCAACCGCGACGCGGACGCCGCCGAAACCTCCGCCGCACAGGCCGAGTTCTCCGCCGAATACGCCCGCCAGTCCGCCAGGGAAGCCAGCGACTCGGCGGGGGACGCCCGCTACGCCGCGATCGCAGCCGGCAAGAGCCAGGCGGAAGCCGACGCGGCCGCGAGCCAGGCATGGACCGACGTCAAGCGCAAGCGTGAAGCGGAAATCGCCGAAGCCAAGCGCAGGGCCGAAGAAGCCCGGAAGGCCGAGGAGGCCCGGAAAGAACCCGGCGCCTGCGGCTACACGATGGTGGCCGGCTACGCCCACCCCAACCCCTGCGAGGAAAGCGACGCCTTCGGCCTCGACGACCTCGTATGGGAACTCGTGGGCGGCGCCGACATCGAGAAATGCGTCAAGAACCCCTCCTGGGGCGACTGCGCCATGGCAGTCGTCGCCGTCACACCCGCCGGCAAGCTCAAAATCATCAAGAAGGGCGCCGATGCCGTCGAGGACGCCGCCAAGGGAACCCGCCGGGGCAAGGAAGTGGGCGAGTGCCTCGTCAAGGGGGCCAAGAAGGACAGCTTCCCTGCTGGCACTTCCGTCCTCATGGGCGACCGCACCCCACGCCCGATCGAACAAGTCAAGGTCGGCGACCACGTCCTGGCCACCGACCCCGAAACAGGGGAAACCGGCCCGCGCCGCGTCGACGCGACCATCTACACCCCCGACGACCGCGACTTCACCGGCATCACTCTCGACCAGACCAACGGTGACGGCTCCCTCACCGCGACCAGCCACCACCCCTTCTGGACCGAGAACGACAAGACGTGGAAGAACGCCGCCGACCTCACCTCGCAGGACACCCTCCGCACCCCCGATGGCGGCACGGCACAGATCAACGCCGTCCGTCACTGGACCGGACTCGCCCCCGCCTACAACCTCAACGTCAACGACCTGCACACGTACTATGTGCTGGCGGGCAGGACTCCGGTCCTGGTCCACAATGCCGACGACGGTCTGACTCCTGAGCAGCAGAAATCCATCGAGTCGTACCGCAAGCTGATCGAAGAGCATGAGGAAAAGCTCCGTAAGTACCTGGCTGACCCAGATGCCTACGACAACAAGGGCTTTCTCAAGAATGCGCCGAGTGAAGAAGTGCGCCAGCGGATCATCGACGGGCGCACCAGGCACCTGAGAAAAGAAATCCAGACCTTCCGCGACAACATCGCAAAAATCTCCGGGAAATGCTGATGGTCGAGATCCCTGTTGAAAAGCTCAAGGACGTGTTCGATCTGCTGATTAAGAGAGTGTGCGCCGACGAGGAGGTAGTACGAGTCAATAGGGAAGCGTTCTGGTCCATTGCCTCGGACGAGGCCTACGAGGTCTACAGCGAGCCCGGGGAACTCACCATCGGCATGCTCTCCGAGTCGTGGAGCCAGCTTGAAGGCATGCTCGCGGATCCCGACCGCGTGGTGGGGTACGGATTCGTCTGGCTTGCCGAGGTTCTACGCGCCATTGGGGACGAAGCCACGTCCTGAGCCGTTGTGAAGGGTTCGTAAGGACGAGAAGGTGCACCTATGGTGGGTCTTCGAATTTAGTGGGGGGTGCGGCGGTGACGGGCGCGCTCGCCGGTCACGCTGTGTGAGGTGGTTGGGGTGCGGGCGCCCTGGACGCAAGGAGCCCGCGGGCCTTCGTGATCATGGTTGTTGTCTAGGCAACCGATCATGAAACCCCACGGGCTTGAACAGCGACGATACCGGCATCAACGAAGCGGCAACGCGACTTCTGGGGCTGGAGGGGGTGAGTGTGACGCAGGTCAAGGACGACGGGGCGGGCGGTTCGACGGTGTACGTGGTCACGAGCGAGGACTCCGCCCGGGCCTGCCCCTCGTGCGGGGTCTTCGCCACCCGGCTGAAGGACTACCGCACCACCCGGCCCCGGCACCTGCCCTGCGGTGGACGCCCTGTGAGTATCCGGTGGCGCAAGGCACGCTGGTACTGCGCCGAACCCGCGTGCGAGCGCGGCTCGTTCACCGAGGCGATCCACGCGGTGCCCGCCGGGATGCGCACCACCACCGCCCTGCGCCGGGCGGCGGGGGCCGCGGTCTGCGACGGATCCCGCACCGTCGTGCAGGCCGGCCGCGACCTGTCCTTGAGCTGGCCCATCGTGCAGCGATGCTTTGAGGACTACGCCGCGACGGTCCTGCCCGAGACGCCGCCCGCGACCGAGGCGGTCGGGATCGACGAGACCCGGCGGGGCAAGCCGGTCTGGGCCCAGAACCCGGCCACGCAGAAGTGGGAACTGGTCGCGGACGCCTGGCACATCGGCTTCGTCGACGCGATCGGCGGGCAAGGACTGTTCGGGCAGGTCGAAGGCCGCAACGCCACCTCGGTCGCCGACTGGCTCAGCTCCCAGCCCGCATCCTGGCGGGCACAGGTGCGCTACGTCGCCATCGACCTGTGTTCCACCTTCCGCGCCGCCGTCCACCGTGCCCTGCCGCACGCGACCGTGGTCGTCGACTGCTTCCACATCGTGCAACTCGCCCAGCGCCACCTCGCCGACCTGCGCCGACGCCTCACCTGGCGGCAGCACGGCCGCCGGGCCCGCAAGGGCGACGGCATCTACACCGTCCGCAAACTCCTGCGCCGCAACAAAGAAGACCTCACCGAAGACCAACGCCTCCTCCTGAAGACCGAGTTGGAGTACATGGGTACCTACGGCCGGCAGATCCACGCGGCCTGGCAGGCCAAGGAACTCCTGCGCGACCTCCTCGGCCTGGCCGTCAGCCGCACCCACCACGCCCCCGACCGCTCCGCGATCTCCGCCGCCCGCCACCGCTTCTTCACCCACGTCGCCGACCACGCCCACCTGCACGAACTCCTCACCCTCGCCGAGACCATCGAGCAGTGGTGGGACGGCATCGAGACCTACCTGACCACCGGCATCACCAACGCCGCCTCCGAAGGCAACAACCGCCTCATCAAGCTCGAAGCGCGTAACGCCTTCGGCTTCCGCAACCGCGCCAACCAGCGCCTACGCTCACGCTGTGCGACCACCCGCCGGAGCCGACGGCAGGCGCACCCCCACTAAATTCGAAGACCCCCTATGGTGGTCAATAGGCCCTGCCGGATCTGGTCTGGCAGGGCCTATCGGCTAGTGAGGACCGTGCGGGCCTCCATCTTCTGGAAGTTCACGGGATCCCTAACGTGCCGGTCACCTCGGCGACGGCCCGGCGCGCCCCCGCACGGCGCCTCCCTACTCGACGATCGCCAGCTCGCGCGGCGTGTTGTTCAGCCGCCGGCCGCCCGTCTCCGTGACGGTCACGATGTCCTCGATCCGCACCCCGAAGCGGCCGGGGAGATAGATGCCGGGCTCCACGGAGAAGCACATCCCCGGGACCAGCGGCTGCTCCTCCCCCTCGATCATGTACGGCGGCTCGTGCGTGGTGACGCCGATCCCGTGGCCGGTGCGGTGGACGAAGTACGCCCCGTAGCCGGCGTCGTCGATCACCGCGCGCGCCGCCCGGTCGACGTCCTGGCAGGCGGCACCCGGCCGGACCGCCTCGTACCCGGCCTGCTGCGCCTCGCGCACGACGTCGTGGACCCGCCGCTCCTCTTCGGTCGGCTCCCCGACGTGGACGGTCCGGCTGGTGTCGGAGCCGTAGCCGTGTTTGAGCCCTCCGAAGTCGAGGACGACCATGTCGCCTTCCTCGATCGTGCGTTCACCGGCCTCGTGGTGCGGGTTCGCCCCGTTCGGGCCCGATCCGACGACGGTGAAGTCCACCTGCGAGTGCCCGAAACGCAGCAGCAGTCCGGCGAGGTCGGCGGCCACGTCGGTCTCCCTGCGGCCGGAGAAGCGCACCTTGAGGATCTCGCGGTACGTCTCGTCGGCGGCTGCCCCGGCCGCCGCAAGCCGGGCCAGCTCCCGCTCGTCCTTGACCGCGCGCAGCATGGGCAGGGTCCGGGTGAGCGAGGTGTACGTCGTGCCGGGCAGTTCGCGCTGCATGCCGAGCAGGTGCATGGCCCAGGCGTTGTCGCTGATCCCGTAGCGGCCGCGGCCTTCGAGCAGTGCGGCGGTGACGGCGTACGGGTCCTTGCCGTCGGTCCAGTCGCGCAGCCTGAGCGCGGCTCCTCCGGCCGCGCTCGCCACGTCCGGGGCTTCCAGGGTCGGCACGACCAGCACCGGGTCCTGGCCCTCGACGAGGACCAGGAAGGTCAGCCGTTCGGTCGGCACGGGCTGGTAGCCGGTGAGGTGGACCAGGTCCGGGCCGGGGGCCACGAGGAGACCGGAGAGCCCGGCCTCGGCGGCGGACCGGGCGGCCCGGGCCATCCGCGCCCGGTAGTCGTCGGCGGTGAAGGGCGCCGGCGTCGCGGACTCTGCGGTGCTGGGCATGGGCTCTCCTCCTGCGTTCGGTACTCGTCCCCGGTCGGTCGGGTCGCGGTCCCGTGCCCGGTCGGGGTTCCCGGGTCGGGTGCGTCGGTGTCCTCGCCGGGACGGGGTTCCCGGGTCGGGTCGGGGTTCCCGGGTCGGGTCGGGGTTCCCGGGTCGGGTGCGTCGGTGTCCTCGCCGGGACGGGGTTCCCGTGCCCGGTCGGGGTTCCCGGGTCGGGTGCGTCGGTGTCCTCGCCGGGACGGCCTCCCCGGTTCGCCGGGCCGGGGCCCTCGGAACGGCCCGATCCCGGGGCCCGATCCCGGGGCCCGACCCCGGGACCCGACCCCGGCACACTGGCCGGGCCTGGGGTCGGTGTCAGTCGTCGCCGGTATGCCGTGCCACGAGACGTTGCAGCATGTCCTGGAAGTCCTCGCCGACCACGATCCTCAGCCCCTCGCCGCCCTCGTCATGGTCGCTGAGCTGGGTCAGCGCCCCGGCCCGCCACCAGTAGACGTACGGGGTGATCGCCCCCGGCGTGTCGGCGTACCCGGACGCGGCGAAGGCGGCCAGCGCGTTCAGGGACGGGATGACACCGGCGTCGCGGATGACGTGGAAGGCGATCTGGTGCCGGAAGGGCAGTGCGACCAGCGCGCCGTCGTCGGTGATCTGCTGCCCGGTGACCTGGCGGACGAGCGCGTCCAGCACGAGGACGCGGCTGGCCGTGTAGAAGGAGTCGCCCACCACCACCTCCAGGCGCATGCCCCCGGCGTCCTTGATGGTCTGGTGGCCCTCCACGGGGAGGTCCCGCAGATTGGCCATCGCGCGCTCGCGCAGCACCGGCACGTCCCCGAGCGGCTCGAGGGCGTCGTCGGTCAGGATCATCACGCTCTCGGGCAGGTCGAGCGCGAGCACCTCGCTCAGTCCCGGCGCGAGTGCGCGGGCGTAGCGGAACGTTTCCCTGTCCAGGCCCTCGGAGCCGATCACCCGCGGGTACAGCTGGGACCGGATCTGGTCGGGCGGCAGGGTGTCGAGCGCGGACGGCGCGTCCATGGTGCGCAGCACCATGCCGACGTGGCCGCGGATGACCTTGGGCCAGACGCGGGGGCCCCGCTCCTCGTTGTGGCACACCGCGGCGAGGTTGCCGAGCCCGAACTGGCGTCCGGCGCTGTCGGTGACGACGTCGGAGTAGACGGTGACCTCCAGGCCGCGCTCGGCGAACGCCTCCCGGACCTGGCCGCGGAAGCGTGCACCCTCCGCCACCGAGAAGAAGGCGAACTCCGCGTCCCGGGGCGCGTCCTCCCCGTCCCGCTTCGGCCCTCGCCGGAACAGCCTCACGTCGGCCCCCGCTCATCCTGTGTGGGATCGGATCCTGATTGCTCGGGTGTTGCGTGTGCTCGGTTTTCCTCTGGGTGTGCTCAGGTTTCGAGCGTACCGACCGCACCACGGGCCCCGCTTGCCAGACCCGGGCGACGCCCGCGCGCCCCTCGGGGCCACGGGGCCACGGGGCCGCATGCCTGCCGGTGCCGCGGCACGCCCTCGGGGTTCCCGAGCGGACGTCCACCGGCCGGGCCGGGTCCCGGGGAGGGTGTGCGGCGGTCAGTCCCCGGCGTTCCTCTCGCGCGATTGGACGGTGAACCCGGCCAGGAAGAGGGTGAGCCAGCGGTCCCGTACGGCGGGCTCCTGGTCGGTGGGGGCGGTGAGGATGAGCATCAGGAAATCGTCGACGGTGACGTCGGGGTGGAGGTCCCCGTCGGACACGGCGGCGGCGATGATCCGCTCCATCGCGCCCCTGAACCGCTCTTCCTGCTGCTCGGTCCAGTGTGCGGCGCCCAGGGTCTGGGCCGCCGCCTTGACGCTGCGGTCCCGGGCCGACGCCTCGACCGTGCGCTCGGCCAGGCGGGTGATCTCCGCCATCGCCCGGGAGCCCTCCCCGACCCGCGCAGCCGCGGCTTCGATCTCGCCGGTGATGATCTCGCTGTGCTCGGCGATGACGGCCCCCACCAGGTCCGTCTTGGTCGGGAAGTGGCGGTAGAGCGTGCCCACGGCCACGCCCGCCGCCTCGGCGATGGCGTCCATCGGGACGTCGGGCCCGTGGCGGGTGATCTGCTCGCGCGCGGCGGCCAGGATCTTCGTCCGGTTGCGGACGGCGTCGGCACGCAGGGGGCGGGAACCGGCCATCGGGTCCTCCAAGTCGGCCAGGGGGACGACCTCTCGCGCCGGGGTCCGCGGCGCCGCGTCCACGACAGGAACATGAATTGTAGTTCAGGATCACACTCCCTCCGCTTGCGCAAACATGAACCAGCACTCAGGATGATGGTGAGCCATGGTTCACTTTATTGCCGCCCCCAACCCCACCGGAGGACCCGCGATGCCGAACAAGGTCGCCCTGATCACCGGAGCTTCGTCCGGGATCGGCGAAGCCGCCGCCCTCGAACTGCACACCCGCGGATTCACCGTCTACGGCGCCGCCCGCCGCGTCGAGCGGATGTCCGCCCTGGCCGAGCGGGGGATCCGCACGATCGCCATGGATGTCACCGACGAGAACTCGCTGCGCGCCGGAGTGGACCGGATCGTGGCCGAGACCGGCCGGATCGACGTCCTCGTCAACAACGCCGGGTACGGCTCGTACGGCCCCGTCGAGGACGTGGCCCTGGACGAGGCCCGGTACCAGTTCGAGGTCAACGTCTTCGGCGCCGCCCGGCTGACCCAGCTCGTGCTGCCGCACATGCGCTCCCACCGCAGCGGCCGCATCATCAACATCACCTCGATGGGCGGCAGGATCCACACCCCGCTGGGCGCCTGGTACCACGGCACGAAGTTCGCGCTCGAAGGCTTCAGCGACTCCCTCCGCATGGAGGTCAGGCCCTTCGGCATCGACGTGGTCATCGTCGAGCCGGGCGCCATCCGTACCGAGTGGAGCGGAATCGCGGCCGACCGGCTCCGCAAGGTGAGCGGCGACAGCGCGTACGCCGCGCAGATCGAGTCCATGGCCGCGGCGCTGGAGTCGGAGAGCAACGCGCGCCGGTCCTCGTCCCCGTCGGTCGTCGCCCGCGCCATCGGCCGCGCCGCCACCAGCCGCCGCCCCAGGACCCGTTACGCGGTGGGCATGGGCGCCAAGCCGCTGATCCTGACCCGCCGCGTCCTGCCCGACCGGGCGTACGACGCACTCATCGGACGCGCGATGGGCAGCCTCGGCGCATAGCGCGGCCGGGCACGGACGGCTGTGTCAGTGGGGCCGGTTACGGTTCACGCATGACCGAGACGACCGTCGACGACCGCGCCTTCCCGGCTGCTCTGGCCGAGGTGGCCAAGGTGGAGTTCGTGTACGGAGAGGACGGCGACGGCGTCGACTTCGAGCCGTACGCCGCCTTCGACTCCGCGGAGAAGACGACCGACTGGCTGCGCCACTGGACCGGCAACCACGAACTGGACGGGGACGCCTTCCGGGTCTTCGGCCAGGACGGTTCCGGCGGCCTCGCCGCCATATGGTTCGCCCGCCCCGGCCGGCCGCCGGCCGAACAGCCCGCGGTGTTCATGGGTTCGGAGGGCGAGCGCGGCGTCGTGGCAGGGAACCTGTCGGACTTCCTCTGGGTGCTGGCCGACGGCATAGGCCCCTTGGAGGCCGTCGAGTTCGGGGAGCGCGAGGCACGTCCGAACGCCGACCCGGACCTGGCCGCCCTCGCCGAGCGGCACGCGACGGCCCCGCGCCGGGCCGCGGGGCAGATCATCGACGAGGCCGGCGCGGAATTCCCCACGTTCTCCGACGACATCGACGCGCTCTGCCGCTGAGGCGGGGGCCGTGCGCACGGCAGCGGGGCGGCTCAGACCTCAGGCACCAGGTCCCATCAGCACCGTCAGATGGGCGCGGTGCCGGCCGCGCGCCACCAGCCGGGCGTTGAGCTCGTCGGATTCGCGGACCCAGCGTTCGGCGTACGCGCGGTCCTTGCCGAAGCGGACGTGCCGGTCGACGAGCCGGGGCACCCGTACCGCGTCGGGCAGTTCCAGGTACCAGACCTCGTCGAGCAGCGCACGGATCCGCGACCAGGCCCCCTCGTCGTGCAGCAGGTAGTTGCCCTCGGTGACGATGAGTGGGACGTCCGGAGCGACCGGGATGCTGCCCGCGACCGGCTCCTCCAACGTCCGGTCGAAGGCAGGCGCGTACACCGCCGTGCCCGCCTCGGGGCTGCGGAGGCGGGTCAGCAGTGCCGCGTATCCGGCGGCGTCGAAGGTGTCCCGGGCGCCCTTGCGCCGAGCCCGGCCGAGCCGCTCCAGCTCGGCCCCGGCGAGGTGGAAGCCGTCCATGGGGACGAGCACGGCACGCCCCGGGCCGAGTCGCGACACGAGCTCCGCGGCGAGCGTCGACTTGCCCGCCCCCGGCGGCCCGGCGATGCCGAGGAGGTGCCGCGCACCGGGGCGGGCGAGCCGCCGGGCACGGTCGGTGAGCTGCTCGATCGACGGGTCCATGCGAGGCATTGTGCACAGCGTCGGTGATACTGGACCGCCCCCGAGCAAGGAGACCCGACCCAAGTGTCCACCGCACCGCTCCCCCGCATCGCCCTCGTCACGCTCGTCGTCCGTGACTACGACGAGGCCATCGCCTTCTACCGGGACGCCCTCGGCTTCGCCCTCGTCGAGGACACCGACCGGGGCGACGGTTCACGCTGGGTCGTGGTCCGGCCGGGTGGCGAAACGGGCGGCACGGACCTGCTGCTGGCGCGGGCGAGCGATGACGAGCAGTCGGCGAGCGTCGGCGCACAGACCGGCGGCCGGGTCGGCTTCTTCCTCCACACCGACGACTTCGCCCGCGACCACGCCCGGATGACGGCGGCGGGCGTCCGCTTCCTGGAGGAGCCCCGCCACGAGCCGTACGGTTCGGTCGCCGTCTTCGAGGACCTCTACGGCAACCGCTGGGACCTGCTGCAGCCCGCGTAGCGACCCGCGAGGTCCCGGTCTCCGGTCCGCACGGGTACCCGGCATTCGCGTTCACGCGGGCGGCGGCGTTTCCGTTCACGCGGGCCCGCCGGTCCCGTCCGCACCGGCACCCGGCGTTCGCGTCGGACGGGCGCTCCGGGCGCTCACCACTGCAAGGTCCATCTCGGCGCGCACGGTCTTCCCTACCGGTACGCGGTCGAGGACGGACCACCGGTCGGCGAGCGCCGCGACGAGCACCAGGCCCCGGCCGGTCTCCGTGTCACCGGCCGCGCCGTCCGGGAAGCCGGTCGCTCCGGGCCGGGGCGGGCGGCGCTCGCCCCGGGCGTCCGACACGTCGACGGTGAGCGTCCCCGGCGCGAGGGCGAGCCTCAGCTCGAAGTCCCGCCCCGGCACCCGGCCGTGCGTCACCGCGTTCGCCGCCAGTTCCGCGACCAGCACGGCCGCGGTCTCGGACAGCTCCGTCCCGTGCGGAACGCCCCAGGAGTGGAGCTGGTGGAGCGCCAGGTGCCGGGCGAGCCGGGCGCCGCGCGGTGTGGAGCTGAAGCGCTGTGTGAACACACGTACGGTGACGGGCGGTTGGGGCGCGGCGGTGGCGGTCGGTGGGGTGGCCGGTGCGGTCATGGACCCCAATCTGACGGCCGGACCAGGGGTTTCTCCAGAGGACGGCCGCGTACGCTGCGTCAGCGTACGCGCACTACCGGTGGACGGTACGCGTCACCATCCGTGACCATGGTCCGATGGCGATGACGGACACCGGCGGAGCCGGTACGCACGCGACGGAACCGGAAGCCTCGGACAGTCTGAGGACGTTCGGGGCGGTCGTCCAGGCGTTACGCGAGCACGCGGGCCTCAGCCGGGGCGACTTCGCCCCGCTCGTCGGGTACTCCAAGCACACGGTGGCCTCGATCGAACTGGGCCGCCGGATGCCTGACGACGACTTCGTGGAGCGGGCGGAGACGGCGCTCGGCAACACGGGGGCGCTGCGGCGGGCCGCGCAGCACCTCTCGCGCCGGCCGGGGCTGGCGGCGTGGTTCCGGAGGTGGGCGCGGCTGGAGGCGGTGGCGAGCAGCCTCTCAACATACGAATGCCGGTTGGTTCCGGGTCTGTTGCAGACGGAGGCGTACGCGCGGACGCTGTTCGTCAACCAGCTTCCGCCGCTGGGGGACAAGCAGATCGAGGCGCAGATGGCGGCCCGGCTGGAACGGCAGCGGCTGCTGAGGGAGCGCCCGAACACGGCCTACAGCTTCATCCTCGAAGAGCACCTGCTCCTACGGCGGACGGGTGGCGCGGCGGTGACCCGCGAGCTGGTGGGCCACATCCTCGGCCTGGCCGAACTGCGGAACATCGAGCTCCAGATCATGCCGCTGGTACGGGAGAGCCATGCGGGACTGGACGGTCCCGTGCAGTTGCTGGAAACCCAGGAGAACAGGCGGTTCGGCTACTGCGAGGGGCAACGAGGCGGTCAGTTCGTCTCCGACCCCAAAGAGATCAGCGTGCTCCAGATGCGGTATGCCAGGATGCGCTCACAGGCGCTTACCCTGGAGGACTCACTGAGTCTGTTGCGGCGGATGCGAGGAGCGCTATGAGCGGCAGCACAGAACTGGCCTGGTTCAAGAGCAGCCACAGCGGCGGCGACGGCGACGACTGCGTGGAGGTGGCGCTCTCCTGGCACAAGTCCTCCTACAGCAGTGGTGGCGACGGCGACTGCGTCGAGGTCGCCGCCTGTCCCGCCACCGTCCACGTCCGCGACTCCAAGGACAAGCAGGGCCCCCGGCTCGCCCTCTCCCCCGCCGCCTGGACGGACTTCGTCGCCTACGCCGCCCGGGACTGACGCCTACGGCACCGGCGTGGCCTCCAGCGCCTTGCGGTGCTGCATCGCCGTGAGACACCGGACGACGCGGACGGCCGGCACCGCGGCGGCGATGTCGAGCAGCACGGAGAGCAGCGTCAGGGCTGTCGCCTGCGGCGTCTCGGCCGGCCCCTCGGCGAGCAATTGTCAATTCCTGTGGATCACCGTGGGGAGCCTCAAGTGGCCCGCAGCCATTGATCGAGAACTGTGAAGTCTTCGTTGGTGAGGCCGCGGGACGACGCGATGCGGTGGAGGAAGGCCGGAGCGGGGTGGTTGGTGGACACCCAGTCCCGATCGGCGTCGGTGATCTCGTCATCGACCCAGATGAACGGGCGTCCGCCTGCCCATGCCGCCAGGGTTCGGGTCTTCCAGTGGAGCCCGAACCACTGGTCCTCGCGTTCCTGCGCGTCGGAGGGTTCCGGCCAGTGCACGACCGGCAGCGGCGGCAGGCCGAGCAGCGGTGCGATGTCGGTGTTCGCCGTCTCCTCCCACGTGGTGGCCCAGACCAACTCGCACGGCAGTGCCGCGAGGCGCGGTCCGAAGCGCGGGTCGAGCCGCATCAGGTGCGAATCTGTCGTGGTGCTTGACGGCTCGCGCTGCGAGCCGTCACCGAACGGGAGGAGAGGTCCGTCGACGTCCAGGAACAGCAGCGGGAGTTCCTTGGGCTCACTCATGCCGCAACCTCCCGCTCACGCTCGACCAGGACGCCACGTTCGAAGCGGGCGCCGCTGCGGACGAGGGCGACGAGGTGGGGTGCGGTGATCGCGCGCCAGCGGGCCTGGGCGGACTCGGCGAGCTTGAACACCATCGCCAGGGCCGCGGCCGGGCTGCCGGCGCCGCGGGTGACCTTGGTCCGCAGCTTCACCGTGCTGAAGGTCGACTCGATCGGATTCGTCGTGCGCAAATGGACCCAGTGCTCGGCCGGGAAGTCGTAGAACGCCAGGAGTTCATCGACGTCGTCGGTGATCTTCTTGACGGCCTTGGGCCACTTCGCGCCGTAGGAGCGCCCGAAGTCCTTCACCGCCTTCTCGGCGTGGTCGCGGTCCTCGGCGTTGTAGATCTCCTGCAGTGCCTTCTTCGCGCCGGGCTGGGCCGATCCCGGTAGGGCGTTGAGCACGTTGCGGGTTTTGTGAACCCAGCACCTTTGATGTCTGGCCTGCGGAAACACCTCGGTCAGCGCCCGCCACAGCCCCATGGCTCCGTCGCCGACGACGAGCTCGGGATCGCGCATGCCGCGTCGGCGGCAGTCCCGCAGGAGGTCGGCCCAGGACTCGGTCGACTCGCGCAGGCCCTCAGCGAGCGCGATCAGCTCCTTACTGCCGTCGGTACGCACGCCCATGAGGACCAGGACGCAGGAGCGGGCCTGGCCGAGGCGGACCTTGGGGTGGACGCCGTCAGCCCACACGTACACGTAGTCGGCCCCGGACAGGTCCCGCTCCTGGAAGGCGGCGTGATCGTCGCTCCACTGCTTGGTCAACCGAGTCACCGTGGCCGACGAGAGCCCAGCGGCCGAGCCGAGGAACTGCTCCATCGCGGGCACGAAGTCGCCCGAGGACAGACCGTGCAGGTAGAGCAGGGGAAGGACCTCGCTGATCTTCGGGGACTTCCGGCACCAGGGGGCGAGGATCTTCGACGAGAACCGCTTGCGCTCGCCCGTCTCGCCGTCGACCCGCTTGTCGTTCACCCGCGGCGCCTTCACCACGATCGGCCCGGCGGCGGTGGCCACCGTCCGCTCGCGGTGGTGGCCGTTACGGACCACCAGACGGCGACCCGCCTCGTCCCGCTCACCCGCCAACTCGGCTATGTACTGGTTGACTTCGGCCTCCAGGGCCGCGGCGAGCATCCGGCGGGCGCCCTCACGGACGATGTCGTCCATCAGGGAGCCGCTCTGGGTGGTGCCGTCCTCGTTGACTACGCTCAGCACGGGCGTGCCTTCCCGACCCGCGCTGCAACGCGGGCCTACTCGATGACCAGAAGTCGATCACTCGGGAAGGTACGCCCTTCGCGTTCCGCGAGGCACCCTCCCGGGTCCGATCCACAGGTCTTGAGCATTGCTCCCCCTCGGCCCTGGCGTGGCTCCATGTCGCCAGGGCCGTGAGGACGGTGCTCACGACCCAGAGCGTCCACCAGGCGTTGACGGGGTCGAGGAACATCGGAACGAAAACCGGCGCTAAAGAGCGTCCGCCAGTAGGTCATGGGCCCGACAATGCGGTTGGCTTAGCGGGTGCGAGTTTGGTGATCATGGAGTTTCTACGGCCTGTGACTGGCGAGACAGTTCGTGTTGGCGTGCCTGCCTCTGTCATCGTGTCCGTCTAGTGAAGGGTTGGTCCGTGCAAAGTCACTGGCGGCCAGCCGTTACGGGGTTTGCGGAGTGTCATGAAGGAACAACTTGAATCCGGCGTGGCTGTGGGTGAAGCCAAGCCGGGTGTAGAAGTCGTGGGCGTCGGTGCGTGATTGGTGGGAGGTGAGTTCCATGATCGCGCAGCCGCGAGCACGCGCTTGTCGAATGGTCCAGCCCATCATGGTGGTGCCGATACCGATTCCACGGTGGTCGGGGTGGACGTAGAGGGCCTCCGTCAGGGCGCGGAGACTGCCACGCCAGGCCAGTCCTTGGAGGAACGAGAGTTGCACGGTTCCGACCACGACTCCAGTAGTTTCGGCTACGGCGAGAATCTGGTGCGGCGAGGTGTTGATGGCGGTGAACGCCTTGCGATAGGGGTCCAGCTCCTGGGGGGTCTCCCGGGCAGCTCCCAGTCGGTCTGCCGCCAGGAGACCGACAAGCCGCGGCAGGTCCTGCTCTGCCGCTCGGCGGATGAGGATCTTAGGCACGGCAGCAGTGTGGCGGGATGTTGCCTCAGTGCACAGGAAGTACCGACGCGTGTCAGTCTTGGCCTGCGGCCAGGAGCCCTGCGGCAGCTGGTGACCTGAAGATCATCGGATGCGAGGGCTGGCGGGTCGGGTGTCCCAGCGATGGGTGTACCAGGCTCGCCGGATCAGGCTGCGGACGGTGATAATGGCGGTGGCCAGAGCTAGGAAGAACTCGGTGCATGCGCGTCGGCGTTCGGTGTTGCGGCGGAGTTTGCCGAAGTTGTTCATCCACGAGTTCGTGCGCTCGACCACCCAGCGTCCGTCGGTCTGGATCGGCGTCTTCGTGCCGCGTTTGGTGATACGCGGCGTGATCTCGCGTTCGGCAAGGTCCGTGTAGACGGGCTGGTAGTCGTAGCCAGCGTCCAAGCTCAAGGCCGGGTGCTGTGGGGAGTGGTCGAGGTGCTCGGCCAACTCGGTGAATTCATCAAGGGTTTCGGGCAGCAGCGTGTGGTCACGGGTGTTAGCGCCAGCGGGCACCGTGACCACGGGTATTCCGTAGCCGTCGGTCAGCTGGGAACGCTTGAGGCCCTGCTTGCCACGGTCCACCGGGGACTTCCCGGCACATTCTCCGCCCGAGGGCGCCTTGGTGATGCAGCCGTCCGCGGCCAGGTCCTCAAGTTCCAGCCCCACCATCCGGTCGTAGGCCCGCAGCGCCGCGAAGACCAGATCGCGGGCGACGCCCGCCTTGATCCACTCATCCCGCCGCCGACGGATCGTGGTGGCCGAACACACCTCGTCAGCGACCCGCTCGTAACCCATCCCCGACACCAGCGCCAGGACAAGCCGGTCGAACACGACCGCATCCGAGATCCGCGGGTTGTGGCACCCGAGCGGATGTGAATCCCGTCGGACAGGCAGCAGCCTCAGGAACTCCTCACGGACCGGGGCGATGATAGACGCAGGCACGACGGGCACGAACCCAACACCGTTGCGTTTGGTCTTTGAGTTGTAAGTCAAGCCCTGCTGAACAGCGCGACGGGACCACCTGATAGATCAACGATCGGCGAAGAGAGTCGATCAAGGTCAGGGGTCCCGTTGCAGGAGAAGTCTGTCATCACGTCCACGATCGAGACAGCCCGGGGTGTGTTCGCGCCGGGTCATCTGGGGGAGTTGACCCAGGTCGTGGACTTCGCGCTGGTGGACGCGGTGCTGGAGGAGACCGGCCGGCGCGAGAAGCGCCTGCGGCTGCTGCCTTCTCGGGTGGTGGTGTACTTCGTGCTCGCTCTCGCGCTGTTCGAACACCGCTCGTACCGCACGGTGTGGTCCCAACTGACTGCCGCCCTGACCCCGCTGGCCCTGGTGCGTCCTGCGGTCTCCTCGCTGACGCGGGCCAGGCGCAGGGTGGGGGCCGCACCTCTGCGGCGTCTGTTCGAGACGCTTGCCGGGCCCGTCGCCCGCCCCGGGCAGGAGGGGTCCTTCTACCGGGGCCTGCGCACGGTGGCCGTCGACGGGACCCTGCTGCACACCCCCGACGACGAGACGCTCACCTGGCACTACCCCAAACGGGCCGGGGAGGGTCTGGAGTTCGGCTATCCGCTCCTGCGGCTGCTGACCCTGGTCGAGTGCGGCACCCGCGCGCTCATAGCCGCCGCCTTCGGACCGGAGTCCCAGGGCGAACTCCCCTACGCCAAGCGGCTTCTGACCTCCCTGGACCAGACAATGCTCCTACTCGCCGACACGGCCTTCGACGGCAACGAGTTCCTTGATGCCGTCCATCAGAGCGGGGCCCGGTTCCTGGTGCGCTCCGGGGCCCGCCGCGTCCCCACCCCCGCCGAGCACCTGGGCGACGGCTCCTACATCGCCCGCATCGGCTACGGCGTCCTGCCGGTGCTGCTGCCGGTGCGCATAATCGAGGCGGCCCTCACCGTCACCCTGGCCGATGGCACCGTCCGCACCGAGCAATGGCGGCTGATCACCAACCTGCTGGACCCCGTCCGTTATCCGTCCGCCGAGCTCGTTGAGCTCTATCACCGCAGGTGGCAGGCGGAAACCACGTATTTTTCGATCAAGGCCACGATGCTCGACGGCCGTGTCCTGCGCTCCCGCAGCACCGACGGCCTCGACCAGGAGGTCTACGCCCTGCTCACCGCCTACCAGGCTCTGATCCGCGCCGGCGACGACGCCCTGACCAGGCGGCCGGAAGTACCCAGGGAACGGATCAGTTTCACCGTCCTGCTGGCCGCCGCAACCGACACCGTCACCGCCGGCCATGGAATCTTCCCCGGCACCCCCATCGACCTGGTCGGCACGATCGGCCACGCCGCCCTGAGCGACCTCCTGCCCGCCCACCGACGGCAACGAGTGAAGGCCCGCACCCGCAAGAACCCCACCAGCAAGTACGGACCGAACGCCGGACAGCACCCCCAGAAGGCCCAGAACTACACCGTCCACACCACCGTCGCGTTCTTCGCCCACGGCCTCAACAGCCGCTCACAGCGCTAACGCAACGGTGTTGGGCACGAACCCCCCAAATGATCACAGAGCGTAGACAACTCTATGATCATCCACAGTTTAACCGTCGTGTCGCTCCTTGCCACGTCTATGACCTACCGGCGGACGCTCTAAGTGGTCGGGGCCGGAAGTTCCTCGGGGGTTGACGCTGAAGCAGCGACCGTGCATGTCGCTGCGGCAGATGTCAGGGGTCGCGGGATAGGGGGGAGCGTCCGATGAAGTGCTCGATCACGTCTGCTCGGGAGTCTGTGGGGAGAGCGGCCGCTCGAAGAAGGTCTCAAGGACCACCGTGGCCTGCGTCCTGCTGACCCCCTCGATGGCGTAGATCCGGCGCAACACATCCTGCAGTTGCTCGGTGGATGCGGTCCTGACCTTCACCAGCACCGAGGCGCTGCCAGCGATGATGTGCGCCTCCAGGATTTCGGGGAGCGCGGCGAAGTCCTGCGCCGCATCACCCATCCAGGAAGTCGAGTCGACCATCACATAGGCCAGCACGGCGCCGCCCAGCGCAGCCGGGTCCGTCTCGACGGTGGTGCGCCGGATGACGCCTCGCTCCCGCAACTTGCGCACACGTTCGTGAGCGGCGCCGGCCGAGAGGCCGGCGGCCCGGCCCAGCGCGGCGTATGACTGGGTGGCGTCTTGCTGGAGCTGCGCCAGCAGGACGCGATCGATGTGATCCATAGCCCTCCGTTCGGAACCCCCTTGCATTGACCATACCTTGTCCTGCAATCTTGGCTTTGAGCCAAAGAATGTTCAGTATGCGGTGCCTGCAGAAGGGAGGGCCTCATGACCGGCGAGCGCCCCGGGCTGTACGAGATGCTCGATGACCGGTTCCGTACCGGGCGGTGCATGAACGGTGACGAGGCACTGGAGGTCCTGTACACCGGCTGCCGCTGGGCCGAGGGGCCGATCTACCTGCCTGCCTGGCGGCAAGTGGTCTGGAGCGACATCCCCAACGACCGGATGCTGCGCTGGGACGAAGAAACCGGTGCCGTCAGCGTCTTCCGCCACTCCGCCGGGCACACCAACGGCAACACTCTCGACCGTCAGGGCCGGCTGATCACCTGCGAGCAGGGCAACCGTCGAGTGACCCGGACCGAACACGACGGCACCATCACCGTGTTGGCGGACCGGTGGAAGGGCAAGCGCCTGAACAGCCCGAACGATGCGGCCGTCAAGTCCGACGGTTCGATCTGGTTCTCCGACCCGGACTTCGGCATCACCAGCGACTACGAGGGCTATCGTGCGCTGAGCGAGATCGGCTCCAACAACGTCTACCGTATCGATCCGGCCACCGGCGAAGTGCGGCTGGTCGCCGACTGTTTCGGCGCCCCGAACGGCCTGGTCTTCTCACACGACGAGCAGCAACTGTTCGTCTCCGACACCCGAGCAGGCTTCATCCGGGCCTTCGACGTACACGAGGACGGCACGCTGTCCGAGGGCAAGGTCTTCGCTGAAGCGGAGGCTCGCAAGGCCGCCCGCTTCGACAATCTCCGCTTCGACGACGCCGGTCGGCTCTGGGCCGCCGCGATGGGCGACGGAGTGCACTGCTACGACCCCGACGGCACGCTGATCGGGCGTCTCAACGTCCCCGAGGCAGTTGCCAACATCTCCTGGGGCGGCGCCAAGCGCAACCGTCTCTTCATTGCCGCAGAGACCAGCCTCTACTCGGTGGTCATGGGCGTCACAGGCACGCACCCGACCGGACCGGGCCGCCGACCCTGGCTCTGAGCGGTCGGCTCCGGAAGTCCTTCGGGGGTTGACTTCGAAGCTGGCGCCCGGTCAGGTGTCCGGGTTGGCGAGATGGAGGTTGCAGGCTCAGTCGAGGGCCTGTGAGGGGGTGCCGGTGATTGAGCCGGTGGGCAGGACGGTGTTCTCGTATGTGTCGCTGCTGGCGAGGTAGAGGGCGAAGCCCCACGTGGCGGCGGTGCCGGTGTGGCGCAGCCGCATCAGCTTGACCTGTTCGCCGTCGGCCAGCTGGCCGGCTACGTAGGCGAAGGCGCCGCGATGGCGGACGTGCAGCCGAGCCAGCTGCGGCCAGGCGGTGCGGGCATGGTCGCCCAGGCGCTGTTCGAGCGAGAGCCTGGTGTGTTCCGAGGGTGCGGGCATATGGCCATCCTGCCCGCCGGGCCGGGGCCGGGAGACGGCAGGCTACGTCTGTCGTGCTCTGCCTCTCTCATGATCGGCTCCGCTTCATGCCCGTGGTCCCGGCCCGCCCGATCGCCCCGACCGCCTCCGAGCGTGAGCGGCTCAAGAAGATGGCCTACGGTCACAAGACCGAGTATCGGCTGCGGGCTCGGGCGCAGGTGGTGCTGCACGCGGCCAGGAGCCGCTCCAACGCGCGGATCGCCCGGGAGACCGGCCTGCATCTGGACACGGTGCGCCGGTGGCGGGGTCGGTTCGCCGAGCAGCGCCTGGCCGGGCTCGCCGACCGTCGACGCTCCGGCCGCCCGCCGGCCTTCACCGCGTTGCAGATGTCCGAAGTCAAGGCGCTGGCCTGCCGGTTACCCGCCGAGACCGGTGCGCCGTTGTCGCGCTGGTCGTGCCCAGAACTGGCCCGCGAGGCGATGGCCCGGGGCATCGCCACCTTCGGGTCGGCGTCCACCGTGCGCCGCTAGCTGGACCGGGACGCGCTCAGACCCTGGCAGCACCGCTCCTGGATCTTCATCACCGACCCCGACTTCCGCACCAGGGCCCAGCGCGTGCTGGACCTGTACGCCCGCACCTGGGATGGCGTCCCGCTCGGCGAGGACGAGTACGTGATCAGCGCGGACGAGAAGACCTCCATCCAGGCCCGCTGCCGCTGCCACCCCACCCTCGCTCCCGGCCAGGCGAGAGCGATGCGCGTGAACCACACTTACGAGCGCGGCGGTGCCTTGGCCTACCTGGCCACCTACGACGTCCACACCGCAGGGTGTCCGGCCGCACCGAGCCACGTACCGGCATCGGGCCGTTCATGAACCTGGTCACCCAGGTCATGAGCCGGGAACCATATGCCAGCGCCAGACGGGTGTTCTGGATCGTCGACAACGGCTCCTCCCACCGCGGCAAGAAGGCCGCCGACCGGCTGACCGCCGCGTTCCCGAACGCCGTCATGGTTCACACGCCCGTCCACGCCTCCTGGCCGAACCAGGTGGAGATCTACTTCTCCGTCGTCCAGCGCAAGGTCGTCTCGCCCAACGACTTCACCGACCTCACCGAGGTCGGGGACCGGCTCCGAGCCTTCGAAGACCGCTACAACGCCACGGCACAGCCGTTCCAGTGGAAGTTCACCACCTCCGACCTGGACGATCTGCTGGCCAGGCTCGACCGGCACACCACCGATCACGAGGAAGAATCCTCGCTCCGCCTCGCCGCATGATCAACCCCCGAAGGACTTCCGAAGCCGACCACTAAGCCTCCGTTGGCCCTGGTGGGCGGCTGACGGAACGTCGGCGGCCTGACCCGTCTGAAGTCGTCCCACGGATAACACCCCAATATCTGCGGTGGCGTGATCCGCCACCTGCGGTGACGTTCTCCGGCCCCTACGTGAAGCGGCCCTGTTGTCTGTGGCAAGGAGGAAGCGGTGCCCACCGTCGTAAAGCTGCCGACCGGGAAGGCACTGACTGTCCGGGCGGCGGCAGACGTGTTCCTCGACTCGCTCGGCAACCCGAACACGGTTCGGAACCATGGGATCGGGGTGGGCAAGACCGCCGAACGGCTCGGTGAGGCCCGGCCGCTGGCGTCGGTCGCGGACGACGAGATCGGCGAGGCTCTGGAACTGCTGTGGGGCACCGCGGCGGTGAACACCTGGAACTCCCGCCGGGCGGGGGTGTCGTCCTGGCTCGGCTGGTGCCGTGAGCGCGGCTACGAAGGGCCGATGGTCCCGGTATTGCAAGCCCCCGCGACGTCTGCCCGGATACCGGGCTGGCCCGGCTTTCCTACGGACAGGCCCGCGCCCTGCTGGACGAGCACACCGCGGTGCGTGGTCCCGGAACGGGCTGGGACCTGCACGAATACCGCCACTCCGCCCTGACCCACCTCGGTGAACAGGGCGCCTCTCTGCTGATGCTCATGGCCAAGTCCCGGCACAGGCAGCCGGAGAACCTCCGCCGCTACTTCAAGCCCTCGGCCGAGGCGATCGCCGAAGTCACCAGCCTGCTCGCACCCGGCGACGCTCGGCGGTGATCCGCCCGGTCAGCTGGGACGCCGACCCTCACACGCGGTGGGGTTGGGCGAGGATCGCCGCCTTTGGCGACCACGCCTCGGCTGCCTGCCGCGCATCGCGGACCCCGATGCGGGAGGGTCTTGTCCGTCCACAGCGGATGGCAAATAGCAAAGGCAAGGAGGTTACCTACTCCTTGCCACTTTCAAGTTATAGCGAAGGCGGGGCCTTGCGGCAAGGCCCGGGGCGTGGCGCAGAATCATCGGCCGAGGCCAGGACTTGGGGAAATCAGGGATTCGCGAAGTACGTGCGTTTATCGACTGTGGGTTCTGCGGGACGTGAAGCCGCCGGTGGGACTCGCGGTGCGGTTGCGGGCACGCGGCGCGGAGGTCCGGGTGTGCGCGCCGCCAAACTGCGCGGAGAGCTGGCCGCAATGCAACTTTGTTGAATGGGGGGTTTCATGATTGATGTGATCGTTGCCGGCGGCGGACCGACCGGCTTGATGCTGGCCGGCGAGTTGCGGCTGCACGGCGTGCACGCGCTCGTGCTGGAGAAGGACGCGGAGCCGACCAGGATCGTCCGCTCGCTCGGCCTGCACGCGCGCAGCGTCGAGGTGATGGACCAGCGCGGTCTGCTGGAGCGGTTCCTCGCGCTCGGCACGCAGTACCCGGTCGGTGGTTTCTTCGCTGCCATGAACAAGCCGGCGCCGGACCGGCTGGACACCGCACATCCGTACACGCTCGGCATCCCGCAGACCACCACCGATCGCCTGCTTGCCGAGCACGCCACCGAACTCGGCGTCGAGATCCGGCGCGGCTGCGAACTCGTCGGGCTGAGCCAGGACGAACACGGGGTGACCGCCGAGCTTGCCGACGGAACGCGGCTGCGCTCGCGCTACCTCGTGGGTTGTGACGGCGGCCGCAGCACGGTGCGCAAGCTGCTCGGCGTCGGCTTCCCCGGCGAGCCCTCCAGGGTCGAGACGCTGCTGGGCGAGGTGGAGGTGACCGTGCCGCCGGACACGCTGAACGCCGTGATGGCCGAAGTCCGCAAGACCCACAAGCGGTTCGGCGCCATGCCCCTCGGGGACGGGGTGTACCGCCTCGTCGCACCCGCCGAAGGGGTGGCCGAGGACCGCACGGTCCCGCCGACCCTGGACGAACTGAAGCGGCAGGTGTGGAAGCTCGCCGGCACCGACTTCGGCGTGCACTCACCGCGCTGGCTCTCCCGCTTCGGCGACGCCACCCGGCTGGCCGAGCGCTACCGGACCGGCCGGGTGCTGCTGGCCGGCGACGCGGCGCACATCCACCCGCCGACCGGCGGGCAGGGACTCAACCTCGGCATCCAGGACGCGTTCAACCTGGGCTGGAAGCTGGCCGCCGAAGTCAACGGCTGGGCACCGGAGGGACTGCTGGACAGCTACCACACCGAACGGCACCCGGTGGCCGCCGATGTGCTGGACAACACCCGCGCACAGATGGAACTGATGTCTGTCGAGCCGGGTCCCCAAGCAGTACGCCGACTGGTGTCGGAACTGATGGACTTCGAGGAGGTGAACCGGTACCTGATGGAGAAGATCACTGCGATCGGGGTCCGCTACGACTTCGGCGAGGGGCATGAACTGCTCGGCCGACGGCTGCGGGACGTGGGGCTGAAGCGGGGTCGCCTGTACGAGCTGATGCACGGCGGCCGCGGGCTGCTGCTCGACCAGACCGGCCGGCTCTCGGTGACGGGCTGGGCAGATCGAGTCGACCACGTCGCCGACATCAGCGAGGAACTGAACGCGCCCGCGGTGCTGCTGCGGCCGGACGGCCACGTAGCGTGGGTCGGTGACGATCAGCAGGATCTGCGCGACCGGCTTCCCCAGTGGTTCGGCGCAGCGGTCGGCTGAGCGCGCATGTGGGGCACGAAATCCCACCGGGCCTGCCGCCGGACGGAGCGGGTACGCAAAGCTGTCACTCATGAGGGGACGCTGTACCCGCTCCAGGCCACTGACCAGCTGACGCGGAGGTGGAGTGCACCGCCGACTCACCCTTCCGGCCGGCCGGTCGGCGGGACGCGGGGCCGGGACACGGCCCATCGTGCCGCGGAGCGTCCCCCGGCAGCGCCCCACCGCACCGTGGCGTCACACCGTGGGCGCACCGTCACGGCCACCCTCGGTTCTCGCCAACCGATGCCCCTCCCCCGCGGCGGCGCGCAGCAGGACCGTCACCAGTTCGTCCGGCACGGACAGCATCGGCCAGTGCCCGGTGGCGAGTTCGAAGAACCCCCAGCGCGGTTCCGCGAGCTGCCGGAACAGCGGGTTCCCCGTCGCCACCAGGGCTTCGACGCCGCCGATGTCCATCGTGCCGCCGACCGTGCAGAAGACGCCCGTCATGGGCAGCCCGCCGACCGCGTCCGTGAACCGGACCGGCTCGGTCAGGGTGCCCATCGGCTGGGGTGCGGCGAGGCGGGCCAGGCGGGCGACCCCGTGCTCGGGGACACCCGCGAGGTTTCCCCACTGCCGCCACTCGTCCCGCGTGGGCGCGGGCACGCGCCAGCCGTCCTCGGCCCGGGCGGGCTGACCCAGCATCCGGTCGCGGACGGGGCCGTGCGGCATCTGCTCGCGTACCTGGTCGAGCAGGGAGAGCCCGTCGCGGGGCAGGGGCGCGTCCACGTACACGATCCCGGCGGTCCGGTCCAGGCGCCGGCCGGCGGCACCGAGCGCCGGGTAGATGCCGTAGCAGTGACCGACGAGGACGACCTCCGGCTCGTCCACATGGTCGATGAGCTGCACCAGGTCCTCGACATGGGTGGCCATGTCCGTTCCGGGACCGGCGAGATGGCGTCGGTCGCCCATCCCCGTCAGGGTCGCCGGGTGCGCCCCGGCTCCCGACTCCCTCAGCCCGGAGGCCACTTCCCGCCAGACCCATCCTCCGGTGTGGCCTCCCGACACCAGCACGAACACCGTCATCACGCCTCCTCGGCCAGGGCACGTTCCATACGGCCGGCCCCCGTGGGCCGGCCCGGTCCGGGTACCGTAGGAACTCCCCCTGAGGGAGGTTCAAGCCTTGCCGCCGGACGCCATGTTGACCATCGGGGAGCTCGCGGAACGTGCGGGCGTCACGGTCAAGACGGTCCGCTTCTACTCGGACCGCGGCCTGCTCCCCGAGTCCGGCCGCAGCGCGGGCGGACACCGCCGGTACGGCCCCGAAGCGCTCGACCGGCTGCGGCTGATCCGCTCGCTGCGCGGGCTCGACCTGCCGGTGTCCGAGGTGGGCCGGGTCCTGGAGGGCCAGGACGGCGACGCGCCGGACGATGTCCTGGAGGACGTGATCACGGGGCGGTTGCAGGTGCTCGGCCCCCAACTGGCCGCCCTGCGCTGGCGGGAGGCGTCCCTGCGGCTGCTGCGTGACTGCGACCCCGGCGAACGCGCCGAGCGGCTGCGGCTGATCGGCACGCTGTCCGTGCCGCCCAGCACGGCGTCGATGACGCGGTTCTGGCGGTACTGGCTGCCGCCGAGGCTGCCGTCCCGGGTGGTCTCCGCGTTCCTCGACCAGGCCGT
Source organism: Streptomyces marianii (assembly GCF_005795905.1). Taxonomy (NCBI): domain Bacteria; kingdom Bacillati; phylum Actinomycetota; class Actinomycetes; order Kitasatosporales; family Streptomycetaceae; genus Streptomyces; species Streptomyces marianii. The sequence continues at coordinate 1,833,111 of NZ_VAWE01000001.1, forward strand.
ACCGCACCTTCCCGACGACCCGACGCCCGCCCAGGTGTGGGCCTTCGCCCGCATGCACGCGCTGGTGTCCGGGAACTGCTCCGGTTCCGTCCGGCCCCAGCCCGCGGTCCACCTGCCTGACCGGGGCTACCGTCCCGCCGTGCTGTACGACGGTCTCGGCGAGGCATACGCGCTGGCCTCGGCCGAACTGCGGGCGGGGCGGCCGCCGCGGACGGGCGAGGCCCTCGACTGCTTCGTCTCGGTCTACGCCGTGTCACGCGGCACGCGCGACACGACGGCGTTCCGCCGGCTCCTGCGCCGCCAACTGGCCGCCGATCCCCGTATCGACGTGTACTGGCAGCTCACGGCCGAGCTGTCCACCCCGCCCGGCGCCCCGCCCGAACCAAACCCGGGCTCCGCCCACGACTGGCTGTGTGCGGCGCTGGACACGGGGACCGAGCGGCACGCGGGCTGAACCCGGGCGCGCCCCCTCCACCGGAGCTTCCTTGTTGGTCACAGGTGGCCTCGGCGCGCGCGCCCATGGGGTCGGTGGCGGACAACTGCGCCGGACGTCGTGGCGTCCGTACGGTCCAGGGACACCCGGTTGCTGCGCCGTCGGCAGTGCCCCCGCGCTGGTCCGGCCGCTCGCCCTGCTGCGACGGCAGAGGGACCGCGCCATGAGCCGACCGCCAGCGCGGCCTGCTCCGTTCCCGCAAGCTCAGCCATGACAAAGGCTACGAAGACAACAAGAGGACGCGCAGCACCCACGAACCTGCCCCCCACTCCGGTGATCACGCAGAGTGAAGTTCCAGGCCTCTTCCAGATGAAATCCACGACAACAACACCGCTGTTGTGAGACTGAGCACGAACCGAACCAGATGACCCCGGATCAGTTCGGCCGCACCACCTCGGCCGTATGCCGCTCTTCGCCGACGCGCCCGCCACCCGCCGCAGCACCCGGGCCGCTGCCGCGGAGCCGGCGCTCGAGGGGATGCTCCACCCAGCGGTAGGCGCACGCTGACAGGGTCAGGCTGACCGCGATGACCACCAGCCACACCACGGCGGTGTCGGACGCCCCCTCGGGCCGGCCGTGCCTCGCCACCCACACCCGGATGACGATCTCGTGGATCAGGTACCAGGCGAATGACCAGTGCCCGAGCCGTATGGCCCACTGCCCGCCGAGTCCCGTCGTCCGGCCGCTCAGATCCGCGTGGGCGGCCGCGGCCACGAGGAGCGCGAAGAGAGGCGTGGAGAGAAGCTGTGAGGCCTGGTACGGGCTGTACCAGAGCGCGTCGGGGACAGCCCCCGACCAGGGGATCAACGCCAAGTGCCAGCCGATCACCAGTGATACGGCGGACCACAGACCGATGGGCGGCCTCCAGCCGCGGGCCACCGCGAGCCCGGCCACCACGCCGAGCAGGAACTGCAGAGTGCGGGTCAGCGGCAGGTAGTCGAGCGCCCAGACGCGCGGCACCCCGCTGTCGATCAGGGCACCGCTCAGCCACGCGAGAACAACGCCCACACAGACCGTCACCCAGATCCAGCGTCGTCCGCGGCCCGAACGCACGGCCGGAAGGGCCATCAGCGCGGGAAAGATCAGATAGAACCATGCCTCGTCGCTGAGCGACCACGCGGCGGGATTGCCGCCCCGCAGTATGACCTGGTCGGGTATCCAGGCGTTGACGAGCAGCAGCGTGGCGGCCACGGCCTTCGTCGACACGGCCTTGCCGAGCGCGAGCCACACCCCCACGGACAGCACTGTCGTGGTGGCGAGGAGCGGCCAGATACGGGCGAAGCGGCGCCGGAGAAAGACCTTCGCGGGTATCTGCTTGCCGTCGTACGTCCATGCCAGGACGAACCCGGACAGCACGAAGAAGAAGGTCACTCCGCTGCGGCCGTACCAGGCCAGCTCACTGGCCCCGGGTATCTGGCCGACCTGCCGCGAGAGGTGGTACGTCACCACCAGGAGAGCCGCCCAGAAGCGCAGTCCGGTAAGGGACGGGAGGCGATCCCTGCCGGACGGGACGGCGGAGGATCGGCTGCCGGGGGCCCTGTGTCGCATGGGGCGATTATCGGATGGCGCCCGAGGGGCTCCATCACGGGGGACCTGCACAGCCATACCGGGTGCGCGTTCGGTCGGCGTCCCGCTCCGCACTGCCCAACCGGCCTTTGCCGGTTCCCGGAGCCGGGCGGCCGCCTCCGCGACGAGGATCACTTCCCCATCGGCCCTGGTCGCGAGGTCAACGCGAGGGCCGACCCGCGGGGCCCGCGGCGGCTCGCGAGCCACCCCTACGGACGACGAGGGCCCGGGAGCGGTGTGCTCCCGGGCCTCGTGTGCACCGGGGCTCCCCGGGCTCTCAGTCGGTGATCACGCCTCCTCCGCCGGCTCCAGCCTCAGCGAGATCGAGTTGATGCAGTAGCGCTGGTCCGTGGGCGTCGGATAGCCCTCGCCCTCGAAGACGTGCCCGAGGTGCGAGCCGCAGCGCGCGCACCGGACCTCCGTGCGGACCATGCCGTGGGTCCGGTCCTCCAGTAGTTCCACCGCGTCCGAGTCCTTCGGGTCGTAGAAGGACGGCCAGCCGCAGTGCGATTCGAACTTCTCACCGGAGGTGAAGAGCTCGGCACCGCACGCCCGGCAGGAGTACACGCCCTTGGTCTTGGTGTCCGTGTACTCGCCGGTGAATGCGGGCTCGGTCCCGGCCTGCCGGAGCACGGCGTACTCCGCGGGGCTCAGCTCCGCGCGCCACTGCTCGTCCGGCTTGTCGACGTCGTAGGCCATGATCGGTCTCCCTCACCACTACGGCCCCGAAGGGCCTCAGTCCGACAGACGGGCCAGGATCTTCGGACCGAGGTCCGTCACATCGCCGGCCCCCATGGTGAGAACCAGATCCCCGGGTGCGGCCATTCCCGCAAGCACGTCCGGGACGCTCTCCTTGTCGTGGACGGCCGTCACCCGCGCGCCCGCCGCCTCCGCGGCAGCGGTGATCATCACGCTGGTGACGCCGGGGATCGGGTCCTCGCGGGCCGGGTAGATGTCGAGCACCACGGAGGCGTCGGCGAGCGCGAGGGCCCGGCCCATCTCGGCGCCGAGCTCCTGGGTGCGGGAGAACAGGTGCGGCTGGAAGACGACGAGCAGCCGCCGGTCGCCCGCCGCGGCGCGCATGGCCTCCAGGTCTGCGGTCATCTCGGTGGGGTGGTGCGCGTAGGAGTCGATGACCTGGACGCCCTTCGCCTCGCCCTTGAGCTGGAGGCGGCGGCCGACACCCGTGTAGGCCGTGAGGGCGTGGGCCAGCCCGGCCGGGTCCAGGCCCAGCCGGGCGCCTGCGGCGAGGGCGGCGGCGGCGTTGTGGGCGTAGTGGCGTCCGGGGACGGAGACGGTGAAGGTGATCTCCCCGGCGTCCGGGAGGACGACCGTGACCTCGCTGGTCATGCCGTGGGGTGTGATCGAGCGGATCCGGACGTCGGCGCCCTCGTCCTCACCGACGGTGACGACGGTGAGGTCCGGGCGACCGGACACTCGGGCGGCCAGCTCGCGGGCTCCGGCGTGCTCGCCGACGACCAGTGCCCCGCCGGCGGGGATCTTGGCGACGAAGGCCTCGAAGGACTCGTAGATCTCGTCCATGGAGGCGTAGTTGGCGTGGTGGTCGAGCTCGACGTTGAGGACGATCGCGACGTCCGGGTCGTACTTCTGGAAGCTGCGGTCGCTCTCGTCGGCCTCGGCGACGAACAGGTCGCCGTCGCCGTGCCGGGCGTTCGTGCCGGGCCCGGCGAGGTCGCCGCCGATGGCGTACGACGGGTCGAGTCCCAGCTCCGTCAGCGCCACGGCCAGCATCGACGTGGTGGTGGTCTTGCCGTGGGTGCCGGCCACCGCGATGGTCCGGGAGGCGCGCATCAGCGCGGCGAGGGCGTCGGACCGGTGGACGACCGGTACGCCGAGCTCGGCGGCACGGGCCAGCTCGGGGTTGTCGGCGCGGATGGCGCTGGAGACGACGACGCAGGACGCGTCGTCCGCGAGGTGCTCGGCGGCGTGCCCGACGTGCACGGTCGCACCCAGCGCCCGCAGCGCCTCGGCCGTCGTGGACTCCCTGGCGTCACTGCCCGCGACCTTGGCGCCCCGCTGGGCGAGGATCTTGGCGATCCCGGACATTCCGGCGCCGCCGATGCCGATGAAGTGCGGCCGTTCCATGGCGTTGGGGATGCCGGATGCCATGCGCGTGTCTCCCAGGGTGCGACGTCGTACGAGGGGCCCAGCCTATTCGCTGTGCGCGAAGAGCTTCAGCACCGGTACGCCGACCTTGTGCCGGGCACGGGAGGCCCAGTCGCGGTGGAAGAACTCCTCGACGTAGTGGGGCGCGGTCAGGACGATCACCTCGTCGGCGCCGGCCTCCTCGACGACGGTCTTCATCTTGTCGAGCGGGTGCTCCTCGACGACCTGGCCGACGGCCTCGGCCCCGGCGGCCCGCAGGGCGTTCAGGGAGTGGACGAGGGCGAGCTCCGCAGGCTGCCGGGCCTTCGCGCCCTCGGGCTCCTCACCCTCGCGGACGGCTTCCTTGAGCTCGCCCATGGCCACGTCGTCGATGGCGCGCAGCAGCAGGTCGGCCTGGTCGCCGCGCGGCTGCATGAGCACGATGAACGACACGGGCTCGTCTCCGTGCAGCGTCGTGACGAACTCCACGTCGGTCGCCGTGAGGGGCTTCTCGATCATCAATACGCTTGTGAACACGTCAGGAGCCCTTCTGCCGGAACCGTCCTTCCCCGTGTCGGTACGGGGCCTGCGAGTAGTGTGCCCGGCCGTAGCAAACCAGTACATAACCTGTCGGGAGCGTCAGGTCCGACGGTATCGGGCGAAGAGGAACCCGGCCTCCTCCAGCAGGGACGCCAGCGCGAAGCGCTCCGGCACCGCCCGGTCGGTTCCGTACGCGATCCGCTGGGCGGTACCGGAGGTGAGCGTCGGCGACACCGTCAGGCACAGCTCGTCGAGTACCCCGGATCCGACGAACTGACCCAGGAGCCTCGGCCCCCCTTCCGTGAGCAGCCGCCGCAGGCCGCGTCCGGCCAGCGCCTCGACGGCCCGGGCCGGGTCGACGCCCGTCCCGTCGCCCGCGACGAGGACCTCCGCCCCGGCCTCCGCCGCGGCGGCGACCCGCTCCGGCGGCGCGGAGGCCCCGGTGAGGACCAGCGTCGGCACCAGGGGGGAGGTGAAGAGCGGCAGGGAGAAGTCGAGGTCGAGGCTCGCGCTGACCACGGCGATCGCGGGGGCTGGGGCCTGTCCGGCGGCCGCACGGCGGCCGGCGAAGGCGTCCCGGGCACGGGCGGGGCGGTAGCCCTCCTGCCGTACCGTCTCCGCACCGACGACGACGGCGTCGGCCAGCCCCCGCAGGGTGCCGAAGATCCGCATGTCCGAGTCGGACGACAACGGCTGCGACTTCCCGTCGTGCTGGGCGGCCCCGTCGAGGGACGAGACCATGTTCGCCCGCAGCCAGGGGCCCTCCACGGCCGGATAGGCGTAGGCGTCGGCCAGCTCGTCCAGCCCCCACTCGCGGTCGGTCGCGGCGCGTGCACCGGCAGGGTCGTTCGGGTCGGGCAGGGGGAACAGACGTCGCATACCGAGCAGTCTGGCACGGGCCGCGCGTCCTCATGACGCGGCCACCGGAGCACGCACGCCCGGCCGCGGAGACCTCGCGTCGGGCTTCCCGCCCACGCACGTCCCACGCCAGTCCCGCCCACGCACGTCCCGATTGCGCACGTCCCACGCACGTCCCGGTCACGCACGTCCCACCCACGTACCGCTTGCGCACATCCCACGCACGTCCCGCTTGCGCACATCCCACGCACGTCCCGCCCGCGCACGTCCCCCGTACGTCCCGGTCGCGTGCGTCCCGGTCGCGCGCGGCGGGCCGCGGGCACACGTGCTCCGCCGCCGACGGGTCAGGTACGGCAGGGGTCCGACGGGGAGCCCCGGGAGCGCCCCTCCCCCGCGCCGAGAGGGCACGCGGCTCCCGGACGGCCGTTCCGTGCCCTTCCAAGAGCTCTTCCGGCGGCCCCAGCAGATCCGCCCGGGATCCGCCCGGGATCCGCCCGAAGCCCGTCCGACGGCCGCTCCCGGGCGCACGCCGTTCCGGGGCGCGTGGGACGCGGGGCGTGCGACTGCCCGGGGATGCCCTGACGTGCGAGGGCGCCTGCCGTCCTGGGGCGCTGGACGCGCGGGGCGGCCGTTCTCCCGGACTCAGTACAGTGGGGGGTTGTGTCGACCACCCCCATGACCGAAGCCGTCCCGCTCTCGCTGTGCGCCCGCGAGCCCCGTGTCCCCGCCGACCGCCTGGTCGCGGAGATGGTGCCGCCGCCGCGCTTCGACTCGGTGCGCTTCGAGACGTACGTCCCCGATCGGAACCAGCCCAGCCAGGCCGAGGCGGTCACGGTGCTGAGCTCGTTCGCCGCGGGTCTGGGCGGTGCGCACGCCACCGGCAGCGGCAGGCGCCGCTGGTTCACGAGGAAGCCCGCGGCGCCGGCGGCGCCCAGGGGGGTCTATCTGGACGGCGGCTACGGCGTCGGCAAGACCCACCTCCTCGCCTCGCTCTGGCACGCCACACCCGCCGAGCCGTCCCTCAAGGCGTTCGGCACCTTCGTGGAGCTGACGAATCTGGTCGGCGCGCTGGGCTTCCAGCAGACCGTGAAGACCCTGAGCGGCCACCGGCTCCTGTGCATCGACGAGTTCGAGCTGGACGACCCGGGCGACACCGTTCTCGTGTCGACCCTGCTCGGCAAGCTCGTCGAGGCGGGCGTCGCCCTGGCGGCGACCTCCAACACCCTGCCCGGCAAGCTCGGGGAGGGCCGCTTCGCCGCCGCCGACTTCCTCCGCGAGATCCAGGGCCTGTCCGCACACTTCCGGCCGCTGCGGATCGACGGCGAGGACTACCGCCACCGCGGCCTGCCCGAGGCGCCCGCACCCTTCTCGGACGAGCAGGTCACCCGGGCCTCGCACGCCACCGGGGGCGCTTCGCTCGACGACTTCCCGCAGTTGCTGGAGCATCTCGCACGGGTGCACCCCAGCCGTTACGGCGCGCTGACGGACGGCGTGCGCGCGGTCTGCCTCACCGACGTGCGGCCGGTGCCGGACCAGTCGACGGCTCTGCGGCTCGTCGTGCTCGCGGACCGGCTCTACGACAGGGAGGTGCCGGTACTGGCCTCCGGTCTCCCCTTCGACCGGCTGTTCAGCGACGAGATGCTGCAGGGCGGGTACCGGAAGAAGTACTTCCGGGCGATCTCCCGGCTGACGGCACTCGCGCGGGACGCCAAGGGCCTCGTCGAACAGTAGGTTCCAGTAAGTTGGGCCCGGTTGGAACCGATTCATTGAATGCTTTGAGAAGGGATCCATCATGGCCACCACGCGCCAGGCCCACACCGTCTGGGACGGCGACCTGCTCTCCGGCTCCGGCGTCGTCACGTTCGACTCCTCCGGTATCGGCGACTTCCCCGTCTCCTGGCCGTCGCGCGCCGAGCAGGCGAACGGCAAGACCAGCCCTGAGGAGCTGATCGCCGGCGCCCACTCCAGCTGCTTCTCCATGGCCCTCTCGCACGGTCTCGCGGGTGCCGGCACGCCGCCCACCCGCCTGGAGACCAAGGCCGACGTCACGTTCCAGCCGGGCGAGGGCATCACGGGCATCCACCTGACCGTCGAGGGCCAGGTTCCCGGCCTCGACCAGGAGGGCTTCCAGGCGGCCGCCGAGGAGGCCAAGAAGAACTGCCCGGTGAGCCAGGCCCTTTCGGGGACGACGATCACGCTGACGGCGAAGCTCGCGTAGCACGGCGCGGTTCGCGCAGCGACGCCTCGCCGCTCGCCCCGGGCCCTCGAATTCGCCACTCGCCCGGGGCCCTCGCCACTCGGGAGACACCGCGCGGCCGTCGCTCAAGCAGCACCGCGCGTCCCACGGGGCACGGTGACCCGCATGCTTCACGCGTGACCACACGCCTGGTACACACATGCGGGTCACATCTCTGTCCGCCAACAGGGAGTTGCCTCATGACCGCAGAACACACGCAGGAATCACAGGGATTTGCCGGGGGCGGGGCCTCCGAACCCCCGGGTGCCCCCGCCGCCTCCTCCGCGACGCGGCGCCGGGTCCTCGCCGGTACGGGTGCCGCTGTCGCCGGAATCACCTTCACCGGAGCCTTCTCGGAGCTCTTCGCGGGTACGGCCGCCGCCCGCGGCCACTCCGGCTACGGCCCGCTCGTACCGGACGCGCACGGCCTCCTCGACCTGCCGAAGGGTTTCCGCTATCGGGTGCTCTCCCGCGAGGGCGAGCCGCTGCGCTCCGGCGAGGGCCCGGTGCCCGGCAACCACGACGGCATGGCCGCCCTGCCCGGACGCCGGGGCCGGGTCCATCTCCTGCGCAACCACGAGAACCGGCACAACGCCCGCATCGGCGTTCCCGTCGTCGACGGCCTCACCTACGACCCGGCGGCCAAGGGCGGCTGTACGGCGCTCACCCTCGACGGCCGCAACAACGTCCTCGACGAGCACGTCGCCATCGCGGGCACCGCCGTCAACTGCGCGGGCGGGCCCACGCCCTGGGGAACCTGGCTCACCTGCGAGGAGAACGAGGACAAGGCCGGCACCAACGGCTGCACCAAGGACCACGGTTTCGTCTTCGAGGTGGACGGCGCCGATCCGCGCCGGACCGGCGCCGTACCGCTGACCGCGATGGGCCGCTTCCAGCACGAGGCGGTCGCGGTCGATCCGCGCAGCGGGATCGTCTACGAGACGGAGGACGCCTTCGAGAGGCCGTTCGGGCTGTTCTACCGCTTCCTGCCGGAGAAACCACTCGGCGGCAGGGGCTCACTGCGGGCCGGGGGACGGCTGGAGGCGATGCGGGTCCCGGGGCTGCCCGACCTGTCCGCGATCCAGGAGACGGGCGTCGGGTTCGACGGCGTCGAGTGGGTCCGCGTGCCCGATCCGCAGGCGCGTCGGACGCCCGTCCGGCTGCAGGACTTCGGCCCGAAGGGCATCACCCACGCCCAGAAGCTGGAGGGCTGCTACTGGGGCGGCTCGTCCGTCTACTTCGTCTCCAGTTTCGCCCGCAGCGCCGAGGGCTCGGCGGCCGACCACTTCGGGCAGGTGTGGCGGTACGAACCGCGGCGGCGCCGGCTGACCCTGGTCATCGTCTTCGGGCCCGCGACCGACGTGCAACTGCCCGGCGAGTCCCCGGACAACATCTGCCTCGCCCCGGGCGGCGGGCTGATGGTGGCGGAGGACGGGAACGGCGCCCAGCACGTGTACGGGGTCACCAAGCGCGGCGAGGTGTACGCGATGGCGCGCAACCGCCAGGACATCGGCACCCCGGAGGAGCCCGCGTGGGGCGAGTTCGCGGGCGTCACGTTCTCGCCGGACGGCGGCACGATGTACGTGAACTGCTACACGCCGGGTACGACGTTCGCGGTGACCGGACCCTGGCGCTGATCGCCGCGGCCCGGCTCAGAGCCCGGCAGGACCGGGCCCGGACGCCCGGGCCAGGACGGGCCGGAGTCGGAACGGGGCGGAGCCGGGCCGCGGCGGGGCCGGGTCACCGCCGCCGACGGGCGCACGGATCGCTTCCGGGCGCCCGTCGGCGCACACCGGGCGCCGCCGCCGCGCCCCGAGGCCCGCCGTGCCGCGGACCCCCGGGTGCCGCCTCGCCGGCGGATCGGGCGTCGCTCGCGCCGGCGCCCGATCCGGTGGAGGATCGGAGGGCCGGATGGGCCCGGGGAAGACCTCGGGGCGCAACGGTGGTGGCCGACGAGGCCCCCTCCCCGGGAACACCGGTGGCCGGGCGGGACCGGCGACCGGAGGAGAGACCGGTGGCCGGACAGGACCGTGGCCGGAGACGACCGGGAGAGAGCCCGAGGTGACCAGGATGACCACGAAGAGCGGCCGCAGCGGGCGACTCCCCGACCCGCTTCCCGATCCGGGGCCGGCCCCGGCCCCGGCCCCGGACGAGGTCGCGGACCGTTACCCGGGCCGGCTCCGTGACGTGCTGCGCGTCCCGGCGGGCGGTCGCCTCGACCTCTCCTCGTACGACCCGGGCGGGGTCCCGGCCGGCCCGCGGGACAAGGTCGCGGGCCTGGAGGCGGCCGCGGCGGCGGGCAGGCGCCTGGCGGAGCTGCAGGAGCGGCTGTACGCGGCGGCGTCCGCGGGCGACCGGCGCCGGCTGCTGCTGATCCTCCAGGGCATGGACACCAGCGGGAAGGGCGGCACCGTCAAACACGTCATCGGCCACTTCAATCCCGCCGGCTGCCGGATCAAGGCGTTCAAGGCCCCCACAACGGAGGAGCGGGACCACCACTTCCTCTGGCGGATCGCCCGGGAGTTGCCGCGCTCCGGCGACATCGGGATCTTCGACCGCTCGCATTACGAGGACGTCCTGATCGCCAGGGTCCGCGACCTGGTGCCGCGCGAACGGATCCGCCGCCGCTACGACGAGATCAACGCCTTCGAGCGGGCCCTCGCGGAGGACGGCTTCACCATCGTGAAGGTCTTCCTCCACATCTCCCCCGAGGAGCAGCGGCGCCGGCTGCTGGCACGCCTCGACAACCCGGACAAGCACTGGAAGTTCGACCAGGGGGACATCGAGGAGCGGGCCATGTGGCCGGCCTACCAGAAGGCGTACGAACGGGCCCTGGAGCGCTGCTCGCTCCCCGAGGCGCCCTGGTACGTCGTTCCCGCCGACCGCAAGTGGTACCGCAACTGGGCGGTGAGCAGACTGCTGCTGGAGCACCTGGAGGAGCTCGACCCGCAGTACCCGAAGGGGGACTTCGACATCGAGGCGAGCAGGAAGCTGCTGCTGGGGAACGGCTGAGCGCCGGAGCCGGGTCCCCGGCTCTCGGTCGTGGCCGCGAAGGCAGACGCGGCAGCGGCCCCGGGCATCCGCCGATGCCCGGGGCCGCTGCCACTGTCTCTCCCCCGTTCCCTCGCTCTCCGTCGTGCCCGGGTGCCGTCTCTCCACCCGGGCAGGCCCTCGGCGGGGCGGGCCGCCGCCCGCCCCGGTGGGTGGCGGCGTCAGCCGATCTGTGCGCCGACCGCCTCGAGCGCGGTCGTCACCGGCTGGAAGAAGGTCTCGCCGCCCGAGGTGCAGTCGCCGCTGCCGCCGGACGTCAGGCCGATCGCATTGCCGTCCCGGGTGAACAGCGCGCCGCCGCTGTCGCCCGGCTCGGCGCAGACGTTGGTCTGGATCAGTCCGCTGACGGTGCCCTCGGGGTAGTTGACCGTGGCGTTCAGGCCGGTCACCTGGCCGCCGTTGAGGCCGGTGGTGCTTCCCATGCGGAAGACCTCCTGGCCGACGGCCGCGTCGGCGGCCTGCCCGATCTCCAGGAGCTGCCCGTTGCCCAGGTCGACGGCGCTCGGCGCCTCCGTGTTCGGGTCGTCGTACGTCACGAGCGCGAAGTCGCCCTCACCGGGGAAGACGGACTCCTGGGCGGTGCCGACGGGCTGTCCGCCCTGTTGCTCGGACCACTGTTCGGAGGCGGCGGTGCAGTGGCCGGCCGTGAGGAATCCGGGCTGTCCGTCCTGGGTCGTGACGTTGAAGCCGAGTGAGCAGCGCGAACCGCCGCCGAAGATGGCGTCCCCGCCTTCCAGGAGGGGCTTGAACTCGCCCTTGGACTTCTGGAGCCGGGCCACCCCGTCGCCGAGCGACTCGACGGCCGACTCGACGGTGTTCCACCGGTCGCCGGTGACGGTGCGGTCGGCGGTCACCAGGATCTGGTTGTTCCTCGGGTCGATGGCCCAGGCCGTGCCCGGGACCGCGGCGTCGCTCGAGAGCGAGCGGGTCGCGGACTTCAGCGTGGAGAAGCTGTTCTGCACGCTGCGGGCCACCGCACCGGCCCGCTTGATCTCGATGTTCACATCGTTGTCGTTGCCGACGACGTTCACGATGAGCTGCTGCTTCGACGCGTCGTAGTAGGCGCCGCCGTAGGAGTCGCCGAGCTGCTTGCCCAGCTGCTGGAGGAGATCCGCGGCCGAGGCGGCACTCATCTTTCTGGGAGCGGTCTTGTCGTCCTCGGATCCGGACTGCGAAGCGTTGGCATTCGGCAGCAGTATGGCGGCTGCGGCTATGCCCACCGCTCCGGCTCCGGCGAGTATCGCCTTCCGCTTGGGTATACGCCTGTGACTCAACTCTTCGCCTCCTGCGGGGGTACGGACTCCGGTCGCCGAAGGGGACCGGGAGGGGGGACGCGTCCGGCCCTTCATACGGACGCGGCACCCGTGTTTGTTCATCGCCCCCGCAAAGAAACTTGCCTGACGGTTCGTCAGGCAGGAAGTTGGGCCCCTGTCACCCCGGCGGGCCGGATGCCCGGGGGAGGGCAGCGAGCAGCGCGTTCCCTCCGGTTCACCGGCGCCGCCGGACCTGAGGCCCCGGGCCCCCGGCCGCTCGCCTCCGACTGGCAGACTGTGCGGGTGAACAGCACCGACAGCCCCGGCAGCCCCTTCCGCCAGGAGCCGACACCCCGCGACGAGGCCCCCCAGTTCGTCCTGCCGCTCGTCGTCCGGATCGAGAAGGCCGCGCCGCCGTCCCGTACCGACGCGCTGGAGACCGCCGCCCGCGCGGTCGTGGTGATGCTCGCCGACGGGCGGTCCTCCGGGGACGGCGAGTGGGCCGCGCGCGTACGGGACTGGCAGGACGGCCGGATCCGGAAGGTGGTGCGCAGGGCGCGCGGCGCCGAGTGGCGCAAGGCGTCGGAACTGCCGGGCATCACCGTGACCGGGGCCGGCGCCGAGGTCCGGGTCTTCCCGCCGGTGCCGCTGGACGGCTGGCCCAGGGAACTGTCGAAGCTCCAGGTTTCCGGCACGGAGCTCGAGGACCCCGAGGAACCGGCCGGTGACGACGGCCCCGACCGCGCCCTGATCTGGCTCAACCCGGACCTGCGCATGTCGACGGGCAAGGAGATGGCCCAGGTCGGCCACGGGGCGCAACTGCTGTGGTGGGACATGGACGAGGCCGAACGTGCGGCGTGGCGCGACGCCGGGTTCCCCCTGGCCGTCCGGACCGCCGCCGCCGGCCGCTGGGCCGAACTCGCCGCGAGCGGCCTGCCGACGGTCCGGGACGCCGGTTTCACGGAGATCGCCCCCGGCTCCGTGACGGTCGTCGCCGACCGTCCCGTACGGAAACGAATCTTCCCCGAGCGCGACTGAACGGATCGGGCCTCCCGAACGTACCTTCCGGTACTGCCAAGCAGTCTGGGCCGCCGGTTCCGTGACCGGCGGTCCCGCGGTACGCACATCGGATCGGGAGGCACACTTGCTGCGTCGCGTCAACGGGACAGCTCTCATCATCGCGGCACTGGTCGCCACAGTGGGCGCGCTCGCTTTCCCCGTATGGTCGTACGCCGACCGGTCCGGGACAGGCCAGGCCAATCTCAACGCCTCGTCCGTGGCCACCCAGTGGGGGCCGCTGACGGCCACCGACCGCGACTTCCTGGTCAAGGTGCGGCTCGCCGGCCTGTGGGAGCTGCCCGCCGGGCAGCAGGCGCTCGAGCGCGCCCCGACCCAGGCGATCAAGGACGCGGGCGACCACCTCATCGTCGGTCACAGCGACCTCGACCAGCGCGCCCGCGACGTGGCGGCCAAGCTCGGCGTGGAGCTGCCGAACGTGCCCAACGAGCAGCAGCAGGGCTGGCTGAGAGAGCTGTCGGCGGCGAGCGGCCGCGAGTACGAGTACAAGTTCGCGAACCTGCTGCGCAACGCGCACGGCAAGGTCTTCTCCCTCATCGCCCAGGTCCGCCACTCCACCCGCAACACCCTGATACGCCAGCTGGCGTCCGACGCGAACCAGACGGTGCTCGACCACATCACGATGCTGGAGAACACCGGCATGGTCGACTTCGACTCGATCGCCAACGAGGCCGCCGGTGGTGCCACGGCCAGCCCCACGGGCCCGCCGCCGCCGGACGGGAACCTGCCGCCCGCGCCGACCCCGGCCGTGCCGCCGGGCCAGACCGAGACCACCTCCCGTCCCTCGACCCAGCCGGGGCCGCCGACGGCGGTCAACACCAACCGCCCGGCTCCGGGCGCGAGCAACTGACGACGGGTGCGCCGGCCCCGGCCCCCGGGCCGGGGAATCCCCGGCCCGGGGGCCGCAACCTCAAATGAAGCTCTGAACGTCCCCTCCTCCGGATTGGTCGGGGCCCCACGGGGCCATGACCCCTGCAGACACGGAGGAGGGGGACCCATGAAGCAGCCCGACAGGCTCGGAACCGGTATCGGCTGGCGCCCGGAGATCGCCGCTGCCGTGGAACGGCTCCCCGGTCTCGACTGGGTCGAGGTCGTCGCGGAGAACGTCTGCCCCGGCCATCTCCCCGACTCGCTCGGGCGGCTGAGGGAGCGGGGCGTCACCGTCGTCCCGCACGGTGTCTCGCTGGGACTCGGCGGGGCGGAACGGCCGGACGCTCGCCGACTGGCCGATCTGGCCGCACGCGCCGAGGCGCTGGGGGCGCCGCTCGTCACCGAGCACATCGCCTTCGTCCGCGCGGGCGGTGCCCTCACCGCCTCACCCCGGGTGGAGGCCGGGCATCTGCTCCCCGTCCCGCGCACCCGCGACGCGCTGGACGTCCTCTGCGAGAACGTCAGGATCGCCCAGGACAGCCTGCCCGTGCCGCTCGCCCTGGAGAACATCGCCGCCCTGATCTCATGGCCCGGCGAGGAGATGACGGAGGGCCGGTTCCTCGCGGAGCTCGTCGAGCGCACCGGGGTACGGCTGCTGATCGACGTCGCCAATCTGCACACCAACCACGTCAACCGGGGCGAGGATCCGGTCCGGGCCCTGGACGAGCTGCCCGTCGGGGCGATCGCGTACGTCCATGTCGCGGGCGGTCTGGAGCGGGACGGCGTCTGGCACGACACCCACGCCCACCCCGTGCCGCGGCCGGTCCTCGACATCCTCGCCGAGCTGCGCTCGCGCATCGACCCACCCGGGGTGCTACTGGAGCGGGACGACGACTTCCCGCCCGAGGAGGAGCTGGCGGCGGAACTGGAGACGATCCGCGCGATCCTCGCCGCGCCCCCGCCACGGGCACCTCGCACCCAGGTGCAGGGCGCTCCGGCCGCGCGTACCGATGATGCGGACGCGGCGCGCGAGCCGGCGTCCCGTACCGCGGCGACGACGGCTCCGGTTCCGGGCACGGGACCGGGCACGGGACCGGGCACGGGTCCGGGACCAGGCACGGGACCGGGCACGGAACCGGGCACGGAACCGGGCACCGGTACGGACGCGGGACCGGGCACGGAACCAGGCACGGGACCGGGCACCGGTACGGACGCGGGACCGGGCACGGAACCAGGCACGGGACCGGGCACCGGTACGGACGCGGGTACGGATCCGCCCACGAGGACGAGCCGGAACGCGGCTGCGGACCCGGCCGCGCGGGAGCGGCTCGGGCTCGCGCAGGCCGCTCTGCTGTCCGCGCTGGTCGCCGGGACGCCCGCGCCGGAGGGGTTCGACGCCCGGCGGCTGAAGGTGCAGATCCGGGCGCTCGCGGCCAAGCGGGCCGACGTCGTCGCCAAGGTGGCGCCCGAACTGCCGGAGATCCTCGGCGCCGGCTACCGGCACGCGTACCTCGACTACGCCAAGTCCCGCCCGATGCGCGACGGTTACCGCCGGGACGCGCTGGACTTCGTCGAGCATCTGCTGGTCGCGGCCGGGCCGGAGGACCCGGTCGCACGCCGGCGGCTCACCCGCTGGTGGCAGGACCGGGCGGCACCGCGCCCGCCGCGCCGCGCCGCGCGCTTCGTCCGCGCCGCCCGTGCCGCTCTCGTCAGGAGGTGAACCCGTATGTCGCTGAACGTACTCGCCGTCGTCGTGTATCTCGCCGTGGGGGTCTCCTCGGTCCTGGTCGTGAGAGGCCTGGCGCAGGCCCGCAGGGGTCCCGGCGGCCCGGTGCACGACCTCATGGAGGCGGCGTTCCTCAACGGCGGACCCGCCAGAGCCGTCGACACCGCGCTGACCGCGCTGGTCACGGACGGGCGGCTGGCGGTCGGAGGGCCGGGCGTCGTCGCCGTCCGTCGGCCCGTCGCCCGCGACCACGTCGAACGCGCGGTCCTGGACGAGCTGGCACGGGCCCCGAGCGGAGCGCTGCACGACCTGCGGCTCGCGGTGATGCGCAACCCCGCCGTGCAGGAGATCGGCGACGGGCTCGCGGCGCGCGGACTGATGATCGCGCCCGGCGACGTCCGGCGCTGGAAGACCTGGTCCACCTGGCAGCTCGTGCTGTCCCTGGTACTGCTGCCGGTCTCGCTCGTCGCGACGTTCGTGCAGTACGCGCTCCACGAGGGCTTCGGCGACATGCCGTTCCCGTTCGTCGTCAAGGTCCTTCCCGCGTGCTTCGCGGGGGTGGTCGTCGCGGCGGTCTGCATCTCCCGGGCCCGCCGCCGCGTCAGCGCCGCGGGGCACCGCGCGGCCGCGGATTTCCGGACGGCGCACGCCCACCGCACCGACGCCGGCCATCTGGTGGTGTTCGGCGGACTGCGCGCCGTGCCCGACCCCGTGCTCCAGGCGCAGTTGATCGCGGCGGCCAGGCTGGTGCGCGCCGGCGGCGGGCGGCCTTCCCCGGCCGGTGCCCGGCCCGGTGGCCGCACCGGAGGCAGCGGCCACAGCGGTACGTCCGACACCGCGGCCTACCTCCCCGTCGCCGTGTGGTGCGCGGCCTCCGGCGGCTGTTCGAGCGGGGCCGGCGGCGGTTGCGGCGGCTCCGGCGGTGGGTCCGGCTGCGGGGGCGGCTCGGGCGGTGGGTCCGGCTGCGGGGGCGGCTCGGGCGGTGGGTCCGGCTGCGGGGGCGGGTCAAGCTGCGGCGGGGGCGGGTCGACCTGACGGCTCGCCCCTGCGGGACGGCCGCGGCGTCACAACGGCGGGCCTTCCGGGTCAAGGGGACCCGGTACGGCGGCGCGCGCCGGCCCGGGGCCGGGGTTCGCTACGAGCGGGGCCCACCGACGCTTCCGGCCCGGGCCGGAAGCACGGGCCCGGGCGGGTCGCACCGCACCCGCCCCGGGCCGCGGTGGCCCGCATCCCGGAACTCCCGTGGTGCCCGGGGCCGATGCCGCTCGCCGGACCCGGCCGGCACCCGAGGCGTGACGCCTGGCCGCGGACACCCGGCGCCCGGCGCCCCCGAGCGGACGCGTCACGTCTGACGTGTGAAACACCACGTGTGCCGCAAAAGGGTCATCGACCGCGACACCCGAACAAGATCCTTTACAAAGTCCGTTGTTCTGGTGACCTTCGAGCCACGACCGGTGGCACGAAGGGAACGCGATGAGAGCAGCAGCCCTGTACGGAGCCGCCGGCTCCCTGATCCTCTCCGCCCTCACGGCGGCCCCGGCCGCCGGTGCACCGCCGTACGGCGCCCGGGAGGACCGCGGAACCGTCGTCGCCGCCGCCCGTGCCGTGGCCGCCGGCGTCACGTTCGGGGCGTGCCCCGCGGAGGAGGACCTGCCGCCCACCGTCGAGTGCGCCGTCGTCCGGGTCCCGCTCGACTACGCCGAACCGTGGGGCCGGCAGATCGGTCTCGCCGTCAGCCGGGTGAAGGCGACGGGCGGGCCGGCGGTGCGGCAGGGCGCGCTCCTGTACAACCCCGGCGGCCCCGGCGGTTCCGGCATGTACTTCCCCGCGCTCGCCAAGGAGCCCGCGTGGAAGCGCATCTCGGAGGCGTACGACATGGTGGGCTACGCGCCGCGCGGCGTGGGCCGTTCCGCGCCGATCTCCTGCGAGCACCCGGTGGAGTTCACCAAGGGCCCCACCGCCGCTCCCGTCCATCCCTCCGCCGCCGAGAAGCGGAAGGGCATCGCCCGTGCGCGGGCGTACGCACGCGGCTGCGCGCACAACGCCGGTCCCGCGCTCCGGCACTACCACTCGCTGAACAACGTCCGTGATCTGGAGGTGCTGAGGGCGGCCCTCGGCGAGCGGCGGCTCACCTTCCTGGGCGCCTCCTACGGCACCTACCTGGGTGCCCTGTACGCGGTGAAGTTCCCCGAGCGGGTGCGGCGCATGGTGCTCGACTCGCCCGTCGACCCGGACCCGGCGAAGGTCTGGTACCGCAGCAACCTGGAGCAGTCGCTCGCGTTCGAGAGCCGCTGGGCGGACTTCCGCGCCTGGGTCGCCCGGCACCACGCCACGTACGGCCTCGGCACAACTCCGCAGCAGGTGCAGGGCAGTTACGACCGGGCCCGCGCCCAGCTGGCGAGGAGACCGGCGGACGGCACCGTCGGGCCGGGCCAGTTGCACTCGGCGTTCACCCGGACCGTCTACAACGACCTGTACTGGCCGCGCCGCGCCCTCGCGCTGTCGGCGTATCTGAAGGGCGATCCGCGGCAACTCGTCAAGCAGGCGAAGCCCCGAGCCTCGGCGTCGGCCGGGGAGGAGAACGGCAACGCCGTCTACACCGCCGTGCAGTGCAACGACGCTCCCTGGCCCGCGGACTGGGCGGTGTGGGACCGGGACAACACCGCGCTGGCGCGGCGGGCGCCGTTCGAGACCTGGGCCAATGTCTGGATGAATCTGCCGTGCGCGTACTGGCAGCCGCCGCGGCAACGTCCGGTCGACGTGCGCACGGGGCCGGGGGACGTGCCGCCGCTGCTGATCCTGGCGGCCGAGCGGGACGCTGCCACCCCGTACGCGGGTGCCCTGAGGCTGCAGGAGCGCCTCGCGGGTTCCGTGCTGGTCACGGAGCGGGGTGCGGGAACGCACGGCATCTCGGGCGGCGACAACGACTGCGTCAACCGCCACATGGAGGCGTACCTGCTGACCGGCAGGACGCCGGTGCGGCGCGCTTCGTGCGCGCCGCACCCGCAGCCGGACCCGGTGTCGCTGGACCAGCGGGCGGTCGAGCGCGTGCTGCCGCCCGCTGTCTGATCTTCCGGGTCAAAGGGAGGCGGGCCGCCCTTGCGGGAGCCCGCCTCCGGGTCGTTCGGGGCCGTCAGGCCAGACCGGCCACCAGGTCCGCGACGCTCTTGCGGCGCCCGGTGAAGAAGGGGACCTCCTCGCGGACGTGCATCCGGGCCTCGGAGGCGCGGAGGTGGCGCATGAGGTCGACGATCCGGTACAGCTCGTCGGCCTCGAAGGCCAGCAGCCACTCGTAGTCGCCGAGGGAGAAGGAGGCGACCGTGTTGGCGCGCACGTCCGGGTAGCCGCGGGCCATCTTGCCGTGGTCGGCGAGCATGCGGCGGCGGTCCTCGTCCGGCAGCAGGTACCAGTCGTAGGAGCGCACGAACGGGTACACCGAGACGTAGTCGCGCGGCGTCTCGTCGGCGAGGAAGGCCGGGATGTGCGACTTGTTGAACTCGGCGGGACGGTGCAGCGCCATGTTCGACCAGACCGGCTCCAGTGCACGGCCGAGGCGGGTGCGGCGGAACAGGTTGTACGCCTCCTGGAGCTGGTCCGCGGTCTCGGCGTGCCACCAGATCATCAGGTCGGCGTCGGCGCGCAGACCGGACAGGTCGTATGTGCCGCGGACGGTGACGTCCTTCGCCGCGAGCTGGTCGAACAGCTCCTGGACCTCGTCCGCGTACCCGGCGCGGTCCGCGTCCTGCGGCAGCACGTCCCGCAGCCGGAAAACGGACCACAGGGTGTAGCGGATGACCTCGTTGAGGTCCTTCGCCTTCTTACCGGCGTTCGGGATCTTTTCGGGCGCACTCATAGGGCTATTCTCGCCCGTCACGGACAGTGCCCCGCACCAGGGGGGCCGTGGCGATGATCTCGTCCGCCGCGCGCTGTCCGCTGCCGACGCAGGCGGGGATGCCCACGCCGTCGTACGCCGCCCCGCAGATCCGCAGCCCGGGCAGCGCGGCCACGGCGTCCCGGACGCGGGCGACCCGGCCGAGATGCCCGACCGGGTACTGCGGCAGTCCGCCGATCCAGCGGGTGACCTCGGTGGCGACGGGGCGCGCGGTCAGTCCGGTGGCCTCGGCGAGGTCCTTGAGGGAGGCGGCGGCGAGGTCCTCGTCCTCCCGGTCGAGTTGATCCTCCTCGCCGTGGCGGCCGACCGAGGTGCGCAGCAGGAACAGTCCGGGGGCGCGGTCGGCGACCCAGCCCCACTTCCTGGCGGAGAACGTGGACGCCTTGATCGTGCGTCCGTCGACCGGCGGTACGAGGAAACCGGATCCGGCGGGCAGCGCTTCCGTGTCGCCGCTGCGGAACGCGAAGGTGACGAGCGCCATCGACGCGTACTCGACGCCGGCGAGCTCGGCGGAGGCGGCCGGGGCGACGTCGGCGAGGAGCACGCAGGCCGACCAGGCGGGCGTGGCGAGGACGACGCCGTCGGCGGTGAGCTCGCGCTCGTCGGTGCGGATCCGCCAGCCGTCGGTGCCGCGGGCCAGGCCCCGTACCGGCGTCCCGGTGAGGATCTCCCCGCCGGCGGCCCGGACGGCGTCGGCGACCGCGGGCGGGAGGGTACCGATGCCGCCGTCGAGGCCCATGAAGACCGGGCCGGTCTCCTGCCGCTCGGCGGCCCGGCGCTGCACCTCGCGGACGCCCTCCAGCAGGCTGCCGCCGGCGGCTCCGGCCGCGTCGAAGAGTGCGGGGACGGCGGCCCGCATGGAGATGCGGTAGGCGTCGCCCGCGTACACGCCGCCGAGCAGTGGCTCGACGAGCCGGTCGACGACCTCGCGGCCGAGGCGTTCGGCGACGAAGCCGCCGACGGCGACGTCGTCCCCGAGTTCGGCGGGGGGCAGTTCGCGCTCCCGGCCGATCCTGGCGATGCCCTCGGCGGACAGCAGCCCGGACAGGGCCTCGGGGCTGCCGGGGACGCCCATCACATGGCCTCGGGGCATGGGCCGCAGGGCGTCGCGGGTCCACACGGAGGCGGTGGTGGTGGCGGGGGCCTGCAGCCGGTCGCCGAGCCCGACGGCGCGTGCGAGGGCGACCGCCTCGGGCCTGCGGGCGAGCACCGACTCGGCACCGAGGTCGACGGGGGCTCCGGCGACCTCGCCGGTCAGGAGCTTGCCGCCGAGCTGGTCGGTGGCCTCCAGCAGGGTCACCCGCACCCCGGACGTGGCCAGCCGGTGGGCCGCCGCGAGGCCGGCGATCCCGCCGCCGATGACGACGACGCGGCCGGCGCCGGACGAGGGGTGCTCTGACGAGGGCGACATGCCTCCACTCTCTCAAACCGCTCCGGGCCGGACGGCATCGGCTCGGACGCCCCGGCCGGTGCCCCGTCCCCGGGTGGCGCGGTGCGCGCCGTCGCACGGGCCGCGCGTCCCGTGCGACGCGGCCCGCGGTCCGCTTCGCACCGCACGGTGGCCCGGCGTGCCGTAACGAGTCCCTACCGTGACCGCTTCGGAACCGGGACGGGGCAACCGCGTTCGGCGGCCGCACGTCGAACCGGCACCGAACTCACCGCATCCCTTGGGGGGACCATCATGCGTGCACGGCACAGGCCGGCGGCGGCACTTCTCGTCGCCTCACTCGCACTCGCCGGCTGCGGCGCCTCCGACGACGAGTCCGCCTCCACCGCCGAGCGGTCCGTCGTGGGCGGGGGCTCGAAGGCCGATGCCCCCGGCGCGGCCGCCGACGCCGCGGCCGGAGCCGCGGGGCCGAAGGCCGGCGGGCCCGGTGACGGCGGCGGGCGGCGGCTGCCCGCGACGCACGTCATCAGGACCGCCGAGCTGGCCGTTGAGGTCGGGGACGCCGCCCGCGCGCTCGCGGGCGTCCGTACCGCGGTCGAGGGAGCCGGCGGGCATGTCGCCGACGAGTCCACGGAGCGGGTCGACGGGGACCGCGTCGAGTCCACGGTGGTGCTGCGGGTGCCGCAGGACCGGTACGCGTCGGTCCTCGCCCGGCTCTCGGGTTCGGGGAAACTGCTGTCCCGCAAGGCGGACGCCAAGGACGTCACGGACCAGGTCGTCGACGTGGAGAGCCGGGTCGCGACGCAGCGGGCGAGCGTGGCACGGGTGCGGGCGCTGATGGACCGGGCGACGAAGCTGTCGGACGTCGTCACGCTGGAGGGAGAGCTGAGCAGGCGTCAGGCCGAGCTGGAGTCCCTGCTGGCCCGCCAGGCTTCGCTGGAGGACCGGACGGCGATGGCGACGATCACGCTGCGGCTGTCCGAGCCCGAGAAGCGGGAGCGTCCGGGCGAGGAGGGCGCTCCGGGCTTCCTGGACGCGCTGTCGGGTGGCTGGGACGCGCTGGCGTCGACCGCCCGGTGGGCGGCCGCGGTGGTGGCCGCGGTGTTCCCGTTCGGCGCGGCGCTCGCGCTGCCGTACGCGGTGTGGCGGTGGCTGGTCCGGCCGATGCGGGCGCGGCGGACCGCCCGGGATTCCGGCACCTCGTCGGCGCAGGGCCCCGGGCAGGACTGAACGGCCGCTCCCCCGTAGCGTGTTCCGCATGGAACGCATGGTGGTCGTCGGCGGCGACGCGGCGGGGATGTCCGCCGCGTCGGGGGCGCGCAGGCTCAGAGGTCCGGGGGAACTGGAGATCGTCGCCTTCGAGCGCTCCCCCTTCGCCTCGTACTCGGCGTGCGGCATCCCGTACTGGATCGGCGGCGACGTGGCGGAGCGGGACTCGCTCATCGCACGGACGCCCGAGGAACACCGGGAGCGCGGTATCGACCTCCGGACGCGCCACGAGGTCACGGAGATCGACGTCGGGGCCCAGCGGGTCAGGTCCCGGGACCTGGTGGCGGGCACCGAGACGTGGACGGGCTTCGACAAGCTCGTCATCGCGACCGGTGCCCGGCCGGTGCGGCCTCGGCTGCCCGGGATCGACGCCCCGGGGGTGCACGGCGTGCAGACCCTCGACGACGGCCAGGCACTGCTGGACGCGCTCGGCAGGACGGCGGGCCGCCGCGCGGTGGTCGTCGGCGCCGGCTACATCGGTGTGGAAATGGCGGAAGCGCTGCTGAAACGCGGCTTCGACGTCACGGTCGTCAACCGCGGGGAGCAGCCGATGGCGACGTTGGACCCCGACATGGGCCTGCTGGTGCACGAGGCGATGGACGCCTTGGGCATCACCACCGTCGACGGCGCCGATGTGACGGGCATCCCGACCGGCGGGGACGGCCGGGTGCGTGCGGTGTCGACGGCCGAGGGGGAGTACCCGGCCGACGTGGTGGTGCTGGGGATCGGCGTGGAGCCGGAGACGACCCTCGCGGGGGCGGCCGGCCTCCCCCTCGGGGTGTACGGGGGGCTGCTCACGGACCGTGCCATGCGGGTGCGCGGTCACGAGAACGTCTGGGCCGGCGGCGACTGCGTCGAGGTGCACGACCTGGTGTCGGGCCGGGAGCGCCACGTCGCTCTCGGTACGCACGCGAACAAGCACGGCCAGGTCATCGGCGCCAACGTGGGCGGCGGCTACGCGACCTTCCCGGGGGTCGTCGGCACGGCCGTGAGCAAGGTGTGCGACCTGGAGATCGCCCGCACGGGTCTGCGCGAGAAGGACGCCCGCGAGGTGGGGCTGCGCTTCGTGACGGTGACCGTCGAGTCGACGAGCCGGGCGGGCTACTACCCGGACGCTGCCCCGATGACCGTCAAGATGCTCGCCGAGCTCCGCACGGGACGCCTGCTGGGCGTGCAGATCGTGGGGCGTGAGGGCGCGGCGAAGCGGGTGGACGTCGCGGCGGTCGCACTGACCGCCGGGATGACGGTGGAGCAGATGACCGCCCTGGACCTCGGCTACGCACCGCCGTTCTCCCCGGTGTGGGACCCGGTGCTGGTGGCGGCACGGAAGGCGGCGGCGGCCGTGCGCGCCGCGAGCGGCTGACCCGGACACGTCGCGGGCTGCGCGAGGTGCGGGGCCGGCGCCGCTCGGTGGCGCGGCGCGGGACGTGCGGGGAGCCGCGCCGACCCCCCGAGGCGGTCAGACCGGTACCCGCTGCTCCTCGGTCTTCGCAGGCACCGCCCGGTCGTCGTCCGCGCGCCGCGGCAACGGCTCGATGCCGTCGGCCGAGCCGCGGTCCGGGCAGCTCCACCAGGTGGTAGGTGAGGGCGCTCAGCACGAACAGGACGACGGGGAAGGCGAGCAGCCAGAGCAACTGCGCGGCTCCGCGGGGGTTGTCCCACGCGCGCCATGGGCCCGGACAGCACGGAGAGCAACGGGCGGTGCAGCAGGTACAGGAGAAACCGACCACGCCCAGCTAGTGTCCTGCGCCAGCAATCCTTCGGTAGATCTGCCGCGCCTCGGCGACCGGGGTTCCGGACGCCGATCAAGCGCGTCGGCCGTTCGGGCCAGGCGCAGTCGTCCGGTCTCGGTCAGGGGTGCATCACGGTGGGGCATGAGGGCCTTCTGATGGTCGGTGCAGATATCGCAATCCACACCGAACCCGGAAGGCCCTCACCCGTTCAAGATCCCTCAACCGAGATCTGCCTCACCGTCCACAACCTCCCGGGACAGAACACCTAGCGCGCCGTCCGGGTGTGGACGTACTCCACGAGCCGGGTCAGGGCGTCGGGGTCCGTCGTCGGCAGCACGCCGTGGCCGAGGTTGAAGACGTGGCCCTCAAGGCCGTGTGCCGCGTCCAGGACCTCGCGGGTCCTGGCCTCGACGGCCTCTCGGGTGGAGAACAGCACCGCCGGGTCCAGGTTGCCCTGGAGCGCCTTGCCGGGCCCGACGCGGCGGGCCGCCTCGTCGAGCGGCACGCGCCAGTCGACGCCGACGACGTCCGCGCCGGCCTCGCCCATCGGGCCGAGCAGTTCACCGGTCCCGACGCCGAAGTGGATGCGCGGCACACCGTACCCCTCGACCGCGGCGAAGACCTTCGCGGACGCGGGCATGACGAAGCGGCGGTAGTCCGCGGGGGCCAGCGCGCCGACCCAGGAGTCGAAGAGCTGCACCGCGGAGGCGCCGGCCTCGATCTGCACCTTCAGGAAGGCCGAGGTGATCCCGGCGAGCCGGTCGAGCAGGTCGGCCCACAGCTGCGGGTCGCCGTACATGAGGGCCTTGGTGTGCTCGTGGTTGCGGGACGGGCCGCCCTCGACGAGGTAGCTGGCGAGGGTGAACGGGGCGCCGGCGAAGCCGATGAGCGGGGTGGCGCCGAGCTCACCGGTGAGCATCCCGATCGCCTCGGTGACGTACGCGACGTCCTCGGGGGTCAGGTCGCGCAGCCGGGCGAGGTCCTCGCGGCGGCGGATCGGCTCGGCGACGACCGGGCCGACGCCGGGCTTGATGTCGAGGTCGATGCCGATGGCCTTGAGCGGCACGACGATGTCGCTGAAGTAGATCGCGGCGTCCACCTTGTGTCGGCGCACCGGCTGCAGCGTGATCTCGGTGACGAGCTCGGGCCGCATGCACGACTCCAGCATCGGGATGCCCTCGCGCACCTTCAGGTACTCGGGCAGCGACCGTCCCGCCTGCCGCATGAACCACACCGGTGTGTGCGGCACGGGTTCGCGTCGGCACGCCTTCAGGAAGGCGGAGTCCCGCAGGGCGTCGGTCGTCGTCTGCTGGCCCTCGGACGGGGCGTCCCCGGCGGGGGCGGTGCCCCGAGCCGGGGGAAGGTCGTTGGCGCTCACGCCCAGAATCTTCGCATGTGCGCGCACGGAGCATGCGCGGGTGGGTGTCCCTCCCTGCGCCGGGCCCGCGTTCCGCCTACTCTTCCCCGCATGGCTGCGGCTCAGGGACAGTTCTCCGATCCATCCGACGGCGCCGAGGACACGGACGGCGCCGAGCGGAACTCCGTGCCGCGGGCGTTCCGCCTCGCGGTCGACGCGCTGCGCGCGGCACGGCCGCGGCCCGGGATCGAGGTGGACCCGGCCCGGCCGCCGCAGCGCCTCGCCCCGCACGCGTACGCCCTGGAGGCGGCGGTCGTCGACGACGACGACGAGGACCTCGCGGACGGCCGGCTGGTCCTGCTGCACGACCCGGCCGGGCACGACGCGTGGCAGGGCACGTTCCGGCTGGTGACGCTGGTGCGCGCCGAGCTGGAGCCGGAGATGGCGGCGGACCCGCTGCTGCCGGAGGTGTGCTGGTCGTGGCTGACCGGCGCGCTGGAGGCGCGGAACCTCTCGTACGGGGAGCCGAGCGGCACCGTCACCCGGGCGGGGTCTCACTACTTCGGTGGACTCGCGGAACGCCGCCCGGCGACGCAGATCGAGATCCGGGCGTCCTGGACCCCTCGCGAGGGCCGTGACGGGGCGCCGGACACCGCGGCGCACCTCGCGGCCTGGTGCGACCTGCTCTGCCAGATCGCCGGACTGCCGCCGGCGGGCGTCCCCGACGGCACGACGGCGGGCGTCGTCACACTGCCGCAGCGCCGGGGCCCGCACGCGCCGTAGCTCCGGTGGGCACCCGGCGCGCCGGAGCACGGGCGCGAGAAGGCGGAGCGGCGGCGCGCGGTGCGGTGGGGGCGAGTGCAAGCGCCCAAAGGCGCGCCGGTCCGCCGGGCGGCGCACGGTGCGGTCGCGACGGGGGTGCGCGGGTCATCGGCGGATCCGCCGGCGCGGCGGGCTCCGGGTGCCTCCGGTGGCCGTCCGCCCGGGATCCGAGACGGCGGTGCCGGCCGCAGGTCCGGGGCGCGGAAGGGCACCGGGGATGTCCGGACAGGATCGCAGCATGATCGATCACGCGTCCTAATTGCCGGAATTGTTACTCACCAAATCGTGATCTTTCTCTAAAGGCGACCAGGTTTGCTGCCGAAGAGGTGGTGACCCATCAAGCACGGTTCGCCCCGGCTTCATCCCCGAGCCGGCTCCGTCCCCCACCTTCCCAGGAGGCCTGGTGTCCGTTCTCCTCGAGCAGCCCGCAAGCCTGGTCGCCTACCGCCCGAACAAGCCGACGGCCATGGTCGTCGTGGCCGACCCGCGCGTCCGCTCCACCGTCACCCGCCACCTGTGGGCGCTCGGGGTGCGCGATGTCATCGAGGCGTCGTCCATCGCGGAGGCCCGTCCCCGCGTCGGCAACCCGCGCGACATCTGCGTGGCCGACGTCCACCTGCCCGACGGCAGCGGGCTGACCCTGCTGTCCGAAACCCGCGCCGCGGGCTGGCCCAACGGCCTCGCCCTCTCCGCCGCCGACGACATCGGCGCGGTCCGCAACGCGCTGGCCGGTGGGGTCAAGGGCTACGTCGTGACCGGTACGCGCACCAACCTCGGCCACCCCACCCGCCCCGGAGCCGCCCCGATCGGCGCCGCGGCCGCCCGGCTGCACCGCCGTCCCCCCGGCGCCCCGAGCCACCCTGGCGGCTACCGCGAGCTGTCCGGCCGCGAGGTGGAGGTGCTCCGGCTGGTCGCCGAGGGGCAGTCGAACAAGGCGATCGGCGTCTCGATGGGCCTGTCCGCGCTGACGGTGAAGAGCCACCTGGCCCGCATCGCGCGCAAGCTGGGCACCGGCGACCGTGCCGGCATGGTGGCCGTGGCGCTGCGTACCGGCATCATCCACTGAGCCTCCTCTACACCGGTCCGGTGCCCGTCGACGGAACGTTCCGTCGACGGGCGCTTGCCGTTCACGGATACCCTTGACAGGTGACCGACGCCCAAGAGACCGCAGCAGAGCCGGACCTGCGCACCACCGGGGGCGGCCCCCCGGACGACGGCGTCTCTGACGAAGGGGCGCCGATCCCCCTGCTGGAGCCGCGGGAGGGCATCCCTCCGGTGGTCTCCACACCCGAGGCACTGGAGTCCGTCGTCGCCGCGTTCACCGCCGGCACCGGCCCCGTCGCCGTCGACGCCGAACGCGCGTCCGGCTACCGCTACGGGCAGCGCGCATACCTCGTGCAGCTGCGCCGCCAGGGCGCCGGCACCGCGCTCGTCGACCCGGTCGGCTGCCCCGACCTCTCCCCGCTCGGCGACGCCCTCGCCGGCACCGAGTGGATCCTCCACGCGGCCACCCAGGACCTCCCGTGTCTGCGCGAAATAGGCATGCTGCCGACGAGGCTCTTCGACACCGAACTCGCCGGGCGGCTCGCGGGCTTCCCCCGGGTGGGCCTCGGGGCCATGGTCGAGTCGGTGCTCGGCTACGCCCTGGAGAAGGGCCACTCGGCGGTGGACTGGTCCACCCGCCCCCTCCCCGAGCCCTGGCTGCGGTACGCGGCGCTCGACGTCGAGCTGCTCGTGGACCTGCGGGACGCGCTGGAGAAGGAACTGGACCGGCAGGGGAAGCTGGAGTGGGCGCGGCAGGAGTTCGACACCATCGCCTCGGCCCCGCCCGCACCCCCGCGCAAGGACCCGTGGCGGCGCACGTCGGGCATGCACAAGGTCCGCCGCCGCCGTCAGATGGCCGTCGTACGGGAACTGTGGACGGCCCGGGACAAGGTGGCGCAACGCCGCGACGTGTCCCCCGGCAAGGTGCTCGGCGACGCGGCGATCATCGAGGCGGCGCTGGCGCTCCCGCTGAACGTGCACGCACTCACGGCCCTGCCCGGGTTCGGGCACCGCATGGGCCGGCGGCAGCTGGAGCAGTGGCAGTCGGCGGTGGACCGGGCGCGTGCACTGTCGGAGGCGGAGCTGCCGCAGCCGGGGCAGCCAGTGGCCGGACCGCCCCCGCCGCGCTCCTGGGCGGACAAGGACCCGGTGGCGGCGGCACGGCTGTCCGCGGCGCGGGCGGCGGTGTCCGCGCTGGCGGAGCAGCTGAACCTGCCCCAGGAGAACCTGATCACTCCGGACACGGTGCGGCGCCTGTGCTGGGAGCCGCCGGTGGAACCGGACCCGGAGGCGGTCGCCTCGGCACTGGCCGCGCTGGGTGCGCGGCCGTGGCAGGTCGAACTGGTGACGCCGCTCCTGACGAGGGCGCTCCAGGCGACTCCCTGACGCCGTACCGCGCGGGCTCCGGGCGTCGCACGTCCCTGCACGGCGCCGCACGCGCGGCGCCCGTCGCGGTGCGCTGCCTCCGGGGCAGGTGCGGCGTCCGGGGGCCTCCGGCCCGCAGGCGGGACGGCATGGGGTCCGGCCCCCGACCGTGCACCGGCCGCGGTCCGGTTGGGGCGCGGCACATGACGGAACGTCCCGAGCACGCCCCTCCGCGCTCGGACTCCTTCCGCGGCCCGTGGGCGCACCGGTGGGAAAGGCGTCGCCGCCACGTACGGCCGTCCGCCCGGTGCGCGCCGCGGAAGCCGTGCACCCCCGGCGCCGAGGACGGGCCCGCGGGCCCGCGGACACCCCCGCCCGTCCCCAACCGCCGCGCCCCGCACGGGAGACGCCGCGCAGGCGTGTCGCACGGTGCGCGGGACCCCGTGGGCTGGACCCCGTGCGCGCGACCGGTCCGGGGTGCCTGCGGGGCGTCGACGCCGGTGGCGCGAAGCTCTCGCGTGTGACGTTCGCCGCTCCCGCCGCGAGGGGTGGGCAACCCGGTTACCCGCAAGTAGCATGAAGGCAGCAAGCGCACGCTTAGCCGCGCGCCACGCAGCAGTGCCACCCCGCACCCTGGAGGAGAGCCATCGTGCCTCGTACCGTCAGGGACGTCGTCTTCGTCGACGGCGTCCGCACCCCGTTCGGCAAGGCGGGCCCGAAGGGCATCTACCACGAGACCCGTGCCGACGATCTCGTCGTGAAGGCCATCCGGGAGCTGCTGCGCCGCAACCCGGACCTCGACCCCAAGAAGATCGACGAGGTCGCCATCGCCGCGACCACGCAGATCGGCGACCAGGGCCTGACCATCGGCCGCACCGCCGGCATCCTCGCGGGTCTGCCGCAGTCCGTCCCGGGCTACTCCATCGACCGCATGTGCGCGGGCGCGCTGACCGCCGTGACCTCGGTCGCCGGGTCCGTCGCCTTCGGCGCGTACGACGTCGCCATCGCCGGCGGTGTGGAGCACATGGGCCGCCACCCGATGGGCGAGGGCGTGGACCCGAACCCGCGCTTCGTGTCGGAGAAGCTCGTCGACCAGTCCGCCCTGTTCATGGGCATGACCGCCGAGAATCTGCACGACCGCTACCCCACGATCACCAAGCAGCGGGCCGACGAGTACGCCGTGCGCTCGCAGGAGAAGGCCGCCAAGGCGTACGCCGACGGCAAGATCCAGCAGGACCTGGTACCGGTGTCGGTGCGCCGCACCGCTGTACCCGACGGCGGCTCCGCCGCGGGCGAGGCCGGCGAGACCGGCTGGGGCCTGGTCACCGCCGACGAGCCGATGCGCCCGGGCACCACGCTGGACAACCTCAAGGGCCTCAAGACGCCCTTCCGCGTCCACGGCCGCGTCACCGCCGGCAACGCAGCGGGCCTCAACGACGGCGCCACCGCCTCGCTGATCGCCTCCGAGGACTTCGCCCGGGAGAACAACCTCCCCGTCAAGATGCGCCTGGTCTCGTACTCCTTCGCCGGCGTCGAGCCCGAGGTCATGGGCTACGGTCCGATCCCCGCGACGGAGAAGGCCCTCGCGCAGGCGGGGCTGTCCATCGACGACATCGGCCTGTTCGAGATCAACGAGGCGTTCGCCGTCCAGGTGCTCGCCTTCCTCGAGCACTACGGCATCGCCGACGACGACGCCCGGGTGAACCAGTACGGCGGCGCCATCGCCTTCGGCCACCCGCTGGCCTCCTCCGGCGTGCGTCTGATGACGCAGCTGGCGCGGCAGTTCGAGGAGCAGCCGGAGGTCCGCTACGGCCTCACCACGATGTGCGTCGGCTTCGGCATGGGCGCCACCGTGATCTGGGAGAACCCGCACCACAAGGACGCCGGAGGCAACAAGTGACCGAGCGCAGCGAGCGAACCATGGAGAGGTGCAGCATGTGCGCATGCCCCACCGAGCGAAGCGAGGTTGCGGCATGAGCACCACCTCAGAGCTCCTGAAGGGCGCGGCCGAGCTGTTCCCGGACGAGGTCGTCACCCAGGCGCACGTGCGCCACCTCGACCTCCCCGGCGGCGCGGGCCGGTTCGCCCTCATCACGCTGGACAACGGCCTGGACCACACCAAGCCGACGACCTTCGGCCCGCAGTCGCTGGCGAACCTCAGCACCGCGATCGACCAGGTGGAGAAGGAGGCGGCCGAGGGCGCGATCGTCGGCGCCGGCATCACCGGCAAGCCGTTCATCTTCGCCGTCGGCGCCGACCTCAAGGGCGTCGAGCTGCTGAAGCAGCACTCGGACGCTCTCGCCATCGGCAAGGGCGGTCACGACGTCTTCAAGCGGCTGTCCTCGCTCGCCGTCCCGACCTTCGCCTACTACAACGGCGCGGCGATGGGCGGCGGCGTGGAGGTGGGTCTGCACTGCTCCTACCGCACGGTCTCCAAGGCCCTGCCGGCCTTCTCGCTGCCCGAGGTCTTCCTCGGTCTGGTTCCCGGCTGGGGCGGCTGCACGATCCTGCCGAACCTGATCGGGGCGGACCGCGCAGTCTCGGTGATCATCGAGAACTCGCTCAACCAGAACAAGCAGCTCAAGGGCGTCCAGGTGCACGAACTCGGCATCGCAGACGCGATCTTCGAGGGCGCGGACTTCCTGGAGCAGTCGCTGATCTGGACCGCTTCCGTCCTCAAGGGCGAGATCGTGGTGGAGCGCCCCGAGATCGACCGCGGCGAGGCCTGGGACCAGGCCGTCGCCAAGGGCCGGTCCATCGCCGACTCCAAGGTGCACGGTGCCGCTCCGGCCGCCTACCGCGCCCTCGACATCATCGAGGCCGCCAAGGACGGCGACCTGCAGAAGGGCTTCGACGCCGAGGACACCGCACTGGCGGACCTCATCATGGGCGGCGAACTGCGTTCCGGCATCTACGCCTTCAACCTGGTGCAGAAGCGCGGCAAGCGCCCCGCCGGCGCCCCGGACAAGTCGCTGGCCCGCCCGGTCACCAAGGTCGGTGTCGTCGGCGCCGGTCTGATGGCCTCCCAGCTGGCGCTCCTGTTCCTGCGCCGCCTGGAGGTGCCGGTGGTCCTCACCGACATCGACCAGGAGCGCGTCGACAAGGGTGTGGGCTATGTCCACGCCGAGATCGAGAAGCTGCTTGGCAAGGGCCGCATCAACCAGGACAAGGCCAACCGCCTCAAGGCGCTGGTGACCGGTGTCCTGGACAAGGCCGAGGGCTTCGCGGACGCGGACTTCGTCATCGAGGCCGTGTTCGAGGAGATGACGGTCAAGCAGAAGGTGTTCGCGGAGGTCGAGGCCGTCGCCCCAGCGCACGCGATCCTCGCCACCAACACCTCCTCGCTGTCGGTGTCGGAGATGGCCTCGAAGCTCCGGAACCCGGAGCGCGTGGTCGGCTTCCACTTCTTCAACCCGGTCGCGATCCTGCCGCTGCTGGAGATCGTCCGCGGTGAGCAGACCGACGACGCCTCCCTGGCCACGGCCTTCGCCGTCGCCAAGAAGCTGAAGAAGACCGCGGTGCTCACCAAGGACGCCCCTGCGTTCGTCGTGAACCGCATCCTGACCCGCTTCATGGGCGAGATCCAGAACGTCATCGACGAGGGCACCCCGGTCGCCACCGCCGAGAAGGCGATCGAGCCGCTCGGTCTGCCGATGTCCCCGCTGGTGCTGCTGGAGCTGGTCGGCCCGGCGATCGGTCTGCACGTGTCCGAGACGCTGAACCGCGCCTTCCCGGAGCGCTTCACCGTCTCCCCGAACCTGAGGGCGGTCGTCGAGGCCGGCAAGCGCGGCTTCTACGTGTACGACAGCGGCAGGCCGGAGTTG
Source organism: Streptomyces marianii (assembly GCF_005795905.1). Lineage (NCBI taxonomy): Bacteria > Bacillati > Actinomycetota > Actinomycetes > Kitasatosporales > Streptomycetaceae > Streptomyces > Streptomyces marianii. Next base: position 1,865,580 of record NZ_VAWE01000001.1, read on the forward strand.
GACCCGGAGGTCGCCGCGCTGCTGAAGCAGGGCGACAGCGTCCTGACGGAGGAGCAGGTCCGCGCCCGTGTCCTCGACGCGGTGGCGCAGGAGATCGGGCTGATGCTGGAGGAGGGTGTCGTCGCCGAGGCGCAGGACATCGACCTGTGCCTGATCACCGGCGCCGGCTGGCCCTTCCACCTGGGCGGCATCACGCCGTACCTGGACCGCGAGGGCGTCAGCGAGCGCGTCAACGGCAAGAGGTTCCTGGCGCAGGGTGTGGCGAGCGTCCCCGCGTGACCACATGACCGCATGGCCGCCGCACCGGTGACGGTGCGGCGGCCATGCGGGCCGACAGGAACGGGCCGTACGGGAGGGATCCCGTACGGCCCGTTCTCGTGCGTCCGTCCCCGGTGCGCCCCCGGCCGGGGGCGCGGGCCTCACGCCCGCGTCCACGCCTCCATCGCCAGCCCCGACTCCGACTTCTGCCGGGTCACGCGCAGGGAGCCGTCGGCGCCGAGGGCGGCGAGGACGACGCGGCCGGTGCCGTCGATGGCGAGGGCCGGGGCGCCGGCACAAGCGTCGCCCGTGGGCGTCCAGTTGAGGCCGGCGGACTCCTCCTCCGTCGGGTACGCGGCGAGGGCCGGGCGGCCGTCGGCGCCGCGCTGGGCGAGGATCGTGCAGTCCTGCCCGTCGACGGGGGTACGGAGCACGGCGACCGGTCCGGTGCCGCCCTCGCCGCCGAGGGCCGCGGGCGCGGCCATGCCCTCCCGCCAGGCGTGGACGGCGCCCGTGGCCGCGTCGCGCCAGAAGTGGGTCAGCCGCTCGCGGCCGGTGCGCTCGGAGCTGACGGAGCCGTTGGCGGCGGAGAACGCGATGTCGTCGGCGCGCTGGAACTTCACGCCCTGGGTCTCCTGGTCCCACCGCAGCACGGCGTCCTCCGTCGGGGCGAGGACCTCCATCAGCCCGTGGTCGGTGACCGTCGCGGCGGGCAGGCCGAGCGTGCCGCTGCCCTTGAGGTCGGCCCACTTGTTCCACTTGCCGTTCGGCACCTGCGCCCGGCCGCAGACACCGCCGCCCGCGTTGCGCACGAAGACGTGGAGGGAGCCCTCCGAGTCCACGACGGCGGCGGGGAGCCCTGTGGTGGCCGCGAGGGCGCGGTCCTGGGCGTACGGGGTGCCGAGCGCGTACCAGTCCCGCAGGGGGCGCCCGGACTGGTACTGGATGGCCTGCACGACGTCCGTGGCGACCTCGCCGCCGGGGAGCGGGGTGCGCCGCAGCGCGACGAGCTGCACATAGCCGTCCGAGCCCTGGGCGATCGCCAGGTACGGCAGGATGCCGGGGGCGGGGAACAGTTCGGGGCCGGTCCACTCGGGCCCGCCGGGCCGCTTCTCCGTCCAGCGCAGGACGCCGTCGGCGGCCGGCGTGTACGCGGAGAGCCGTCCGTCCTTGCCGCGCAGCAGCCAGCCGGCGGTCGACGGGAGCGAGGGGTCGGCCGGCAGCGAGGTCGTCGCCCGGGCCGCCCGGCGATGCCGGCCTTCGGCGCCCACGCTGTCGGGCGGGGTGCCCGTCCGACGCTTCGACCGCCGCGCAGACCGCAATGACATGGCCCGTTGCCCACCTTCCCCGAGCGCCGTGCAATCTCTTGATTCACGTGACGATAACACCCGGCGGCAGACCGGTTCGCCCGCCCGCGGACCGGTCCTGTGACACGCTTCCGCCATGGTCCCTCTCCTGATCGTCGATGGCGCGAACGTGGTCGGTTCGGTACCGGACGGCTGGTGGCGCGACCGCCGGGGCGCGGCCGAGCGGCTGCGCGACGGACTGGTCCCGCTCGCCGAGGAGGGCATCCCCGGGCACCCCGGTCCGGTCGAGGTGGTCCTGGTCGTCGAGGGCCGTGCGAGGGGCGTCGGGCCCGTCCCCGGCGTACGGGTCGAGGCCGCGACCGGCAGTGGGGACGACCGCGTCGTGGAACTGGTCCGGGAGAACGCCGGCCGTCCCACCGTCGTGGTCACGGCCGACCGGGGGCTGCGGGACCGGGTCGAGGCACTGGGCGCACGGGTCGTGGGGCCGCGCACGGTCCGCCGCGGCTGACCCGCCCGCTCGCCCCTACCAATCAGTACTCGGCGTTCCTGCCCAGCTTGCCGAGACGGCTGTGGGAGCGGCCGTACAGGTAGTAGACGACCACGCCGATCGCCATCCACACGGCGAACCGCAGCCAGGTCTCCGCCGGGAGGTTCAGCATCAGCCAGAGCGACGCCGCGATCGACACGATGGGCAGCACCGGCACCCAAGGGGTCCGGAACGCGCGGTGCAGGTCCGGCCGGGTGTTGCGGAGGATGATGACGCCGAGGGCCACGATGACGAAGGCGAAGAGCGTGCCGATGTTCACCAGGGCGGCGAGCGCCTCGAGGCTGGTGAAACCCGCGATGAGCGCGATCACCACGCCGAGCACGATGGTCGCCCGGTGGGGCGTGCGGAACTTCGGGTGGGTGACGGAGAAGAAGCGCGGCAGCAGTCCGTCGCGGCTCATCGCGAAGAACACCCGGGTCTGGCCCAGCAGCAGGATCATGCAGACGGTGATGAGCCCCACGACCGCGCCGAGGCTGATGGCGCCGGCGAAGAAGGGCTGGTCGACCGCCTTGAAGGCGTCGGCGAGCGGGGCCGTCTCCGACATCTCCGTGTAGTGCTGCATACCGGTGACGACGATGGTCACGGCCACGTACAGCAGGGTGCAGATGAAGAGGGAGCCCAGGATTCCGCGCGGCATGTCCCGCTGGGGGCTCCTGGTCTCCTCGGCGGCGGTGGCGACGACGTCGAAGCCGATGAAGGCGAAGAAGACGATGGCGGCCGCGGTGAAGATGCCCATGACGCCGAAGTTGGTGGGCTCGTAGCCGAACAGCGCCTGCACCAGCGGCGCCGCGAGGCCGCCGCCCGTCTCCTGCGGCTGGGCCGGGGGGATGAACGGCACGTAGTTGTCCGCCTTGATGAAGAAGGCGCCGGCGACGATGACCAGCAGCACCACGATGACCTTGATCGCGACGACGATCGCGGTGATCCGGGCGGACAGCTTCATGCCGATGACGAGGACCGCGGTCAGCGCCAGGATCAGCAGGAAGGCCAGCAGGTCGAAGTGGCCTCCCGCGTCGGGCCCGGAGAGCGCGGCGGGCATCTGCCAGCCGAGGTTGGTCTCCAGGAGGGCGCGCGCGTACCCGGACCAGCCGACCGCCACCACCGCCGTGCCGAGGGCGAACTCCAGGACCAGGTCCCAGCCGATGATCCAGGCGGGGAGTTCGCCGATCGAGGCGTAAGAGAAGGTGTAGGCCGAGCCTGCCACCGGAACGGTGGACGCGAACTCGGCGTAGCAGAGCGCGGCGAGGGCGCAGACGACGCCCGCGGCGACGAAGGACAGAGCGGTCGCGGGCCCGGCGTTCTCCCTGGCGGCGATACCCGTCAGGACGAAGATGCCCGTGCCGATGATGACACCGACGCCGAATACGGTGAGGTCCCAGGCGGAGAGTGACTTCTTGAGCGCGTGCTCCGGCTCCTCCGTGTCCCGGATCGACTGCTCGACCGTCTTGGTCCGGAACGCCCCGGTGCTCCGCGGGGGCTGCTGCTGTGTGCTCACCGGCGTACCTCCGTACCCATGGCCGTGTGGCCATGATCGAGAGGAGTGCGGGACCTCGCCCGCCCACGGAGTCCGGTTCACACGAAAGGACCGGCCGGAAACCTCTCACGGTACTCCGACCGGCCCAATCCGACTCCGTCCACCGGGTGCGCGCCGGGCGGCGCGCCCGCTCAGTCCCGCGCCGGCTCGGCGGTCCTGCTGGGCTCGTCGTCGAGTCGGCCGTCCAGCCTGGCGACGAGACCGGTGACCTGGCGGGCGATGTCCGGAGCGGTCAGCCCGATCTCCGCCATGACCTCCTTGCGGGAGGCGTGGTCGAGGAAGCGCGGCGGGATGCCGAAGTCGCGCAGCGGCAGGTCCACTCCGGCGTCGCGCAGTGCCTGGGACACGGCGGCGCCGACACCGCCGACACGGCCGTTGTCCTCGACGGTGACGACGACCCGGTGCCGCTCGGCGAGCGGGGCGAGGGCCTCGTCGACCGGCTTGACCCAGCGGGGGTCGACGACGGTGGTGGAGATGCCCTGCTTGTCGAGGAGGTCGGCGACCTCCAGGCACATCGGCGCCAGGGCGCCGACGGAGACGAGGAGGACGTCGGGCCCGGGGGTACCTCCCATGCCCGAAGGGCCATGGGGGACGGTGCCCGGCTCGCGCAGGACGTCCATGCCGCCGACGCGGCCGACGGCCGGGACCGCGGGGCCGACCACGCCCTTGGAGTAACGGACCACGGTCGGCGCGTCCTCGACCTCGACGGCCTCGCGGAGCTGGGCGCGCAGCTGCTCGGCGTCCCGCGGGGCGGCCATCCGCAGGGTCGGGACGACCTGGAGGATCGACATGTCCCACATGCCGTTGTGGGAGGCGCCGTCGTCGCCGGTGACGCCGGCCCGGTCCAGGACGAACGTGACCCCGCACCCGTGCAGGGCGACGTCCATCAGCACCTGGTCGAAGGCGCGGTTGAGGAAGGTGGCGTAGACGGCGAAGACCGGGTGGAGCCCGCCGGTGGCCAGACCGGCGGCCGAGGTCGCCGCGTGCTGCTCGGCGATACCGACGTCGAACACGCGCTCGGGGAAGGTCTCGGCGAACTTCTTCAGGCCGACGGGCTGGAGCATCGCCGCGGTGATGGCGACGATGTCCTCGCGCTCCCGGCCGAGCTTGACCATCTCGTCGCCGAAGACGGACGTCCAGCTGACCGCCGAAGCCTTCACCGGCAGGCCGGTGTCGGGGTGGATCGGGCCGATGCCGTGGAAGCGGTCGGCCTCGTCCTGCTCCGCGTGCTGGTAGCCGCGGCCCTTCTCGGTGAGGCAGTGCACGATGACCGGGCCGCCGAACCGCTTGGCGCGGGTCAGCGCGGACTCCAGGGCCTCGATGTCGTGGCCGTCGATGGGGCCGACGTACTTCAGGCCGAGGTCCTCGAACATGCCCTGCGGGGCGATGAAGTCCTTCAGGCCCTTCTTGGCGCCGTGCAGGGTCTCGTAGAGCGGCCTGCCGACGACGGGGGTGCGCTCCAGGATGTCCTTGCCGCGGGCGAGGAAGCGCTCGTAGCCGTCGGTGGTGCGCAGGGTGGCCAGGTGGTTGGCGAGGCCGCCGATCGTCGGGGAGTAGGAGCGCTCGTTGTCGTTGACGACGATGACGAGCGGGCGGTCCTTGGCGTCCGCGATGTTGTTCAGCGCCTCCCAGGCCATACCGCCGGTGAGGGCCCCGTCACCGATGACCGCGACGACGTGGTCGTCCTTCTTCAGCACCTCGTTGGCCTTGGCGAGGCCGTCCGCCCAGCCGAGGACCGTCGAGGCGTGCGAGTTCTCGATGACGTCGTGCTCGGACTCGGCGCGCGAGGGGTAACCGGACAGACCCCCCTTGGCACGGAGCCGGGAGAAGTCCTGGCGCCCGGTCAGCAGCTTGTGGACATAGCTCTGGTGCCCGGTGTCGAAGAGGACCTTGTCGTTCGGTGAGTCGAAGACGCGGTGCAGGGCGATGGTCAGCTCGACCACGCCGAGGTTGGGGCCGAGATGGCCGCCGGTCTTGGAGACGGCGTCCACGAGAAAGGTGCGGATCTCCGCGGCCAGCCGGTCGAGCTGCTCCGGGCCGAGCCGGTCCAGGTCACGCGGTCCTCTGATACGGGTAAGCAGCTCCCACCTGTCGCCCACCGCCACCCTTGAACGACGCGCTACGCGCGGCTGCGTCACCGTGCCTCCTTGCGTTTGAGCTGGTCGAGCTTGCCGATCTGCCGAGTCTAATGTTCCGCTCCCGGCCGCTGTCATCGGGCGGTGCGTTCCGCGTCACGCCATCGGAGGACACGGAGGCCCCCGGGGGACGGCCGCGGCTCCCCGGGAGAACACGCAGCAGTGCCCGGCACCGGTTCCGGCGCCGGGCACTGCTGGCGGTGGCCGCTACGCGCGGCCGGCGGTCTTCTGCGTCTTGCGCGTGACCGAGTCGATCACGACGGTGGCGAGGAGCACACCACCGGTGATCATGAACTGGATCGGGGTGGCGATGCCCTCCAGCGCCAGACCGTACTGGATGGAGACGATCACCATGACGCCGAGCAGCGCGTTCCAGGTGCGGCCGCGGCCGCCGAAGAGGCTGGTGCCGCCGATGACGGCCGCCGCGATGACGTTCATCAGCAGCTCACCGGCGCCCGCGCTCTGGTTGGCGGCGGCGATCTTGGAGGCCCAGAACAGGCCGCCGACGGCCGCGAAGGTGCCGGCGATGGCGAAGACCGAGATCCGGACCGCGGTGACGTTGATGCCCGCGCGGCGGGACGCCTCGACGCTGCCGCCGAGCGCGAAGATCTTCCGGCCGTAGGCGGTGCGCCGCAGGACGAAGTCGGTGATCACCAGGACCACGAGGAACAGCACCAGCGCCAGGGGCAGGCCCTTGTACTGGTTGAGCATGTACGCGGCGCCGAAGGACACGACGGCGAGCAGGACCGTGCGGAACACGATGTCGCCGAGCGGCCGGGACGGGATGCCGGCCGCGTCACGGCGGCGGCTGTCGAGGAACGCGGAGAGGAAGAACAGGGCCACGGCCAGCCCGGCGAGACCGTAGGCCGCCGCCACGTCGGAGAAGTAGTACGTGGTCAGCTTGGCGACGACGCCGTCGCCGTCCAGGTTGATCGTGCCCTGGGAGCCGAGGAGCTGGAGCATGAAGCCCTGCCAGAACAGCAGGCCCGCCAGGGTGACGGCGAAGGCGGGCGCGCCGATCCGGGCGAAGAAGAAGCCGTGGAGGGCTCCGATGACCGCGCCACCCGCGATCGCGACCACCAGGGCCAGCCACTCGTTCATCCCGTTCGTGACACTGAGGACGGCCACGATCGCGCCCGAAACGCCACTGACGGCGCCCACGGACAGGTCGATCTCGCCGAGCAGCAGCACGAAGATGATCCCGACCGCCATCATGCCGGTGGCGACCATCGTGACCGCGATGTTGCTGAGGTTCTGCGCGGAGAGGAACTGCGAGTTCAGGCTCTGGAAGATCGCGCAGATCAGGACCAGGCCGATGACGACCGGGATGGAGCCCAGGTCGCCGGCGTGCAGCTTGCGCTTGAACTCCGCGATGTAGCCGCCGAAGCCCTGCTCGCGCACGAGGAGGCGGGGGTCGACCGCGGTGACCGCGTCGTGGGCGGCGTCCGGGTTGACCACCCGGTGGCGGCCGCCGGCGGGTGCCGGAGTCTTGTCGATGCTCACTTCTGCGCCTCCGAGGTGCGCGCCGCACGACGGGTCACGGCGTTGTCCGTGGCGCCGGTGATGGCGGAGATGATCTCTTCCTGCGAGGTGGACTTGACGTCGAAGACGCCGTTGTTCCGGCCGAGCCGGAGCACCGCCACCCTGTCCGCGACGGCCTTCACATCGGCCATGTTGTGGCTGATGAGGATGACCGCGTGGCCGCGTTCCCGCAGCCGCTCCACCAGGTCGAGCACCTGCGCGGTCTGCTCGACGCCGAGCGCCGCGGTGGGCTCGTCGAGGATGACGAGCCTGGGCGCGCCGAGCATCGAACGGGCGATGGCCACGGTCTGCCGCTGACCGCCCGAGAGCGAGGCGATCGGGATGCGGACGCTGGGGATGCGGATGGAGAGCGTGCTCAGCAGCTCGCGCGAGCGGCGCTCCATCTCGACCTCGTCGAGGACGCCGCGCTTGCGGAGTTCCCGGCCGAGGTACAGGTTGCCGACGACGTCGATGTTGTCGCACAGCGCGAGGTCCTGGTAGACGGTCGCGATGCCCAGGTTCTGGGCGTCGTGCGGCTTGCCGATCGACACGGCCCTGCCTTCCCATTCGATGACGCCCTCATCGATGGGGTGCACGCCGGCGATCGTCTTGACCAGCGTGGACTTTCCGGCGCCGTTGTCGCCCACCAGGGCGACGACCTCACCGGCGTGGACCTCAAGCTCTACGTCGGTGAGCGCCTGAACGGCACCGAACCGCTTGGAGACCCCGCGCAACGCCAGCACGGGCGTAGCGGACACGTGAACCATCTCCTTCGCCGCCTGACCGGCGGGATGCCGCGCCGGGAGGGATGGCGCGGAGGTTGAGCAGAAGCGGGGAGAAGCGTTTCTGTCCGGCGCCCCGCCCCGATAGCGGGGGCTGGAGGGGGGCGGGGCACCGGCCAGGCTTCAGGGAGCGTCCCTCAGGGGACGTGGTGCCTACTTCAGGCCGATCGCGTCGCAGGCGGCCTTGAACTTCGGGGTGCAGATCTCGGCGGCGGTGTAGACGCCGTCCGCGATGACCGATTCCTTGATGTTGTCCTTGGTCAGCGAGACGACCGGGACGAGCACCGACGGGATGCCCTTGGCGGTCGGGCTGTCGACCTTGGACGTGGCGATCGCGTCCAGGCTCTGGCCCTTGGCGAGCGCCACGGCCATCTCGGCGGCCGCGGCGGCCTCCGGGGCGTACGGCTTGTAGACGCTCATGAACTGCTCGCCCGAGACGATGCGCTGCACACCGGCGAGCTCGGCGTCCTGGCCGGTGACCGGCGGGAGCTTGTCGAAGCCGCCGGCCTTCAGGGCGGTGATGATGCCGCCCGCCATGCCGTCGTTCGCGGAGTAGACGCCGACGATCTTGTCCTTGCCGAGGGCCGAGATCGCCGCCTCCATGTTGGCGTTGGCGTTCTCCGGCTTCCACTCCTTGGTGTCGTACTCCTTGCCGACGTTCACCTTGCCGTCGAGGACGCTGTGGGCGCCCTTCTTGAAGAGCGCGGCGTTCGGGTCGGTGACGGAGCCGTTCATCATGACGATCTGGCCGCTCTTGGGCTTGTCGCCCAGCGCCTTGAGTAGGGCCTCGCCCTGGACCTTGCCGACCTCCTCGTTGTCGAAGGAGGTGTAGGCGTCGATGGGGCCCTCGGCGAGGCGGTCGAAGGCGACGACCGGGATGCCGGCCTCCTTCGCCTTCTTCACACCGCCCGCGATGGCCTTGGAGTCCACCGCGTCCACGATCAGCGCGTCGACCTTGTTGGTGATCATCGTGTCGACCTGCTGCGTCTGCAGCGTCGCGTCCTGCTTGGCGTTGGCGTAGACGACCTCCGCCTTGCCGTTCGTCAGCTCGCTGATCTTCTTCTCGATGAGCGGCTTGTCGAACTTCTCGTAGCGCGCGGTCTGGTTCTCCGGGAGCAGGAGACCGATCTTGAGGGCGTCACCCTTGGCGGCACCGGTCTTGGCGCCGTTCTCGCCGGACTCCTTGGCGCTGCCGCAGGCGGCGAGGGACACGGCCATCGCGGCGGCGCTCACTGCCACGGCGACGCGACGCATCTGCGTGTTCATTCAGAAACCTCCCTGACGAGGCCGCGTCCTTGCGGCCGAGGTGGCTGGAAGTCAACTCGGCCGCAACGCCAGCGTCAAGGAGTAAATCCTTAACGAGATGACAACGGTGCCATTCGTTATCTAAGTGAAGGCAGGCGTCCCGGCCGGTACCGAGCTGTCCAGAAGTGTCGAATCACCCATTTCGCTGAGTACGAGGGCCAGTGCCCCCAGCACCTCGGCCCGGCTTCCCAGTGCCCCCGGAAGGACGGAGAGCCGGCGGGCGGCGCTGGGGATGGCGTACCGGGAGACGGACTCGCGTATCGGCGCGAGGACCAGCTCCCCGGCCTCCGCCAGACTGCCTCCGAGGACCACCCTGCTGGGGTTCAGCAGGTTGCACAGGTTGGCCACACCGCTTCCGATGTGCCGGCCGACGTCGGAGACGACCCGGCGGCAGCCCGGATCGCCCTCCCGCGCCAGCTGCACGACCCGTTCCATGGTCAGGTCCGGGCCGTGACTCGGCCGGAGGAGCGGCAGCACGTAGGGGGCCGCCGCGAAGGTCTCCAGGCAGCCCCGGTTGCCGCAGCGGCAGACGGGCCCCGACTCGTCCAGTGTGATGTGCCCGATCTCCCCCGCCGTACCGCCGGGGCCACGGTAGATCTGGCCCGCTATGACGAGTCCGGCGCCGACACCGCCGGCGACCTTGATGTAGGCCAGGTCCCCGACCCCGCGGCCGCTGCCCCAGACCAGTTCGCCCAGGGCGCCGAGGTTGGCGTCGTTGTCGACGTACACGGGCACGCCCAGTCGGCCGGAGAGCTCCTCGCTGGGATTGATGCCGCTCCAGCCCGGCAGGATCGCGGTGGAGCCCAGCGTGCCGGTCTCCACGTCGATCGGCCCGGGCACGCCCAGCCCCACTCCGACGATCTTGTCCTGGCCGATTCCGGTGGCCTCGATAAGCCGTTTGACCAGCTGTTCCGCCCGGTCGAAGCCCTGCGCGGAGGAGGCGTCCACGTCGAGCGGCTCGGACTCCTCGGCGAGGACCTGGTGGGCCAGGTTGCCGATGGCGACGCGCAGGTGCGTATGGCCGAAGTCGACGCCGACGACTATGCCGGCGTCCCCGCTGAGCGAGACGCTGCGGGCCCGGCGGCCGCCCGCGGAGGTGGGCGTGACCTCGACGGTCCCGCCGTCCTTCAGCTCGCGGACGATGTTGGAGACGGTCGCGGCGGACAGGCCCGTGCTCCTGGCGATCTCGGCCTGGGTGAGCGACCCGGCCAGCCGCACGGCGCGTACGACCCGCTCGAGATTGGCCCGATGCAGAGATGTCTGCGACCCCGGAGTCTCCATCGACTCACACACTCCTGCTCTTCACTCCAACATGTGAACTCTAAGGGGAGCCTTTCGAGCCGCTCCCCGTCAAGACCTGAGCGAAAGCCCGGCACAACCCGGGACGCACGCGTACCGCCCGCCGGCGGCTTCCGGCGGGCGGTACGGGGCGGTGGCGGGGCGGGCGCGGTCGCCGGGCGGGTGGACGCGTTCGCCGGGCGGGGCGGGTTCTACTTCAGGGCACCCGCCGTGAGGCCCGCGACGACCTGGCGCTGGAAGACGACGTACGCGGCCAGCACCGGCAGCATCGCCATCACCAGGCCCGCGAACAGGCCCGACCAGTCCCCCTTGTACCCCTGGCTGACGGCCAGCTGCACCAGGCCCTGGGACAGCACCTTGTTCTCCTGCTCGGTGTTCAGCACCGTCGGCAGCATGTACTGGTTCCACTGGCCCAGGAAGTTGAAGATCCCGACGCTGATCAGACCGGGCTTGGCCATCGGCAGCATGACCTGGAAGAACGTCCGGGTGTGCGAGGCCCCGTCGATCAGCGCCGCCTCCGCCACCGAGGTCGGCAGCGTACGGAAGAAGGCGGTCAGGAAGAACACGGTGAACGGCAGCGAGTAGGCGATGTAGACCAGGATCAGGCCGTGGATCGTGTTCAGGAGCTGAATGTTGTTCATGACGTAGAACAACGGGACCAGCGCGAGCATGATCGGGAAGCTCATCCCCCCGATGAAGAGGAAGTAGATGAAGCGGTTGCCCGGGAAGTCGAACCGGGCGAGGACGTACGCCGCCATCGAGCCCAGCAGAAGGGTGCCCGCGAGGGAGCCGGCGACCACCAGAACGGTGTTCAGGAAGTAGTCGCTCATGTGCGCCTGGCCCCAGGCACGGGACCAGTTCTCGAAGTGGAGCCGGTCCGGCAGCGACCACGGCGAGCTGAAGATCGCGTTGTCGTCCTTGAAGGACGTCATCACCGCCCACAGCAGCGGCATGACGACCATGAAGGCCCAGAGGACCAGCATTCCGTGCGAGAAGACGTTGAGGATCCTGCCGTCGCCGCGCTTCCCCGCCTTCGGTTTCGCGCCGGGCAGATCGGTCCTCACCACGTGCGGCAGGGGCTCCGCGGTGCCGGCGGGAGAGGTTTCGGTCGTCTTCATCTCAGTACTCCAGGCGCTCGCGCCGGCCCAGCTTCATCACGACGGCCGCGAAGGCCAGCGTGACGACCAGCAGGGCGACGCCGATCGTGGTCGCGTAGGCCGCCGCACCGTCGCGGAACGCCGACTGGTACACGTACAGCACCATCACCGTGGTCGAGTAGTCGGGACCGCCGGGCCCCGTCGTCATGATCTGCACCACCGCGAAGGACTCGGCGCCGAGCGCGAGGATGCCCATGTAGACCCAGCCCGACTGGATGGTGTCCCACAGCAGCGGCAGCGTGATCCGGAAGAAGGTGGTGATCCTGCTCGCGCCGTCCAACAGCGCCGCCTCGTAGAAGTCCTTCGGGATCGACGCCATACCCGCGGAGAAGAGGACGACGAAGAAGCCGACCGTGGACCAGACGAGGACCGCCATCACACACCACAGGGCGAGGTCCGGGTCACCGAGCCAGAGCGGCTGGACGTCGCCGAGCCCGATCGCCTTGAGCCCGGAATTGATCGCTCCGCTCTCCGGGTTGTACGCGAACTGGAAGAGCAGGGCGACGATCGCGATCGACAGCACCTGCGGGAAGAAGTAGGCGATCTTGTAGAACGACGACCCCCGCACCCCGGAGACCGCGGCCCCCCTCCGGTGCCGCCCGCCGACGTTGATCATGAAGGCGAAGAACAGGGCGAGGCCGATCGTCACCACCGGCAGCAGCAGCGCGAACAGCAGGCTGTGCCGGAGCGACTTCCAGAAGACGTCGTCGCCCCACAGCCGTGCGTAGTTGTCGAAGCCGACCATGGAGAAGTCCGGGCTCAGACCGGTCCAGTCCGTGAACGAGTAGTAGATGGACTGGACGAACGGCCAGAGCACGAAGAGCGCGTACAGCGCCAGGGGCGCCGCCAGGAACCCCACGATGAACCGGTACTTGCCGTGCTGCATGGTTACCGACCCCGATCTTCCGGAGTGTGCCGCCGCTGGTGCAGTGTGCTCCCGGGGGCGCGCCGCCCCCGGGTGCACAGGCCGCTCACTGGTGCTTGTACTTCTTGACGGACGAGTCCTGGGCAGCCCTGTCGGCGAATCCCTGGATCTTGCTGACGGCCTCGGCCGGGGTGAGCCGTCCGGCCATCATCTCGCCCAGACCGGCCACGCCGATCTGCTCCTTCTGGAGCTTGACGTACCAGTCCTGCAGACGCGGGTTGACGACGTTCCCGCCGGCCTTCTCCAGCGCGGCGACACCCGACTTCAGACCCGGCGTCAGCGCGATGCCGTCGGTTCCGCCGTTGAACGCGGTCAGCGACTTGACCTGCTTGGTGAAGTTCTTCGAGGACTCCTCGCCGAGCATGATGCGCAGCTGTTCCATGCCGCCCTCGACGTTCTTCGCCTTCGCCGGGACGATGAACGGCTCACCGCCGGAGGCCCAGAGGGTGCCGAAGGGCATCTTGTCCGAGGCGTCCAGGCCGGACGGCGCGGAGACGGCCAGGTTGAAGTCCTTCGGCATGGTGCTGGCCGCCTCGTTCTCCACCCAGGAGCCGTTGGGGATGAACAGCGCCTTGCCCTTGGTCCAGGCGGTCTGTGACTGGATGTGGTCCAGGCCCGGGGTGCCCTTGAGGACGTAGCCCTTCTTGTAGAGCTCGTAGTACGCCTCGAACGCGGCCTTGACGGCCGGGTGCTTCCAGGCGTTCGGCTCCAGGTTGTCGATGGAGTCCAGGACCTCCCGACCGCCGATCTTGGCGATGAACGGGTAGAGCGAGAAGGGGAGGTAGTAGGGATGCTTGCCGGCGTACGTCCAGCCCGCGATGCCCTGCTTCTTCGCCTTCTCGCACAGGGCGAGCATCTCGTCCCAGGTCTCGGGGTACTGCGCGTCGAGCCGGTCGAGCGCGGTCTGCGAGTACCAGACGCCGTAGACGGTGTAGGCGTAGTAGAGGATCCACACGGGCGCGCCGTCGAACTGGCCCATCTCGACGATGCCGGGGCGCAGGGTGTCCCGGACCTTCTTGTTCGGGTCGTCGACGGAGGGCGCGTCCAGCAGCGGGGTGAGGTCGGCGAGCTGCTTCTTGCCGACGAGGACGCCCATGTCCATCTGCTCGGCCCCGGAGTTGTCGATGAGGTCCGGCGGGGTGCCGCCGTTGAAGCGGGGCTGGAGCTCGGACTGGATCTTCTGGGTGGCCTTGTGCTCGACCTTGGGGGCCTTGGGGAAGGCCGCGTTGTACTTCTTCTCCGCGTCGATCGCGTACTGCTGCCCGAAACCCCCGTCGAAGATGACGACTTCGAGGGCCGCGGTCTCGTTGACGCCGAGCGGGTTGGCCTTGGTGACCTTCCCCTTCTCGACCTTGGAGCCGCCGGCTCCGCCGTCGCCGCTCGCGCAGGCGGAAAGGAAGCTCATCGTGGGAATGGTGACCAGGCCGAGCGCCGCGGACCGCTTGATCAGGTCGCGGCGGCCGAGACCGCCGTTCGAGTGGCCGGAGGTGGATCCCATGCTGAAGTCCTCGCCTTCTCCAGGACTCAGGCGGTGAACCGGTCGCCCGCCTTCCTGGGATGAAGGGCCCCGCCACCGCGGTCAATTGCTGAAGCTGGTCGTGCAGGGGTAATACCGTGGCAGTGGGAACGGACTTCTGCCCGGGCCGCAGACGATACTTCGCCTGCCCGTTCCCCCCGGCCCTTCGCCGTGTCTTCCGGCGAGGCGGACGCCGACAGGTATAGTCCACTTCCCGCCCACGGAGCAAGATCGAAAGCAAGGTTGCGCGGCAGTCTTTCCCGAGTTGAGACCTCCCGCACACGGTAGCGGCGAGCGCGGGGAATCCACCGCGGGAAACTCACCGAACCGGCCGAAAACCAACCCGCCGCACCGTCAACACCCTTGACACCCCGCGGCACTTACTCCCTACTAGTGCCTGCGCATTGCTCCTGACAACGTTGTCTATCGCTTCGGCGGGAGGAACGGCTTCGACATGCGGCCAAGATCCAGCCCCAGGCACCCCCACGCCCGCTCGGCCGCCCTGGTGGCGGCCGCTTCCCTGCTGGTGGTGACGGCGCAGTCGGCGGCCGTCGCCCTGCCCGCCCGTCCCCCGGCCCCCGCGCCGGAGTTCTCCACTTCGTTCGAGGCGGACGAGGCCCAGCCCGACTGGCGCAACACCGTGGACACGGGACCGGACGGCGCGAAGCGGTCCGACGGGGTCGACGGCGGCTTCGCCTCGGGCATACCGGGCAATGTCACCGACAAGGTCGTCGAACTGCGCGCCAGCGGCGAGAACGCCGGCGCCGGTGAGACCAAGGAGAACCTGGTCGACCTCCAGCCGTCCACCAAATGGCTCACGTTCGAACCGACCGGCTGGGTCGAGTTCGACACGGACAGCCCCGTCAGGGTCGTCACCTATGCGCTGACCTCGGCCAACGACGTCGACGAGCGCGACCCGAAGGACTGGACGCTCAAGGGCTCGGAGAACGGCGAGGACTGGACGGTCCTGGACACCCGCGAGGGCCAGACGTTCGAGAAGCGCTTCCAGACGAAGACGTACGGCATCGACCCGGGGAAGGCCGGCTCGTACGCGCACTACCGCCTGGAGATCACCCGCAACAACGGGGCCTCGGGCATCGTCCAGCTCGCCGACGTGCAGTTCTCCGACGGCGACACCGGCAGCCCGGTGCCGGAGGACATGCGCAGCCACGTCGACCGCGGTCCCGCCGGTTCCCCGACGGCGAAGGCCAACGCCGGCTTCACCGGCAAGCGCGCCCTGCGGTACGCGGGCACGCACAAACCGGACGGCCGCGCCTACTCGTACAACAAGGTCTTCGACGTCGACACGGCAGTGCGGCGGGACACCGAGCTGTCGTACCGCATCTTCCCTTCGATGGCCGAGACCGATCTCAACTACCCGGCCACCAGCGTGGCGGTCGACCTGGCGTTCACCGACGGCACCTATCTGAGCGACCTCCGGGCGGTGGACTCGCACGGCGGGCTGTTGACGCCGCGCGGCCAGGGTGCGGCGAAGCGGCTCTACGTCAACCAGTGGAACCAGGTCGCGTCCCGGATCGGCTCGGTGGCCGCGGGCAAGACCGTGGACCGGATCCTCGTGGCGTACGACGCGCCCAAGGGTCCGGCGAAGTTCCAGGGGTGGATCGATGACGTCCGCATCGCCCCGAAGCCGCCGGAGAAGCGGCTCGCCCGTCTGTCCGACTACGCCTCGACCGTGCGCGGCACCAACTCCAGCGGCTCGTTCTCGCGCGGCAACACCTTCCCGGCGACGGCTGTCCCGCACGGCTTCAACTTCTGGACGCCGGTGACCAACGCCGGCTCGCTGAGCTGGCTGTACGAGTACGCACGCGCCAACAACGCCGACAACCTGCCCACGGTGCAGGCGTTCAGCGCCAGCCACGAGCCGAGCCCGTGGATGGGCGACCGGCAGACCTTCCAGCTGATGCCGTCCGTCGCCGAGGGCATTCCGGACACGGGCCGCGCCGCCCGCGCCCTGCCCTTCCGCCACGAGAAGGAGACCGCCCGCCCGCACTACTACGGCGTGACGTTCGAGAACGGGCTGAAGGCGGAGATCACCCCCACCGACCACGCGGCGATGATGCGGTTCACCTACCCCGGCGACCACGCGTCGGTCGTCTTCGACAACGTCACGGAGCAGGCCGGGCTGACGCTCGATCCGCAGACCCGCTCCTTCACCGGCTACTCCGACGTGAAGAGCGGACTGTCCACGGGCGCCACCCGGCTGTTCGTGTACGGCGTCTTCGACGCGCCCGTCACCTCGTCCGCGTCCCAGGGCGTCAAGGGCCACCTCCGGTTCGACGCCGGTGAGGACCGCACGGTCACCCTGCGCATCGCCACCTCGCTGATCAGCGTCGACCAGGCCAGGGAGAACCTCGCGCAGGAGATCCCCGCGTCCGCGTCCTTCGGCCGCGTCAAGGACCGTGCGCAGGACGCCTGGGACGACCTGCTCGGCCGGGTCGAGGTCGAGGGCGCCACCCACGACCAGCTGGTGACCCTCTACTCCTCGCTCTACCGGCTGTACCTCTACCCGAACTCCGGGTTCGAGAAGGTCGACGGCAAGGACAGGTACGCCAGCCCCTTCTCGCCGCAGACCGGCCCGGACACCCCGACCCACACGGGCGCGAAGATCGTCGACGGCCGGATGTACGTCAACAACGGCTTCTGGGACACCTACCGGACGACCTGGCCGGCCTACTCCTTCCTCACCCCCAAGAAGGCGGGGGAACTGGTCGACGGATTCGTCCAGCAGTACCGGGACGGCGGCTGGATCTCCCGCTGGTCCTCCCCCGGCTACGCCGATCTGATGACCGGCACCTCCTCCGACGTCGCCTTCGCCGACGCCTATGTGAAGGGCGTCCGCGGCTTCGACGCGGAGAAGGCCTACGAGGCGGCGCTGAAGAACGCGACGGTGACCCCGCCGCACCGGGGCGTGGGGCGCAAGGGCATGGAGACCTCGCCGTTCCTCGGCTACGCCTCCACCGAGACGCACGAGGGCCTGTCGTGGTCGCTGGAGGGCTACCTCAACGACTACGGCCTGTCGAAGATGGCCGACGCCCTCTGGGCGAAGACGAAGAAGGCGCGCTACAAGGACGAGTCCGCGTACTTCCGGAACCGGGCCCGGAACTACGTGACGCTGTTCGACAAGAAGGCGGGATTCTTCCAGGGACGCGATCTCGAGGGCGACTGGAGGGTGCCGTCGGACACGTACGACCCCAGGGTCTGGGGCTACGACTACACCGAGACCAACGGCTGGGGCTATGCGTTCACCGCGCCGCAGGACAGCCGCGGTCTGGCGAATCTCTACGGCGGACGGCCGGCCCTCGGGAAGAAGCTCGACACCTATTTCGCCACCCCGGAGACGGCGTCACCGGAGTTCGTCGGCTCGTACGGCAGCGTCATCCACGAGATGACCGAGGCCCGTGACGTGCGGATGGGCATGTACGGGCACTCCAACCAGGTCGCCCACCACGTCACCTACATGTACAACGCGGCCTCGCAGCCGTGGAAGACGCAGGAGAAGGTGCGCGAGGTCATGTCCCGCCTCTACACCGGCAGCGAGATCGGGCAGGGCTACCACGGCGACGAGGACAACGGCGAGCAGTCGGCCTGGTTCCTGTTCTCCGCACTCGGCTTCTATCCGCTGGTGATGGGCAGTGGGGAGTACGCGGTCGGCTCGCCGCTCTTCACCAAGGCGACGGTCCACCTGGAGAACGGCCGCGAACTCGTGGTGAAGGCGCCCCGGAACAGCGCCCGCAACATCTACGTCCAGGGCCTGAAGGTGAACGGGAAGCGCTGGAACTCCACCGCCCTCCCGCACGCGCTGCTGGCGCGGGGCGGCACGCTGGAGTTCGCCATGGGGCCGAAGCCGTCGCGCTGGGGCACGGGCAGAGCCGCCGCGCCCGTCTCGGTCACCGAGGACGACGAGGTGCCCTCGCCCCGCCGCGACGCGACCAGCGGCACGGGCGCGCTCTTCGACGACACCTCCGGTACGGAGACGGCGCTGGAGGCGGCCGTGGACCTGCCGGTCGCGGAGGGCACCCGGGCCGTGCAGTACACGCTCACCTCGGCGGCCCGCGACAAGGCCCCGGCAGGCTGGGTGCTGCAGGGCTCCCGGGACGGCACCGCCTGGACCGATCTGGACCGGCGTTCCGGCGAGTCGTTCGCGTGGGACCGGCAGACACGGGTCTTCACGGTCGCGCGCCCCGGCACGTACCGGCAGTACCGGCTGGTCCCCGCCGCGGGTGCGGCGCAGTCGGTGCTCGCGGAGGTAGAACTGATCTCCTGACCGGTCCTCCGTCCCTGTCCGAGGCCGCAGTCCCCCAGGGGGCTGCGGCCTCCGCGCGCCTCGTCGCCGTGGCGGAGGAGCGGAGCCCGACCCGCGCATCGGAGCGGCCGTTCGTGCCGCTGCCCGTACCGCCCGAGCCGATCCGCCAGCCGGAGGGCCTGGCGGCTGCGGGGCCGTTCAGGCGCTCCGGGCCGGTACGGCGCTCACCGAACCCGGCCGGGTGCCGGCGCGGCGGGCCGTCGCCGGCGGCGGAACGGGATGCCGCGGGAGACGAGGGGGCGGCGCCGGACCGGGCCGCGACCGGGAAGCGGACCACCATCGGGAACCGGGCAACAACCGGGCACCGGACGGCAGCGCGGGACCGGACCGCGACCGGGAAGCGGACCACCGCCAGGAACCGGACGATGGCGAATGCGCCGGATGACGGCGGGGCGCCGGAATACGGCGCCGGACCGGGCCGCAACCGGGGAGCGGACCACCGCCAGGAACCGGGCAACAACCGGGCACCGGACGGCGGCCCGGGACCGGACCGCGACCGGACGGTGAAGGGCCGCACCCCTGCTCTTAGGGGTGCGGCCCTTCACCGTGCTGCCGGACCGCCCGCACCGCGGGCATCCGCACGGCGGTACCGCCGTGCGGATGCCGGTACCGCCGTGCCCGCGGCGCCCCGGCCTGATGGCCGGACGCCGCCGGGCGGCCTACTTGCGGATCAGGCTCCGGAGCACGTACTGCGACGTGCTCCCGCTGCACGGTAGTTCTGCAGGATCTCGAGGACGATGGCGTTCTGAGCAGTGGTCCTCGCATCAGATCGCCACAATGCGCATAGTTTCCGGGCGTGGAGAGCACATCTGGCTGAGTTTTCCTACCGCCAACGCAGCACCTCAACACGCGCGGCACAGCGAGTCAACGTGCTCCGTTGGCGGTTGCCCCGTGTTCCGCCCGCTGTTATGGCGGCGGGTCCGGGTCCTCGCGTGACCGGGCTCCTGTGCGCCCCTTCATTGCCGATCCCCGACCTCTCGCCAGTAGATGCTTCGGCGCGATCTCGTCGGCCTCTGCAAGGCTGACGGCATGGCCGACTCCGACGACCCGATCTGCTTCACGCTCGGCAGCCATCGACCTTGTGGCCTGGACCCGCGTCCTGCTGCTGGACGGCGAGCCGGCTAGCGCCGAACCCAAGAGACTCCGCTTCCGGATCCTGCACGTCGCTGCCCGTCTCACCCGCGGCGGCCGCCTCCTCCTGCGGATCGCAGCAACCTGGCCCTGGCGACACCAACTCGCCGCCGCCTTCCAGCGTCTGGCCGCCCTACCCGGCCCCGCCAACTGACCAGCCGCCCGGCCACCTACGACACGAAAGACCTTGGAGAACCCGACCAACGCGCCGGGTCCCCCTCTATAAACCTGCGAGCTGCCTCTGGTCTACGGAGAAGGGCTCCATCTCTGCCTGTTCCCTGGCATAACACCTCAGCAGGTCGTTCATCCGGTAGCGCCCTGACGGGGTGCTCTCGATCAGATGACCGTCCAGCAGGTGCTCGGTCGCCCACTCGACGCTGGCCGACGGGAGACGGAGCGCCTCGGTCATCGCAAGGCCTGAGATCTCGGTGATTCCCGGCTGGCCGAAGAGCAGGAAAGTCCGGGCCAGGGTGCGGTGCGTGTCATCGATACGGGCGAGGTCTTGATAGCTGACGGCGAAGCTGGCCCGTAGCTCCATGTCGTCGACCCGCAGGGCGTCCAGACAGTGCTGTTCGTCCGCCAGCCGGGCGTTGAGCGCCGCGACCGACAGATCCGTCCTGACCGCCAGGCGCGCGGCGGCGAGCCGCAGCGCCAGCGGCAGCCCTCCGCAACGCGCCGCCAGTTCACTCACCAGCCGCCCGCTCAGCCCTGCCCCCTCGTCGCCGAGCATGCGCCGCAGCACCGCCTCGGCCTCCGGGAGCGGCAGGGACTTGAGCCGGGCGCGCCGCGCGCCGTCGATCGCCACCAGGCTGGAGCGGGAGGTGACAAGGATCGGGCTGCGCGTGTGCGCCGGGATCAGCGGCCGTACCTGGCTGGCGGAGGTCGCGTCGTCGAGGACGACTAGGGGGCGTATTGCGTCGTGATCAATCTGCGAGATCTGCCTGCGCGGCAGGGTTTGGACCGGTAGACCTCTTTGGGTGACGCGAGCGCAACTGACGGATGTGGAGTGGGAGTTGATCGAGCCGTACCTGCCGATCGGCGAGTACGGCCCGTACCCCGAGCGGCTGCGGCAGCAGTTCGAGGGCGTGATCTGGAGGTTCAAGACAGGCGGGCAGTGGCGGGAGATGCCGACGGAGTTCGGCGCCTGGTCGACCGTCCACAACCGCTTCCGGCAGTGGCGTGACTCCGGCGTCTTCGAAGCCATCATGGAGGGCCTGGTCACGGAAGCCGCGAAGCGCGGCGAGGTGGACCTGTCCCTGGTCAGCATCGATTCCACCACCGCCCGGGCCCACCACGACGCTGCCGGGATGCACATGGACGAAGACGTCCTCACCGCTTTGGAGAAGGCTGCCGCCGAGACCGAGAAGGCCAGGTCAAAAGGGGCGACTGCGACGAACAAACCGGACAGGAGGCCGAAGGCGATCCCGTGCGGGAAGAGCGGCGGCGCATCCGGCGCCGACGAAAACTCCGGCTGAAGGCCGCCCTGCTCGGGCGTTCCAGGGGAGGGCAGACCAGCAAGATCCATGTCGTCGGCGACCGGAAGTGCCGCCCGCTGGCGTTCATACTGACCGCGGGCCAGGCCGCCGACAGCCCGCAGTTCATCCCCGTATTGGGGAAGGTGCGGGTGCGCATGCCCGTCGGCCGTCCGCGCACCCGGCCCGGCGCAGTCGCCGGGGACAAGGCGTACTCGTCCCGCGGCAACCGCGCCCACCTGCGCAAACGCCGTATCAAGGCGGTCATCCCGGAGAAGAAGGACCAGGCCGCCAACCGGAAGAAGAAGGGCTCCAGAGGCGGCCGGCCCGTCAGCCACGATGCCGACCTTTACAAGGAGCGGAACACCGTCGAGCGGCTGATCAACAAGCTGAAGGCCTGGCGAGGCATCGCCACGCGGTACGACAAGACCCCCGACAGCTACCTCGCCGGCCTCCACCTCCGCGCCTCGATGATCTGGCTCAGAGAGCTCACCCGGACCACCTGATGATCACAACCACATACGCTCCCTAGGACCCTGCGGTCGGCGAGGAGGCTGCGAAGCAGGGCCGTGCACTCGGAGATGTCGGCAGGCAGCTGATACGGGGGGATGCCGAGGCCGCGCAGCAGCCTGGTGACGACGTGGTCCACGGGCAGCGGTTCGGCTCCCGGAGTTGCGCAGCGCAGCTCCACGTACAGCTGGCCGTCGGGGTAGTGGGCCACGACGCGGCGCAGGGCCCGCAGCGCGAGGACGGACTTCCCCACGCCCGGTGGGCCGGTGATCACGGTGACCGGTGGCTGGGCGTGCGGCGAGGTCAGCCAGTCCACGACAGCGGATAACTCACGCTCGTGGCCGATAAGATCAGGCGCGCAGTACGGCAACTGCCGCGGTTGGGTGACGACGCTGTGCGCACCGGTGTCCGCCTCTGGGCGCAGGTCCGCGACTCTCCGGTACGCCTCCTGCCACGTCGCCGGATCGGCCCCGCAAGCGCGTACGAGGGCCGTGACGAACTCCTCCTTCGGCAGGGTCGTACGGGCGAGCGTGGAGGCGACGGTCGAGCGGGGCAGCCGGAAGCCCGCTCGCCTGGCGCGGCTCTCCAACTGGCGATATGTCAGTCCGCTGCGATCCTTGAGCAGCCCGAGAACCGCGACGAGTTCACGCTGGGAGTGCACCTCGTCCGGGTTCGGCAGCAAACAGACTGATGTCGCGAGGCGATCCGCGGACACACTCGTCCCCCCTTCGGTCGGCCAGTGGATCAGTGCGGCGTCAGCCGGCGAACGGTCCCGCGTCCGGTCGGCACTCGGTTCCGTGGCCGGGGCTTCCACGGCCGAGCAGATAGTCCGTGGTGATGTCGTCGGCGCAGCGGCTCAGGCCGAGCGCGGTGTGACCGATCATGTCAACGGTGACAAGCTCCGCCCGGCCGAGCTGGTCCGTCAGGCGCTCCGCAAAGCGGTACTGGGTGGTCGGGTCGTACCGGTTTCCGATCACGAGGACCGGCTGGTCGGTCTCCCTGTTCCAGGGTCCGGTGTAGCGGTCGGCCTCGTACGACCGGACCGGCCATGTGGCGCAGACCGCGGACTCGAAGGCGACCATCCTTCCGAAGGTCGGTGCTTGTCTCTCCCAGCGGTCCGCGCGTGCGGGCCAGGTGCCGACAGCTGCCGGGTAGGGCTTGTCCAGGCAGTTGTATGCCGCTTCGGAGTCGTCCCCGCGATACGGGCCCCCGGCGGCGACCGCTGCTGTGGAGTCGGTGCGCGGCGCGGGAGGTGCCGTCTCCAGGAGGGCCAGTGCGCGGGCCAGGCCGGGCAGGCGGGAGGGGGTCGCGAGCGAGTCGGCCACCCGGGTGGTGAAGGCGCTCAGTGTCATGGTGGTGCCGTCTGGCAGGGCCAGCGGGCCGCCGCGCAGCCGTTCCCGGACCCGGTCGAACTTCCGGCGAGGGTCGCCCCCGCTGAATGCGCAGGCGGTACCAGCCTCTTCGCACGCGCGCAGGAACTCCGCGAGTGCGATCTCCATGCCGATGGCGCGCTGCCGGTCGTACTCCAGACCGTTGTGCGAGCGAAGCCGCGGATCGACGGCGCCATCAAGGACCATGGCGTCGAGGTGGTCCGGATGTAGGTTGGCGTAGGTGGCCCCGAGCAGGGAGCCGTAGGAGAAGCCGATGAAGCTGATCTGCCGTTCTCTCGTGGCCCTGCGCAGCTGTTCCAGGTCCTGGGCCGCGTTGAAGGTGGTCATGTGGGGCAGCAGCGGGCCCGCGACACGGGCACAGGCCGCCGAGTGTCCGTCCGCCGCCCGCATGGCTCCGGCGATCTCGTCCTCGGTCACGGGTACGGCCATTGCGCCGCGGAGCGTGTCGTCGTGCTCGGTCTGGCTCCGGAAGCACTTCAGCGGATCGCTCAAGTTAACACCGCGCGGATCGAATCCGATGACGTCGTACCGGGCCAGGACCTCGGCGTCGAGGAACCGTTCTGCTCGGTAGGCGGTGTGCAGGCCGGACGTACCCGGCCCGCCCGGGTTGACGAAGAGTGTGCCGCGCCGGCTGTCCGGATCGGTCGCCCTACGGCGCAGCATCACGATCTCGACGGAGCCAGCGGACGGACGCGCGTAGCCCCGGGGAACGTGGTGGGTCGCGCAGTCCGCGACCGCGGGATCCACGGGCGCTCCGGTCAGCTCCTTGCAGCTCTGCCAATGGAGTTCGGATGCAGGCAGTGCGATGGAGACGGAGGCGGAGGCCACCGTGGGACACAGCGCCACAGTGGTAATGGCGGCGGTCGTACACGCCAGCAGCCGGAAGATCCCGCTGAACACGGAGAGACTCCTCTGGTGTGTGTGTGGGGGTGACCCTTGTGAGCGGCGTCGGGAGAGGCGAAGCGAGGCGTCAGGGACCGGTTAGTACTGCAACCGCATGTGGCGTGACGGAGTGTCGTGTTGGTCGTTGGGCTGACTGTGTGATGAATCGCTGACGGTCGCGCAGATCGAGGACTGGTCCGACGGGATAGCTGGTCTCCATGCCCGGTTCGCAGGACGTTTTGGCAGGTCGGAGCCGCGTGAGCGGGCGCTGGACTACCTGTCCACCTTGCTCTCGCCGCTGGAGAAGAAGAACGGGTGGACGCTGGCCGAGCAGGCCGGCCAGCGTCGGCCGGACGGTTTCCAGAGACTGCTGAACTTCGCCGACTGGGACGAGCACGCGGTCCGTGACGACATCCGTGACTTCGTCGTCGAGACGATCGGAGCGAAGGATGCGGTCCTGATCGGGGACGACACCGGGTTTTTGAAGAAGGGCGTCAAGTCAGCCGGAGTCCAGCGGCAGTACTCCGGCACGGCCGGACGCACGGAGAACTGCCAGATCGGCACGTTCCTGGCCTATGCCTCCGCCGCGGGCCGGGCCTTGATCGACCGCGAGCTGTACATCCCGGTCTCCTGGACGGACGACCGCGAGCGGTGCCGGGCGGCCGGGATCGGTGACGAGGTCCCGTTCGCCACGAAGATCGAGCACTTCAAGTGGATGCTGCAACGCGCGATCGACGCACGCGTCCCCTTCGCCTGGGTCACCGCAGATGAGGCATACGGCCAGGTCAAGCACCTGCGGGCCTGGCTGGAGGAACGGCACGTCGCCTACGTGCTGGCCACCAAAGTCAATGACACAGTGACCACCGCCGACGGCACCGACGCCGAGGTCCGTGCGCTGATCACCCGCCTGCCCCGGCAGGCATGGAAGCGGATCTCCGCCGGTGCGGGCGCGCACGGCCAGCGATTCCACGACTGGGCCCGGATCGCGATCCGGGCCCAGTGGGTGGACGGTTTCGGGCACTGGGTCCTGGCCCGCCGCAACACCAGCGACCCCACCGAGATCGCCTACTACGTCTGCTACGGGCCCGTCACCTCGCGGCTGAAAGACCTGGTCAGGACCGCCGGAGCGCGATGGCAGGTAGAGGAATGCTTCCAGACCGCCAAGGGAGAATGCGGCCTGGACCACTACCAGGTCCGTCTCTACCGGGCCTGGTACCGGCACATCACCCTCGCGATGGCCGCCCTCGCCTACCTGACCGCCATCCGCGCCACAGAAGCCGCAAAAGGGGCAGCCCAGACGACGAGCGAGACCTCATACCCCTCAGCGTCCCGGAGATCCGCCGGATGATCGGGCACGTCGTCATCACACCCCAACGCCACACCAACGAGCATCGTCTGCGCTGGTCACACTTCCGACGCCGTAGCCAAGCCCGAGCCCGCCGCTGCCACTACCAACGCCGAGGCCACGACCCACACATGCGGTTGCAGTATTAGGAGCTCCCGTAGTTGCGCTGCCACCGTGCCCGCGAAGGGGAGGGCGCGGTCGGCGCGGAGGGTGGCGAGGGCGTCCCGCCACAGCAGAGCGCGGCTGACGATGCCAGGCGCCGAAGCCGGCTGCAATGCCTCATCGAGAGGCACGGGGCCGCTGATATCGGCCCATTCCCGCAAGTAGGCGTCCGCGACCTGGCGCTCGGCGGCAAGGTCACTGGGGGCGACCGATCGCACATCGCGCAGGACGACATCGAGCGAGACGAACGGGTGCCCGAGGACGCTTTCCGCCCAGTCGAAGATCAGCGGCCCCGTGTCGGTGAACGTGTAGTTCCCGCGCCAGATGTCCAGGTGAATGATCGTGTGCGGCACCCCGCTCCCGGCGAGCCGGGCGCAGTGGTCCCGGAACCGCGCGGATAACGATACGAGTTGACGTCTCTCGTCGACGGTCAGTCCGTCGACCTCGGCCACCAGCGCGTCGTACAGCCCGGGGAGAATCTCCAGTCGGTGGTCCGGGCAACCCGTGGCGAGCAGTGCGTCAGCCTGCTCGGCCATGCCGCGCTGGAGACGAGCGAGTTCCGGCACCATGCGCACATAGGCGTCCACGGTTTCGGCTGGGTTGGCGGAGTGCCGTATCCCGCCGAAGTCCTCTGTGAGCATCCAGCCCCGTCGCTCGTCGACGGCGAGCACATTCGGCACGGCTTTCGGAAACCGCTCCGAGAGCAGCAGGCTGACCGCAGCCTCATGACCGTACACCGGGGGTGATGCCTTGAAATAGAGATCCCGCGGAATCGCGGGCAGTCGGAGCTGATACGACCAGGAGCGCATTCCGGCCTGTACGGGGTTTCCGTTACTCCGGAATCCCGCGGCACGCAACCGATCGGTCGCCCAGTCCGCCGCTGGCGCGTACCAGCCGAAACAGGTCCAGGGAGGTCGGCCCGTACCGCCGAGTTCCGACTCCGTGAACCACTGGTCGAGCATCGCCCGCTGTGCGGCGCTGATCCCGCTGATCGCGGGGAGTTCCTTCGTGCGGAACCAATGGCCGTTCTTCGCCGTTCGCCCGTCCACCGACTCGAATACGAAGAAGCGCGGCTCCCGTCCGATGCAGTCGAGCGTCGATACGACGAGGCCGAATCGATCTGCGATATCAGCGTGAAGGCCGGCGATGTCGGATTGACGCTGGATGGGCAGGGACAGACCGTCCGGCCCCGACAGAAGCAGTATCTCGGTGGTGGCTTCCTGTCTTCGTGCGATGACAGCGACCTGCCGCGGCGCATCCTGTCCCATGCATCCCTCCGAACACAGTGTCCCCCGAAACCTCATGCGCACAGAATGCGAACAGTAGAGCGAGAGTTGACGTCAAGTTAATGATTCTCTGTATCGGTGCGGAGGTGCCCCGTGCTCCTTTGAGCAGCCAAGGGCCATCGCGTGATCGGGATCGGTCCGGTCGGCCGGTCTCGTGCATGACGCGGCGCAGGGCCGCCGCCGGCGGCCCGCACCGGGTTGCTGGAGTGTGTGCCCGACCGCCGCGACGGCGGGGGCAGCGGTCCCGTAGCCGCACCGCCGTGCGCGGCCGGCACGGCGGTGCCGGACGGCGTCCGCTTGCTCATCCGCCACTCCGGCCGCGACCACCACCGCCCCTGTCAGCACTCGGCCTCACCTGACGAAACCGACGGATCTGACCGCGCAATGACCTCCGCGCCGGTTACCTCATGGAGAGCGGCCGTGTGGACACCTCTCCCAATATCTCCCGTCCCGGCCTGTCCCGGACGGGTTCGAGGCCGTCTCGGCATTCCCCCGGTCTTCGCCGGGCCATAGCCTCCCTGAGGTCCTGTCGATCAGCCACGGGCGGCAACCGCCCGTTGGTTTCCGTCAGAAGAAGAAGGTGAACACTGTGCCGACGATGTCGATTGCTTCCCAGCTGGCCGGAAACGGTCTGCAGCAGCACCTCTACTCCGAGCCCACCGCAGTGGCCGAAGAATGCCGGATGGCCGGATACAGCTGCTGGTGGGACTCGGACTGCTGCAACGAGTCCGTCAAGCTCATCTGCGAGTGGTGGACCTGCCGCTACGCGTAATGCGGTCGAACGCCACCAGTGTTGAAGAATGACGACTGCCGGGCGGATCTCCGGAACTTCGGATTCCTGCCCGGCGGGCCGTCGTCTGACTATCTTGGACAAGGATCGATGGCGAGAGGAACGCTGGCGCTGCCGAATGCCGCCCGGGGAGCAGCTGCCTTCTTGAATTCGGCACGTGCCGGGAGCGGTATCTACCGTCTGGACAACTGGCCGGCCGTCCGGGACGTATGGCAAGCGGACATCGCACGAGTGGGCACGGCCGTCGCACGCCTGCGGATCGCCCAGCGGCTGACGGTCGGCTTCCTCGATCCCGTTGAGGACGCGCTCTACCTCACTGCCGGGCTCCGGATGATCGGCCTGCCCGCGACCTTCCACCTCGGCCGGGAACTGGTCCCTGCCGCCCCGCCCGCAGGCTTCTATGCGTGGGTGGAGCACAAGGGACACGTCGTCAGCACCTCGCTTCCAGTCCGCGAGGAGTACATCGAAGTACACCGGTCGGAGGAGGGATGAGTCGCATGCTGGGTGTTGTCGAGATGTCCGCCGGTGTGCTCCGCCGCACCGACCCCAGCACCCCGCACGATGAGTCGGGCGTCAGCGCGGAGGCCACCGCCCACTCGTTCATCCTGCGTCGGACCGCACCGCAGGGCCGGCCAGTCTACTTCCGGGTCGGGCGCGGTCGGCTGGAGTGGGGCGAGGCCCTGGAGTCCTTCCTCGAGCCGGGCGGCCGGGTGGAGCTGGAGTCCGGCGCGCTGCTGGCCCTGGTGCACGGGCAAGCGGCCCCTCCCGACTCCAGCCCACTCGCCGGTGTGCGCCGACTCACGTACGGCACCCAGGTGCAGGTGGACGCCGACGGCGTCACTGTGTCAAACACCCCGCCCGAACTCCCCGCCCGGCCGCGCGATCTGCGGGTTGCCCTACGCGACGCACTGTCCCGCACCGGCCCGGACTACCTGATCGCCTACAGCGGCGGGCTGGCCTCTGCCAGCCTCGCCGTGACCGCCGCCGAGGCGGGACACCGCGCGCAACCGTTGCACGCCGACTTCGGGCTGCCGGGGCGGAGCGCGCCTCCGGCGGCCCTGCCGGGGACGCCCCCGCGTTCCGTGCACGTGGACCCCTACGAGCTGGCCGACCATCACATCATATCCGGCAGTGAACTCCTGCCGCCGATGCCCGACTTCGTCATACCGCGACGCCTGCACGCCATCCTCGTCGGTGACTCCGGGCTGCCACTTGTCTCGGGTGCGCTGCTGGCGTCCCTGGTCTCGGTCAAGCTGCCCGACGTGCCGCGCGGACCGCGATCATGGCGGCTGCTGACCTGCGAGCCGTTCCACATCTCCGGCACGATGGGCAGCCTCTCCGAAGCGGCCGAACTCCTCGACAACCGCGTCGTCTACGCCCCCGGCCGCCGTCCGGCAGGCGACAGCGCTACGGACTCCCAGCAGCTCGGAGCCCCGCCGCCGCCCTCGCCGACCGGCGGCAGCAAACTCGGCTGGCTCACGGAAGACGGCAAGCAGGCATACGAGACGGCGCACCGCGGTTCGATGGCGGTCTGGCAGGACCGCCTCGATGCCCAGGAGCGGGTTGTCGGACGGCTGATGGGCGGCCTGGAGGAGCAGGGCACCGAGTGCTCGGAGCTGCCCGCCGCGGACCCTAGAGTCCTGGCGGCCGCCGCCGCACTGCCGCCCCACGTTCTCGGCCGCATCCGCCGCGGGGGCTTCCAGAACCATCTCCCGCTGCACCGGATCGTCTCCGCTGCTGGCGTCACCAGTGTGTCCTGCTCGACGCCGGGCCACTGGCTGCGGCTGTGTGCCGCGAGCTATCTGTACAGGGAACGCACCAAGCTCGCAGCCGAGCTGACCCGGGAATGCGCACTCGGTGACCTCGGCCTTGTTGAACCGGGCGCCGTGGCCGCCGACTTCAACGACGGCAGGGCCCTGTCCGCCAAGGCGCTGCCTCTGCTCCGGCTCGTGTGGCTGGACCGCTGGCTCAGGGAGCGCTCATGACGACCACCACTCCGCCCCCGGCCGGCACGGCGCTCCGGCTCGGCCCCGGTGTCACCCTGACCCAGCTGCCGTTCGGCGGTGTCGTCCTGGCAAATGGGCGCACCCTCGCGGTCACCGAGATCGGCCCGCCTGTCGCCGTGGTCGTGGACCGCATCCTCGGAGTCGGTATGCCACCGGAGGAGGCCGGGCCCTGGGCAGTCCGCTTCGCCGCTCATCTCCTTGAGGCCGGCTGGCTCGTGATCGATCGGAGTTGACTGACCGATGTCTCTATCCGCGCTGAACGACATGGCGCTCCCGGCGGTGGCGGGGCCGCTCGTCATCGCAGGCGCCGCCAAACTCATGGCTGATTCGGGACAGTTGGCCTGGCCCATACGCTCGGGCCCCCTCGCGTTGCCCTGGGGTCCCCGTCTCGTGGGCACGGCCGAACTGCTGGCCGCGGTGGGCATCGTGTTCCTTCCCGGCCGGTGGGCGGCCGCCTCGGCACTGCTCGCTTATGCCGCCCTCACCGCGGTGGCGGCTCGCACCAAGGGACAGAAGTGCGCCTGCTTTGGCCTCGCCCGGCTGGCCGCCATCGGCAAGACGCACATTGGCACGAACGCCGCCGGCGCACTGCTCGCCGCGGTGGCCCTCGCACTTCCGCCGGGAGACGGCGGGATCGTCACCCGAGCAGTGGCCGCGGCGGTCGGCACCGCCGTGATGCTCGGCGTCCTGCTGGCCATCGACCGGCGGCTGCGGACCGCCCAGGAGGCCACCCTTCCCTGCACCGAGCAGGTCAGCGCGGTACGGATGTACGTCGCGGACGACTGCCCCTCGTGCCGCTCCCTCAAGCACCTGCTCTCCGCCGCCGAACCGGAGCGACTCGCCCTGGTCACCACCGTCACGGTGGCCAAGGAGGCCGAACTCCCGGGCGTGCTCCACGGCCTGGGCGTGCCGTGCGCCATCGGCCTCGACCGCACCGGCATGCCCGTGTGCTCTCCGGTGTCCGGGATCGGCGCGGTCAAGGCACTGGTGGACGCCATCACCCTCACGCACCTTCCGGCGGACACTCATGGCCGATGAATTCGACCGTACGCGCCAATACCGACGCCACGCCCCCGACGGCCGGGCCTCGCTCCTCGTCACCAGTGCCGTCCACCCGTCGGCCGACGAGCGCAATCCGGCCGCCGTGCAGTGGCGCGGGCTTACGGCCGACCCCGCGCTGGCCGGCCTCGTCCCCGGCCGGGCCCGGCCGCAGTACGCCGAAGTCCACACCGAGGCGCGCTCCGCGGACGGCTGGCGGCTGCCCGTACCGCATCTGCTGCCGGTCGCACCGGCCTGGCACCCATGGCTCCCGCTGCTGGCGGGACTGGCGGTGGACGCGCGGAAGCGCACCGCATACCTCTGGACGGCCGACTACTCGTCGCGCTCGGTGCGTACGTACGAGCACGTGCCCGCAGCCACCGGCCTCACCGCGCTGGGGCCGCCCGGGTGCGCTCCGGTCGTCTGGCTGGACGACGGCAGGATCGCGCTGCTGACCAAGGGCGCTGAGCCCGAGCCGTCACTGCAGGACGCGGCGCGGGAGTGGCGGCCGGTCAGCCTCGAGGCAATCGGCCCGAACTTCATCACCTTCGAGCCGGGCGAGGACGTACTGCTGCGCCTCGCAGGCGCGACGGTCACGGTCCTCGATCCCGCCGACGGTGTGGCGAGCCCCCTCACCTCCCCCCTCCTGATACGGCAGTTGAGTACCGCCGCACACGACGGGCTGCTGCTCGACCATGTGCACCCCGCGCACGGAGCCCCTGACGAGCACGGTCTGTGCTGGTCCCGGTCCCATGTCTCTCCCGCTGCGCCGGGACGCCTGCGCCCCGCACCGGCCGCCGCGACCGCCCCGGTTGAGCGGGCCACTCCCCAAGGGCCGGTCACCGCCTACGCCGATCAGGGAGGCGAGGAGCAGGCATCCGCTCCGCCGCTCCGGCACGCCCTCGACACCGGATTCGGCCAGGCCCAGCTCACCGTCCTGCCGGAGGGCGACGGCACCTGGCTGCTGTGGATCCGCGCGTTGAGACAGGGCGAGGGGCCGTCACCCGGAACGCCCACCTTCCTCACCGGTGCCGGCCATAGCGGAGCGGTTCTCGACCTTCCCCTGTACTGGCCCGGCGACGCGGACCCGAAGCTGATCCACGACCAGATCACCACCGCGGTGGAAGGCGCCCTGGCGCTGCTCGGCGACATGCGGCCGGGCCGTGTGGTGGTGGGCGGTCACAGCTTCGGGGCGACTCTCGCCCTGTACTCCCTTGCATATCTGGAGGGGCTGGCGGGCGCGATGGCCCACAGCGGCTGCTACAACCGCACCCTGACGCCCACAGGATTCCACTACGAGCGGCGCACTCTGTGGGCGGCTCCGGAGATGTACCGGGCCTTCAGCGCACTGCAGTTCGCCAATCGGCTCGACCGGCCGGTGCTCCTCGTCCACGGCACCGAGGACGCGAATGCGGCCACGCCGAGCGATCAGGCCGTGGAGCTGTACCGGGCGGTCGTCGCGACCGGTGGACATGCCCGTCTTGTCTTGATTCCCGGTGAGGGGCACACCTTCCATTCCAGGGAAGCGCTGCGTGCGGTTGCCAAGGAACACCACGACTGGCTGGAGCGCTGCTGAATGCCCGCCGCATCGCCCGACAGCCGGCGAAGGGGCACCACCGCCTCGTTGCGGAGTCTGACGGAAAACGCCAGATTCGCAGCCCAGTTGGCCTGGCGCGCCGACCGTCGCAGTCTGCTCCAGGTCCTGATGGCGCAGCTCGTCTCCGCGCTGGGTCTGCTCGTGGTCCTGCTCCTGGTGCGTCACGCCATCGGGGGCGCCCTGCCCGCGGTCGGAGGCGGCCCCGCCTCCGGGCCGCAGCAACGTTGGCTGATACCTCTGCTGGCCGGGATGGTTGCCCTGGGGACCGGAGCGGGCGTCCTACGGGTGATCGCCGCGGCCAGGCAGCGGATCCTCGCGGTCAAGGTGGACCAGTACGCCGTGGCGCAAGTGCTGCGGGCCGCGAACCGTGCCGAACTCGCGGAGTTCGAGGACCCCGTGTTCCACGACCGGCTGCAGCGCGCAGTGTTCGCCTCCCGCTCGCAGCCCACGATGGTGGTCACAGCCCTGATCGGCGCCCTGCAGGCGGTGCTGACTGTGGGCGCGGTGGGTGCGGTGTTCGCGCTGACCGTCTGGTGGCTGTTCCCGCTGGCCTTGCTCTCCACTCTGCCCACGCTGCAGGCGTCCCGCAAGGAGCGCAGCGCGGGTTACGACCTGCACCACTCGCTTTCCGAGAACAGACGCGCCCGGCAGTATCTGGAACGCCTGCTCACCGGCCGTGACGAGGCCAAGGAGATCCGCTCACTGGGCCTGGGAAGCACTCTGCGGAACCGCTGGAGCCAACAGTTCCGGCAGGAGATCGAACAGGTCGAGGACATGCACCGGGCACATGTGCGGCGCAAGATCACCGCACGGCTCAGCGGCGACCTCATGACGGCTTCGGTGATCGCCGCCATGTGGTGGCTGGTCTCCGTCGAGGCGATCGGACTGCCCACGGCGATCACGGCACTCGTCGGCCTGTGGCAGATCTCGCTGCGGATGCAAATGATCGGCGCCTTGCTGAACGGACTGGGCGAGTCGGTTCTCTACCTCCAGGACCTGAGGAGCTTCGGCATGGCGCCCGACGGCGCCGATGCACCGCAGCGCCCTGCCGAGCAGGGGGCCTTCGTGGCGCTGCAGGCTGATTCGGTCGGCTTCAGCTACCCCGGCTCCGCCGCGCCGGCCCTGAAGGGCGTCGACGTGACTCTGCGGGCGGGCGAGATCGTCGCGCTGGTCGGGGTCAACGGTTCGGGCAAGACCACGCTCGCCAAGATCCTTGCCGGCCTCTACCGGCCGTCGCACGGACGGCTGGAGTTCAACGGGCAGCCCGACCCCGATCCGGAGCAGTTGCGCAGGACGAGTGCCGTGGTGTTCCAGGATTTCGTCCGCTACAAGCTGCCGGCGGTGGACAACATCACTTACGGCAGGCCGGAGGCACAACCGGACCGGGAGCGCGCCGCCCTGGCCGCCGAACACGCCGGCGCGCATGCGTTCCTCACCCGGCTGCCGGATGGCTACGACACCGTGCTGAGCAAGGAGTTCAGCGAGGGCTCGGATCTCTCCCTGGGGCAGTGGCAGCGTCTCGCACTGGCGCGCGCCTTCTACCGGGACTCCGATTTCGTGGTGCTGGACGAGCCCACCGCTTCGCTCGATCCGCAGGCGGAGGCCGACCTCTTCGGCCACATACGGGAACTCTTCGCGGGTCGCACCGTTCTCCTGATCACGCACCGTTTCGCCAATGTGCGCGAGGCCGACCGCATCTACGTGCTCGACGCGGGACGCATCGTCGAGCAGGGCGACCACGACTGCCTGCTCGCGGCCGATGGCATGTACGCCCGCCTCTATCGGCTGCAGGCCGAGGCCTATCAGGACGCGTACGTGCCCGGCCAGGCAGCGGGGGCAGCCGTGGCCCAGAAGCTCTGATCGCTCCTGCGCTCGCCTCCCTCGCGCTTTGGCTCCGTATGGCCAACTTCCCCTTCAAGTAGCGAGTTCCTGCCTTTGGCCTCTTGACGTCGGCCGCTGGCGCATCCCATAGTTATTCCACTAATCCCTTAGTGGAAGGGTGTGGAGTGATCGAGTTCCGGATCGATCGCCGCTCGGGCGTGGCGACCTACCTGCAGATCGTGCAGCAGGTGAAGCACGCACTGCGGCTCGGTCTGCTGGAACTGGGAGACCGGCTGCCCACGGCCAAGGAGGTCGTCGCGGCCACGGCTATCAACCCGAACACGGTGCTCAGGGCGTATCAGGAGCTGGGGCGTGAAGGGCTGGTCGAGTCACGGCCGGGCCTGGGGACGTTCGTCAGCAAGTCCCTGGCCGGACCAGCCATTGCCCCGGACGCACCGCTGCGCACCGGTCTCGAGACATGGATGACGACCGCGCGATCCGCCGGACTGGCGCGCGAAGACGTAGAAGCCCTGGTCAAGGACGCCATCGACAGGAGCTTCGCCAACGAGCGGAGGAGTGACATCAATTGAGCAACACAGAAGACACCGAGGCGCTTTCGGCGGAAGGGCTCGGTAAACGCTACAAGCGGGGTTGGGCGCTCCAGGACTGCTCCTTCGGGCTGCCTCGCGGCCGGGTCTCCGCCCTGATCGGCCCCAACGGAGCGGGCAAGAGCACGCTGATGTCCCTGGCGACCGGGTTACTGGCGCCCACCTCCGGCACGATCAGGGTCCTGGGCGATGTCTCCGGGCGCGGCGGCACCCATCCGCGCCTTGCTTTTCTAGCCCAGGACAAGCCGCTCTACCGGGGGTTCACCGTTGAGGAGATGCTCCGTGCGGGGCGGGCGCTCAACAAGCGGTGGGACCACGCCTACGCCCGGAGTCTGGTCGACGCGGCGGGAGTTCCGGCCGGGGCCCGGATCTCCACTCTCTCCGGCGGTCAGCGCACCCGGGTCGCCCTCGCCATGGCGCTGGGGCGCCGCCCGGAGATCATCGTCCTCGACGAGCCACTGGCCGACCTCGACCCGCTCGCCCGGGAAGAGGTCATGCAAGCCCTCATGCAGGAGGTCGCGGAGACGGGCATGACAGTGCTGCTCTCCTCGCACGTACTCGCCGACCTCGATGGCATCTGCGACCATCTGCTCCTGCTGGCCGGTGGCCGGGTCCAACTGGCGGGCGACGTGGAGGACCTGATCGCCTCGCACAGAGTGGTGATCGGCCCGCGCTCCGGCGGTGAGCAGTCCTTCTCCTCGGGGACCGTCGTCGAATCCCGATTGACTCAGCGCCAGACGACTGCAGTGGTGCGGGGCGCAAGCACGGTGCCACCACAGGGCTGGGAGGCGCATGAACCAACTCTGGAGGAACTCGCCATGGCCTACCTACGTTCCTCCCGGCAGCCGTCCGCCCAGGACACGCGGCCCATGGGCCACGAGTCGGCGGAGGTGGCTGCCTGATGCTGTGGGTCGCCTGGCGCCAGCAGCGCTTCCAGCTGCTGATCAGCACGCTCCTTGTCTGCGCGGTGGGCGGAGTGATGCTCTACTACCGGTTCTCCGCGGACGCGTACATGCAGGATCACGGCATCGTCGGGTGCCTGCGGATCGACGAAGGCGCCTGCACCGCGAGCGCCATGAACGCGTTGAGTGACACCTACAAGACATACGTCTCGATCATTCCCCTGGTGCTGCTCTGTCTGCCCGTCCTCCTGGGCATGTTCGCCGGAGCGCCGCTCTTCGCCCGCGAGATCGAGCAGGGCACGCATGTCTTCGGACTGACTCAGTCGGTCGGCCGTGGCCGCTGGTGGGCGACGAAGTCGCTGGTGGCCGGTGGGCCGCTGGCCTTGCTCATGCTCGGACTCGGTCTGTTCGGCTTCTGGGCTCTGAAGCCTCTCAACCATGTGACGCGCGGTCCTGTGATGACCCCGGGCTTCGAGACCCAGGGACTGACACTCGCGGCCTACACGGTGCTCGCCTTCGCCATCGGAGTCGCCGCAGGTCTGCTGTTCCGCAACACCCTGGCCGCGATGGCGGTCGTCATCGGTCTCTACCTCGTCGTGCTCGTTGGTGTCGGCGCAGCCGCCCGTCCGCACTACCTCGCGGCCGAGCGCATCACGGGGACCGTGGCCGAGAGCACTGGGGAGAGCGAGCGGGGCGGGCAGAGCTGGATCCCCGACGACGCCTGGCGGGTCGGGTCCGCCTACTACGGCAAGGACGGTCGTAAGGTCTCCTTCAACCCCTCCGGCTGCGACGGCACGGAAACGATCCAGCGCTGCCTGACCAGGCAAGGCGTGGCCAAGCAGTCCGCCGACTATCACCCCGCCTCGCAATTCTGGGGCCTGCAGGCGATCGAGGCCGGGGTCTTCCTCGCACTGTCGGCCGGTCTCCTCGGGCTCGGCGCGTGGACACTGCGCCGCCGGGTTCTGTGAGCCCAGACAGGTTGTGGCCGTGAGGGGTTTCGCACGCAGGCCAGCGAGACCGAGGCGCGTCCCCCGCAGGAGCCGCAAACAAGGGCTGATCGTTCCGTATTGAGCTTGACTCTGACGCGTAAATAACTGCAGATGGGACCATCCCGGGCACGATGGTGTACCCGGTCGGGCCGTGTCCGCCGGGTTTCGCTCCGGTTGGTTTATCCAGCGGTCTGCAGGGGGTCGAGGGTGACCCGGTAACCGAGTTCGTTGAGGCGGGTCACGGCCCTGCGTGCGGCCCGTTCGGGGTCGCGCCGGGTGAAGTAGTGGCCGCCGAGCTCGTGGTTGGGAAGGTTGTCGGTGAGCATGTGCCAGATCGCGGTGATGATCGAGTGCTCGACGGCGATCAGCGCCTTCATCGGGCCTCGGCGGGCGGTCAGTCGTTTGTAGCGGGCCTGGAGGTAGGAGTCCTTGGTCCGTGACGCTGCGAACGCGGCCATTCCCAGCGCGCCCTTGAGGTGGGCGTTTCCGGGGCGGACCCGGGTGCTTCTGACTTTGCCGGCCGATTCGTGGTGCCCGGGGCACAGTCCGGCCCAGGACGCCAGGTGTTTGGCCGAGGCGAACCGGGTCATGTCACCCCCGGTCTCGGCCACGATCACCTCGGCCACTGCCCGGTTCACCCCTGGGATCGTGTCCAGCAGGTCCAGCACCGGCCGGAAAGGGGCCATCGCCTCCTCGACGCGCACGGTCAGCTGGTTGATCGCGGAGGACAGCTGGTCGTACTGGTCGAGGTAGAGACGGGTCAGGAAGGCGTGGTGCTCGCGGAAGCGGCCGGTCAATGCCTGGCCCAGCTCGGGGATCTTGCTGCGCATGCGCCGCTTGGCGAGGTCGGCCAGGACCTGTGGGTCGCGCTGGCCGTCGATCAGGGCCTGGAGCATGGCGCGGCTGGAGACGCCCATGAGGTCGGAGACGACGGCGGACAGCTTGATGCCGGCGTCCTCACAGGAGCTTCTCCAGCCGCTGCACGACCTGGGCGCGTTCACGGGTGAGCTGGGTGCGGGCCCGGGTGAGATCCCGCAGCTCGCGGACCGGCTGCGGTGGGACGAATGAGGCCCGGATCAGGCCGTGGGAGCCGAGTTGGGCCAGCCAGGCCGCTCCCAGACGGCGCATATCCTTCTTCCCGCCCGCTTTCGGAATCATCCGTTCGCGGACGGGGAGCGGGCGGAATCGCTGTGCCTTCACGTCCTCGCGAACCTCGGCGAGGAAAACTCCCACGCCTCGGCACTGTTCAACGTAGAAGGCCTGGCTCAGAGAGCTCACCCGGACCACCTGATGATCACAACCGCATACGCTCCCTAGCTCCGTTCCCGTCCGGTTCCTCGGGGTCGTGGTGCCGTTCCGGGAGGGCCAAGGCAGTGCGAAGAGTCTGACGCGCGTGCTCATGGCAACACTCCACGGTTCCCGTGGGCGGCCCTCAGTACCATGCTGTCGGGCGAGCTCGGAGGCATCACAGAGTCATCGGTCTCGTCCGGAACGAACAGTTCCACAGTCCGGACGCGACCGTCTCCGCGACAGGGCGGACAAGCGACCTGAAGGCGCACGACGGCGCATTTTTACTGTGCCCCCGGCGCACGGCGAAGCCGCGCTGATGTGCTGTCGGGGATCTTGGATGGTCGAGCTTCAGCTACCGAGGTTCCGCAGGACTTCGGCCGGGGGATCACGTTCTGATCCAGAACGCGCGACCCGCACGACATCCTCGTGGAACTCCTTCGAATACGGCTCGGGCACTGCAACATCCTTCCAGGCCGCCTCTCAGCAAGCCAGGTCAGGTGTCACCCAACCCTGCAGCAGTCCCTTCCGCCCCGTCTCGCGCGAGCGCCCTGCCCTCGCGCGAGATGCAGGGGCAGGGCGCTCGTTCACGTCAGGTCAAGAACCGACAAGTTGGCGAAGCACGTACTGCATGATGCCGCCGTTGCGGTAGTAGTCCGCCTCACCGGGGGTGTCGATGCGGACGACCGCGTCGAACTCCACACCGCTGTCGGTGGTCACCTTCACCGTGCGGGGCGTCGTGCCCTCGTTGAGCTCGGTGACACCGACGATGGAGAAGGCCTCCTCGCCGGTCAGGCCGAGGGACTCGGCCGAGGCACCCTCGGGGAACTGCAGCGGGAGGACGCCCATGCCGATGAGGTTCGAGCGGTGGATGCGCTCGTACGACTCGGCGATGACGGCCTTGACGCCGAGGAGCGCGGTGCCCTTGGCGGCCCAGTCGCGGGACGAGCCGGAGCCGTACTCCTTGCCGGCGAGCACGACCAGCGGGATGCCCTGCTCGATGTAGTTGCGCGAGGCGTCGTAGATGAACGACACCGGAGCCGCGTCAGCAGTTGCGGACCGGGTGAAGTCGCGGGTGTAGCCGCCCTCGGTGCCCGGCGCGATCTGGTTGCGCAGGCGGATGTTGGCGAACGTACCGCGGATCATGACCTCGTGGTTGCCGCGGCGCGAGCCGTAGGAGTTGAAGTCGCGGCGCTCCACCCCGTGCTCGGTGAGGTACTTGCCGGCCGGGGTGTCGGCCTTGATGGCACCGGCCGGGGAGATGTGGTCGGTGGTGACCGAGTCGCCGAGCTTGGCCAGGACGCGGGCGCCCTCGAAGTCGGTGACCGGGGTGGTCTCCATCGTCATGCCCTCGAAGTACGGGGGCTTGCGGACGTAGGTCGACTCGGCGTCCCACTCGAAGGTGTTGCCGGTCGGGATCGGCAGCGCCTGCCACTGGGCGTCGCCCGCGAAGACGTCCTGGTAGGACTTGTTGAACATGTCCTCGCCGATGGCGTTGGCCACGACGTCGTTGACCTCGGCCTCGGAGGGCCAGATGTCCTTGAGGAAGACCGGGTTGCCGTCGGTGCCGGTACCGAGCGCCTCGCGGGTGATGTCCACCTTCATGGAGCCCGCGAGGGCGTAGGCGACGACCAGCGGCGGGGACGCCAGGTAGTTCATCTTGACGTCGGGGTTGATCCGGCCCTCGAAGTTGCGGTTGCCGGAGAGCACCGAGGTGACGGCCAGGTCGTGGTCGTTGACGGCCTTGGAGACCTCCTCCGGCAGCGGGCCGGAGTTGCCGATGCAGGTGGTGCAGCCGTAGCCGACGAGGTTGAAGCCGACCTTGTCGAGGTACGGGGTGAGGCCCGCCTTGTCGAAGTAGTCGGTGACGACCTTGGAGCCCGGGGCGAGTGTGGTCTTGACCCACGGCTTGCGGGTCAGGCCCTTCTCGACCGCCTTCTTGGCCACCAGCGCGGCGGCGACCATGACGTACGGGTTCGAGGTGTTGGTGCAGGAGGTGATCGCGGCGACGGTGACGGCGCCGTGGTCGATCTCGTACGTCGAGCCGTCGGGGGCGGTGACCGTGGTCGGCTTCGACGGAGCGCCGTTCGGGGAGATCGCCGGGGCGTCGGAGGCCGGGAAGGACTCCTTGCCGGCCTCGTCGACCTCGTCGACGTAGTTGCGTACGTCCAGCGCGAACTGCTGGGCGGCGCCTGCGAGGACGATGCGGTCCTGCGGGCGCTTCGGGCCGGCGATGGAGGGGACGACCGTGGAGAGGTCGAGCTCCAGCTTCTCGGAGAAGTCGGGCTCGGCGGCCGGGTCCAGCCACAGCCCCTGCTCCTTGGCGTACGCCTCGACGAGCGCGACCTGCTGCTCGCTGCGTCCGGTGAGCTTGAGGTAGTTCAGGGTCTCGCCGTCGATCGGGAAGATCGCGGCGGTGGAGCCGAACTCCGGCGACATGTTGCCGATGGTGGCGCGGTTCGCGAGGGAGGTGGCGGCGACGCCCTCGCCGTAGAACTCGACGAACTTACCGACGACGCCGTGCTTGCGCAGCATCTCGGTGATCGTGAGCACGAGGTCGGTGGCGGTGGTGCCGGGCTGCAGCTCGCCGGTGAGCTTGAAACCGACGACGCGCGGGATGAGCATCGAGACGGGCTGGCCGAGCATGGCGGCCTCGGCCTCGATGCCGCCGACGCCCCAGCCGAGCACGCCGAGGCCGTTGACCATGGTGGTGTGCGAGTCGGTGCCGACGAGGGTGTCGGGGTAGGCCTGGCCGCCCCGGACCATGACGGTGCGGGCCAGGTGCTCGATGTTCACCTGGTGGACGATGCCGGTGCCGGGCGGGACCACCTTGAACTCGTCGAAGGCGGTCTGGCCCCAGCGCAGGAACTGGTAGCGCTCCTTGTTGCGGCCGTACTCCAGCTCCACGTTCTGCGCGAAGGAGTCCGGGGTGCCGAACT
Organism: Streptomyces marianii; assembly: GCF_005795905.1. Classification (NCBI taxonomy): domain Bacteria; kingdom Bacillati; phylum Actinomycetota; class Actinomycetes; order Kitasatosporales; family Streptomycetaceae; genus Streptomyces; species Streptomyces marianii. The sequence goes on from NZ_VAWE01000001.1 coordinate 1,906,346, forward strand.
TGTCGGCGATGACGGAGTGGTCGATGACCAGCTCGGCGGGGGCGAGCGGGTTGATCTTCGCCGGGTCGCCGCCGAGCTCCTTGACGGCCTCGCGCATGGTGGCGAGGTCCACGACACAGGGAACGCCGGTGAAGTCCTGCATGATCACGCGGGCCGGCGTGAACTGGATCTCCTGGCTCGGGTGCGCCTGCGAATCCCAGCCGCCGAGCGCCCGGATATGGTCGGCGGTGATGTTCGCGCCGTCCTCGGTGCGGAGCAGGTTCTCCAGGAGGACCTTGAGGCTGTAAGGGAGGCGTGCGGAGCCCTCGACCTTGTCCAGCCTGAAGATCTCGTACGACTCGTCACCCACGCTCAGCGTGCTGCGGGCGTCGAAGCTGTTCGCCGACACGACAGTCTCCTTCATCAATGTGCGCGTACTGACCGCATCCTGCCGCCTGCGACTCCCCGGGATCCGTTAAGGTAAGGCTTAGTTAGGTCACCCTTACTCAACAGCCCGGCGGAAAGCGGCCGCGGTGCGCTTTCTGTAGATATCTCGATGTCGAGATAACTCTAGTACATGACCGCTGACGGGTCATGTCCGGAGGCGAGTGACCGCTCTCATCCAATCGAGGCGTTTGACAGCGAACCCAGGCGTTTCGGCTTCCTGGCCGGCGAACCTGGTCGTACGTGGGGACGTACTGGGGGTGCTGGGTGGCCGTACTGGTCGGGGCGGATCTCGCGAAGACCAGACGACGCGACCGGGGACCACACGCCGAACCACTGCTCGGCGCCCCACTCCTCGAACCGTTCCACCTCGGTGAACCCCAGCTTCGCCGCGAGGTGCGTCGAGCGGTCGTTGGCAGTCTGGGTGCACAGCACCACCGGCTCGCCGGGAAACGCGCCGGCGAACCAGCCGAGCGCCGCCGCGCACGCCTCGGCGGCATACCCGCATCCCCACGCCCCCGGCAGGAACATATAGCCGAGCTCGGCCTCCCCTGCATCCGGACGGATGTGCCCCGGACGCTCCGCGTCGCGCCGATCGAGCGTGATCGCCCCGATCATCGCTCCGTCGAGATCGATCACGAAAAGGCCGGGGCGCCGCCCAGGCAGTTCAGGCACCTCGCGTTCGAGCTCGTCACGGGGGCGAGGGCCACCAAGGTAGGTCCGCACCTTCGGCGAGGCGAACAACTCGATGAACGCCGCACGGTCCTGAGCCTCGGACTCGCGGAGCACGAGCCGCTCGGTCCTTATCGGGGCAGGTGGCCAGGCAACGGGTCCTAACTCAGTCATGGCGGGCAACCTATCGAACGCCCATGAGCGTGATCCGAAACAGTAAGGATCGGGCCCGAGGTCTGTCCCAGGCCTTGTCATTCCACCCGGAAGGCGGTACCGCCACACCCCGAACCGGATGGACGGCGGCGGGTGCACACCCCAGGCGGCAGGCGGGCCGCGGGGCGAGGGCGCACGAACGGCCGACGCACCCCGACGGCGGCGGAGGCGGAGGCGGACGGACGGAGCGGCGGACCTGGCGGCGGGGCGGCGGGGCGGCGGGGCGGCGGGGCGGCGGCAGGATCGCCGCGAAGCCGGCAGGACCACGGCCGGGCGGGCCGCGCGCGCTCCGGGGGCCGGAAACGCGACGCCCGACTCCCGAACGGCCCAGCCCGTTTTGTCTTAGTTGAGCGAATGATGGACCATCAAAGCCAGGCATCACCCGTATGGTCCACCCCAGTGGACGTCTCATCTCATATCTGAGATAGCCTGCACCTATGGCAGACGACTACCTCGCACGCATCGGCAAGCTCATCCGTGACGCCCGTCAGCATCGGGGCTGGACACAATCGCAGCTCGCCGACGCACTCGGCACCAGCCAGAGCGCCGTCAACCGCATCGAGCGCGGCAATCAGAACATCAGTCTTGAGATGATCGCGCGGATCGGCGAGGCGCTCGACAGCGAGATCGTGTCCCTGGGCTACGCCGGTCCCATGCATCTGCGGGTCGTCGGCCGGCGCCGCCTCTCCGGCTCCATCGACGTTAAGACGAGCAAGAACGCCTGCGTCGCACTGCTGTGCGGCTCATTGCTCAACAACGGTCGCACCGTCCTGCGCCGGGTCGCCCGGATCGAGGAGGTCTACCGGTTGCTTGAGGTACTGCACTCCATCGGCGTGCGCACCCGCTGGATCAACGACGGCACCGACCTCGAGATCATCCCGCCGGCCCGGCTCGACATGGACGCCATCGACGCGGACGCCGCGCGTAGGACCCGCTCGATCATCATGTTCCTCGGCCCGCTGCTGCACCGCCTGGACCGGTTCCGCCTGCCGTACGCCGGCGGCTGCGACCTGGGCACCCGCACCATCGAGCCGCACATGATCGCGCTGCGCCGCTTCGGTCTGGACATCACCGCGACCGAAGGCCAGTACCACGCGGCCGTCGAGAGCTCGGCCGCCCCGGACCGCCCGATCGTGCTGACCGAGCGCGGCGACACGGTGACCGAGAACGCGCTGCTGGCGGCCGCCCGCCACGACGGCGTCACCGTGATCCGCAACGCGTCCTCCAACTACATGGTCCAGGACCTGTGCTTCTTCCTGGAGGCCCTGGGCGTACGCGTCGACGGCATCGGCACGACCACGCTGACCGTCCACGGCGTGGCCGAGATCGACGTGGACGTCGACTACTCCCCGTCCGAGGACCCGGTTGAGGCGATGAGCCTGATCGCGGCCGCCGTCGTCACCGAGTCCCAGCTGACGATCCGCCGGGTGCCGATCGAGTTCCTGGAGATCGAACTCGCCGTGCTGGAGGAGATGGGCCTCGACCACGACCGGACGCCCGAGTACACCGCCGACAACGGACGGACCCGGCTGGTGGACCTGACCGTGCGCCCCTCCAAGCTCGAGGCGCCGATCGACAAGATCCACCCGATGCCGTTCCCCGGCCTCAACATCGACAACGTGCCCTTCTTCGCGGCGATCGCGGCCGTCGCCCAGGGCCAGACCCTCATCCACGACTGGGTCTACGACAACCGCGCCATCTACCTCACCGACCTCAACCGCCTCGGCGGCCGGCTCCAACTCCTCGACCCGCACCGCGTCCTGGTCGAGGGGCCGACCCGCTGGCGGGCCGCCGAGATGATGTGCCCGCCGGCCCTGCGCCCGGCCGTGGTCGTCCTGCTCGCGATGATGGCGGCCGAGGGGACCTCTGTGCTGCGCAACGTGTACGTCATCAACCGCGGTTACGAGGACCTGGCGGAGCGCCTCAACTCGGTGGGCGCGCAGATCGAGATCTTCCGCGACATCTGAACACCTCGGGAAAAGCTGCCGCCATACCCCTCCTGACGTGCATGAACGCCAGGAGGGGGGCGTGTTGGCGCTTCTGGGGCTTTTCTGGGATTTCCGGCCGTGACTGAACGCTTCCGTTCGACACGCACTCCGTATGGTGCGTCATCGGAACACAGGCATGGGAAATTCGGCGGCGGCGGGGCGGACCGCCGAGGCGGCCTCGGGCGGGCCTCAGCCCGTCCCGGACCCCGCCGGCGGGTCGGCGTAGACGCCGCGCAGCATGCCGGTCGCCTGGCCGACCTCGATGAGACGGCCGTCCGGGTCCTGCATGTAGCACCGCAGTTCGGCCTTGCGGTCGAGGGGCTCGGTCAGGAACCGGACACCCTTCTCCTTCGCCCGGGCGAGAACTCCGCGATGTCCGCGACGCGGATGTTCATGAACGCCGACACGGGGTCCCCCGGCTCGGGTGCGGTCAGGGTGACGTCCGGCTTGTCCGGTGAGGGGCCGCCGCCCGGGTTCATGCTGACCCGGCTGTTGGCGGGCCTTCACGATGGCCGGGTTCTCCGCCGGCACGACCTCGCCGCCGAGGACGTCGGCGTAGAAGTCGCGCGAACGGGCCACGTCGCGCACTGTCAGGAAGTGCGTCAGGAACAGCCCCGTCTCCGGCGCCGGGAGGTCGGACAGGCCGGGCAGGCCGGGCATGTCAGCCCCCTCGGCGTTGGCGTCGGTGGTGGCGCGGCCGCTGCCGGGCCCACCGGTCGGGATCGTCCTCCAGGGCCTCCCGGTCCCACCCTCCGTGCTCGGCCGCCGCCTCGTAGGTCGTGTGCAGGAACGACGCGAGGGCCCGGTCGGGGTCGCCGGCGGTGCGGACCGCCTCGTACGGCAGGAGGAACTGGCCGTTGTCCTTGCTGTAGAACGCGGCATCGGGCGCGACCGCGTGGTCGGCGAAGCCGTCGGGTTCGGGGTAGGCGTACGCGTAGAAGGCGCCCTCCTCCCCGCCACCCGGCCAGAAGCCGCAGCTGCTCAGCTCGCGGGAGTAGCCCTCCTCCATCACCCAGTCGCCGCAGTTCGGCGCGCCGCCCGGGTGGGGTGGTGCCGGCCTTCCGGAGAAGCGGGTGCAGGCCAGGTCCATCGCGCCCCAGAAGAAGTGCACCGGGCTGACCTTGCCGACGTAGTACGAGCGGAACTCGCCCAGCACCCGGTCCGCCTGCAGCAACTGCCGCCAGAACTGGTGTGCGGCGGCGGGGTCGTAGGTGGCGTGCCGGTCGTCCTCGGCGAAGGGGATGGCCACTTCGACCTCGTTCGGGGCCGGCTGGATCCTCGTCGGAATCCCGAGTTCGCCGAGGGTCCGCATCGTCTCGCGATAGAAGTCCGACACCGGTTTGGGCTCGAGTGCGACGGTGCGGACGTCGCCCTCACTGGTGCGGACGACCAGCCGGTGGTCGACGAAGTCGAACTCGATGTCGAAGACACCCGACCGGTAGGGGATCGCGGACGTCGTCAGGCCGCGGGGACTGACGTACGAGGTGACCTGCCACCAGTGGTTGAGCAGTGGGGCGTGCGCCAGCCTGATCTTGCCCACGATCTGCATCCACATGTGGAGCGTGTCCCGTGTCGCGGTCCAGTCGTCCACGCGCAGCGCGGGCCATGTGATCGGCGCGTCGGTGGTGTGTTCCCCCGTCATACCGCCTCCCTCCGTCGGAACGGGGCGATGCCGACCACGCTGCCACTGAGGGGGGTACCGGGCAACCGCGCGGCCGGAGGGCTGGAGGGTTGAGGTCCGGGGAAGTGGGGCCGGCGGGGCGTTGCGCCGGGGCATGCCGGGGGGTTCCGCTTTGGCGGGTCCACGCGCGTACGGCGACGATGAGGGTGAGGGTGAGAGGGCAGGGCGCGTACGGCGCGCGTCCGTGCCGGTACCGGTGCCGGAGGACCGCCATGGTGATCCATGTCCTGATCGCCGACGACAGTGAGATCGTACGGCGCGGCCTGAGCGACATCGTCGAGGCCGGGGACGATCTGCACGTCGTCGCCCAGGCCTGGGACGGCCGCAGCGCGGTGAACGCGACCCGGCAGTTCAGCCCGGACGTGGCGCTGCTCGACATCCGGATGCCGGGTATGGACGGACTGGAGGCGACCCGGGAGATCAGGGCGCTGCCGCGCCCGCCGCGGGTGCTGATCCTGACGATGTTCGGGGCGGACGAGTACGTGGACGAGGCCGTACAGGCCGGCGTCAGCGGGTTCCTGCTGAAGGACACGCCCCCGGAGGATCTGCTGCGCGCCGTGCGTCAGGTCGCCGAGGGCAAGGCGGCGCTGGACCCGGCGGTGACCGGGCGTGTCCTGGAGCAGCTCGCCGGGCAGTCGGCACGGCTGACGGTCGGGGAGCAGCAGGTGCTGGACTCGCTGACGGAACGTGATCTGCGGGTGCTGCGGCTGATCGCGAGAGGGCTGTCCAACGCCGACATCGGCACCGCGCTCCACATCAGCGAGGGCACGGTCAAAGGCCAGGTCAGCCGGTTGCTGGCCAAGCTGGGGCGCACAACAGGGTGCGGGCGGCCCGGCTGGCGTACCGGGCGGGGCTGGAGCGCTGACGAGGGCGTCACGCGGCGGCCCGGGGCGGAGTCGGGGACACCCGGGGCGCAGGCAGGCACGGGGGCGGGGGGACGGGGACGGGGACGGGGACGGGGACGCCGTACGGATCGCCGGCGAGCTGAGGTCGGGCCGGGGCCGGGCTGAGGTCGGGCCGGGGCATCCCTGACGCGAGGGGCGGGCCTGGGGCAAGGGCAGGAGCGAGGCAGGGGGACGGGGCGGAGGAAGGGCCGGTGCGGGGTTCGGGAGGGGTTCGGGAGGGGTTCGGGAGCTACTGGTGGCGCGGCCGTGGGGCCGCCGGCGCGTCGCGGTGCGGGATGAAGGCGTCGATGCGGTACCCGCCGTCGCGGGGGCCCGCCGAGAACGTGCCGTCCAGCAGGCCGACCCGTTCTCCCAGTCCGATCAGCCCGTTTCCCCCGTTCGGTGGCGGGGCGCCGTCCCGGGGACCCGCCACCGGGCCGTTGGTGACCCGCACCTCCACCCCCTCGATCCGGCACTCCACGACAACGTCGACGTCCGCCCCCGGCGCGTGCTTCGCGGCGTTGGTGAGACCCTCCTGCACGATGCGGTGGATCGCGCGCTGAACCGCGTCCGGCAGGGTCTCGGGTGGCCGTCGACGTGCAGTACCGTACGGCGGCCCAGCAGCCCGGCGTGGTCGACGAGGGCCTGCAGCCGGGAGACGTCCGGCCGTGGTGCCGGCCCGGTGAGGACGCCGAGCACCTCGCGCAGTTCCTCCAGAGCCTGGTGGCCCTCGCCTCTGATCAGCTCGGCCGCCCGGGCGACGGCCGGATCGCGGGCCGGGTCCCCGACCCTGAGCGCGCCCGCGGTGAGGACCATGTTGCCCACTCGGTGCGCCACCACGTCGTGGAGCTCACGGGCGATCCTGGCCCGCTCCCCCACCTGGGCCCGTTCGACGAGCAGGTGCTGCTCGCGCTCGAGGGCGTCGACGGTCGCCCGCGCCTCCAGGGCCAGGTCGCGTCGGATGGCGACGGCGCAGCCGACGACCAGCGGCCCGAGGATGAACGCGAGGGCGAACCCCGCCTCCCGCAGATCCCAGCCCGGCGGGCCCGCCCACAGCACCAGCACCCCCGCCACGCAGCCGGCGGCACCGAGCAGCGCGAGGGTGCGGACGCGCCGGTACGTCTCCCCCACGGTGTACATGGCCACGCCGAGGGCGACCGAGGTGAAGGCGATGACGTAGCCGGCCATGACGGCGAGGGCGACTGCGCCGGGGGTGCGGCGGCGCCACCACAGCAGGGAGCCGACCAGGCCGGACGCGGCGGCGGCCACAGGGGTGGCCAGGCCGGTGAGGAGTCCGTTCGACGGCTTCACCCAGGTGTCGGGCCACGCCGATGACCACGACGACGGCGGTGATCAGGGGCGTCCTTCCGGCGCGACGACCAGTCGCCCTTCTCGCCGCTTTCCACCGGCCGTGGACCCACTCGGCTCTCCCGGCCCTCCCGACCCTTGCGCTCGGTCTTCTGTCCGAGGTGGTCGCAAACGCGGTCCGCCACGCGGACGGAGCGGTCATCGAGGTGGCCGTGGCCCGTGACCCGGCCGTGGGGCCATCACCGGCGCGGTCTTCGACGGCGCGCCGGACATGGGCTCCGGAACCCGCTCCTGCGACGCGCCCTCCGACGAGATGGAGTCGGGGCGCGGCCTGGACCTGCTGGAGGCCCTGGCCTCGTCCTGGGGCGTGGCCACGGTGGGTGACCGCGGCAAGTGGGTGTGGTTCCAGCTGCCGGGGGCCTGAGAACGGTGGTGGGTGCGGTGTGCGTCAGCGCCCTCCCGGCCGCCCTGCCGTGCCCTTCAGTCGCGCGATGTCCGAGGGCCGTACCCGGATGACGAGCAGCGCGATCAGCGCGGCGACTCCGGTGAAGACCGCGGCCAGTACGAACGCGGCACTGGCCCCGGCAGCGAGCACCTGGTCGCCCCAGGGCGGCGGCAGCTGCCCGGTGCGCTCGTGGAACAGCCGCTGCGGCGGGGTCGCCCGGGCGAGGAACTCCGGCGCCAGGCGGGCCGTCTCGTGCGCGGCCGCCACACCGAACACCGTGACCAGGACGGACAGACCGAGCGACCCGCCGAGCTGCTGGCTGGTGTTGAGCAGCCCCGAGGCCGCGCCCGACTCGTGCGGCGGGACGCGGGAGAGCGCCATGAGGGTGAGCGAGACGAACTGCAGCCCCATTCCGAAGCCGAAGAGGATCATCGGGCCGAGGATGTCGCCCCCGTACGTGGCGTGGACGTCGGCACCGGTCAGCCAGGACAGTCCGGCCGTGGCGAGCAGCGCCCCGGTCACCATGAAGGGCTTGGGCCCGAACCGGGGCAGGAGACGCGAGGCCAGGCCCGCTCCGGTCGCGATCACCGCACTGACGGGCAGGAAGGACAGACCGGTCCGCAGCGGGCTGAAGCCGAGCACGTTCTGTACGAAGAGCGTCAGGAAGAAGAACATCCCGAACATCGCCGCGGCGAGGCTGAGCATCATCCCGTAGGTGCCCGAACGGTTGCGGTCGGCGAGCATGTGCAGCGGGGTGATCGGCTGCCTGGAACGGGTCTCCACCAGGACGAAGACCGTGAGGACCACGGCCGCGGAGGCGAAGGACGCGAGCGTGCCCCCGTCCCGCCAGCCGTCCTGGGCGGCGCGGATGAAGGCGTAGACGAGAAGCACCATGCCGAGCGTGGAGGTCAGGGCGCCGGCGATGTCGAAGTGCCCCGGGTGGCGTGCGGACTCGCGGATGCGGCGCGGGGCGGCGAGGACGATGAGCAGTCCGATGGGCACGTTGACGAAGAAGACCCAGCGCCAGTCGAGCCATTCGACGATCACGCCGCCCGCGAGGAGCCCGATGGCACCGCCGGTCGCGGACACGGCGGCGAAGACGCCGAAAGCCCGGTTGCGGTCTGGTCCCTCCCGGAACGTCGTACTGATCAGGGCGAGCGCGGTCGGGGAGGCGACGGCACCGCCCGCGCCCTGCAGGGCGCGGGCGGCAAGCAGTTGCGGGGCGTTCTGCGCGAGGCCGCCGAGCAGTGATGCGACGACGAAGACCAGTACGCCGGTGACGAACACCCGCCGCCGGCCGAGGATGTCGCCCGTGCGTCCGCCGAGGAGCAGCAGACCGCCGAAGGCGAGCGTGTAGGCGCTCACCACCCAGGCCAGGCCCGTGGTGGAGAAGTGCAGCGATCGCTGGATGTGCGGGAGGGCGATGTTCACGATGGTGGCGTCGAGGACGACCATCAACTGGCACGAGGCGATGACCAGCAGCGCGATCCTGTTTCCGTCGCCCCGGGCGGGGGCGGCGGTGTGCGGTACGGGGTGGGCGGGGGCGTGGTCATGGCGTGGCTGCCTGGTCGGACGTCGGGCATCCGTCCTTCGACCGTAAGCCCGGCCGGAGAGGTCGACCAGTTGATCAGATGTGGGGCCGCGTGGAGGCTCGGTTGATCAACTGGGGCGTCCGGTATTCGAGTTCGGCGGGGCGCGCGGAGGCCGGGGCGTCCGGTACTCGGGGTCGGCGGGACGCCCCGGCGGCCGGAGTGTCCGGGACGGGGCGGGGCATCGGCGGCACCGGTTGCGGGGGAGGTGGGCGGGGCATCGGCAGCACCGTCGCGGGGGACGGGGGCGGCAACGGCTGCCGAGGCTCTGTCGCCCGGGGGCGCCGGTCCGCTCGGGCCGGGGTGCCGGTCCGCGTTTGGGGTGCCGGTTCCCGGTCGGGGTCCCGGGACGCCGGAATATACGGTGGTGGTCCCTCCGTCAGCGGGCGCCGAGGGTGCGCTTGGTGCGCGGCTGCTCCACCGGTTCCTTCCCGGCCTGCGCCCAGAGGGAGCGGACGTGGCCGAGATGGCGGGCCATGCACTCCTCGGCGGCGAGTTCGTCACCGGCGAGCATGAGGTCGAGCAGTTCGTGGTGCTCCTCTGCGGAGGCGACCAGCAGGCCGAGTTCGTCGAGCCGTGTCAGCCCGTAGAGCCGTGAGCGCTTGCGCAGGTCGCCGACGGTCTCGACGAGACGGTCGTTGCCGGCCAGGGAGAGCAGGCCGAGGTGGAAACGGCGGTCGGCGTCGAGGTAGCCGATCAGATTGTGGTTGCCCGCGTGCTCCACGATCTCCTCGGCAACCGGGCGCAGTGCCTCGAGCTGGGCCTCAGTGGCGATCTGCGTGACCCGGCCGATGGTCGGCACCTCGATCAGGGCGCGGAGTTCGCTGTACTGGTCGAGGTCGCGCTCGCTGACCTCGGTGACGCGGAAGCCCTTGTTGCGCACGGGTTCGACCAGTCCCTCGCGGGCGAGGTCCAGCATGGCCTCGCGGACCGGTGTGGCGGAGATCCCGAAGTCCGCAGCGAGTCCGGGCGCGGAGTACACATGGCCGGGGCGGAGTTCACCGGCGACCAGCGCGGCCCGCAGGGCGTGGGCGACCTGGTCGCGCAGCCGCTCCTGAGCGGTGATCAGGCCGATCTGCTTCAGGTCCCCCATAACGCTTCCTCCGAGAATCCAGTGGAGGGCAAGCGTACAATGTCACCTTTCCCCGCCCCCTTCGGTCGTGGCCGCGCTGTGGACTGCGGCGGCCACGGCAAGATCCTCCCAGGCTCGCCCCGTCGAGAAGCAGGTAGCCGCCGGTGATGCGCGGCAGCCCGCGGGCGGGGTCGGCCGGTACGGTGCCCGCGATCTTCACCCCCGCGAGGCCGCCTGCGGCGGCCGACATGAGCGCCAACTGTCCCGATGGCAACCCCAGTTGGGTGCGGTGCGGGCCCTCCTCCGGGTCGAGGCCACCGAGGAGTGCGGCCTCGACCGCGTCGGCGGTGGTTCCGTGGCACCACGAAGCCGCCGTACATCCCCGCGTGGCCCCGGGGTTCCTGGACGAGGAGCCGGCGGATGTCGTCGGCGGGGCCGGGACGGGGAGCCGTGGCGGCTCCTCCGGACCGATGACGTGGGCGCCGCGCTCGGCGACGGTGCCGCCGGGAACCGGGGGCAGTCCTCCGGCCACGATGCGGAAGGGATTACCGGCCGTGTGGTGGTCGGTGGTGCGGACGGTCGTCAACGGCCTGGCGCCGGTCGGGCCCTGGGGTGCCGGCGCCGGGGGGTTCGTTCCGGTTCCGGCCGGTGCGGCCGGGACGGCCCGCGGAGCCGGGGACGCCGGCGCGCTCTTGGCCGGCGGCGCGGCGGGCGAGGCCGGCGTCGGTTGGGGCCGGCGCGTCGGTTGGGGCCGGCGCGTTGGGTGAGGTGGGTGAGGACGGCGCGGTCACAGGAGGAAGCCTCCGGGGAACGGGTCGGACGGATCGAGCAAGTACTGGGCGGTACCGGTGATCCAGGCCCGGCCCGTGACGGTGGGGATCACTGCGGGCAGTCCGCCGACGGTGGTCTCCCCGACGAGACGGCCGGTGAACTCGGTACCGATGAAGGACTCGTTGACGAAGTCCCGGCCGAGCGGCAGTTCGCCGCGGGCGTGCAGTTGCGCCATGCGGGCACTGGTGCCGGTGCCGCACGGGGAGCGGTCGAACCAGCCCGGGTGGATCGCCATGGCGTGCCGGGAGCGTGCGGCGTCCGAGCCGGGTGCGGTGAGGTAGACGTGCTTGACGCCGGCGATGCCGGGGTCCTCGGGGTGGACGGGCCCGGCGGTGGTGTTGACGGCCTCCATCACGGCGAGGCCGGCGGCGAGGAGGTCGTCCTTGCGGTCTCGGTCGAAGGGCAGCCCGAGGGCGTCGAGGGAGACGAAGGCGTATAGGTTGCCGCCGTATGCCATGTCATAGGTGACGGTGCCGTACCCGGGGACGTCGGCCTTGAGGTCGGTTCCGAGGCAGAACGAGGGCACGTTGGTGAGCGTGACGGAGCGCGCCTCGCCGTTCTCGACACGGACGTCGGCGGAGACGAGCCCCGCGGGGGTGTCGAGACGGACGGTGGTGACCGGTTCGGTGACGGGCACCATGCCGGTCTCGACGAGGACGGTGGCGACGCCGATGGTTGCGTGGCCGCACATGGGCAGCAGTCCGGACACCTCCACGAACAGCACGCCGTGGTCGGCGTCGGGCCGGGTGGGCGGCTGCAGGATCGCGCCGCTCATGGCGGAGTGGCCGCGCGGCTCGTACATCAGCAGGGTGCGGATGTGGTCGAGGTGATCGGCGAAGTGCAGCCGGCGCTCGGCCATGGTCGCGCCGGGGACGACGCCGACCCCTCCCGTGATGACGCGGGTCGGCATCCCTTCGGTGTGCGAGTCGACGGCGTGGTAGACGTGGCGGGTGCGCATGGGTGGTGTCCCCTTCGCGTGTTGCGCGTTCTCGTGTTCCCGGTCTCGTGTTCCCGGTCTCGTGCCGTGCGGTCGGTTCCGGCTAGGGCGTGTTTGCAGGGCGGGGTCTGCGACGTCTGGTGCACGGGGTCTCCCCCAGCCCTCCATCCGAGGGGGTGGGATCTCCCCCAGCCCTCCGGCCGAGGGGGTGGGATCTCCCCAGGCCCTCCGGCCGAGGGGAAGATCGCAAGGCGGAGGATCACCCTCGTACCGGACGTACTCGGATGTCTCCGACAACGCAGCGAGCGTGCGTGCCAGGCGTCGCGGGCCAGGAGGGACTTTCGCCACACGCCCTCGGGCTGCGCCGACGACCGACAACGCCGCGAGGGTGCGTGCCAGAGGCCCCCGCCCAGACGGGACTTTCGCCACACGCCCTAGTGGTGGCCTTCCGCGAGGACCTTCTCAGTCGCGGCGCGGACGGCGGTCTGCTGCTCGCCGGTCAGGGGGGAGCGGGGCGGGCGGGTCGGACCGCCGGGGCGCCCGGCAAGATCCATGGAGAGTTTGATGGCCTGGACGAACTCGGTCCGGGAGTCCCAGCGCAGCAGAGCGTGCAGGGACCTGTAGAGCGGTAGCGCAGTGTCGAGGTCGCGGGCGACGGCGGCGTGGTAGAGGGTGGCGCAGGCGGTGGGGAGGGCGTTGGGGTATCCGGCGATCCAGCCGACGGCACCGGCCAGGGCGAGTTCGAGCAGGACGTCGTCGGCGCCGATCAGCAGGTCGAGGCCCGGGGCGAGTTCGGCGATCTCGTAGGCGCGGCGGACGTCGCCGCTGAACTCCTTGACGGCGACGATGCTCTGTTCGCCGTGCAGCCTGGCGAGCAGGTCGGGGGTGAGGTCGGTGCGGGTGTCGTGGGGGTTGTTGTAGGCGACGACGGGCAGACCGGACCGGGCGGCCTCGGCGTAGTGGGCGGCGACGGTGTCCGGGTCGGCGCGGTAGGCGTTGGGGGGCAGCAGGAGGACGGACCCGGCGCCGGCGTCGGCGGCCTGGTCGGCCCAGCGGCGGGCTTCGGCGCAGCCGTACGCCGAGACGCCGGGCATCACACGGCTCCCGTCGCCCGCCGCCTCGACAGCGGTACGCACGACACGGGCGCGTTCGTCGTCGGTGAGCGTCTGGTACTCGCCGAGGGAGCCGTTGGGGACGACGCCGTCGCAGCCGTTCTCGACGAGCCAGGCGACATGGGCGGCGTAGGCGTCGTAGTCGACGGAGAGGTCGTCGCGGAGGGGCAGGGCGGTGGCGACCATGATGCCGTGCCAGGGACGTGTGCGGCGGGGTGCGGATGCCATGGCGACTCCTAGTGTGAGGTGTGACATTTTACTGATCGGTGCCCCGACGCCACAAGAGGAGCTGCGGTGCGACGGTGAACTTCTGACGTGTCGTCGGGTGACGGATTCCTGTCCGGTGCCGCCCGCCGGCGGTTGGTCGGCTGATGGTCCTCGGGCCCGTCGGCTTCCGGTCCGTCGGCCCGCGGCCGTCCATCGCCGACCGGCCATCGCGGGCCGTCGGTTCCCACGTGGGCGACAACCGGGCACCTCGGCCGGCCCTGTCGCCGACCGGGGCGGACCCGGTGGACGGTGCCGGTCCCGCCTGAGCGCAGTCCCGGGTGCCGTTCCCCGGGTCAGCGGTCCTCCGGGGCGGGCGGGCCGGATCGGTCCGGTGGCTGGGCCGGGGCGGGCGGACCGTCCCCGGGCAGGCCGGCGAGGTGTCCGAGCGGTACGGGGCAGGACAGGGGCCTGCGGTCCGGTGCCGGGGCCCCGCCGGCCAGCCGGGCGACCGCGGGGCCGCACATACGGCCCTGGCACCAGCCCATTCCGGCGCGGGTGAGCAGTTTGACCGTGCGGGTGTCATGCGCGCCGAGTTCGCCGGCCGCCTGCCTGATCGCCCCGGCCGTGACCTCTTCGCACCGGCACACCTGGGTGTCGTCGTCGAGCCATGCGGTCCAGCCCTCGCCAGGCCGGTGCACGGCGGCCATCGTGTCGGCGAAGGCCCGCAGGCGGTCCCGGCGTCCGCGCAGGACCGCCGCTCGCGGTGGCAGCGGGATGCCGCGCAGGGCGCAGGCGACGGAGCGGGCGGCCAGTTCGCCTTCGGCCAGGGCGGGTTCGGCGCCACCGATCCCGCCGGTCTCCCCCGCCGCCCAGACGCCCGCCACGGAGGTGCGCTGTTCGTCGTCGAGGGCGAGAGCGGGGGTGCCGTCGGCCGCGTGGCGGGTGGCGCAGCCGAGTCCGGTGGCGAGTTCGAGCTGGGGAACGAGTCCGTGGCCGGTGGCGAGGGCATCGCAGGGGATGCGGCGGGCGCTGCCCGGCACGGGCCGCCAGTCCCGGTCGAGCCGTTCGACCGTCACTTCCTCGATCCGGCCGGTGCCGTGGGCGGCGGTGACCGCGTGGCGGGTGAGGACCCGTACGCCGTGCCGGAGAAGCGTGGCGCCGTGTGCGGCGCCTTCGGCGAGTTTGCCGGGGTTGCGCAACAGGGCGGCCGGCCGGCGTGCGTAGGCGGGGTATGCGGCGGCCTCGACGACCGCGGGCACGGTGGCACCGGCGGACGAGAGGGCGGTGGCGACGGCGAGCAGCAGTGGGCCGCTGCCGGCGACGACGGTCCGGCGGCCGGGGAGGACGAGTCCGGACTTGAGCATGGCCTGGGCCCCGCCGGCGCCGACGACGCCGGGAAGGGTCCAGCCGGGGAAGGGCAGTTGGTGCTCGTGGGCTCCGGTGGCGAGGAGGACGGTGCGGGCCCGGACGGTGACGGGTCTTTCGTCGCCGTGGCCGCCGGCGTCCTGGTCGCCGTCCTCCGGGACCCGGCCCGCGCCGGCGCCCTCGACGGTGGCGGTGTGCAGTCGCCAGACCGGGGCCTGGGCCGGGGCTGCGACCGGAGCCTGGGAGGACTCCCCTGTTTCCGTGGGCTGTTCGGGCAGGACGCTCCACACGTGGTGGCCGGGCAGGTACCGCAGACGGCCGGTGGCGGAGTGGGCGCCCAGCCGGCGTTCGAGGCGGGCGAAGGTCTGCCAGTGGTGATGCAGGGCCTGGGGCCGGGCGGCGCGGAGGCCGGGTGCGGGGTGGCGGTAGTACTGGCCGCCGGGGTGTTCGGCCGCGTCGAGGAGCGTCACGCGCAGTCCGAGTCCGGCGGCGGTGACGGCGGCGGCGAGTCCTGCGGGGCCGGCGCCGACGACGGCGAGGTCGCAGGGCGTGACACCGCGGGCGGCGCCGGGGGGTGTGCCGGGTTCAGACGGCGAGGTCGTCATGGCCGGTTCCCTTCTGCGTGGTGATCACGTCGCCCGGGCGG
Source organism: Streptomyces marianii (assembly GCF_005795905.1). Taxonomy (NCBI): domain Bacteria; kingdom Bacillati; phylum Actinomycetota; class Actinomycetes; order Kitasatosporales; family Streptomycetaceae; genus Streptomyces; species Streptomyces marianii. The sequence goes on from NZ_VAWE01000001.1 coordinate 1,921,719, forward strand.
GCGGGGACGAGACAGGCGCGGCGGTTGGGGCGGCCGTTGACGGTGGCGAGGCAGTCGAAGCAGGTGCCGATCCCGCAGAAGGCGCCTCTGGGTGAGCCGCCGTAGCGGGTGGTGCGCCAGGAGAGGATCCCGGCGGCCCACAGGGCCGCGGCGATGCTCTGTCCGGGCCGGGCGGGGACGGGGAGCCCGTCGAAGCTGATCTCGTACGGAGGGCCGGGTTCTGCGCGGACGAGCCGGGCCGGGGTGGTGGTCACTGCGCTGCTCCTGCCTGGTCGAATCGTTCGGGCCGGAACGGCCGGAGGTCCAGGGCCGGACTGTCGCCGGCCAGTGCGGCGGCGACCAGGAGCCCGGTGGCGGGGGCGAGGCCGATACCCGCGCCCTCGTGGCCGCACGCGTGGAACAGTCCGGGGACGCGCGGATCGGGGCCGATGGCGGGGAGGTGGTCGGGGAGGTAGGGGCGGAAGCCGTGGTAGGTGCGGATGACGCGGACACCGGCGAGTACGGGGAACAGGGCGGCGGCCTGGCGGGCGAGCCGGCGGAGGGCTTCGGCGGACAGGGAGCGGTCGTAGCCGACGCGTTCGCGGGTGGCGCCGACCAGGACCGGTCCGGCGGGGGTGCCCTCGACGACGGCGGAGGACTGGAGGGCCGCGGAGCCGCTGGCTACGTCGGAGATGTAGTCGGCGGCGTAGACCTTGTGGCGGACGACGCGTGGAAGGGGTTCGGTGACGAGGACGAAGCCTCGGCGCGGGTGGACGGGCAGGTGCGTGCCGGCGAGGCGGGCGAGGTCGCCTGCCCAGGTGCCGGTGGCGTTGACGACGGCGGGGGCGTGGAGTTCGCGGTGCGGTGTGCGGACGCCGCGCAGGGTGCCGTCGGGGTGGGTGAGGACCGCGGTGACCTGTTCGCCGAGGTGGACGACCGCGCCCGAGCGGCGGGCCGAGGCGAGGAGTTGGGCGGCGGCGCGGGCGGGCTGGACCTGGGCGTCCTGGGGGTAGTGGAAGCCGCCGGCGAGGCCGGGGGTCAGATGGGGTTCCAGGTCGCGGAGAGCGTGGGAGGGAACTTCGTGTGTCTCGACGCCGGCTTCGCTTTGGGCTTCGGCGAATCGGCGGAGTGCGGTGAGGGCGGTCTCGTCGGGCGCCACGACGAGACCGCCTTTGGGCTCGTACTCGGTCTCCGGTGGGAGGACTTCGGCGAGTTCACGCCACAGCCGGGTGGACAGCAGCGCGAGGTCGAGCTCGGGGCCCGCCTCCTTGTCGGAGACGAGGAGGTTGCCTTCCCCGGCGCCGGTGGTGCCGCCCGCGACGGAGCCGCGGTCGACGACGGCGACGACGAGGCCGGCGCGGCTCGCGTAGTGGGCGCAGGCCGCTCCGACGACGCCTGCGCCGACGATGACGGCGTCCAGGGGACCGGGAGGGTATCCGGTGGGCACGGCAGTAATATGTCACATTGCCGTGTTGCCGGGAAGGGAATCGCGGGAACGGCCCCGTCCCCGCCCGGCTCAGCTGCGCAGGGGCCCTTCGCAGCGGTAAGTGGACGTACCGGCACGTCCGTTGGCCCAGATCTCGACCGGCCCGAAGGAGCAGTTCATGTCGGCGAGATTGGTGGAGGCGACTCCGGCGCGGTCGAGGATGAAGTAGTCGACGGTCTCGGACATGTCCTTGAAGACGAGGTCCGGGGAGGCGGAGTCGGTGAGGTTGGCGGTGATCCGGCCGGTGCAGGTGAAGCGCCGCTTTCCGGGGTCGCCGTTCTCCGCGCAGACGGGACGGGACTGGGTGGCGGCGGCGAAGGAGACGCGGACCGCTTCGGCCGAGGCGTCCCTGAGCCGGTCGTTGGGGATGTAGGTGGTGTTGGGCACGAACAGCTCGTCCACCCTGGCGATCTGCGCGTCGAGGAACGCGTCGTAGGCGCGCTGGAGTGCCGGGTCGCCGCCGTGCCGGCCACGCCAGGAGTCGAAGCCCGCAGGGTCGTCCGCCCGTAGCAGGCCGTACATCTCCCGCAGCAGGGACGGCCGTTCGGTCCACAGGAACTCGAAGAAGGTCCCCGCGTAGTCGTAGAAGCGGAAGCCGTCTCCGTCGTAGGTGGCGTGCAGGAGCTGGTTCACGGTCATCCGGGGGCCGCCGCCGGCGGTGTCGTCTATGACGCCCTGGACGAGGGACCTGCGGACGGCTATTCCGTCGTCGCGGGTGGCGCCGTCGAAGAACTCGGCCGTGCCCTCGTCCATGGCGGTGGTGCGGTCGCCGCTGTACCAGGGGCCTTCGCCGAAGTACCCGGGCACCGCCCAGCGCCCGTTGAGATAGTGGACGTACTCGTGCCGGAAGAGTTCCTCGAGGGTGAGCGAGGAGTCCTGCGGGACCCTGCGCTGGTAGGTGTAGAACGTGGCGCCGCGTTCGATGTAGATGCCGCCGTTGTCGGTGCCCATGCCCGTGAGGAGGGGGTGGTAGACCTCGTAGTCGGCGCGGGAGGCGTAGAGCACGATGTCGAGTGAGGTGTTGGTGTCCCCGGCGAGCGGGGCCTCGGTGCCGAGCACCCGGTGGAACTGTGCCTTGACCTGCTTGCTCGCGTAGTAGAGCTGGTCGACGGTGGCGCGGTCGAGGCCGCTGCGGACCTTGATGGCACCGTTGTCGTAGGTGAAGGTGTTGGGGAATATCCGCCGCTCGATGTCGTCCTTGCAGACCGCGTGGGGCTTGCACGCCCCGTAGAAGATGAGCCAGGAGACGAGCGAGGCCCAGGAGCGGCTGCCGTTGCCGAAGTTGGCACGGGTGACGGGCAGCAGGACGCCGAGGTCGGGGACGATGCCGCCGTTGAGTGCGGCGATCTGGCCGAAGCGGCCGTACTCGCTCAGCGCGTCGCGAACGACCCACTCGTTGACGGTGCCCTTGAGGTGGGTGTGGCCGGCGAAGGCGCGGAAGGCGGCGCGGTACGAGACGTTCCCCGTGACGACGTTGTGGAAGGCGGTGTCCTTGTTGCCCGGGTAGACGCCGAGGTAGTTGACGGAGAGGGCGGCGAGTGCCGCGCCGCCCCAGGAGGCGTCGTCGTATTGACCCTTGTGGTACTTGCCCATCGTGGCGAGGACCTTCTTGACCAGCCCGAGCTGGCTGTGCCGCAGGCCGGGGGCGCTGGCGGTGTAGAGCGCCTCCCGGAGGGTCTCGGCGTTGGTCCGGGTGACGTCGAAGGTGCGGGCTGCGGTACCGAAGTCGTTGACCGCGCGTCGCAGGACCTCGGTGGTCGGGATGTCGGTGATGTCGATCTCGGGGCGCGAGAAGTCGTGGTAGGCGACGGCATGGAGGAAGGTGAACATCTCCAGCAGGTGTGTGCCGTTGGTGCCGTTGTGCGTGGCGGCGAGTGAGGATATGCGCCGGCCCACGGCCTGCACATGCGTGTCGGACATGACCGGGGTGAGGCGGGCGTCCCAGTCCCAGATGAGGCCGGAGAGGCAGCCGTCGGCGGTGACGGCGGGGTCGGCGAGGAAGTCGGCGAGCTGCCGGGGGCCCAGGCCGGTGAGGCCGTCGAGGGTGCAGGGGACGCCGGCGGCGGTGCGGGTGCCGCCGCTCCGGGCCGCGTCGGTACGGGCGGAAGCGGCGCTCCGGCGGCCGGGGGTGCGGCCCTGGGCGAGGCCTCCCGGAGCGGGGGCGGGGGCTGCGGCGGGTTTGGGGGCGCGCGCGAGGCGGTCGACCTCGTCGTGGGGGTTCGCGCCGCGAGCGGCGGGTGCGGCGGGGGCGGGACGGCCGGTGAAGGCGGCGGGGGCGGGACGGGCCGCGGGATCGCCGGGGGCGGCGGCACCGGCGTGCGCGGCCTGGCCGAGCGGAGCGAGGAGGGCGACGGCGACCGCTGCGGCGAGCAGGGGTCTGCGGGATCGGGACAGGGTGGGTCGGGGTTGGGACACCGGTGTCTCCTGTGTGGGAGGTGGCTGGGGGGTGAGTCAGCGGTGCGGTGATCGCGAACTCCGTTGAAATACGCGGGGATTGGCCGTAATCGAAGCTGCGCGATGTGACCCGTAACATAGTAATGTGAAATTGCACTGACAACCCCTCAGCACCGTTTCGTATGCGCGGATTCGAGGGTTCACGGATCCGCAGACTCGAGGAGACGAGATGGCCGGCAGCGCCCCCTCCCCCAGCGCCCCCGTACCGGCAGCCACGACCTGCCGGTTTCCACGGAGTTGGCGGCGTTCATGACCGAGGGCTGGGCGGAGGGGCCGCTGCCCGGCGATGCTCGCGTCGCGGCCCGTGACGTGACGCCGGCCCGGCGGGCCCGGCTCTCGGCGCGCTTCCCCGGTGAGCGGCTGCGTGTTCGGGCTGCGGGCCCGGTTGGAGGGCAACGGTACGGGCTACGAGACCATCGCCGCGTCAGGGGCGCACGCGTGCGTGCTGCACTGGACCCGCGACGACGGCCGACTCGACCCGTCAGAGCTGCTGCTGCTCGACGCGGGTGTGGAGACGGACACCCTCTACACGGCGGACGTCACGCGCACGCTCCCGTTGTCCGGCCGCTTCTCCCCCGTGCGGCGGCGGGTGTACGAACTCGTCCTCGCCGCACAGGAGGCGGGCATGGCGGCGCTGCGGCCGGGAAGCCGGTTCCGTGACTTCCACCGCGCCTGCATGGGTGTGATCGCGGAGGGTCTGGCGGACTGGGGGGTGCTGAAGGACCGGGAGGGCGACCTCCATCGCAGGTACACGCTGTGCAGCAGCGGCCACATGCTCGGGCTCGACGTCCACGACTGCGCCCGGGCGCGTGCCGCGGAGTATCTCGACGAGGTGCTGGAGGAGGGGCAGGTGCCGACGGTGGAGCCGGGTCTGTACTTCCAGCCCGACGACGGGACGCTGCCCGCCGAGTTGCGTGGGATCGGGGTGCGCATCGAGGACGACCTGGTGGTGACGGCGGACGGGGCGCGACTGATGTCGGGGGCGCTGCCGCGGGTGCCGGAGGCCGTCGAGGAGTGGACGGGTTCACTGCTGGCGGGCTGACGGCGGGCGGGCCGCGTGTCGACCGGGTCAGGGCAGTACGGCGAATCCGTCGAGTTCGACGAGGGCTTGCTCGTCCCAGAGGCGTACGGCGCCGATGACCGCCATGGCGGGGTAGTCGCGGCCGGCGTGCCGGTGCCAGATGCGGCCGAGTTCGCCGGCGTGGCGGCGGTAGTCGGCGACGTCGGTGGCGTACACGGTGACGCGGGCGAGGTCATGGGGGGTGCCGCCGGCCGCGGCGAGGGCGGCGAGGAGGTTGGTGAGGGCGGTTTCGAACTGCTCGACGAGCCCGCCGCCGGTCACCTTGCCGTCGGCGTCGAGCGCGGTCTGGCCGGCGAGGAAGACCAGGCGGGAGCCGGTGGCGGCGACGGCGTGGGAGAAGCCACCGGCGGGTGACAGCCCGGGCGGGTTGATCCGTTCGAGGCTCATCGGGTGGTCTCCTCGGTGCCGGCGGTGGCGTACAGCTCCCTGGCGATGATGCCGCGCTGGACCTCGCTGGCGCCTTCGTAGATGCGCGGGGCGCGCACTTCCCGGTAGAGGTGTTCGAGCAGATGGCCGCGCTGCAGTGCGCGTGCGCCGTGGAGTTGTACCGCGGTGTCGACGACGTACTGGGCGGTCTCGGTCGCGAACAGTTTGGCCATGGCGGAGCGGCGTGGCACGTCGGGGGCACCGGCGTCGTAGGCGCAGGCGGCGGCATGGACGAGGAGCCGGGCGGCTTCGGTCCGGGTGGCCATGTCGGCTGCCTGGTGGGAGACGGCCTGGAGGTTCTTGAGGGGGCCGCCGAAGGCGTTGCGGTGTGCGGTGTGGTGGAGGGTGGCGTCGAGTGCGGCCTGGGCCATGCCGACGGCGAAGGCGCCGACGCTGGGCCGGAAGAGGTTGAGGGTGTCCATGGCGACGCGGAAGCCGGCGCCGGGGGTGCCGAGGACGTCGTCGCGGTTGACGGGGACGCCGTCGAAGGTGAGGGCGCCGATCGGGTGGGGGGAGAGCATGTCGAGGGGGCGGCCGGTGAGGCCGGGGCGGTCGGCGGGGACGAGGAAGGCGGTGATGCCGCGGGCACCGGGGGCTTCACCCGTGCGGGCGAAGACGGTGCAGAAGTCGGCCTCGGGGGCGTTGGAGATCCAGAGTTTCTCGCCGGTGAGGCGCCAGCCCTGGCCGTGCGGTTCGGCTGCGGCGTGGAGGGCGAGCGCGGCGGCGTCGGAGCCGGCGTCCGGCTCGCTGAGGGCGAACGCGGCGACGGCGCGGCCCGCGGCGACGGCGGGCAGCCAGCGGTCGCGCTGGGCGGGGGTGCCCGATCGGTGGAGCGGATGGGCGCCGAGCCCCTGGAGGGCGAGTGCGGTCTCGGCCTCGGTGCAGCCGTGGGCGAGGGATTCGCGCATCAGGCAGAGGTCGAGTGCGCCGGCAGTGAAGAGCCGTGCCAGGAGGCCGAGTTCACCGAGAGCGGTGAGGAGCGGCCGGTTGACACGGCCGGGCTCGCCCTTGTCGGCGAGGGGGCGCAGTCGTTCGGCGGCCAGGATGCGCAGTTCGGCGCACCAGGCGGTCTGTGCCGGTTCGAGCGAGAATGCGGGCATCCGATTCCCCACTTCCTGCGGCCGGATGACGGGGCGGGTGGCGCGGTTGCGCGGCGACCTCGCCAAGCAGGCTATCGCGGACCGTTGACTGTCGTCACCATCACGCTACGCTCGTTGCGCGACCCCACCACGACAAGGGGGCGAAATGGTGCTGACACCCTCGGCCGGCCCGGAGCTGACTCCTTCGGCTCATCACGACACGTTCGCGCGGGACCATCTGCCGCCCCCGGAGCAGTGGCCGCGGTTGCTGTTCGATCTGCCGGAGCTGCGGTATCCGGAGCGGCTCAACTGCGGCGGGGAGTTGCTCGACACCACGATCGGGCGTCACGGGGCCGGCCGTCCCGCGTTCCGGGACGGTACGGGCGCCGTCTGGACGTACGGGGAACTGCGTGAGCGGGTCGACCGGATCGCGCATGTGCTGACCGGTGAGCTGGGTGTGGTGCCCGGCAACCGGGTACTGCTGCGGGGCCCGACGACGCCGTGGCTCGCCGCGTGCTGGCTCGCGGTGATGAAGGCGGGCGGGGTGGCGGTGACGGTCCTCGCCCAGCAGCGGGCCCGGGAGCTGGCCGTCATGTGTGACATCGCACAGGTGACGCATGCGTTGTGCGATGTCCGCTCCGTGGACGATCTGGTGAAGGCGGAGGTGCCCGGGCTGCGGGTCACCGCGTTCGGCGGGGACGGGCCCGACGATCTGCTGCGGCGGACGGAGGGCAGTCCGGCCGTGTTCCGGGCGGTGGAGACGGCGGCGGACGACGTGGCGCTGATCGCGTTCACGAGCGGGACGACGGGGCGGCCGAAGGGGTGCATGCACTTCCACCGGGATGTGCTGGCCGTGGCCGACACGTTCTCGGCGCGGGTGCTGCGGCCGTCGCCGGACGACGTGTTCGCGGGGAGCCCTCCGCTCGGTTTCACGTTCGGTCTGGGCGGTCTGGTGGTGTTCCCGCTGCGGGCGGGGGCGTCGGCGCTGCTGCTGGAGCAGGCGGGACCGGGTCAGTTGCTGCCGGCGATCGCCGAGCACCGGGTGTCGGTGCTGTTCACCGCACCGACGGCGTACCGGGTGATGCTGGACGGTGTCGGCGGCCACGACGTCTCCTCGCTGCGGCGCTGCGTGTCCGCCGGGGAGAACCTGCCGGCCGCGACGTGGCAGGCGTGGCGGGAGCGGACGGGGCTGCGGATCATCAACGGCATCGGGGCGACGGAGCTGCTGCACATCTTCGTCTCGGCGGCGGACGGGGACATCCGGCCTGGGACGACGGGCGTTCCGGTCCCGGGCTGGAAGGCGCGGGTGGTGGACGGGGACTCGGGGGAGCCGGTGCCGGACGGTGAGCCGGGGCTGCTGGCGGTGCGGGGGCCGGTGGGCTGCCGGTATCTGTCGGATCCGCGACAGGGCTTGTACGTGCGGAACGGCTGGAACCTGACAGGTGACATGTACGTACGGGAACCGGACGGGTGGTTCCGCTATGTGTCCCGCGCCGACGACATGATCATCTCGGCGGGGTACAACATCGCGGGCCCGGAGGTGGAGGACGCCCTGCTCGCGCATCCGGATGTGGTGGAGGCGGCGGTGGTCGGCCGTGCCGACGAGCTGCGGGGCCAGATCGTGGTGGCGTACGTGGTGGTGCGGGACGGTGCCGCGCGCGACGAGGCGGGTGCCGAGGCGCTGCGGGAGTTCGTGAAGACGCGTCTGGTGCCGTACAAGTGCCCGCGGGCGATCGTCTTCATGGACGCGCTGCCGCGCACGCCGACGGGGAAGCTGCAGCGGTTCAGGTTGCGGGGCCTAGAGTGATCACGTGGCCGAGCAGCACACTCCCCGTTCCCTGATCGTCACCCTGTACGGCGCGTACGGACGCGAGTCGGCGGGGCCGTTCGCGGTGGCGGAGCTGATCCGGCTGCTGGGGGCGGTGGGCGTGGACGCCCCTTCGGTGCGTTCGTCGGTGTCGCGGCTGAAGCGGCGGGGTCTGCTCGTCCCGCAGCGGACGGGGGCCGGGGCCGCGGGCTACGCCCTGTCGGCCGACGCGCGGCAGCTGCTGGACGACGGTGACGAACGCATCTACGGCCGCCGTGCGGCACTGCTGTCGGACGGCTGGGTGCTGGCGGTGTTCTCGGTGCCGGAGGCGGAGCGGCACAAGCGGCATCTGCTGCGGTCGCGTCTCGGCCGGCTGGGGTTCGGCACGGCGGCTCCGGGGGTGTGGATCGCGCCGGCGCGCTTCTACGAGGAGACGCGTCACACCCTGCGGCGGCTGCAGCTGGATCCGTACGTGGACCTGTTCCGGGGCGAGCATCTGGGGTTCGCTGCGACGGCCGAGGCCGTGGGTCGCTGGTGGGACCTGGCGGGGGTGGCCAAGCAGCACGAGGAGTTCCTGGACGCGCACGGTCCGGTGCTGCGGGCCTGGGAGTCGCGTGGGGCGACGCCGGCGGAGGAGGCGTACCGGGACTACCTCCTGGCGCTGGATTCGTGGCGCCGGCTTCCGTACGCGGATCCGGGGCTGCCGGCGGAGCTGTTGCCGCAGGACTGGCCGGGCGGGCGTTCGGCGGAGGTGTTCTCGGGGTTGCACGAGCGGCTGCGGGACGCGGGCGCGGGGTACGTCCGGCCCGACGGCGTGTGAGCGGTCCGCGGTAGCCGGGGGGTGGTTCGGCGCCGTCGCCGGACGGGCCTCGCGCGGGCGCCGGTCCTGACGGGCCGGGTCCGGCCGCGTCGGGCGTCGGGCGTTTACGGTACGGGCGCCGGTCTCGATCGCGGTACGGGCGCCGGGCGTTCACGGTACGGGTGCCGGTCTCGTCCGCGCCCGGACCCCGGTGGGTCACGGCTTCGTCGGTGCCCCGGTGAGGGTGAGGCGCGGCTTGGGGGCGTCGGTGCGGCCGGTCGGGGGTGTGCGGCTGCCGGCCCGGTAGGGCGCGGGCCAGGGCGCGGCGGGCCCGTCGTAGCTCTGCTCGGCGGCGGCGTGGAGCGTCCAGTGGGGGTCGTACAGGTGGGGCCTGGCCAGGGCGCAGAGGTCGGTGCGGCCGGCGAGGAGGAGGGAGTTGACGTCGTCCCAGGAGGAGATCGCGCCGACGGCGATGACGGGGACGCGGAGGGTGTTGCGGATGCGGTCGGCGTAGGGGGTCTGGTAGGAGCGGCCGTACTCGGGGCGTTCGTCGGGGACGACCTGGCCGGTGGAGACGTCGATGGCGTCGGCGCCGTGGGCGACGAAGGCGCGGGCGATCTCCACGGCGTCGTCGGCGGTGGTGCCTCCGGCGGCCCAGTCGGTGGCGGAGATCCGGACGGTCATGGGCCGGTCGTCGGGCCAGACGCCGCGGACGGTGTCGAAGACTTCGAGGGGGTAGCGGAGGCGGTTGGCGAGGCTGCCTCCGTAGGCGTCGGTGCGGTGGTTGGTGAGGGGGGAGAGGAAGCCGGAGAGGAGGTAGCCGTGGGCGCAGTGGAGTTCGAGGAGGTCGAATCCGCTGTCGGCGGCGCGGCGGGCGGCGGCGGCGAACTGGTCGCGGACGAGGGTCAGTCCGGCGCGGTCGAGCTGGTGCGGGGTCTGGTTGACGCCGGGCCGGTACGGGAGGGGTGAGGCGGCGACGAGGGGCCAGTTGCCGTCGGGCAGGGGCTGGTCGATGCCTTCCCACATGAGCCGGGTCGACCCTTTGCGGCCGGAGTGCCCGAGTTGGACGCCGATCGCGGTGCCGGGTGCCTGCCCGTGGACGAAGTCGGTGACGCGGCGCCAGGCGGTGGCGTGCGCGTCGGTGTAGAGGCCGGCGCAGCCGGGGGTGATACGGCCTTCGGCGCTGACGCAGACCATCTCGGTCATGACGAGTCCGGCTCCGCCGAGGGCGCGGGCGCCGAGGTGGACGAGGTGGAGGTCGCCGGGGTTGCCGTCGGCGGCGGAGTACATGTCCATGGGTGAGACGACCACGCGGTTGCGCAGGGTCAGCCGGCGCAGCCGCAGGGGCGTGAACATGGGCGGGGTGCCGGGCGGGCATCCGAAGTCGTCCTCGACGGTGCGGGTGAAGGCGGGGTCGCGCAGCCGGAGGTTGTCGTGGGTGACGCGGCGGCTGCGGGTGAGGAGGTTGAAGGCGAACTGGCGGGGTGGCTGGTCGAGGTAGGTGTGGAGGTCCTCGAACCAGCGGAGGCTTGCGGCGGCGGCGCGCTGGGTCGATTCGACGACGGGGCGGCGTTCGGCCTCGTAGGCGGCGAGGGCGTCGGGGAGGCCGGGGTGTTCATCGATGCAGGCGGCGAGGGCGAGTGCGTCCTCGACGGCCAGTTTGGTGCCGGAGCCGATGGAGAAGTGCGCGGTGTGCGCGGCGTCGCCCAGGAGGACGGTGTCGCCGTGGGACCAGCGTTCGTTGACGACGGTGCGGAAGGCGGTCCAGGCGGAGTTGTTACCGCGGAGGGGGCGGCCGCCGAGGGCCTCGGCGAAGATCTTGGCGCAGCGTTCCGCGGACTGCTGCTCGTCGCATGCGTCGAGTCCGGCGGCGCGCCAGACCTCTTCGCCCATTTCGACGATGACGGTGGATGCTCCGGTCGTGCGGGGCTCGCCGGGGTGTTCGGTCTGCTGGTGAGGGCCGGGTTCCGGGCGCTCGAAGGGGTAGCCGTGGAGCTGCATGACGCCGTGTTCGGTCTCGGCGATGTCGAAGCGGAAGGCGTCGAGGGCGAAGTCGGCGGCGAGCCAGATGTAGCGGCAGCGGTGGGTGGTGATGCGGGGGCGGAAGACGTCGGCGTGCGCGGTGCGGGTGGTGCTGTTGACGCCGTCGGCGGCGATGACGAGGTCGTGATGGGCGGCGAGTTCGGCCGCGGGTGGGGCCGGGGTGCGGAAACGGAGTTTCACGCCGAGATCCCGGCAGCGGTCGTGGAGGACGCGCAGGAGGGTGTGGCGGCCGAGTGCGGCGAATCCGTGTCCGCCGGAGGTGAGGGTGTGGCCGCGGCGGACGATGTCGATGTCGTCCCAGCGGACGAATGCGCGCTGGAGTGCGCGGTGGACGGTGGGGTCGGCGTGTTCGATGCCGCCGAGCGTCTCGTCGGAGAGGACGACTCCGAAGCCGAAGGTGTCGTCGGGGGCGTTGCGTTCCCAGACGGTGATGTCGCGTGCGGGGTCGAGGCGTTTGAGGAGGGCGGCGGCGTAGAGGCCGCCGGGGCCGCCGCCGACGACGGCGACACGCAGGGGGGCGCTCCGGCGCGGTGTCCGGTCGGGGCCCGGGAGGAGGCGGGGGGCGTCCGGGGCGCCGGGCGTGCCCGATACCCCCGGGGGCGGCGCTTCGGGGGCGGTGCCGGACGGGAGCGCGGCGTCGGGGGTACGGGGCGGCGGCGGGGTCATCGTCCCTGCCAGTTCGGGGCGCGCTTCTCGCTGAAGGCGGCGTGGAACTCGGCGTAGTCCTCGCCGTTCATCAGCAGGGCTTGGGTAGCGGCGTCCAGTTCGACCGAGGCTGCGAGCGGCATGTCGAGTTCCGCGGTGAGCAGCGCCTTGGTCTGGGCGTGGGCGAGGGCGGGGCCGTCGGCGAGGCGGCGGGCGAGGTCAGCGGCGGCCTTGTCGGCCTGGCCCTCCTCGGTGAGTTCGCTGATGAGTCCGATGCGTTCGGCCTCTGCGGCGCGGACGGGTTCGCCGAGCATCAGCAGCCGGGTGGCGTGGCCGAGGCCGACGACGCGAGGAAGCAGATACGCGGCGCCCATGTCTCCGCCGGAGAGCCCGACCTTGGTGAAGAGGTAGGAGAACCGGGCGGTGGGGTCGGCGACGCGGAAGTCGGCGGCGAGGGCGAGGACGGCCCCGGCGCCGGCGGCGGCACCGTGGACCGCGGCGATCACGGGGAAGGGGCATTCGCGGAGGGCGCGCACGACCTGGCCGGTCATCCGGTTGAAGTCGAGGAGCTGGGCGGTGTCCATGGCGAGGGTGGCACCGATGATGTCGTCGACGTCGCCGCCGGAGCAGAAGCCGCGGCCCTCGCCGGCGAGGACCAGGGCGCGCACGGAGCGTTCCCGGGAGAGTTCCGCGAGCAGGTCGCGCAGGTCGGCGTAGGCGCCGAAGGTGAGCGCGTTGAGCTTCTCCGGTCGGTCGAGGGTGACGGTGGCGATGCCGTCCTGCCTGGTCAGGCGGATGTGGCGCCACTGCTCGGTACGGGATGCGGAGCTGGGAAAGGGGCTCATGGACGTGTGGCCTCCTTCGGTGGGCGCGTCTCGTCCCACGTCTGCCTGCCACCCGAATTTATCACTTCTTCGTGACTTCCGTCACGAGGCCGCGATAACTCGCGGGTGCGTTGCGGCTCGGCGCAGGGCCCGTCACGGGTGTGGCACGGCTCCCGGCGGAGCGACCGGGGCATGCCGTCGCCCAAGATTCCGTCTCGTAAGGTTGAACCCACTACCAGACGCAGTGCCGGCCGCATGCGGGCCGTGATCGGAATCAGAGCCTTGCCCCACTCCCCCGGAACCGCCCCCGCCGCCGCGGTCACCGCCCTCTGGCGGATCGCGCTGCCGCACACCACCGCGGCGGTGCCGATCGCCCGCGCGCTGGTGCGCACGGCCCTGGCGGACGTCGAGGACGGGGCCGACCGCGACACGGCGGAGCTGCTCACGGCGGAGCTGGTCGCCAATGCCGTCGAGCACACCGGCGGCGTCACCCCGATCGAGCTGGCGGTGGAGCTGCTGCCGGAGGGCTGCCGGGTCGAGGTGCACGACCCCGACCCGTCCCCGCCCGGTTCCCTGTCCGGCCCTCCCCCGCACCCGGTGCCCGACCCGTGGCAGGAGCACGGCCGCGGGCTGCTGCTGGTGCGCATGCTGAGCGCGGCGTGCGGACACCGTCCGACCGCGCGGGGAAAGGCCGTCTGGTTCAGACTCCCCGGTGCTCCCGCTCAGGCGTGACCTCGGCGCTCATCTCGTCCGCCGTCCCGGAGGGGGTGGCTCCGGTGCCGGCGAGGCGCGAGTTGCGGCGGCCGTGGAGGCCGTACACCAGGGCGCCGGCGGCGAGGAAGACGGCGAACCGGAGCCAGGTCGTCCAGCCGGTGCCCCACATCGGACAGAGGCAGAACAGCACGCCGAGCACGAGGCCGAGGAGGTACAGCGGCACGCGGAACGAGGTCGCGGTGCCGGGGTGCGGGGATGCGGGGTCGTGCAAACGCGACGAGGTCCGGGCCCTGTGAGCCCGGACCCCTCCTGAACGGGAGAGATGCCAGCCGCGGAGCCGCATACGCCCCGAGCGCGGGTACGGCTATCCGGCCGCGGCCATGGTCGCCACGAGGACGGCCTTGATCGTGTGCATCCGGTTCTCGGCCTCGTCGAAGACGACCGAGTGAGGGGACTCGAAGACCTCGTCGCTGACCTCGAGCTCGGTGAGGCCGTGCCGTTCGTGGAGCTCGCGGCCGATGCGGGTGCCCAGGTCATGGAAGGCGGGCAGGCAGTGGAGGAACTTGACGTCCTGGTTGCCGGTGGCGCGCAGGACGTCCATGGTCACGGCGTAGGGGGCGAGGGCCGCGATGCGCTCGTCCCACACCTCCTTGGGCTCGCCCATGGAGACCCAGACGTCAGTGGCGATGAAATCCGCGCCGGCAACGCCCTCGGCGATGTCCTCGGTCAGGGTGATCGCCGCCCCGCTGGCCTCCGCGGCCGCGCGGGCCGCGGCGACGACGGCGTCGGCGGGCCAGTAGGCCTTGGGGGCGACGATCCGCACGTCCATGCCGAGCAGGGCTCCGGTGACGAGGTAGGAGTTGCCCATGTTGAAGCGGGCGTCGCCGAGGTAGGCCAGGGCTATCGAGGCGAGGGGCTTGTCGGTGTGCTCGGTCATGGTGAGCACGTCGGCGAGCATCTGGGTGGGGTGCCAGTCGTCGGTGAGCCCGTTGAACACCGGGACCCCGGCGTACGCGGCGAGCTCCTCGACGGCCGCCTGGCTCTCCCCCCGGTACTCGATACCGTCGAACATCCGGCCGAGCACGCGCGCGGTGTCCCTGACCGACTCCTTGTGCCCCAGCTGGGACGCGGCCGGGTCGAGATACGTCGTCGACGCCCCCTGGTCGGCGGCCGCGACCTCGAAGGCACAGCGGGTGCGGGTGGACGTCTTCTCGAAGATCAGCGCGACGTTCTTCCCGCGCAGACGCGGCACCTCGGCGCCGGCCCGCTTGGCGGCCTTGAGCCCGGCGGCCAGGTCGACGAGGCCGCGGAACTCCTCGGCCGTGAAGTCGAGCTCCTTGAGGAAGTGGCGGCCTTCGAGTTGTGTCGCCATGGTCGGCTGCTCCTGGATCGCGAACGGGACAATGGAATTCTATACACACTCCCGTATTGCTATACGACCGGGTCGGGTGGTGGCGTCAGGTGCCCGGCTGGACGGCGTCCCGCTCCACGGGACAGCTCATGCAGCGGGGGCCGCCCCGGCCCCGGCCGAGTTCGCTCCCCGGGATCTCGATCACCTCGATCCCCTGCTTGCGCAGATGCGTGTTGGTCGTCACATTGCGGTCGTAGGCCACGACCACGCCGGGCTCCACGGCGAGGACGTTGCAGCCGTCGTCCCACTGCTCCCGTTCCGCCGAGTGCACGTCCTGCGTCGCGGTGAGCACACGGATGTCCTTCAGCCCGAGAGCCGCCGCGATGGCGCTGTGCATGTGTTCCGGCGGATGGTCGGTGACCCGCAGGGACACGGCCCGGTCGCCCCCCGCCGGCTCGATCGTGTACGAGCGCAGCATGCCGAGGCCCGCATACTGCGTGAACGTGTCGTGGTCCACCATCGTCATCACCGTGTCCAGGTGCATGAACGCACGGCGCTTGGGCATGTCGAGCGCGACGATCGTCCGGGCCGAGCCGGCGGCGAACAGCCCCCGGGCGAGCATCTCCACGGCCTGCGGGGTGGTGCGCTCGCTCATGCCGATGAGCACGGCCCCGTTGCCGATGACGAGGACGTCGCCGCCCTCGATCGTGGACGGGTAGTCGTCCTGGCCCTCGGACCAGTGGTGGAACTCGCCCGCCTCGGGGCCTGTGAACAGCGGATGGTGCTTGTAGATCGCCTCGAAGTGCACGGTCTCGCGCTGACGGGCGGGCCAGCGCATGGCGTTGATGGAGACGCCGTCGTAGATCCAGGCGGAGGTGTCGCGGGTGAAGATGTGATTGGGCAGGGGGCCGAGGAGGAAGTCGTCGAGGTCCATCACGTGGAAGCGGACCGACGACGGCTCGGAGTGGCCGGCGAGGAACTCCCGCTTCGTCATGCCCCCGATGAGCGCTTCGGCGAGCCGCCGGGTGTC
The DNA here is from genome assembly GCF_005795905.1 of Streptomyces marianii. Taxonomy (NCBI): domain Bacteria; kingdom Bacillati; phylum Actinomycetota; class Actinomycetes; order Kitasatosporales; family Streptomycetaceae; genus Streptomyces; species Streptomyces marianii. Next base: position 1,937,437 of record NZ_VAWE01000001.1, read on the forward strand.
CATCTCGTCGAAGGCGGCCCGCAGATGGTCCGTGGCGAGCGGACCGTACTCCTTCTCGTCGAAGACCCGGTCCAGCACGAGCTTGCGCGCCGCCGGGATCTCCAGCGACTCGCGCAGCAGGTCGCCGAAGAGATGGACGGCGACGCCCCGGTCGCGCAGCACGTCGGCGAAGCCGTCGTGCTCCTGGCGGGCGCGCCGGACCCAGAGCAGGTCGTCGAAGAGCAGCGCGTCCTTGTTGCTGGGCGTGAGCCTCTTCAGCTCCAGATCCGGCCGGTGCAGAACGACCCGGCGCAGCCGCCCGGTCTCGGAGTCGACATGGAATCCCATGCCTCCATCCTGGCCGTCCGGAGGGCACTTCACCCGGCGAACGCCCGGACCGTCCGCTGCCGTATCCCGCGCCGCACGGCAGCCGGACGCTCCTCGGCAGCGGGCCCGGCGACGAGCGGCGCCCCGCCGGCCCGCTCCGGCTCCCCGGCCCCGGAGCGGTACGCGGGCCGTGGGGCCCGCCAGCGGTGGGTGACGCGGACGCGACCACCCACGGGCCGTGGCTGGGGCGCCGCATCTCCTCCGGTCGCCCGGACCGGCACCGGACCCGGTGGTGGTCCTTTCCCCCACGCCGTCCCCCCTCGCCGTCCCACTGCGCACACGGTGCCCACCCGCCCGTACGCCGTCCCGAAGAGCCTGCCCGGAGCGGGTGGTCCCACCGTACGGGGAGGCACCGACAGTGCCTCCCCGTATGCTCCGGCACGGCGACCGCACGGCTCCGGGTCCGCCTCGGGCCGGTCTACAGCCGGGGGTCGACCGGCTCCGACTCCAGCGCGAGCACCGCGAACACGGCCTCGTGGACGCGCCACAGCGGCTCACCGCCGGCGAGACGGTCGAGGGCCTCCAGGGCGAGCGCGTACTTCGCGGCGTGGGTCAGGGCGTCGGCCGGGCTGACGACGCCGTCCATCGCACGGATGACCTCGGTACCGTCCGCCCCCACCTTGATCACGAAGGACTTCAGCTTGGCGTCATGGCTGCGAGCGAACAGCCGCTTCGTGGTCGCCCGGCAACCGGTGGTGCGGCCGTCGGCGGTGGCGAACTGCGAGCAGGTGCAGGCGTTCAGCTCGACGGTGGTCTCGGTCTGCGCGGTCTTGGCGGCCATTTCCAGTCTCCCGAATTCCACATCCGCCGTACTACTCACGCACCTGCTGCCCCGTGCCCGCGACCGTCGGCACAAGGTGTGGGACCGCCGGATGGATACGTACGTCGAGTTGTTGAAATCGCGTCGGGCCATGGGGTTCGCCCGCCGGGACTTCCTCGCCAAACGAACGACATCGTCCCAAGTCTTCGACGCAGAGCAGGAACTCAAGGATCTCGGTCCACTCCGAGCACAGCTGTCGATGTTCGGGTCGACGGCCGTCCAGGCGCTTGATGACCTGGCGCTGACCGGGTTCACGGTGTGGATGAAGGCTGTCAGTGATTGACGCTCTCCCCCGTGAACGGGGGAGATTCCCACCGGGCCGTCGTTGTTGGACGGCGGTCGCGGGTGGTTCCTGTTTCATCACCCGCTGCCCGGCGTGCCGGGTCTTACGTGGGCTCCGCAGGCGTTTTGCGTGTCCGGGCGTCCCTCGGCCACGATGCGCCGTCCTTCACGGCGGAGGTTGAGTTCTGCGTTCTCGTCCCGGTTGTGGGCTGCCCCGCAGGAGCACACCCAGTTCCGGACCTTGAGTCCTTCCAGTCCCTTCGGCCCCTCGATCGACCCGCAGGCGGAGCACAGTTGCGTGCTGGGGAACCAGCGGGAGGCCTTGGCGAAGGTGCGTCCGTACCGTGCGCATTTGGCTTCGAGGGTGCGGGCGAACATGCTGAGCGACTGGTCGTGGACGGACTTGCCGCGCTTGCCCTTGGCGGTCCCCATGCCCTTCACGTTCAGGTCTTCCAGGTACACGGCTTGGCTCTCGCGCGTGATCTTGGTGGTTTCCTGCTCGATGAAGTCGCGTCGCTGGTCGGCGATGCGTGCGTGGATCTTCGCTACGGCGAGCTTGGCCTTGCGACGGTTGTTCGAGCCTTTCCGGGCTCGGGACAGCTTGCGCTGAGCCCGCTTGAGCTTCTCGGCCTGGCGGCGGAAGAACTTCGGCGAGCTGATCTTCCGGCCGCGCAGGACCGCGTAGGTCGACAGGCCCAGGTCGATACCGGTCTCGGTGTCGTCCAGGTCCAGCTCCGGCAGCGGCTTGCCCTCGGCCTCCACGACGAAGCTGGCGAAGTACCTGCCGGCTGCGTCCTTGATGATCGTCACGGACGACGGAGCGGAGGGAAGGTCTCGGGACCAGCGGACTTCCACGTCACCGATCTTCGGCAGGCGGAGCTTGCCGTCAGCGGTCACGGAGAAGCGAGCGTTCGTGGTGAACCGGATCGCCTGGCGGCTGGTCTTCTTCTTGAACTTCGGCGGCCCCGTCTTCGGACCCTTGCGGGTGCCGTTCTTCGACGCGAAGAAGTTGGAGTAGGCGGTCTCCAGGTCCCGCAGGGACTGCTGGAGGACCACGGCCGACACCTCGGACAGCCAGGCCCGTTCCTCGGTCTTCTTCGCCTCGGTGACCAACCGCTTCGACAGCTCCGCCGCCTTCGGCCGCTCGGCGCCCTGCTTGTAGGCGTCCTGGCGCAGACACAGCCCGTCGTTCCAGACCACGCGGGCACACCCGAACGCCTTCGCCAACGCCGTGCGCTGAGGAGCGTTCGGGTACACGCGGAAGGAGTACCTGAGCCGCATGCCAACGATCGTACTACAGTCGGTTTATGGCCGAGTATCAGAACATCCGCACTGGTAGACACTGCACGTTCGTCATGCACGTGCACTTGGTCTTCGTGACGAAGTACCGGCACAACGTCTTCACCAACGCCCACTTGAAGCGCATGGAGGAGATCATGCGCAGCGTCTGCGAGGACTTCGAAACCGAGCTGGTCGAGTTCAACGGCGAGACCAACCACGTGCACCTACTGGTGAACTTCCCACCCAAGGTCGCCATCTCCAAGCTGGTCAACAGCCTCAAGGGCGTCAGCTCACGCAGGCTCCGCCAGGAGTACCCAGAGCTGATCCGGCACAACTGGCGGGCACAGCACCTGTGGTCCGGCTCCTACTTCGCCGGGCCAGTCGACGGGGCTCCACTGTCGATTGTCCGTCAGTACATCGAGCAGCAGAATCGTCCGCTCTAGTCCGCGCGTCAGAACAGCACTGAGAATCGCTTCACCCCCCCCCGTAAACGGGGGAGCACTGCGATTAGTCCCGGTAGCGTGACTTCGACAACGTCGCCCGTGCCGACCCTGAGGCGGCCCGGAAGGCCGAAGAGAAGTTGGAGCAGATCAAGACGCTGAGCGAGAACGCCGACCTGATCGAGGAGCGGCCAACCGTGGCGATCCTCGCCGAGGCCAACCTCAAGGTGCCGTTCAGCTGGAGCGGTGGCGGAGGCCCTTCCGGAGAGATGCCATGAAGCGCTGAGGTCAGAAGGGCACGCCCGCGCGCTTGGCCAGCCGGGTCAATCGCGGGTTGCTCCGGCGGTGCAGCGAGGTCAAGACGCGCATCAATTCCTGAGACGTGGGGTGAACCCGGGCCATCTCGGGCGCGACGTCCCACGCCTCTTCGAGCGACTCGAGGGCGGCGTCACGGTCACCGAGGGCGAGATGCGACCTGCTGAGGTTCATGTGGAGGGGACCGATGCGGGTGGCTGGGAGGTCCGTGCCGCCCCGGATCAGGTCGTCGGCGGTGTCCAGCGCGGTGCGGTGCTGGTCCATGTCGGAGTACGTCGAGATGACGTGCGTGGCCGTCTGGTCGGGCCCGAAGTGGATGCCATGCTCGTCGGCGTCCTCGCCGTACTCCTCGGCCGTGCTCCACGCGGCCTCGATATGCTGCCCGGCGGTGGCCTTGTCCTTCAGGCGTCCGGCCAGCGTCAGCCCACGCAGGTGCAGAATGCCCAATCCGAAGGCGCGGTCACGACCGTGCAGGGTGGTCTCGGCTTCCACGATCGCGCGGTCCACGATGGCCAGCCCGCCCGCGAAGTCGCCGGAATTGAGGAAGGTTCCGGCCTCGTCCCTCGCGGCCACCGTGGCAGCGATCGGGTTCGCCCGTTCGGCGGCCAGCCTCTGTTTCATGACGGCCAGCTCGGCGAGGTGCATCCAGCGGTGCCGGGCGGCCAGCCAGTACACGACCGAGTACGTGTCGGCAACGCGCGTCCAGGCGTCGGGCGACCGGGTGGCGTGGGCGAAGTTGGTCGCCCGGGTCAGCACGCCCGGCGTCTTCTGCAACACGGCGGACAGCTCGGTCCGGTAGCGGTGCTCGTTCAGCCCGGCTAGCTCGCGCGGCAGGTCCTCGGGGTGAGGCGGAGGGCCGTCGGGGATGTCGAACCGCCGGATGGCGTAGTTGAGGGCGGTAAGGCTGTTCTCGTCGGCGCCCTCGACCGGGGCCGTACCGAGCAGCTCGTCAAGGGTCATCCGCATGGCTTGCGCGAAGGCTGCGGCGATGCCCTGCGTCAGCGCGCGGTCGCCCACCTCGATCTTGCTGAGGAGCGAGACCGACACACCCGCCCGTCGGGCAAGGGCAACCTGGCTCAGGCCACGTGCCTTGCGGCAGACGGCCACGTTCGCACCGGGTCCGGGAATCCTGGTCGCGCTCATCCTTTGCGTCTTCCCCGCTCGACTTCCGTTACGTCCCATCGTCCCACCGTGGCCACCGCCTCGCCCTGGTGTTGTGCAAGAGGTGTGCAAGTTCGGCTTGCACAGCGGCAGTTCTCTTGGGTGACACACGTATGCCCGGGTGGGACGAGGGGGCATGGCACAGACATACGAGAAGCCACCGACGACGCTCAGCCACGGCGAGCTGCCGTACCCGCACGGAACGCTCGTCGAGGACACGCAGCACGAGCGGACCGGCGAACTCGTCGGCGTGATCGAGGAGCACACCAAGGAGGGCAGGAAGCTCATCAGCCAGACTGCGTATCTGCGCCCCAAAGGGGGTGGCATGGAATGGGAAACGCCTTTGGCCCGTATCCGACCCGTCGAGAACCATTAGACGTTCCGACCAAGCGCGCGGCCCTCATCACCTCGGGCGACGTGATCGGCTACGAGGGCGAGTGGCGCACCGTCAAGGAGGCGTCCACCGCCCGCGGTCCGATGGGCGGGTTAGCCGTCGTGGTCACCTGGGAGGAGAGTGGTTCGGCGCGCTTCCCCGCCGGGGACGAACTCCTTCTCGGTGAGCCGGACTCCGCCTGACCAGCTTCACCGGTGGATCAGCGCGGCGTCAGACGCGGTGCATCGCAAGGCGGAGGGTCGTCCTCATACTGGGCGTATTCGGGCGATCCGGCAACGCAGCGAGGTGCCGCAGCTGCCGTCGTGCGCCCGCCGGGGACTACGGGACAGCCCTTAGCTGGACCAGTTCGCGGCGGCTCTCCCGCTGCACGCTGGTTGCCGGGGTGCTTGTGCAGCAGGAAGCGCCCAGGTCGATGGCGGGACGCTCGGGGGTGCCGGTCGTACTGATCGTCAGGAACACGTGTCCGAGTATCACCGACTCGTCCCCTCCCGACCAGCGGTTTCCCCGACCTTCGGCCGCTCGGCGGGTGCCTGCGGGGCCGGGCTCAGGGGCGTGCCGTCCGGGTGCGCGCGGCCAGGGCGGCGATGCGGTCCGGGCCGACGCGGCAGCATCCACCGGCCAGACGGGCCCCCGCGGCGGCCCAGTCGGAGAGCCGGGCCGGGTCGAAGGCGATGTCGCCGGTCCAGGCACGGGCCCTGGCGTCCCACCGCTCCCCGCTGTTGGGGTAGACCACGACCGGTCTGCCCGTTTCGCGCGCGGCGACCTCCACGGCCGGGCCGACGTCGGCGGGCTCGCAGCAGTTGACGCCGACGGCGACCACGTGGTCGTGGCCGGCGGCGAGGGCGAAGGCCTCCGCGAGGTCCTGGCCGGCGCGGGTGCGTCCGCCCTCGATCGTGTAGGACAGCCACACCGGCACGCCGGTGTCCGCCGTGGCCCGCAGCAGGGCCGCGGCCTCGTCGGTGTCCGGCACGGTCTCCAGGGCGAGCACGTCCGGGCCGGCTCGGGCCAGGGCCTCGATGCGGGGCCGGTGGAATGCCTCCAGCTCCCGCACCGTGAGTCCGTAGCGGCCGCGGTACTCGCTGCCGTCCGCGAGCAGCGCGCCGTACGGGCCCACCGAGGCGGCCACCCACACCTCCCGCGTCGTCCGCTCCCCCGCGGCGCGCGCGAGCGCCACACTGCGGGCGAGGAGCGCGGCCGCCTCGTCCGGACCGGCACCGCGCCTGGCGAACCCCTCGTACGTGGCCTGGTAGCTGGCGGTGATGAGCACCTGGGCGCCCGCCCGCACATACGCCGTGTGCGCGGCCTCGATCTGTTCGGGACCGTCGGCGAGCAGCCGTGCCGACCAGAGGCCGTCGGACAGGTCGCAGCCCTGTGCTTCCAGCTGGTTGGACAGTCCGCCGTCGAGGACGAGCGGACCGTCCCCGGCCAGGGCGGCGGCGAGGCTGCGGGCGGGCTTCACGGGTGGCCCCACTTCCGGTGGTCGGGCGTCCGGGACGGCGGTCGGCCTCAGTTCAGCTGGGACTGGACCTGCGCGGAGATGAGCTCGAGGTGGTCGAGGTCGTCGAGGTCGAGGACCTGGAGGTAGACGCGGGAGGACCCTGCAGCGGCGTAGCGGCCGAGCTTGTCGACGACTTCGGCGGGCGAGCCGGCGAGGCCGTTGGCCTTCAGCTCGCCGACCTCGCGGCCGATGGCGGCGGCGCGTCGGGCGACCTCCGCGTCGTCCCTGCCGACGCAGACGACGAGGGCGTTGGAGTAGACGAGGTCGCCGGGGGAGCGTCCGGCCTCCTCGGCGGCCGCGCGGACCCGTCCGAACTGCCGCTCCGTGTCCTCCGGCGACGCGAACGGGATGTTGAACTCGTCGGCGTACTGCGCGGCCAGGCGCGGGGTGCGGATGGCGCCGTGGCCGCCGATGAGCACCGGGACCCTGTCCTGGGCGGGCTTGGGCAGCGCCGGGGAGTCCTGCAGCTGGTAGTACCGGCCTTCGTAGCTGAAGGACTTGCCGATGTCGGTGCTCCACAGACCGGTGACGATAGCCAGTTGCTCCTCGAGCCGGGCGAACTTCTCCTTGGGGAAGGGGATGCCGTACGCCCTGTGCTCCTCCTCGAACCAGCCGGCGCCGAGGCCGAGCTCGACCCGGCCGCCGGACATCTGGTCGACCTGCGCGACCTGGATCGCGAGCACACCCGGCAGCCGGAAGGTGCCGGCCGTCATCAGGGTGCCGAGCCTGATCCTCGTGGTCTCCCGGGCGAGGCCGGCCAGGGTGATCCAGGCGTCGGTGGGTCCGGGCAGGCCGTCCGCCGATCCCATGCTGAGGTAGTGGTCCGAGCGGAAGAAGGCGTCGAAGCCCAGGTCCTCGGTGGCCCTGGCCACGGTGAGCAGGGTGTCGTAGGAGGCGCCTTGCTGGGGCTCGGTGAAGATTCGAAGGTCCATACATCCATCCTGCACCTCGGTCCGTGCTTCAACCTCACCGTGCCGTGCCGCACGGCGCCGTGCCGCGCAGGCCGGAACGGATCGGCCGGAACGGGCCGCGCAGGCCGCGACCGTGCTGCCGCGCCGGACGCCTCGTGCCGTGCCGGTCCGCACGCATCGGGCCGGTCCGCACGCATCGGGCCGGTCCGCACGCATCGGGCCGGTCCGCACGCATCGGGCCGGTCCGCACGCATCGGGCCGGTCGCACCGACAGCGTGCGCCGGGCGGGCCGACCGCGCGGTCCACGGGAGTGGACCTGCGGCGGAGCGGGCGCGCGACCGGGGGTGCGCGGTCAGTGGGGTGCGGGGCGTTCCGGCTCAAGGCGGACTCGCCGTCGGTTCCGCCGCATCCGGACGGCGGGCGGCGAGCCCGCGACCACCGGCGCCGCCGCCTTCCCGTCCCCGCTCCCGGTAGTGGTCGAGGTCGCGGTCTCTTCGGCGCTCCCGGTCGCGCTCGCACAGGAAGAGGCGGTGGAGCATGGCGCGGACGCGGTCGCTGGACTCGTCCGCGGCGTCGATCGCCTCGATGCACTGCCAGTAGAGCCCCTCCTCGTCCGTGGCGCAGGCGACGCCGACGAGCGCTATGCCGACCTCGCCGAGCAGGGTCCCGAGCGCGTCCAACGAGCGCCTGGGATCAGCCACTTCGGTGAGCCGGGCGGCTCTCGGCCCGCCTGAGCGCAGGACGGCCGGGTCGGCGAGCATGCCGGCCCGGCCACCTGCCTCGCTGAGTCCGCGCGCCTCGCCTCTCAGCTCCTGCGGTCCGTTCACCGCCAGCCGGCTTCCGATCGCCTGGGCGAGGGCCTGCGTCTGCCACGCCTCCGCCACCACGTCGAGCGCCGTGCGGCACTCCGCGAGTGCGCGCCTGCCGATTGCCACGAGCCGTTCCGCGTCCATGTACGCCGCCCCCGTTCGTACGACTGTCTGCCCACTGAGTCACTACCCAGAGTGAAGGAGCTCCAGACGAAAAGCCAGGGGAATTCGGAAATCTGTGGACAGGTAGCCGCTTGGGGAAAGATCAGTCACTCCGTAGAGTGACGATCCTGTTCGGACGGACCGTCGGACGCCCGTTCGGCCAGCGGGAAGCGGAGCTCGTTCCGGTCGATCTTCTCCGACAGCGCCCGGAGCACGTCGATCCCGACCACCTCACAGAACTGGAGCAGATACGCAAGCACATCGGCGACTTCGTCGGCCACCCGGTGGGCCTTGCGGGGATCGTCCATCACCCGCGCCGACTCCTCCGGCGTGAGCCACTGGAAGATCTCGACGAGCTCCGCCGCCTCGACCGTCAGCGCCACGGCCAGGTTCTTCGGTGTGTGGTAGGGCCGCCAGTTCCTCGCCGCGGCGAACTCGGCCAGTCTGCGCTGCAGCGCCCGCACGTCCAGTTCCGTCATCGCACCAGGTCTACCACCGTCACACCCCGGACCTCCCGGGCGGCCGCGGCCTCCCCCACCTCCCCCACCAGGCGGAGGTGCCCGTCGGCGCAGACGGACGCGGCCAGGGCGAGGAGGGCGCGGAACTGGGCGGCGTCCAGGGCGCGGTCGAGGTTCTCGGCGAGGACGGTCAACGACTGCAGCGCCCGCGGGACCTCCGACGCCTGGTCGACCGCCAGCACTCCGGGTCCGGTCAGCAGGACCAGGGCGAGCGCCAGGAACCGCAGTTCACCGTCGCCGAGACGGCCGAGCGGGGTCGCCCGGGCGGCAGCGCCGTCCGCCGGGTCCCGGCCGAGGACCGCGCGGACCGTTCCGTCGGCGAGCTGCTCGACCCCGACGTCGCTGACGGGGCCGGCGCATGCCGCACGGGCGACGGACGTCAGCCGCGCATGGCGGCGCGTGCACTCGTGGCGGGTGCGGTGGAGCACGGCGGCGAGGTTGTCGCAGCCGCTCCGCAGCCGTCCCTCCCCCGGCGCCACCGGCTCCCGCATCAGCTCGGGCCTCGGATCGCAGGGGAACACCGACCGCAGCGCCACCACGACCTGCTCGGCGGCCGCGAGCACCTGCCGCTGCCCGTCCGTCGTCCCGGCGACCCGCAGCGGCAGGAGCGCGGTGCCGAGCAGGTCGTCGGGTAACGGTGCGCGGGTGACCCGGCCGCCGCCCGCGGTGTGCCAGGCGGCCTGGACGCTCGAGCGTCCGGGGTCGCGCAGGGCGGTGCTCAGCAGCGTCCGTCCGCGGGCGGTCAACCGCTCGCCGACGATGCGCGGTTCGGGTTCGGCCTGCACGGCGAGGTCGAGCCGGACGGGCCCCTCCGGACCGTCGGCCGTGCAGCCGATCCTGAAGCCCCGCCGGCCCTGCTCGTCACGTGCCGCGCCCTCGGGCACGCAGCCCGCCGGATCGGGAAAGACCTCGCCCAGTGCGGCGCCGGCCCCGAGCCGGGCGAGGGCCTCGTACGCGCGCAGGGCGGTCGACTTGCCGCTGCCGCTCGGCCCGGCGAAGAGGGTCACGGGGCCGAGCGGCAGGACACTCCCCCGGTGCGCGGCGAAGGAGGAGAGTCGCAGTTCGGTGACGGTGGGGCGAATGGCTGGTGCGTCCATGCGGGGGACGCTACGCAGGGCCCGGCGCGCCGAACCGTTACCTCGGCAGACGCTTCCTACGAACGGGGGACGGCCGCCGCCGCGAGACCGTCGACCTCCGTGCCGACGGGCGCGAGCAGGAACACGTTGCGGTCGACGCGGTGCATCCCGCAGCCGAGACCGAAGACGACGCCGCTGCTGAAGTCGAGGATGCGCTTGGCGACTTCGGCGTCGGCACTGGTGAGGTCGAGCAGGACGGGAACCCGGGAGATCAGGTGCTCGGCGACGTCGCGGGCGTCGGCGAAGACCTGAACGCGCAGGACGACCATCCGACGCTGCTCCACCTCGGCACCGGGCGCGGCGGCGGCCAGGCGCGCGCGGGGGATCGTGCGGTGGTCCACGCGTGAGGGCCACTCGTTGCGGCCCCGCAGCGGCACGACCTGGGCCAGGCCCTCCCACTGTTCGTCGGTGACGTCGTACCTCTCGTACCTGCTCATGCGACCATCTTCGCGCCCCTCACCCATTCGGCCCAACAGCGACACGGACGAGTCCGCGCCCGCACGTGGACGGGAGAGGACCGGCTCCGGCGGCGGGCCGCGGAGGCTTCCGGCGGTCGCCCGCGGGTTCACCGTTCACCCGGTGTGCCGCCGGGCCGGCGTTGTCCGGCGGGTCACCCGTCGGCGAGCCGCTTCGGCGGCCGCGAGGTTGATCTCGCGGGTGCCGATCTCCTTGCCCGGGTACTCCGGCGTGCGGCCGACCATCGGCCCGGCGACGAACACCGCGATGATCGCCGTGATCAGGATGCCGTAGCGGCCGGACCCGGCACCACCGGTGGCGATCTCGCCCAGCATCATGCCGAGTGGTGGTCCCACCGCCCGGGCCCGTGCAGGACGAGTGGAACGAGTCCACGGCGCCCGGCCACGTCAGCGTGGCGGACGAGTCAGAGGAAGACCCGCCGTCGGGCCGTTGTGCGCTCCCTTGACGGTGCCCTGACGTCCCCGGGTGCGTCCTTGACGCGTCTCTTACGGCCGGATCGCCCCGACGCGGCAAAACCGCAGGCAGGGGCGTGTGCGGGCGGGCCTGGACGGTGGCCCGCCGCCGCCGCTGCGGGCCTGCCGGTGAATCGGCGTCGAACGCGCCACGGGGCGTGCGCAACCGTCGGAGCCGGTGGAGCATGAGAGTGATGACCGGATCCATGACCCTGATCAGTGAGAGCCCGGAGGACCCGTTCTCGCTGGGGCGGGCCCTCTCCCTGGTGCTGGACGAACGTGGGACGGTGGTCGGCTGGAGCGAGCGCGCAAGCGAACTCCTGGGGTTCACCGACGAGGAGGCCCTCGGCCGCCCCGCGGAGGACCTCCTCGTCGACGGGCCGGACCGCGGCCTCGTGCGGGAGGCCGCGGCGGGCTGCGTACGGGACGGCGGCTGGTTCGGGGTGGTGCCGGTCCTCGACCGGGAGGGCCGCAGGTCCCGCTACGGGGTCCGGGCCAGACGGGTGATACGGCCGGGCCGGGCGGATGAGTGGCTGCTGGTGGGCGCGCCGGCCGAGGAGGTCACCCAGTGGGAGATCGACCGGTCGGTCATGGAGGGGCTGTTCCGCCGCTCCCCCATCGGTCTGTCGGTGCACGACCCGAACCTCGCGATCCTGCGGATCAACCGGCCGATAGCGCATATCGGCGGCATCTCCAGCGACCAGGCCCGGGGCCACCGCATCGGCGACTTCCTGGTGGCCATGGACGCCGAGACGATCGAGTCGCGGCTGAGGGAGGTCCTGGAGACCGGGATTCCGATGATCTTCACCGAGCAGTCGTGCCGGCTGCTCGTCGAGCCGGGGATCGAGCGGTACGTCGCCGTGTCCGCCTTCCGCATGGAGGACTCGGGCGGCCGGACGCTCGGCGTGACCCAGCTCGTCGAGGACGTCACCGACCGGCACCGGGCGCGCCGCCGGCTGGCGATGCTGAACGAGGCGAGCGAGCTCATCGGTACCACGCTGGACGTGGAGACCACGGCGCAGGAGCTGGTGGACGTCGCCGTGCCGGGTATCGCCGACTGTGTGACGGTCGACCTCCTGCCGGCGGTGGGGCTGGGCGAGGCGCTGTTCCCGGAGCGCGGCGGGCCGCTGCGCAGGGCCGCGTTCAAGTCGGTCGCGCCGTACCCCGAGCGGGTGATGTACCCGGTGGGCACGCTCAGATCGTTCCCGAAGGACTCTCCGCAGGCCCAGTGCCTGGTGAGCCGGCGCCCGGTGCTGGTTCCCCACATGGTTCCCGACGAAGTGGAGCTGGGGCTGGACCCCGAACGGGCCGAGCACGCCCGGGCGCTGGGCGTCCACTCGCTGATGGTCGTGCCGCTGACCGCCCGGGGCCTGGTGCTGGGGCTGGTCTGCCTGTGGCGGTATGTCGCCCCGGAGCCGTTCGAGGAGGACGATCTGACGCTGGCGAACGAGTTCGCCGCCCGGGCCGGGGTCGCCATCGACAACGCCCGCCGCTACACCCAGCAGCGCCGGACCGCACTGGCGCTGCAACGCCGGCTGCTGCCGCGCGAGATCCCCTCGCAGCCGGCGGTGCGCGTCGCGCACCGGTATCTTCCGGCGGGCGGCTCGGCGGGAGTCGGCGGTGACTGGTTCGACGTGATCCCGCTCTCCGGGGCCCGGGTCGCGCTGGTCGTCGGCGACGTCGTGGGCCACGGCATCAACGCCGCCGCGACGATGGGCCGGCTCCGCACCGCGGTGCACACCCTGGCCGATCTGGACCTGGAACCGGACGAGGTGCTGTCCCACCTCGACGACCTGGTCACCCGGCTGGCCGGCGAGCAGGAGCAGGGCGACGAGGGCTCCCCCGGCGAGCAGGTGGTCGGCGCCACCTGCCTGTACGCCGTGTACGACCCGGTGTCCCGGATCTGCTCCGTGGCCCGCGCGGGTCATCCACCGCCCGCGCTCGTCGCACCGGACGGCGAGGTGAGCCTGCCCGATCTCCCGGCCGGGCCGCCGCTGGGCCTCGGGGGGCTGCCGTTCGAGTCCGAGGAGCTGGAGCTGCCGGAGAACAGCGTGCTCGCCCTGTACACCAACGGGCTCATCGAGGGCGACGCCCATGACATCGACGCGGGTCTCGACCGGCTGTCAGAGGCCCTGCGGGGCCCGGACCGGCCGCTGGAGGACATGGCCCAGTCGGTGGTGGACGCGCTGCTTCCCGCACGGCCCTCCGACGACGTGGCCCTGCTGCTGGCCAGGACCCGCACCCTCGCACCCGGGCAGGTCGCGACCTGGGTGCTGCCCGCCGAGCCGACCACCCCGGCCCGGGCCAGGGTGCTGACCTCCCAGAAGCTGACCGAGTGGGGCCTGCAGGAGATGATCTTCACCACCGAGCTGGTCGTGAGCGAACTCGTCACCAACGCCTACCGCTACGCCGGCGGTCCGGTGACCCTGAGACTGATCCGTCTCCACCGTCTGATCTGCGAGGTCTCCGACCCCAGCAGCACCTCGCCGCATCTGCGGCGGGCCCGCAGCACCGACGAGGGCGGCCGCGGACTGCTGCTCGTGGCACAACTGACGTCGCGATGGGGTACACGGCACGCACATGAGGGCAAGACTGTCTGGACCGAGCAGGAGCTGCCGGGCTGACCGGTGGGGCCGAAGCTGCACGGATCCGGGCGCGGAGGGACGATGAGAGCGCCCAGGTTTCCGGCGGGGTGGGCATGACCTGCACACATACCCTGTGACGGTGGCGGGAGGAGCAGCTGCGGATGGGTGGCACCGAAGCGTTCCCCGGTGACCTGGTACCGAGCGTGGAGGCCGGCCCCGCCCCGCCCGGCGGGCTGCTCGACGTGCTCGGTCTGGCACCGGTGGTACTGGACGCCGAGGGACGGATCGCCCTGTGGAGCCAGCAGGCCGAGGAGCTGCTGGGCTACACCGCGGAGGAGGCGCTCGGGGAGTACGCGCTGCGGCTGCTGGTCGACGAGGAGCACATCGAGACCGTCCTGGAACTGTTCTCGAGCGTGATGGAGAGCGGCGAGAACTGGGCCGGGGTGTTCCCGGTCAGGCACAAGGACGGCGCGCTCCGTCAGCTGGAGTTCCGCAACATGCGGCTCCAGGACCGGCACGGCGGCTTCTACGCCCTGGGGCTGTCCACCAGCCAGGAGACCCTGCGCCAGGTGGAGCGCGACCTGGCCCTGTCGGTGCGGCTGGTCGACCAGTCGCCGATCGGTCTGGCCGTGCTGGACCCCGATCTGCGGTGTGTGACGGTCAACCCGGCGCTGGCGGGCGTGAGCGGACTCCCGGCGGAGCAGCACGTGGGCAGGCGGGTGAGCGAGACCCTGCCGTTCCTGGACGCCGCCCGGATCGAGGCCGCGATGCGCCGGGTGCTGGAGACCGGCACGCCGATGGTGGACCGCCAGGTGCTCGGGCGTACACCGTCCGACAGGGACACCGAGCGCGCCTGGTCGGTGTCCCTGTACCGGCTCGAGGACCCCCGCGGCCGCATCCTCGGGGTCGCGGCGTCCGTGGTGGACGTCACGGACCGGCACCACGCCGCCAAGGAGGCGGAGCGGGCCCGGCACCGGCTGGCCCTGGTCGCCGACGCGTCGATGCGCATCGGCACCAGCCTGGACCTGTGGGAGACCGCCCGGGAGCTGGCCGACGTGACGGTGCCGGAGCTCGCCGACATCGCCGCGGTGGACGTGCTGGACTCGGCGGTCGAGGGGCGCCGGGAGTCGGTGCAGGCCGGGAGCACCGCGGTGTTCCGCGCCCTCGCCGTCGCCGCCGCGCACCCGACCGTCGCCGTTCAGGCCGCGGACCCTCCGGGCGAGATCACCCGCTACGAGGCCGACCGGCTGGTCACCCAGTGCGTGCAGACGGGCGAGCCGATCGTGGTGCCGCATGTGGCGAACGAGGACCTGCCCCGCATCGCGCGGGACGCCTCGGCGGCGGTGCTCCTGGCCGCGGCGGGGGTGCACTCGTACCTCGCCGTGCCGCTGATCGCCCGCGGGGAGGTACTCGGGGCGCTGGACCTCAAGCGCTTCCGCAACCCCGTCCCGTTCGACTCCGACGACGTGCTGCTGGCCAGCGAACTGGCGAGCCGGGCCGCGGTGTGCATCGACAACGCCCGCTGGTACCACCAGCAGCGCAACGCGGCACTCGCCCTCCAGCGCAGTCTGCTGCCCCGGCATCCGCCGAACCTGGTCGGGCTGGAGGTCGCCTCCCGCTACCAGCCCGCGGGAGCGGTCAGCGAGGTCGGCGGCGACTGGTTCGACATCCTCCCCCTGAGCGGCGGGAAGACCGCGCTGGTGGTGGGGGACGTGATGGGCAGCGGGATCAACGCGGCGACGGCCATGGGGCGGCTGCGCACCGCCACCCAGACCCTCGCCTCGCTGGGTCTCGGGCCCGACGAGGTACTACGGCACCTGGACGCGACCACGGGTGAGCTGGAGCCGTACATCGCGACGTGTCTGTACGCGCTGTACGACCCGAACGAGGGCCGGGTGTGCATCTCCACGGCCGGTCATCTGCCGCCGGTGCTGCAGCGGCCCGGTGAGGCGCCGGTGCTGCTCGACCTGCCCACCGGGGTCCCGCTGGGCGTCGGCGGGGTGGAGTTCTGCTCCGTCGACTTCGCACTGGGCCCCGGGGACACCCTGGTGCTCTACACCGACGGTCTGGTGGAGACGCGCGACCAGGACATCGACGCCCGGCTGCATGTGCTCCTGACACTGATGGCGGGGCCACCGGCCGGGCTGGAGGAGACGTGCGACCGTCTCCTGGACTCGCTGCGGCGGGGCCCCGTGGAGGACGACGTGGCGCTGCTCATCGCCCGTGTGCGGGAGTGAGAGCCGGCCGGCGACGTCATCGCGGGGTGGCGCCGGCCTGCGCGGAGCCGCCCTACCGGTGCCGTTGCGCGCCGACCGGTGCGGGAGGCGCTCACGACGTTGACGACGTGGACGACGTGGAGGGCACCGTCCTCGGGCGAGGGGCCGGCCGCGGTCGGGCGCCCGGCGGGGAGACCGCACCACCGCGGGATCGTGCACCGCGGCGGGGGCGGCGGCGACACCGGTCCCCGTCCGCGACGGATCGGGGCCGGGTCACGCCGTTCCGTGTGACGTGCCGTCAACCGACCGCCCCGGGCGGGGAACCAGCCCGGGGCGCCCCTACCGGCCCTGCACTCCCCAAGCTCCCGCCAAGTGGCAATTGGCTCTCACTGGCGACGCCACCATGCTGCGGTCACGTAGTCGTCCGGGCGCCATCGGCGACTTCGGGGCGTAGCCGCGAAGCCGCGGTGCGTGTTCGGCCTTGTGGTCTCGGCCCATGGGAGGTGTTCTCGCTCGATGGAGCGGACGCGGTGGACGAGTCGCAGCTGGTCCTTGCGGAGCGATGTCGAGGGCAACGCCGTGAAGGTCTCCGGGAGTACGGCGACCATGCCGTCGACCTGCTCTCCGTTGCACACATGCAGCAGCATGGCGCACCGCCACCAATCGATCTCGTCGCCGAGCGTTCGGAGTACGGGACCAGTAGTAGTTCGCCGGATCCGGGAGCGGATAGTGGACGTGACCGACGCTGTCTGGGCGAGAGGGGGTCGGAGCCACGATCCGCCACCACCCGGGCCGCGCCGAAGCCGTCGGACCTCGTCGTTCAAGGCTCAGACCGCTACGGTGTCGAGGGCCTTGAGAACGTTCGCTTCTCCCGGCTCCCCGCGGGTGTTCGGCAGTACATGCGCGAGTGACCTACGAGGATGCGGTGTTGACTCTCTGCGAGCGCGTGCGGACGGAACCGTGGTCTGATTGCATGGGATCTGTGAACGGCTCCTCGGTCACCCCGCGCGTCGCTGTGGTCACCGGATCGAACCGCGGCCTGGGTTTGGCCATCGGCCGCGCGCTGGCCCGCACCGGCGATCATGTTGTGGTTGTCACGGGGCGCAGCGAGCAAGACGCCCAGTCGGCAGCCGCGCGACTGCGACTGGACACCGAGGTTATGGCGCACACGCTCGACGTCACCGACCCCGCCAGCGTCTGCCAGCTGTTCGCCGACGTCGAACGCAACTACGGGCGCCTGGATGCACTGGTCAACAACGCCGGCATAGCCATCGACTGGCACCTGCGGGCGACCACCATCGACATGGAGACCGCACGCGCCACCTTGGAGACGAACCTGTTCGGCGCCTGGCGCTGCGCTCAGGCAGCCATCGCCCTGATGCGGGTCCACGACTACGGCCGGATCGTCAATGTCACCAGTTGCCTGGGCTCCCTGGAACGGATGGAAGCGGACTGTCCCGCCTACCGGATATCCAAAGCCGCCCTCAACGCACTGACCCGCATCCTGGCAGCCGAGACCGAGGACGAGAACATCAAGGTGAACGCCGCCAGCCCGGGCAGTGGCGTGGACACCCGGATGACTCGCGGCACGCCAGCACTCTCCGCTGACCAGGCGGCTGATTCCCTGCTGTGGCTGACCTGCTGCCCACCCGACGGTCCCACTGGCGGTTTCTTCCTCGGCAGAGAGCAACTGCCCTGGTAACACCATCACCGGTGCCAGGGCACATCTCGCCCGAGCCGGACCAGTACCGGCACTGTCGACTTTCTAGGCATGTTCGCGCCAAGAAGAGCGCGCCAACCCTGGCAGACGTCCGCAGATGTTCCGGCGAGGTGACCCCCGTCTCCGCCGCAGCGATGGATTTCCCGACGTGGACTCATCGCATCGCACGCAGAGGCATCGAGCCCTCGGCCCGGCTCGGCCCGGCTGGGCCGCCACCGCTGGACCATCGACCGCACGATGCCCTGGCTCGCCTGACACCGCAGACTGCACCGCCGCTAGGAAGCACGCCCGACCCCTCTCCTTGATCACCACAACGCGACCAAGGTGGCGGGCCCTACCGCTGGATGGTTCCCGGGGTGATCGTCACACGTTCGCACTCGATGAAGTCCTCCATCGCCGACGGCTCCCCGGCGGTCCCGTCCAGGGCGCACGGCACATCGGCCGCGGCGACCAGGTACCGGGCGCCCGCGCCGTCGTCCTCCGTGAACCCGTTGACGACGCCGCGCGGCAGGGACTCGATCTCGGAGAAGATCCCGAAGACCAGGGCATTGACGCGGGCTGTCCGCCCCGGCATCCGCACCACGCTGGTCGTCCCGGCCGCCAGGGCCGGGGCCAGGGAGCAGATGAGCAGGACGACCGGTGACCGGCCCGGCACGACGATTCCGGCCACACCGCGCGGGCGCCGCAGGACGAGGGAGCAGTTCCCCGGGGCGACTTCGAGGGCGCGCCCATGGCCGGTGCGTACGAGCGAGGCGAAGTAGCGCAGCCGCGACGGCGCCGTCTCCGCCTCGAAGCGCGCGTGCTGCCTCGGCCTTCCGTCCGCCTGGGCCAGCGCCTCGGTCAACTGCCCGATGTGCGCGGCGAACACGTCCGCCATCTCGTGCAGGGTCCTCGCACGCAGATGCCGGTCGTCCTTCCAGCGGGTCTCGCCGAAGGCCCGCCGGGCCGCCGCGAGCGCCCGAGCCGCCATCTCCTGCCCGTCGCCGGCCCGTCGGTCCGTGCCCCGCTCCCCCAGCGCCGGACGGATGCCGGCGCCGCCACGGCCGCCCGGACCCACCCAGGTGCCGTCGATCCAGTGCAACGCGGTCCCAGTCGTCATGGCTCACTCCCAGCTTCGTCCGGAGCGATGAGTGAACGGACACGTCGTTGTTCGGTGCTTCGCCGCCCGACATGGCCGCCGTACCGGACGACGCCGGGCGCCGTGCAACGCGCCGCGGCCCGCATCGGCCGCCTCCGCGCCGACGCCGCCGGTGTACCCGAGTGGCAGATCCGTCTCGTGCAAGAACGCTGATCGGTCTCGTGGTGGAGTCGCTCGGACTTCCGTGGCGCCCGGGGCGCCCGCTCAGCCGTTCCCGGAGTGACCGGCTGATCTGGGTGGAATCGCCGCACCGCCCACATGCCGGTGGTCCCGGCGGTCGCCGCCGGTTCACCGGCGGGTGGCCCGTCCCACGGGCCGTCCCACCATGCTGCCGTCCCCGGGTGCCGGGCGCAACGCGAACCCGGGACTCCCCCCGTGCCGGGCTTCCCTCCTGGTACGGGTGGTCGTGCCGGGCGGGGCCGCCGAGCGCGCCGGGCGGCCGGGGCGCGGCGGCCCTCAGAGCGCGCCCGGGGAGCCGCCGTCCGTCAGGGCGACGGGTGCGGGGACCTCCCACCCGGCGGGCGGTGTCCACTCCCGCCACCGCTCCCACCAGCACTCACCGCGCTCGACGAGACCGGCGACGCGGGAGGCGGCCGCCCTCACGGATGCCGCCTCCCCGGGCGTGAAACCGCCCGTGCGCACGCGTTCCTCGAAGTGCTCGACGTCCTTCCACCGATACGGGGAACCGTCGCCCGGGATGACGAGGTCCAGCTCGTGGTCGAGCGTGTCGAACCCGTGCGCCGTACGGGTGTACGGCGCCTGGAAGTTGACGTACCACTCCCTCAGTCCACCGCCCTCCCAGCGGCCCCACACCGCGTACTCCTCGCCCGGGCGCTGGAGTTGGAGCACACCGCTCGACTGCCACACGTGCGGGAACTCGCGCCAGGGGTGCGGGCCCCAGCGGAAGTCCCCCTGCCCGAAGGTGAGGGGCGTGCCCTGGGCCAGGTACACGGCGAGCGCGTGCTCGTCGTCACCGGCCACCCGCACGGGGAGGACCAGCCATTCGCGCCCGTCCAGCATCTCTCTGCGGACGATGGCCTCGCCCACGCGGAATCGTCTGCCCATGGGGCGCCACCCTACGGTGGCGGGCAGCTGCGCCGGCGACGCCGGTGAGCGGCCGGCCGGTGCCGCCGCGGGGCCTCGCGGGAGGGGTCAGCCGGACGGCGACGGGCAGAGCCGCACCCCCAGCACGGCGTTGCCGCCGGTGCCGTACCCGGGGAACGCCACGGGACACCGCCCGCCCACCCCGGTTCGCGCAGGGCACGCCGGCCGGAGGAGACTGGGGACCGGACAGAGAGGAAGTGGGACATGACTGCCCGAACCGAGAAGGCCGTACTGGCCGGCGGCTGCTTCTGGGGGATGCAGGACCTCATCCGCAGGCAGCCGGGCGTGCTGGCCACCCGGGTCGGCTACACCGGGGGCGACACCCCCGACGCCACGTACCGGAACCACGGGGACCACGCCGAGGCGATCGAGATCGTCTACGACCCCGGCGCGACGAGTTACCGGGACCTGCTGGAGTTCTTCTTCCAGATCCACGACCCGACCACCAAGGACCGCCAGGGCAACGACGTTGGCCGCAGCTACCGCTCCGCGATCTACTACACGGACGAGGAGCAGCGGCGCGTCGCGGTCGACACCATCGCCGATGTCGAGGCGAGCGGGCTGTGGCCGGGCTCGGTGGTGACCGAGGTGGAGCCCGAGGGCGACTTCTGGGAGGCGGAGCCGGAGCACCAGGACTACCTGGAGCGGTACCCGGACGGCTACACCTGCCACTTCCCCCGCCCCGGCTGGAAGCTCCCCCGCCGCGCCGCCGGCGCGGCGAGCTGACCGCCCGCACAGCCATCCCTTCCGGCTGTCCGGCCAAGGTGCGGCCGCGCCGCAGACCCTGGTCACCGGGCCCGCCGGGCAGTCCCCGCGCACGGGATGCGCACGGCTTGACCTCCTGAGCCGGGCAGGCTTAGCGTGACCAGCCCGGTTCGACAGAGGCCACCAGCCGGTGCCGGCGACCGGGCCGGAGAAGCGCGACGAGGCGGGACGGCGATGACGGACGGGGGGCCGGCCATGAGGGACGGCGGACGGAGTTCTGACAGTTTCGAGCGGGACGCACGGGAGATGGCCCGGTTCCTGGCGCACTACCGCGAGTCCGTCGCATGGCGGAACCGCATCGCGTTGGTCTGCGTGTGCGTGGCGGTGTGCCTGTCCGCATTCGCGGTCGGCGTACTCGTCTTCTAGTGCCGCATCAAGCAACGTTCGCCCCGTCGCGGCGCCCGGCACGGCAACTCGCGGCGTTGCCGGATCAACCGAGTAGGCCCACTACGAGGTCGATCCGGCGCCTTGCGACGTACCGCACCGGACGCCGCTCCTTGACGGGCAAACCTTGCCTGACGCGGCACTAGCTAGCGTGTTGCGGGAGTAGCTCCGTCCTCCCGCAGGGGCGGGTTTCCGGGGACTTTCGCACACGCCCCAGAGCCGGGGAAGGACGCCGGTGCCCCGCCCCGGTTCTCGTGCGCTCCGCTCCGGCGGAGAGCCGGGACCACGCCCCGGCAAGAGGCGCGGGCGTCAGCCGTCGTCGCCGTCCGCGGTGAAGGTGAACGTGACGGACGGCGGATTGTGGTCGGACAGCGGCTTCCCCTTGCCGTCGAGGAACCGTTCGTACTCGTTGCCGTAGCGGACCGCTTCCAGCGTCAGCCCCGGACCGCTGCGGTAGAAGATCTTGTCGAGGAGCTCGCACGCGGTGGATTCCTTGCACGTGGGTGCCGAGTCGTCGACTCCGGGCGTCGAGCCGCCCCTGACCAGCTGGACCCAGGCGTCGGTGAGCCCGTTGCCGTCCCGCAGTTCGCGGATGACGTCGCCGGATCTCGTGTAACGGCTGTTCGTGTCACCGGTGACGATGACGGCCCTCCCGGCGGAGTGCTTCTTGATGTAACCGGACAACTGCCGGACGTTGTCACGGCGGGCGCGCAGCATGTCCTCGGTGCCGGAACCCGCGTTCATGTGCGCGTTGTACAGGTCGAGCGACCGCCCGCCGGGAAGTTCCAGCCGCAGGTACGTGAAGCCCTTCGGCGTGAGGCAGTCGGCGTTGGTGCACCGGTTCCACGTCACCCGGTCGAGTTTCCTGAGCTTGAAACCGGACAGGGTGTTGAGACCGTCCGAGAAGGGCACACCGGGCACCGGCACCCACGAGGGAACCGAGGGAGGTGTCCGGTAGCGGTGCTCGTCATGCTTGACGAGGTCGGCGTGGTACGCGAAGTCCTCCTGGACGTTCACGACGTCGTAGGCGTTGATCCTCTTGGATATCTCCTTCGTGTTCCGCGCGGGCCGACTGCCCGACAGGGGTTCGGGAAGTCCGGCGATGTTGTAGGTCAGCACGTCGAAGGTGCCGGTGAGGGGCGCGGTCGGGGAGTCGTCCGCGTATGCGGCGGGGGACGCGACCGTGGCCGCGACGACCGCCGTCAGGCTCAGGCAGAGCATGCCGAACCGTGCTGCTTCACGTGGTGCGGACATGTCTTGGCCCTTCTCTGGGGGGACGGCGGAGGACGTCGGCACTACGGGAGACCACGGCCCGTGCGGGCCGACGACGGGCGCAGCCGGGGTGGCCGCACCGGATCTGCGGCACGCAGGTCGCCGCCTGCGGCACGGCACCCGTCGTGACGCCGCCGGCTCCGGCCCGTGCGGGCGCGGACACCGCTCCGGCGTGGAACACCCGCGCCGGCTCGAACTGACGGGTTGTCATGAACTCATCTTCACGGTTGCGGACGGCCGGGCACAACCGTCCGGTCCGGCCGGGCGGTCCTCCGCTGCCCCCGACGGCGGCGCAGCGGCCGCCGAACCCGCGGCAAGTCGGCCCAACACTCTTGCCGGACCGCGGACATGGGGCGGGCCGGCAGCACCTGCCCGACGCCTGTTCCGCCGATACGCGCACCGTCTCCACGGCATCCGGCACCTGACCGCCCGGTGTCCGGCGCGCCGTGGCCGCGGGGGAATCGACGCCCCTGCGGCCAGGTCATCCCTCACTCGGAGGGTGAGGTGCTCCCGATCCGGGGGAACGGGGTGGTCGAGAAGATCACCTCGACCGGGACCTCGAAGTACTCCGCGATCCGCAGGGCCAGGTACAGGCTGGGACTGTACTCACCGCGCTCCAGATAGCCCACCGTCTGGTAGTGCACCCCGAGGGCGTCGGCGAGCTGCCTGCGGGTGATGGCGCGCTCCACCCGCAGCATGGCGATGCGGTTGTGTACCGTCTCGGTCCCGGCGCCGCCCCGGGAGCGTCCCTGTTCACCGGCTGCCCGTCGGCCCGCGGCGGGCTTGTCGGTGCCGGTGCCGGGCCGGGG
This sequence comes from Streptomyces marianii, assembly GCF_005795905.1. NCBI lineage: Bacteria > Bacillati > Actinomycetota > Actinomycetes > Kitasatosporales > Streptomycetaceae > Streptomyces > Streptomyces marianii. Next base: position 1,960,452 of record NZ_VAWE01000001.1, read on the forward strand.
ATCCGACGCCCCGGTCTCCGGCTCAGGCGCCGACGTGCCGCGGCGCGTCAGACCGCCCTTCCTGCCGGATGCCCTGTCACCCAACGCGCTTCAAAGCCTCCTGCTGCCGTGCCTCTACCTTCGATCCCGTCTCACCGCGCGCCGTACGGCCCAGGACCTTCGGCGCGATCAGCAGCGCGACGACGGCCCAGGCGAGCAGCACGACCGCGGTCATGGGCCTGCGCCAGGAGTCGCCGAGCTCGACCGCGACCGCCGCCTCGGGCAGCAGCGCGGCGCGCGTGCCCAGTCCCACCCAGTACACGGGAAAGACCTGCGCGACGCCCTGGAGCCAGCCCGCCAGTGAGGTGATCGGATAGAAAATACCCGAGATCGCCATCAGACCCATCGTCGGGAAGATGCCCCAGGTGTTCGCGCCGCGCGGGTTCTTGACCATCGCCCCGATGATCAGGCCGATCGGCAGGGTGGCGAGCAGCCCGAGGCCCAGCACCCACAGCAGGTTCAGCCACTTGGCGAGGTCCCCGGTCACCAGGTCGTCGAAGAGGAACACGCTCGGCACCAGGATGATCGTCAGTGTGAGCACGGTACTCAGAGCAATTCCCAGCACCCGGCCGGCGATGTAGCCGACGAGACCCTGCGGTACGGTCCTGGCCCGCAGCAGCGTGCCGTCCTCCCGCTCGGCCGCCAGCGCGAACGCCGCACCGCCCAGCGCCTGGAAGGCCAGCAGTCCGCCGATCATGCTCGGCATGGAGAGCGTCGCCAGCGAGAGGCCCGTCCCCTCCACGGTCGAGTTCCGCATGAAGAACAGCACCCCGAGGAACACGCCCCCCAGGACGAGGTAGTAGACGATGTCGCCGGGCGAGGTCACGCTCTGCCGGAACTCGGTCCGGCCGCGGCGCAGGCCGAGCCGTACCGCGTAAACGGTGGGATTCACTTGCCCGCCTCCCGGAACGCCGCGATCGCCTCTTCGGACCGGCCGGCCTCGTGCTGCCGGACCATGGCCATGTACGTGTCCTCCAGGCTGGCCCTGCGCACCTCGAGGTCACGAACCCGGTCCCCGTGCTGCTTGAACAGCTCGTGGACGAACACGCCGGCGTCCGGGGCGGCGTGGACGTAGTGCTCGCCGCCGACGCTCCAGCGGACCTCGGCCTTGCCCTCGGTCTCCCTGGCAAGCTGGTCGGCACTGCCGTCGGCGACGATCCGGCCGCCGGCCAGGATCAGGATGCGGTCGGACAGCTTCTCGGCCTCGTCCAGGTCGTGCGTGGTAAGCAGGATCGTGGTGTCCTCCAGGTCGGAGAGCCGGTGCACCACGTCGTGGAAGTCCCGCCGCGCCTTGGGGTCGAACCCGACGGTGGGCTCGTCCAGGAACAGCACCTCGGGCCGGCCGACGATGCCGATGGCGACGTCGAGGCGACGGCGCTGACCGCCGGACAGGGATGCGATCCTCTGGTCCGCCTGCTGCTCCAGGCCGACCATGGCGATCAGCTCGTCCACGTTCCGCGGGCGGGGCCGCTCGGCGGTGGAGTAGGGCCGGTAGAAGTCACCGAGCTGGGCCAGTAGTTCCCGGACCTTCCACTTCCCGTGGTCGCGCCACGACTGGAGCACGATGCCCAGCCGGGCGCGCCACCGCTCGTCGCCCCTGGCCGGATCGACGCCGAGCACACTGACCTCACCCGCCGAACAGGTGCGGAACCCCTCCATGATCTCGATGATCGTGGTCTTCCCGGCGCCGTTCGGCCCCAGCAGAGCGAGGACCTCGCCCCTCCGAACGCCGAAGTCGACTCCGTTCAGCACGCACTTGGAGCCGTACCGCATCCGGAGTCCGCGGACGTCGATCGCCCGTTCCCCTAAGGCGCCGCCCAGTGCTCCCTCTGCCTGACCCAGCTCTTGCAGATCGCCGGCCCCTGCCATAGGCCCCCACCTCTCGATCACATTTGTTAGATCAACGATAGTATCTCTACTACGAACTGCACAAGTCACACAGTCGATGGTTCGTGACGCATCGTGAGGAGGTGCGCCACAGAACCAGGGGCGGTTCCGGGACGGCACCGGCGACCGCGGAGCGCGGACGTCGCAGTACGGGCCCGGCACGCCGGGCGCCTCGGCCGACAGGGCCCGGGATCGACCTGGAGCCGTACCTGCGGCGCGACCAGGGACGTGGGCAGGCCGTCGGGAAGGGCCGGGCGCTCCCCGCGCCGTTCGGCCGCGCCTCGGCTCCCCTTTCCCACGTGGCGATGTCGGGCTTTGGCGTGTGAGGTCGTCCAACGCGGGCGTCGTCCCTCGCAGCCTGCTCGACGGCGTCCGGAACCGGCGCCGGACGTGGCCGGGCGGAGGATCGAGCGGCCGTGGAGCAGCGGGCCGAGCGAGCCTCGATCCGCTGCAAACGGCGGTGTTGCGATGCTCGTCGGCGACGAGCACGCCGAGAACCGGAGGCATGACGATGAGTCAGAATGTCGAAGCCGTAGGCCGGATGATCCAGGCGTGCAACACGGGCAGGACCGGTGACGTCCACGCGTTCCTCGACCCGGAGCACCTGAATCAGGCCACGATCGAGCACGGGTTCGGGAAAGGGCCCGAGGCGTTCGCGAGGGCGGTAGCCTGGCCGCGGATGACCTTCCCCGAGGACGCGCACCGCGCATCTGGGAGGAGGTCGAGATCGAGGAGCGGGGCGACTGGGTCCGGGCGTACCTGGTGCTCTACGGCCGGCACGTCGGACCGTTGGCGGGCTTCGCACCCACCAGCCGCCGCTTCACGGGTGAGCAGATCCATTCGCTGCGCGTCGTCGACGGCAAGGTCGGGGAGCATCGGGACTGGCCCGAGTACCGGGGCACGTGTCGCCGGCTCGGTGAGCCGTGGCCGGAGTCGTGGGACCGGCGCCGATAGAGCGCGACCGTGCGAGGAGCCGATCATGACCGAACTGCGAACCGTCGACTTCTGGTTCGACCCCGTCTGCCCGTACACGTGGATCGCCTCGCGGTGGATGGTGGAGGTCACCAAGGTCCGGCCGGTGGGCGTCCGCTGGCGGGTGATGAGTCTTTCGGTGCTCAACGAGCACCGGGACGACGACCCCGAGGGCGACTGGGAGGACTACATGTGGGCTCCGGTGCGGGTGTGTGCCGCCGTGGAGGAGCGGTTCGGCCAGCAGGCGCTCGGCGACCTCTTCACGGCGATGGGCACCCGCTTCCACCTCCGGGGGGACTGGGGGAACCTCACCGCGGTACTGGCGGATGCCGGGCTGCCGGAGGAGATCGCGGAGGCCGCCGAGTCCACCGCCTACGACGAGGTAATCCGATCCTCGCACGCGCAGGCCGTCGCCCTGGCCGGCGGTGACATCGGCACCCCGGTGGTCTCGGTCGCCGGTCCCGGTGGCCAACGTGTCGGCTTCTTCGGTCCGGTCGTCTCCCCCGCGCCCACCGGGGAGGCGGCCGGACGGCTGTGGGACGGTTTCGTGCTGATGGCCGCTGTTCCGGGCTTCCATGAGGTCAAGCGCACCCGGACCGGCGAGCCCCGGTTCGACATGGCCGACTGACCCGCACGTCCGGTGGGGCCCGCGCCGCCTACCGCTGCCGGTGCACGTGCCGGAGCACGGCCTCGGCGAGCGGCCGGTACACCGGGCCCGGCAACGCGTGCCCCCGTGCCCGCGATCCCCGCCAGCTCCGGGTGTCCTCCGCCGCCCGGCCGGGCAACACGGCCTGCGCCCCTCAGAGACGAACCATCCTCTCGGAGCCGCCTACGCGCGGGGGACGCACTCAGGACCTCGGGCCCTCCGGAGGAGAGCGAGCGGGAACCCGGCGAGCCGGGCCCCCCGCCCTCTCCCCGTTCAGCGGTCGCGGAGTCGGGCCAGGGTGTGGTCGAGCTCGGCGGCGCGGGGGCGGTTGTGGGGGAGCTTGGCGAGCATGGCGGCCATGCCGCAGGTGTTGGTGAGGGCGGAGACGGCCAGTCCGGCGGCGATGCCCGCCGACAGGATCTGGAATGCGGGATGGACGAGGAGGCCGAGGAGGAGGCCGAGAAGGACGACGGCGCCGGCGGTGAGGCGGACCTGTCGTTCCATGCCCCAGGTGGCGCGAGTGGCGCCCTGGGGGCGGTGCAGGTCATGGCCGTCGGCAGCCCAGGCACCGGTGCCGCCGGAGAGCGTGGCGGTGGCGATGCCGTTCTCGGCGAGGATCCGGCAGGCGTTCTCCGAGCGGGCGCCGGAAGCGCAGACGACGAGGACGTCGCCGCGGTCGGCGACGTGGCGGATGTCGGGCAGGGCCCGCTGGATCTGGTCGAGGGGAATGTTCAGCGCACCGGGCAGGTGGCCGCCGGCGTACTCACCCGGGGTGCGTACGTCGATGACGGTCAGTTCGTGCAGCCGGGTGCGGGCTTCGCCGGGACCGAGGGTGGTGGGCGTGACCATGGCGGATGTCATCCTTTTCTGTCGGCAGTGCCCCCGACGAGGGGAGTATCTTACCCCTGGGGGTATTTAGTGAGGAGTGATGATGGAGCTTGATCTGGCGGGAGCGGAGCTGAAGGCGGTCCTGAACCGGCTGCGCCGGGCACAGGGCCAGATCTCTGGGGTGATCCGGATGATCGAGGAGGGCAGGGACTGCGAGGAGGTCGTGACCCAGCTGGCGGCCGCGTCCCGCGCGCTGGACCGGGCCGGATTCGCGATCATCGCCACGGGGCTGCAGCAGTGCCTGACCGGGATGGAGGACGGCAGCCGCTCCGGTGAGGATCGCGACGAGATGCGCGGCCGGCTGGAGAAGCTCTTCCTCTCGCTGGCCTGAGCCGTCCTCAGCCGCCCCGAGGCGCGGCGGCCTGCGCGCTCAGACGACCACGTCGACGAGCATGAAGGCCGCCACCCCCAGCAGGGCGAAGGCGAAGGCCCGTTGCAGGGCCTGGCCGGTGATCCTCGCGGCGAGGCGCTTCCCGTCCCAGGCACCGAGGACCGCGGCTCCGGTGAACGGGGCGATCACCTCCCAGCGCAGGTCCCCGCCGGTTCCGGTCCGCGCGGTGAGCGCGGCCAGCGAATTGACGGTGATGACCAGCAGGCTCGTGCCCACTGCCTGCTTCATCCGCAGACCGAGGACCCCCACCAGAGCCGGGACGGCGAGGAACCCGCCACCGACGCCGAGGAAGCCCGTCACGGCTCCCAGCCCGGCCCCCGCTCCCGCCGCCCTGGCGGGACGTATCCGCTCCGGCGGCGGGGAGTTCGCGGGTCGCAGCATGCGCAGGGCGGCCAGCGCGGCGATGACCGCGAAGGCGGCGGTGAGCACCTCTGCCGGGAGGCGACCCGCGACCGCTCCGGCGAGGAACGCCGGCAGGATGCCCGCGGCCGCGAACAGCGTCCCGGTCTTCCATACGGCGTTGCCGTCTCTCGCGTGGGCGTAGAGGGCGGCGGCCGAGGTAGCGGTGACGATGACCAGGCTCGCGGTGGTCGCCGACGCGGGCGAGAACCCCAGCAGGTAGATCAGTGCGGGGACCGCGAGCACGCTGCCACCGCCGCCGAGGGCGCCGAGGGCCAGGCCGATGACGGCCCCGGCGATCAGGGCGAGGATCAGGGTGCTCACGCTATCGAGCCGCTGTTCCCGCGATGGTCGACCACCGGGAATCCGGCGGCGGCCCACGCGTCCATGCCGCCCTCGACGTCCGTCGCGTCCGCACCCCGTTCCGTCAGGAGCTTCGCGGCCTGCTGCGAGCGGTGCCCGCTCCGGCAGATCACCACCAGCGGACGGCTCTGCGCGGAGGTGGGCAGTGCCGCGCCCGCGGCCAGCCGGGTCAGCGGGGCGTGCACGGCACCCGGGGCGTGCCCGGCCTGCCACTCGGGCTTCTCCCGCACGTCCAGCAGGACGGCTTCCGGCCGGTCCCCACTGGTGCGGGTGCGGGCCTCGTCCACGGACAGGCGCGGTGCACTCCTACGGAAGAGGAACATCGTCCACTTCACCCTTCTCTCTGTCTTCTTGTGCGGTCTTCTTGCTCAGGCGCCTTGTTCCGGTGCCCCGTTCGGGCGCGCCGGGCCCTGCCCGGTTCAGCCGGTGACGACGGTCAGCCCGGCCTCGGCGGCGGCGTCGAAGCCGTCGTCCACGGCCACCACCCGCCGTCCGGCGGCGTCCAGCACCGAGGCGGCGATACCGGCGCGCATGCCGCCGGCGCAGTGCACCCAGACCGTGCCGTCGGGCACCTCACCGAGGCGGCGGTGCAGCTGGTGGATCGGGATGTGGACCGATCCCGCTATCCGGCCTTCGGCGTGCTCGGAGTCGCGGCGCACGTCGAGCACGACGATCCCGTTCCCGCCCTGCCCGTTCCGCTCGGCGAGTTGCGCGAACGTGGCACGGGGGAAGGACGCGGGGCTCTCGCCGTCGCGGAGCCAGTCACCGGGACCGCCGGTCGCGGCGGCGGCCGGGCGGTCGATGCCGACGCGCACCAGTTCCCGCTGAGCGGCGGCCAGTTGCCCGGCCGTGTCGGCGAGCAGGGTGACCGGCTTGCCCCACGGGATCATCCAGGCGAGGTAGGTGGCGAGCTTGCCGTCCGCTTCGAAGTTGAACGAACCGGCGACGTGCCCCTCGGCGAACGCGATCCGGTTCCGCAGGTCCACCACCCACTCTCCGGCCGCGAGCCGTGCGGCGATCTCGGCCGGGTCGGCGACCGCGGGCGGGGTCAGGTCGACGGGGGCGGGGCCTGCGGCGTTGGCCGGACCCATGTGGGCGTAGTAGGCGGGCACGTCCTCGAGTCCTGCGAGCAGGTCGGCGACGAAGGTCTCCACATCGGCGGTGAGAGCCGTGTTGGCGACCTTCTCCTTGCCGATGGTCGTGGCGTCGCCTTCGGCCTGCGCGGACGAGCAGAAGCTGCCGAACCCGTGCGTGGGCAGAACCGCCGTGTCGTCCGGCAGGGCGTCGGCGAGGCGGTGTGCGGAGGCGTGCTGGGCGCGGGCCAGCCGTTCGGTCAGGCGGGGCTCGACGAGATCCGGACGGCCCACCGTGCCGATGAGCAGGGAGCCGCCGGTGAAGGCGGCGACCGGGTGCCCCTCCACCCCGAGGACGTACGCGGTGTGATGGGGCGTGTGCCCGGGCGTCGCGACGGCCGTCAGGGTCAGGCCCGTGTCGACGTCGACGGTGTCGCCGTCGACGACCGGGGTCCGGGTGAACGAGACCCGCGCACCGGCCGGCACGAGATAGGCGGCTCCGGTGATGCGTGCGAGTTCCAGGCCGCCGGTGACGTAGTCGTTGTGGAGGTGCGTCTCCACCACATGGGATATGCGCACTCCCCGCCGGGCGGCGGCGGCGAGCACCTGGTCGACGTCACGGGGTGGGTCCACCGCCACCGCCGCCCGCTCGCCGCCGGCGAGGTAGCTGCGGTTGCCCAGGCCCTCGAGCTCGATCGTGTCAACGAAGAACACCGGGATACTCCTTTCGCGTGGAAATTACCCCCAGGGGTATTACACTCACCCTAACCTTTACCCCCGGGGGTATATTTCACCGAGTGGCAGAGGTCACATGGCAGCGCACCCGCCGGGTACCCCGGCCGTACCGGAAACGAGGTGGAAGACCGTGTCCTACGAACGGACCGTGACGCTGAAGGCACCGTTCGAGCAGGTGCAGCAGGCCGTCCGGCAGGCCCTGGCCGAGCAGGGCTTCGGCGTCCTGACCGAGATCGACGTACAGGCGACCCTCAAGGCCAGGCTCGACCACGACATGGAGCGGTACCTGATCCTCGGCGCCTGCAACCCGCCCCTGGCACGCCAGGCCCTGGAGGCCGACCGTTCCGTCGGGCTCCTGCTGCCCTGCAACGTCGTCGTCCGGGCCGACGGCGACCAGGTCGTCGTGGAGGCCCTCGACCCCGGCGCCATGGTCGCCCTCACCGGCCTGGACGCCATGGCACCCGTCGCGCGTGAGGCCACCCGCCGTCTCGACGCGGCCCTCTCCTCCCTCAATGCCGCGGGCGCATGACGGCCGAGCCCGCAGCGCGCGAGGTCCCGCGACGACGGCCCGTCCAGGGCCGGCGTCATCGCCGCAGCCGGTCCCCCGCCACCCGTGGGCGGGGACGGGTCCACCCGGCGCCGGTGCCGCCGGCACCGTGCCTGTGGCACGAACCCGGCGAGCGCCGTCGCGCAGGGTGCCGCGCCGGCGGTCGGGCGGCAGGGCGCGCGGAGGCCGCCGGTCGACCTCACCGGCGGACGGCGCGGACCACCGTGTCCAGTGCCACCTCCTGCCCCACCGGGCGGCGTGCGACCTCGGCCACGACGACATCGGCACACGGTTCCCACGCCGCCCTGACCTGCTCCAGGCTGGAGAGCACCCGCGGATCCTGCGGCCCGCCCGTCCCCTGGGTGAGGTTGGCGACGTCGTGGCCGACCAGGAGCAGCGTTCCCCCGGGCCGTGCGGCCCTGCCCGCGGCTTCCAGGACCCCCGCCATGTCCTGCCGGGGGAGTTGGAGGTAGGACAGGAGGACCAGGTCGTACGCGGCCTCTTCGGCGGTGTACCGGGTGACGTCGGCGACCTCGGCCCGCACCTCCGCCTGCCGCACGTCCGCCGCGTCGGCGATACGCCGGACGGCGACCGGTGAGAAGTCGACGGCGTCCACGCGCCAGCCGCGGCCGGCCAGCCACAGGGCGTTGCGCCCCTCCCCCGCGGCCAGGTCCAGGGCCCGGCCGGGGGACAGCCCGGACGTCTCCCTGACCACCCACCTGTCGGGTTCGGCCGGCCACACGCGTTCCGACGCCCTGTACCGCTCGTCCCAGGCGTTCGCGTCCATGTCCCGCCTCCTCGGGTCCCGGGCCGCCAGGGCGAGCCGGGTCGCGCGCCGGGTGCGGCCGTCCTCCTGCCGCCAAGCTACGCGTCCCGTCGCACGGAGCGCTCCGGAAGAAGCGGTCGAGGACGCGAGAGGGGAGCTCGTCGTCGGGGATGGCACGCCGGTGCCGGCCACGCTCAGGAGCCGCCCACCCGACCTCCTGGTGCAGGATGAGGGTGCCCGTGCCGCCCGGGGACGGACTTCGGCGCAGCCGGCCCCTGCCCTACGAGGCGGTCTCCTCGCCCCGGTACGGGGGCGCGGGCCCGTTTCCGCCCTCCTCTTGCGTGAATCCGCTCATGCGGCCGCGTGGGCCGGCGCCTCGGCCTCGGCCCGTGCGGGCGGGGCGCCGGGCAGCGGGCTGGGGGTGAACCGGCGCAGCCGGTTGGCGTTGCCCACCACCGAGAGCGAGGACAGCGCCATCGCCGCGGCCGCGACCATCGGGCTGAGCAACCAGCCGGTGAACGGGTAGAGCACACCGGCCGCGACGGGGATGCCCGCGGTGTTGTAGACGAACGCGAGGAACAGGTTCTGGCGGATGTTGCGCATCGTGGCCCGGCTCAGCGTCACCGCGGTGACCACGCCGCCCAGCGACCCGGAGATCAGCGTGATGTCCGCCGCCTCGATGGCGACATCGGTGCCGGTGCCGATGGCGAAGCCGACGTCTGCCTGGGCGAGCGCCGGGGCGTCGTTGATGCCGTCGCCCACCATGCCGACGCGCTTGCCCTCCTCCTGGAGGCGGCGGATCTCGTCCGCCTTGTGCTCGGGCAGCACCTCGGCCAGCACCCGGTCGATGCCGACCTCGGCCGCGATGGTCCCGGCGGTCCGCGCGTTGTCCCCGGTGATCATCACGATCTCCAGGCCGAGCCGCTTCAGCTCGGTGATGGCGGCGGCCGAGTCCTGCTTGACCGTGTCAGCGACGGCGACCAGGCCGAGCGGCCGGCCGTCGGCGGCGGCGTACATGGCCGTCTTGCCCTCTGCGGCCAAGCGGTCCGCCTCCGCCGACAAAGCTGCTGTGTCGATGCCCTGGTCGGACAGGAGCGCTTCCTTGCCCACCAGCACCCGGCGGCCGTCGACGACCGCGGTGATGCCGTGTCCGGTCACCGAGTCGAACTCGCCGACCCGAGCCAGGGCGATGCCACGGCCGGTGGCGCCGGAGACGATCGCCTGGCCCAGAGGATGCTCGGAGGAGTACTCGGCCGAGGCGACCAGGCGCAGCACCTCGTCCTCGGTGGTGCCCTCGGCGGCGAAGACGTCGGTCAGCTTGGGCCGCCCCTGGGTGACCGTACCGGTCTTGTCCAGCACGACCACGTCCAGCCGCTGCGCGGTCTCCAGCGCTTCGGCGGAGCGGATCAGGATGCCCGCCTGGGCTCCCTTCCCGGTGCCCACCATGATCGACAGCGGGGTCGCCAGACCCAGCGCGCAGGGGCAGGCGATGATCAGCACCGCGACGGCGGCCACCAGCCCGAAGGTCAGCGCCGGGGCAGGCCCGACGAGGAACCACACGGTGAACGAGGCGATGGCGATGAACACCACCACCGGTACGAAGTAGCTCGCGACCAGGTCGGCGATCCGCTGGATGGGGGCCCGGGATGCCTGCGCCTGCTGCACCAGCCTGACGATCTGGGCGAGCATCGTGTCCGCGCCGACCTTGGTCGCCCGGAAGCGGAAGGCCCCGGTCTGGTTGATGGTCGCGCCCACGACCTCATCGCCCGTGCTCTTGGTCACCGGGATCGACTCACCCGTCACCATGGACTCGTCCAGCGTGGATCGGCCCTCCACGATCACCCCGTCCACCGGGACCTTCTCCCCGGGGCGGACGGCGACGACGTCCCCTGCGGCGACCTGCTCGACGGGCACCTCCACCTCCGCACCGTCCCGCACCACCCGGGCGGTCTTCGCCTGCAGGTTCAGCAGTTCGCGGATCGCCTGCCCGGTGCCCGCCTTGGCCTTCGCCTCGAAGAGGCGGCCGAGCAGGATCAGGGTGAGGATGACGCCGACGGCCTCGTAGTACACCTCGCGCACGCCCGCGGGCAGCAGTCCCGGCGCAACGGTGACCAGCACGCTGTAGCCGTACGCCGCCGACGTGCCCAGCGTGATCAGCGCGTTCATCTCGGCAGCGCGGTTACGCAGGGCGAGCCAGCCGGTGCGGTGGATCGGCCACCCGGTGTAGAACATCACCGGCGTGATCAGCGCGAACTGCCACCATCGGTCGAGCAGCAGGCGGGGCACGTCCACGCCGAACACCTCGTGCAGCATGACGGCCGCCACGACCGGCAGCGACAGCACTGCCCCGACGGCGACACGCCGCGTCAGGTCGGCGATCTCCGCACCCCGCGCGGCCGCCTCGGCATCCTCCCGCTCCGCGGCACCCGCCTCGGGACGCGCGAGCGGAGCCGGCTCCTCCTCGGTGGCGCCGGCGGCGGACTCCGGGATCTCACCGTCGCCCGGCTCGACGAGCAACGTTCCGTGCACCATGCTCATCCCGCACACGAACCCGAACCGTCCCGGCCGGTCCGGGGTGAACTCCACCACGGTCGTGTCGAACGCCGGGAGCGAGGCGGCGATCCGGAAGTCGGGGAAGAGCACGCGAGAGGTGCAGTCCCCCGCCTCCTGCCGGTCGAAGACCATCCGGACCGGTACGCCTTGACGGACCCGGATCAGATCCGGCGCGTAGCTGCCCTTGACCGTGACGCCGATCTCCTGGAAGCCGCCTCTGAGCTCGGCCCGGCTCGACTTCTTCGAACCGAAGAAGTACCAGGCCAGCAACGCGATCAGCGCGACCGCCCCGACCACGACCCCGATATCCGCGGCGCTCATGGCGCCCTCCCTCCGTGGGCCGGTCGTTCAGCGGTGCCGACCGCGACATCACCTGGGCTCCTGAGTCCGAAGCTACGCCTCTCCCCGGGGGTGGCAAGGCGGCGACGCGGGGACGGAAAACCGCTCACCGGGCAGTGGCCGCGCCCCCGCCTGGAACACGAACACCCTGATCACCGGCGGAATCGTGGACTCCCCCTCCCGGCACGGGCCGGACACGCCCGCGCTCCGGGGCGTCGACGGTGCACGGCCGACAGCCCCATGACGCACACCCAGCCCTCCGGCAGCTTCGCGGCCACGCTCGCCGGCCGCGTGGGGTCGGGCCGGAGCCACTGACAGCCGGGGCGCCGCAGAGCAGATCCCGGAGTCTCGGCTATCTTCGACGGCGGAGGTGGGTGCAAGTGCAGCAGTGCACACGAGCGGTGGGCGTCGCAGCGCGTCTCCTGCTCGTCGTGGTGCTGGCACTCGGTGTGTTCATCATGCACACCGTGGGTCACCCCGGCGACGGCTCCGCGACGGGGACGGCCTCCCCCTCGCACATGACGAGCATGGTCGGGATGCCCGCGCACGGCCACGAGCACGGCGCGGACGTCGTCCCCGACACGGGGCCGCCCCCGGCTCCACGCGCTGCGGACGCGGCCGCCGGACCGGAGCAGGCCTTCGGCCCCGCGCCGGCGGACGTACCCGGTACGGCGATGGACATGGCCTCGCTGTGTCTGGCCGTCCTCGGCTCCTGGGCTCTGGCCGGGCTGCTGCACGCCGTGTTCGTGGGGCGACGCGACCTGTTCGCGAGGCTCGCCACCAGGGTTCTCGCAGCCGCGCGCCCCGATCCCCCGAGAGCTCCCGACCTCGCCCAACTGTCGATTCTGCGGATCTAGGCCGAATCTCCCGCGCAGGGGGCCATCGGCTCTGCCCTGCCGTCACGCCTACGCATCCACACGCACGATCGACACCACGAGGTACCCGGAACATGACCGCGTTCAAGCCTTCCTTCCGTATGCCCCCGCACCGCCGTGTCGCGGTGGTGGGAGCCGTCGCCGCCGGCGCCCTGCTGCTCACCGCCTGCGGCGGCGACGGCAGCGACTCCCCCGCTTCCCCGCCGGCCAGGACCGCGGCTTCCACCGCGGACGCGTTCAACGACGCGGACGTCGCATTCGCCCAGGGCATGATCCCGCACCACCAGCAGGCCGTGGAGATGGCCGAGCTGGCCGACGGCCGCGCGTCCGACCAGGAGATCAAGACCCTGACCGGGCAGATCGAGAACGCCCAGGAGCCCGAGATCCGGACCATGCGGTCGTGGCTCAGTGCCTGGGGCAAGCCGGAATCGCCCGGCACGGACCACGGCGCCGCCCACGGCGCCGGGGAGATGCCCGGGATGATGTCCGACGACGACATGGCCGCGCTCATGGCCGCCAAGGGCACGGACTTCGACCGCAAGTTCGCCCAGATGATGATCGACCACCACAACGGTGCCATCGAGATGGCGAAGGACGAGCAGGCCAAGGGCCGCAACGCCGCCGCCAGGAAGCTCGCCGACGAGGTCGTCAAGACCCAGTCCGCCGAGGTCGAGCAGATGCGGAGCATCCTCGACCGGCTCTGATCCGCACCGCGCGCACGCTGTTCCGGGCCTTCACGCAAGGCCCGGACAGCGTGCGCGCGCCCCACTCACCCCATCCCTCGGCAGGACAAGAAGAAGATGAAGCTCAGCATTCCCCATCGCCCACTGGCCGCCACCGCGGCCCTCGCCCTCGGACTCGTACTGACCGCCTGCGCCGGCGACAGCGACACCGGCACCGGCACCGGCACCGCTGCCGGGGAGACGTCCGCTTCGCTGCACGGCCACGTCCACGGGTTGGGCACGGACCCCGCCGACGGCCGGCTCTACGTCGCCACCCACGAAGGCGTCTTCACGCCGGGCAAGGACGGCGCGGCCGAGCGGGTCGGCGCAAGCGCGGACGACTTCATGGGATTCACCGTCGCCGAGGCGGGGACGTTCCTGGCCAGCGGCCACCCCGCCACCGGAACCGGCGGCCCCGCCAACCTCGGCCTGATCGAGAGCACCGACTCCGGCAAGACCTGGAAGACCCGCTCCCTGTCCGGCGAGGTCGACTTCCACGCCCTCGAGTACGCCCACGGCACCGTCTACGGCTACGACAGCACCAACGCGCTGCTGCGTGTCAGCAAGGACGGAACGGCCTGGGACGACCGCGCCCGCCTCCAGGCACTGGACATCGCCGTCAGCCCGGACAGCCCGGACACGGTCCTCGCCACCACCGTCGACGGCGTCGCACAGAGCACCGACGGCGGAAGGACCTTCGCCAAGGGCCGGCAGCCGGCTATGGCGTTCCTCTCATGGCCGGAGTCCGGGGCTCTGTACGGGATCGACGACGCGGGCGGGCTCAGCCGCAGCGGCGACGGTGGCGCCACCTGGCAGCAGGCGGGCACCGTTCCCGGCGGACAGGCCCAGGCACTCACCGCGGTCGACGACCGGCACGTCCTCGCCGCCACACAGAGCGGCGTCTACGAGTCCCGGGACGGCGGAAGGACGTTCACCCAGCGGTTCACGGTCGAGGCCGGCGACGGCCACTGACCCACACGGCCGGAAGGCTCCGCCGGAGCCGGTGCCGTGGGGCACTGCTCCGGCGGGGGCCTCGTCTCGGCCCGGCGGCGCCGGACGACGCGTACGGACAGCCGACGCGCACCCCGGCTCCGCCCAGGGGCCCGAGGCCCGCCACCGGCAGCGTTCGCCGTTGGGCGTTCCGGCAATCCGCGGCGCGCCAACGCAGTGCGCGGGCACGCCCCACCGCGCCGCCGGGTTCGCCGTTGACGTCGCGCCCGGGCCTCAGGCGGACCCTCGTGCGGACCACCAGCCGGTGAGGCGGCGGGCTACCAGAACGGTTGCGGCCGGCTCGTTCACGGCCTGCGTTTCGCAGCGTGCCGGGGTCGAAACCGCCGGGCGGGGCGATGAGTGCCACGTCGGCGTGCATGTTCTCCGCGTACCGCTCCTTGGCCATGGCGACCTCGGTGGTGCCCATGCAGAGGTCGGCGCAGCTGATGCCGGTGAGCAGCATGACGGGAGTGATCAAGCCCGGACCACGGCTCGTCCAGGACAAGCAGCCCGGGTTCCACCAGGAAGGCCTGGGCCGGCGCGACCTTCTGCGCGTTGCCCTTCGACAGGCTCCGAAGGGGGCGTGCTTGCCGCCCACCAGCGCGAGTCGGTCCAGTAGCCGACCGGCCCGCGCCGAGGCGACCGAGGTGGTCAGCCCGCGGACACGGCCCATGTGCGTCAGGTACGCCGCGGCCGACATGCGTTCGTCGGGGGAGAACCGGTCCGGGACGTACCCGACAACGGGCGGCCGGGCGGCCACCCTGTACGGGGGGCCGCCCAGCCGGTCGCCGGTGGTGGGGGTGGGGTTGCCGGGGAGGGGTGGTCAGGCCGCGGTGGTCTGTTCGGCGGGGGCCGGTTCGCGGGTGCGTTCCGCCCAGCGCACGACGTACGGCATGATCAGTCCGACGACCACGAAGACGGCGCCCATCACCAGCCATCCGGGGGCGCCCCAGGTGATGCAGAGCAGGCCCAGGACGGAGGGCGCCGCGGCGCTCGCGAAGCCGTGGCCGAGGCCGGACAGACCCGAGTACTGCCCCTGCGCGTGGCGTGGCGCGAGTCCGAAGCTCAGCTCGAACGAGGCGGCCGCGTGCCAGAGTTCACCGACCGTGTGGACCGCCACGCCCGTGACGATCACCACGGCGGCCAGCTTCCCCGACATCTCGCCCGTCGTCGCGATCAGCGCCATGCCCAGCAGGAAGGCGAGGCTGGCGCGGCGGACCGCCCGGGTGGCCGCCGTGTTGGTGTCGATGCCCCGGCTCGCCCGCACCTGGAAGCACACCACCAACATGGTGTTGACCAGCACGCACACGGAGACCAGCCAGCGCGGCGCGCTGCTCTCCTCCACGATCCACAGCGGCAGCGCGAACACCAGCACATAGCCCTGGAGGGACAGGATCCCGTCCAGCGCGGTGACCGTCACGAACGGGGTGTCCCGCAGCGCGATCCAGCGCCCCTGCCGTTCCGGCGCCTTGACGGGCGGGAGGGACGGCAGCCGGGAGATCACGGCGGCGCAGGCCACGAACGTCAGGGCGTTGCCCAGTACGAGGGCCAGATACGCGGCCCGGGTGTCCAACTGCACGGCGATGCCCGCCGCGACGCCGCCACTGGCGCCCGCGAGGTTGCTGAGCGCCCGCATGTAGGACCGGAACTTGGTCGGGTTGGGACCGGCGAAGCCGCGTACCAGCGGTCCGCGCGCCGCCTGGCTGGCCGAGCTGGCGAGCTGGATCACGCAGACGACGATGACGAACAGCCAGAACGTGTGGACGAACACCAGCGCGGCCATCGCCACGGCTTCCACACAGATGGTGATCAGGTAGGTCTCGCGCGGGCCCCGCCGGTCGGCGAGGTGCCCGACCGGGACCCCTGAGAGCAGACCGGCCAGGGCGGCTATGCCCATGCCGAGGCCGACCTGCGTCACGGACAGACCCACCGACCGGGTGAAGTAGAGCGCGGCACCGATCATGAACAGGCCGTTGCCGATCTCGTTCACGAAGGTGGCGAGGGCCAGGGTCCGCTTGGGGCCGCGCTCGGGGATCAGGCCCCGGGCGACCAGGCGGGACCCCACTCGTGACGAGCCCTCGGCCGACGTGTCGTCGGATGGCTCGCTGTTCTTTTCCATGTCCTCAACCTTCTACTGGGGCAGCTCGTTCAAGCGCTCAGCCACGATTCGTCCGATCTCGCGCAGCGGTCCGGGCTGGGTCATCGCCCCGTGCGCGCAGTCGATCTCACGCAGCTCGACGTCACCGGAGACGTACGGGGACCAGAGGCCGCTCCCGGTGCGTTCGGCGCGGCCCGCGGTGGCGGCGAAGAACAGCATCTCCCCGTCAAAGACTCCGGAGGAGTACGAGCCCCGGAGGTTGGACAGGTCGGCGAAGACCCGCGCCAGGGACGTGAGCCCGTCCGCGCCCAGACCAGCGAGCGGACTGCCGGGGTCGGCAGGGTCGTGCCCGACCGGCTCCACGATCGCCGGCCACACCCTCGGATCGTCGTGAGTGTACCCGGGTCCACGCTGCCCGGCGGCCGCGGGCAACCCGTCGAGTACGGCGAGGAAGTCGACCTTCTCCCCGGTCTCCTGGAGCCGCACGGCGACGGCGTGGGAAGGTCGTACCGGTCGTGCGGGCCAGCTCATCCAGCCGAGCGTGCAACTCCACGCCCAGCTCGACCTCGAACCCCCCACCACGCTGCGACGCCACCGCCGGACGAGGCCGGTCCGTCGGATACTCCAGCTCAACCGGCAGATCCGCCAGCGCCTCACGCCAGAACGCCAGCTGACCGCTCAGCTCCGAATCCGGGTCCTCCTCCGAACCCGGCACCTGCCGCTGCCACAACGCATAGTCCGCGTACTGCACCGGCAGCGGCGCCCAGTCCGGCACCCCACCGGAAAGCCGAGCCTCGTACGCCACACTCAGATCACGCACGAACGGACGCATCGACTCACCATCCGTGGCGATGTGGTGGAACAACACCACCAGCACATGATCGTCCACACCCAAGGACACCAGGGTCGCCCGCACCGCCAGCTCCGACGCAAGCGCGAAGGTGTAACCGACCTCCTCGCGCACCACCTCATCCAGCTCCACCTCCCCGCACTCCCGGCGCTGCAACACCAGCCCGCCAGCAGGCACAACCACCTGCAACCGGTTCCGGGTTTACGCCTATCGAAGGTGCTGCCGCCCTCCACTACTCGGTGGTACCGTATAGCGGTACTCGGTAGCACGTAGTACCGACAGGCTGAGGAGTATCCGCGATGGAGGACCTGACGGAGATGTTGAAGGGCACGCTCGAAGGGTGCGTGCTCGAAATCATCGGCAGCGAGGAAACCTACGGGTACGCCATCACCCGCCAGCTGAACGAGCTCGGCTTCGCCGACGTCGTCGAGGGGACGGTGTACACCATCTTGCTGCGGCTGGAGAGGAACGGACTCGTTCAGGTGACGAAACGACCCTCCGGGGTTGGTCCGCCGCGCAAGTTCTACGCGCTCAACGACGCCGGACGCGAGGAACTCGCGAAGTTCTGGGCGAAATGGCAGTACCTCTCATCACGCATCGACAGGCTCAAGGAGGGCGGGAGATGAACTTCTGGGAGAAGGTCACAGGCAGCGATCTCACCAGGGAATGGAAGGCGTTCGAGGCCCGGGCCGACGTCCTGCCGGACGACTACCGGGCGACGTGGGGGCAGATCGTCGCCCACCTTTTCCCCTACGGGGACTTCACCGGTCGCAACCTGATGCCGATCCTCGACTCCGCCCTGGGGCTGCTCGAAGTAGCAGCGGCGGACGGCCAAAGCGTCCACGAGGTGCTCGGCGAGGACATCCAAGGCTTCTGCACCGCGCTGGCCGGCGGAGCGGGGGCCCGGACCTATCGCGACCGGTGGCGCGAGCAGTTGAACAGGAACGTCGCGAGGAAATTGAGCCGGCTGGGAGGCTGACGTGGGCATCCAGAACATCATCGAAGGCAAGAATCAGTGGCGGGCGCACGTGGCTCGGGTCAAGGCACTCCCGCCGGACTACCAGATCGTCTACAAGGAGATGCAGAAGTACCTGTTCAAGGTCGGACCGATCAGCCTGCCTGAGGGGCCCCTGCTTCCCGGGATCGTGGACTTCTTCGAGGAGGGCGTCGCCGCAGGCAAGGGGGTTGTGGAACTCATGGGCACCGACGTCGCCGCGTTCTGCGACGACCTGGTCAAGGACTCCCCTACCTACGCCGATGTCTATCAGGCATCCATCAGCGCGGAACCCGGCGCCTACGAGAAGTGACGCCCGCCTCCCGGGGTGCGGGCCGAAATCGAGGGCACTGCGTAACCGTCGAGCAGCACCCTCGCACTCACTCATCGTCCTCTTCGTCCTCATCCGGGACACAACCTGGTCACGCAGACCAACAATCCGACGAACTCGTCGCCGGACCAACGTGACCAGGTGGAGCAGGTCATCTTCGATCAGGTGACCAAGAACAAGGAGGTGGTCCAGTACCACATCAAGCCGATCTACGCAGGTACCAACCCCATTCCGATCCGAATCGAATTCACCGCGTTCGGCAACAAGGGCTTCACCTTCTCCCACAGCCTGGAGAACCCCGCCGGCAACGTCCGAACCGCCATGTAGCGTCGACGCCGAACCGCCTTGGAGGTCTCGCATGACCCGCACCACGCCACCGCGCCCTGTCGACGTCGAGGCTGTCTTCCCCGCACTTGCCGCCCACCGGCGGACCGCGACACGGCTGCATCCGCGCCCTGGTGCACCCAAGACGGAGGAGAGTTCGGTCGCCGGGCCCCTGCTGTGGCCGGCCGACGAGCCGTGGCCGGTCTGCACCACGGTCCACCCCAAGGGCACGGGCCACCTCCTGCCCGACGTGCGCCTGCGGCGGCGCATCCAGAACGAGGCGCGAGGACGGGACTACACCGGCGAGGAGCAACTGCTCCTGGAGGGTATGACGTGCGGACTCCACGTCCCGGATCTGGACGACGCAGACCCGTTGCCGCTTCTGGCCGTGGCCCAGCTCTACGCACGGGACGTGCCGGACCTCGTCGGGCCGGACGGATGCGACCTGCTCCAGGTGTTCTGGTGCCCCTTCGAGGTACACGGCCCGGACCGCACGATCGACGTGGTCCTCAAGTGGCGGCGTGCAGAGGATGTCGGCACCGCACTGACGCCGCAGCCCGAACCGCCGGTCGCCGGCCGCGAGGAGTGCGTCCCGACCACGTGCGTGCTCCATCCGGAGCAGGTCGTGGAGCACGAGTACCCCGGCCTGCTGAGCGAGGACCTCCAGCAGGAGATCGCCGAGTGGGAACGGTGCCTCCTCGAAGAGGAAGACACCGAGGACGCCTACGACTCCTCAGCCCCGGCGAACTACGCCACCTACGAGGAGTACGAAGCGGCCATGGCCGCCGCCCGCGCCGAGGAACCGGACGAGATCGACTACACGAGCGACCTCTCCATCGCCCCCGGCTGGAAAGTCGGCGGCTACGCCTCCTGGCACCTGACCGGCCCCGCCCCCGTCGACTGCCCCCAGTGCGGGACCCCGATGCCGCCGCTGCTCACCGTCGACAAATGGGAGTGCGACGGCGGCTCACGAAGCTGGATGCCCATCGAGGACCGGACGGATGACCCGGGAGTCATCGATCCCGTCGGTGTCCATCTCGGCCGCGGCCAGATGCGCGTCCACACCTGCCCGACCGACCCGACCCACCCACACCGTCTCAGCTTCCAGTGAGCCCCCTTCAGGCCGCATGACAGAAAGCGAACGCTCGACCCCGGCCAGAAAAGCACCCTGGACCAGAGCCACGACGGCCGCCGTGCCCGCCGAAGGTGCTCAGCCGACGTCCCCACGGCCCTGCTCACAGGCACCGGCCCGGGTTCGCGCTGTTGCCGAGGAGGTCGGCCTGGCCTTGGAGCGTGGCTGGCAGTGGTCTTTCCCGCCCAGCCTGCCCATGACACAGCCGGTGAAGAAGCATGGGCGGGTGACGTTCTGCTGGTGCGGGGTGCCCGAAGCCCGGGAGACGAAGTGGACGGCATCGAGCCCCGGGTCGACGGCTGAGGCGAACTGCCACAGCCCGCTTCCACGTGCTGCCGGTAGCGTCCGGCAGCCGCCCTGCTCTGGGTGTTCTCTACCTGCCTCATCCAGCGGCCCATGGCGACGGACTTGAAGGCCAGCTCCTACGGCTTGGTGTCCCTGGTGGGGAGGTATGCGGCTGGTGCGGTCGCCGACGGTGACCAGCATGGTGGTGGCGGCGTCCTGACCGCGGCCCCCGGAAACCAGGTCGGGACCTGCGAAAGCCGGCGGTGGTCGGAACTCTCATCAGCGTTTCAACGGCGACCCTCGGGTCCGCGCGGCGCTTCGGCGCGCTCCGGACACCGATGGGCCACTTCTACAGTGGACCGGGCGGTTCCAACGAGTCCCGTCTCTCCGTGAGTTCCCTCATCGAGGAGGGGCTCGACCGGCTCGTAGCCCTCTTCGCTGAACGGGTTGCTCCCCCGCCACGAATACTCAGCTCATGCAAAGCGGAGGCGCCCCGTAATCTGCGAGCACGTGGAGATTTCCGCACCGGACGAAGGAGATCAGTTGTTACGTCTTGAATCAGTGAGCAAGCGCTACGGCCGTGGCGATTGGATCCTGAGAGACGTGGACGTGGAGGCCCCGGCCGGCGAGGTCGTGGCCTTCGCCGGCGGGAACGGATCGGGGAAGTCGACCCTGCTGCGGATCGCGGTGGGGCTGTCCCGGCCAACCCGCGGAACGGTGGCCGCCCGGCCGCCCGTTGTCGGGTACGTCCCGGACCGGTTCTCCCCCGACGAACGCATGTCGGCCGCGGCGTACCTGACGCACATGGGCCGTGTCCGCGGGCTGACCACCTCGGTCGCCTCGGCGCGGGCCGGTCGGCTACTGGACCGACTCGCGCTGGTGGGCGGCAAGCATGCCCCCCTTCGGAGCCTGTCGAAGGGCAACGCGCAGAAGGTCGCGCTGGCCCAGGCCCTCCTGGTGGAACCCGGGCTGCTTGTCCTGGACGAGCCGTGGTCCGGGCTGGATGCCGATACCCACGGCGTGCTCGCCGAGATCATGACCGAGGTCGCGGCCTCCGGCGGCACGGTGGTGTTCACCGACCACGACGAGTCGGTGACCCGGGCCCGCGCCACCCGGACCTACACGCTCGCCAAGGGCCGCGTTTCGTCGCGCGGACCGGAGCCGTGCGTCACCGAGCGGCGGCCCGCGTCCGATGTCGTCCTGACCGCGGGCCGGGACGGCCGCGTACCGCTGGACCTCGCCTGGGAACAACTGGACGGCGTGCTGACGGTGAGCCAGGACGTCACCGGCGTCAGGATGCGTGTGGGACGCGAGTCCATCGACGCTCTGCTGCTCACTGCGCTCCAGCACGGCTGGTCCGTCGAGTGCGTCAACGGGACGACCACGAAACACCATCGGGCGCCAAACGCCGCGGCGAACGGAGACATGCGGTGACCGCGCTCATCCGCTACACCTTCGCCACCGTGCTGCACACGCAGCGCTACCTCGCCCCGCTGCTCCTGTTCATGGGGCTCATGGGCGTGCTGACCGTCAACGGCAGCGGCCCGCTGCCCCCCGCCTACGCCTCTTCCGCCGGCGCGCTGTTCGTCTGCTCGACCTGGCTGACCATCGCTCTGATGAGCCTGGACGCCCCGCCGCAGCGGGCGATCGTCGTCATCACCGCGGGCGGCGGGTCGCTCACGGTCCTGCTCGCGGTGATCGGCACGGCCCTGCTGAGCTGTCTCGTCCTGATGGTCTTCGGACTGTTCTTCCCGCTGTGGATGGGCGACTACGTGGTCACCACGACCGACCTCCTGCTGGGCCTCGAAGCACAGCTCACCTGTGCCCTCGTCGGCATCGCCATTGGCGTACTGTGCTCGAAGCCGGTCTTCAGGCGGCAGGGGTATGCGCTGGTCGCCGCCCTCGCGTTGGTGATGGGAGCCCTTCTTGCCAAGGGCATGCCTCCGGTCAACCGTCTGTTCACCCTGATGGCCACGACCCCCGACGCGGCGAAACTGCTCGCCCCCACGGGTGCCATGCTCGCGATCTCCGCGGTGATCCTTGCCGTGTTCACCGCTGTCACGCAGTTCGTCGCCGGTCGCAGGGAGTAGATCCTCGGGCCCGTGGCCGTGCCGTCGGCTCGTCGATCAGCCGGCGCGAGGCGAACGGTGGAAGAGCCGGGAAGGCGGATCATCACGCCGGTTCCAAGCTGGAACGGAACGACGTGCGACGGCGTGCCTCAACCAGTGCCCGTCAGACCTTCTCCACGGCGACGCGTGAATGGCCGGTGGTGAGCACGGCGATGCCCTCGACGTCGGACGTCTACGGCGAAGCAGAAGGGAATGAGCCGACGGAGTCGACGGGAGCGAAGGAGCAGGCCTTCGAGAAAGCCGTCGACGGGCAGCACCGTCAGCCGTGCGACGTGCAGCCGCTCAAGCGCGCGGCACGCTTCCAGGACGGCTGGATGCACGGGCACCCGCATGGGGGTGATTGCCGGAGGGGTTGCCGACGTGGTCGGTCGGATGCGGCAGCATCGCTTGGGCGACGAGGGGGTCAACCGGGGCAGTGGCGCGTGGTCGAGGCAGACCGGCCCGCCGACGAGTCCCGGAGGCGACCGAAGGCTGTCGGGAACTGCGACCCGGGACGTGGTCTCTCCCCGTCACCTCCCGGCCGCCGACCAGCCGCGTACGTTCACGGTGGCCATCATGCCCAGATCCTCGTGGTCGAGGATGTGGCAGTGGAACACGGTACGCCCGGGGAAGTCGGAGAACGGGATCCGCAGGCGCACCCACCCCTGAGCCGGGACGAGCACGACGTCCTGCAGCACGCCGGTCGGCGGCGTGCCCGCGCTGCCCGCCAGCACGTGGAAGGGCCAGGCGTGCAGGTGGAACGGATGGTCCATGGGGCTGGTGTTGACCACGGTCCACTCCTCGACCGCCCCGAGGGCGACGCTCTGATCGTCACGATCAGGGTCGTAGGTACGCCCATCGATGGTGAAACCCATTCCACCCATACCCGTCCGAGCCATGCCCATGGCGAAGGTGAGTCGGCGTTGCCCGGTCACCGGGCTCTGCGGGACGGCCGGGGCCGGCAGCGTCGCGGGCACCGAGGGCGGTGTCGTGGCCGGGCCGGCAGTGCCCAAGGCGGCCAGGGCGATCGGACCACTGGTGGACGGGCGACCGTTCATCATGCCGAGCCCGCCGCGGTCGTAGGGGTCGCTGACCAGCGCGTACCGGCCGCTGCGGGTGGGGCGGACGAGCAGGTCGGTGCGGTTGCCGGGGGCCAGCACCACGAGGTCCCGGTCGACCGGCGCGGGCAGGAACACGCCGTCCTGGGCGACCTGGGTGAGCCGGTGGGCTTCCAGCCGTAGCGCCAGGACTCGGGAGACGCAGCCGTTGATGACCCGCCATCGCTGCACCGACCCGGGCGTGGCTGTGATGACGGGCTGGTGCTGTCCGTTGACCAGCACCAGTTCACCCTCGCGGCCCACCGTCCTGGCCATCATGGTCGGTGAGGCAACCCGGCCGGCCGCGTCCAAGGTGGTGTCGGTGACCAGCAGCAGCCGGTCGCCGCTGACCGGCAGGTCCGCCACCCCTCCCACATCCTCGACCAGCAGCGCCCCGACCAGGCCGGCGAAGATCTGGTCCGCGACGGTGCCGTGGTGGTGCGGGTGGTACCAGAACGTGCCCGCCGGATGCCCGGCCGGAATCCTCATGGCGTAGTCGTAGCTGTCACCGGGCTCGACGGTGATGAACGGGTTGTCGCCGTTGCCCGAAGGGGATACGTGCAGGCCGTGGGTGTGCAGGTTGGTCGGCTGGCCGATGCGGTTGACCAGCCGCACCCGCAGCAGGTCCCCGGGCCGCACCCGCAACGTCGGTCCCGGCGAGGTGCCGTTGTACCCCCACCCCGTGGTGTCCCGCCCCGCCAGTCGTACACCCGGGGCGGCGACAAGCCGTACGTCCAGCAGCCCGTCGCGGCTGGCCAGCACCTGAGGCTCGGCCAGCTCCTGGCCCCGGGCGGTCGGCCTCGGCCGGGCGCCCGGCCCCGTCGCCCAGCCCGCCGCGCCAGCCGTACCCAACCCGAGCAGAGCCAGCGCCCGGCGGCGACTGATCGGCTCCCCGCTCATGGCAGTATGATCCTGCGCCGCCGGTCATCCTGCTCGTCGATCTCCCAGCGGTGTGTAGCGCTCGCCGCTACTTCAGGCAGACACTGCCGTTCTCCTCGCCGGACGCGAAACGGAACATGGGCAACCGTGAGGAGGTCCGCGAGGCCCTCCCGCGGCGAGCGAAGATCACCCCGGTGCAGGCAGGTCTGCGCAGGAGCGCGGTCGCCGCACTGGCCGACAGGAGCGGTTCCCCGGCCACCGGTCGCGCGCGAGCACCGCCGGCGTCCCTGGTCGTGGTCTCGCTCACTGCGCTGCCTTGCTCAGTGGGCGGATCGTCACGATCGGGCGAGGTTCCGCCGCACAGGGTGACCCCGTCGGCGCCGATCGATACGTCACGGCCGCCGGCCAGGCCCGGCACCGCATGGGTGGCTGAAGGAGGACCGGCAGCGGATGTGCTGTGGAACGGCGACAACGGCGGGGGACGCCGGGTTGCTCAGGATGGCGGGGTCGCGCGTCCGGCACCGGTGCCGGACCCTCCCCGCCGGCCGGCCTTGTGGAGCAGCCCCGGACTGACGAACGCCTCGGGCTGCTGGTGCCGCGGGGCGCAGTGCAGCGGCACTCCTCGCCGCTACAATTGAAGAGTTCTTCAATTTGCTAGTTGCCGATGCGCTCAAGATCGATGCCGCCGGCAGGGAGGGTGACTATGAGCGGGTTCGTGGAGGCGGTGCTGGAGCGGGTGCGGAAGGCGCGGGCCGGGCTGGAGGCCGCCCACGAGGCTGACGATGCGTATGAAGTCGCTCTTGCCGCGGACGAGCTGGATGACGTACTGCGGCTGGCGCGCAGACACGACATCGGCACGGAAGACGAGGAGTGCCAGCAGTGAATGCGATGCCGGTTCCGCTCTATCAGGCCAAGGCCGAGTTCTTCCGGATGCTCGGTCATCCGGTACGCATCCGGGTCCTGGAGCTGTTGCAGGACGGGCCGATGCCGGTACGGGATCTCCTCGCGGCGATCGAGATCGAGCCGTCGAATCTGTCTCAGCAGCTGGCCGTGCTGCGCCGGTCGGGGATCGTGACCGCGACCCGGGAAAGTCCCACCGTGGTGTACGAGCTGGCCGGCGGGGACGTGGCGGAGCTGCTTGCCACCGCTCGGCGCATCCTGTCCGTTCTGCTCGCCGGGCAGCAGGAGCTGCTGGCCGAACTGCGTGCGGTGGAGTCTGTGCCGTGACGAGTGTCGGTCGGTTCCGGCCGTGGGGCAGCGGAAGCCCGCCGTCGGCACTGGGCGCACCCGGCCCCTGATCCAGCGGGCGGGTGGCGTCTGCCGAGGTGGCGCCGGAGGCGGTGCGGGAGGCGACGCAGGCGGTGGCGGAGCACCCCGCCCCAGGGTGGGAGTCGCGCCGAGGTCCGCGTTCGCCGACGCGGTGCTGCTGCTGGTGGTCGGTGAGCTGGTCACGAAAGTACTGCGGCACGTCGCGCACACTCCGGCGGCGGAGGTGGGGACAACGGTCAAGGGCGGAGAACCGGTGATCGTCGGCGCGCACGGCGACCCGCGCCTTCCCGACCTGACCGCGGACGCATGGTGAGGGCTGCGGACGGTGATCGGGCCGGCAGCCGAGTGCGGGGGCGTCGTCAGTGCGGAGCCGGCCGTTGACCACGACGGCGAGGGCCTGCTCGTCCCGTCCGGCATTCCAGAGCAACGAGCCAAGGGAGATCAGAGTCCGTGAGCGATGACATGACCGAGAACGCGGCCCGGACCGCGCAAGGGCGGAAGGACGTCGAACAGTGGAAGGAGCGCGGTGTCATGCTCCGCGTCTTCGTGTACGTCTTCGCGACCCATCTGTTCGCCGGTTTCGTCTGGTTGCTCTTCTACGTCGGCGAGCACGCCCAGAAGTAGCGGAAGCACGCCACCACGCGACCGATGCCGTGTGGTGTCTGCCGAGCGCCCTCCGGCGCTCGACCGGCACAGCAGTGCACGCACATGATCAGGAGAGTGAGCCGGCGGACGTGCTCGCTCGCAGGCATTCGGACGCAGGGGACCGGCGGCGATCGCCGTGGCAGGGCGCCAGGAGCTCCGATCGCCTGGGCGGCACCGTGCCGCAGGGCGGTCAGCGGGCCGGCCGTGATGCCGAGGGCGGCGCGAGCCACCAGGCCCGGGACGAGGGGCCACCGCCCTTCGCGCCGAAGCCCGGGATCACGAGCGCGATCCCGAGCCGGGTGACCGCCGGATCCGGACCGTCGGCCTGGGCGGCAAGGATGGGCCGGTCAGGGGCGTACGCCTCGGGGACGCCGGCCTGCCGGGCGGCGTGGCAGACGAAGGAGGGTGCCCTGGAGATTGCCTGTTCTGTTGAGGCTTTGTCGCTCGGGTACCCGCCGGCGGCGAATCGAAGGCGGCCGCGCCCCTCACCGCGCAGAGCGCTGTCCATGTACGGCGAGGGGGCGGCTGCCGGTACGGGGCCTGGGCTCAGGTCGGGCGCCTGCCCTCCGGCGCCGCGGCCTGCAGATCGGCGAGCAGCTCGGCCTGGCCCGCCAGCACGCCGGACAGAATCGTGCGCGCGACCTTGAGCAGCTCCGCCACCTGAGGGCTGGCCAGCGAGTAGTACACGGCAGAGCCTTCCCTGCGGGTGACGACCAGATTGGCCCGGCGCAGGACAGCCAGCTGCTGCGAGAGGTGAGCGGGCTCGACGCCCACGACGGGCAGCATCTCGGAGACCGCGTGCTCGCGCTCGCTCAGCAGTTCCAGCACGCGGATCCGCACCGGATGGCCCAGTGTCTTGAAGAACTCAGCCTTCAGCTGGTACAGCGGCGCGCTCACCGCCCCGACCCCGCTCCCGGACAGGTCGCCGCATCGCCCGACGGGCGTTGCCGTGCCTGCCGCGTGCATCGCATCCATCCCGAACTCTTCACCATGGGCCCATCCTCGCGCCATCACGCCGAGATGATGACCTCGAGAATTGCTAAGATTAGCAATTCCGAAGGCTGAGAGGTGCAGGTTCGGGTGCGGATCCCACGACTGCGCGGCGGTGGGGCACTGCTCAAGTGCCCCGCGTGCCGTCTCAAGTGCCTGCCGGCGGCCGTCGGCTCGGACGGCTCATGCCCCCGCTGCGGGAACGAGCGCCTGTTGAGCATGGACATCGACCGCGGCTGGGTCGGCGGCAGCGCCCATGCGGCGGACAAGCAGAAGCAAGCGCAGGACGCACCTGGAAGGAGCCGTCGGTGAGCATCAGCTGGAGTGTCGAGGAGCATCGTGGCGTGGCCGTCATGGCTGTCGCCGGGTTCCTCGGCAACAACGCCGTCGGTCGCTTCTCGGACGGATTCGGCTGGGTGGTCGCCCGGAGCACCGGGCCGGTCGTCCTGGACCTGACCGAACTGCTCGGGTGGAGCGCCGAGGGGGAGACGGCGGTCATGCAGGCGGCTACCAGACTGCGAGGCGGGAGGGGCCCTTTGGGCTTGTGCGGCCTGGACCACCTGGAGGTTGCCGACGGGTGGGCCGACCGTCCCGGGTCAATGGCCGTCTACCCGGACCTGGCCGCCGCCCTCGAGGCCCGGCAACCGCCCGTCGGCTGACCGGCGCAGACCGTCGGCAGCCACTGGGGGAAGGCTGAGTCGACGAGCATGGAACGCGGGCGGTCGCCGGTCTTGATCCATGAGTGAAACCCGCCAGGAAACCGTGATTCCGGCACTTCCTACCGCCTGGCACCGCGCCCCGCGGCGAGCTCCGGACTCCCTCTTCTGCCGCGAGCAGGCGGGCTGCCCGGGTGACCGCGAGCCGGCCTCCGGACCAGCGGCGCAGCTCGGTGAGGTCGAGGATGACCGGCCCGGTGCCGCGCGAGACGGCCCAGCCGACGGCCCCGGTGAACCGGTCCACGGCGTCGGCACCCGGGAACCCGGCCAGGGACGGTACGCCGAGCTTCTCGTGCGTCGTGCATCGCCACTCGACGGTCGTGATCGGTTTCTCGCTCTCACAGGGGGAGGGTGATCCAGATGCTCTTGCCCTGGTCATCGGCGTCGGTACGCAGGACCGCGGTGCCGCCGAGGCCGAGGGTGAGTTCGACGACGGTCGCAAGTCCCCCGCGGTGCGCGAGATGGGCGTGCAGCAGAGAGGGTTGATACGGGTGGCGGTCGTGGACGGCGAACGCGAAGGCGTCCGGGCCGCCCGCGTAGATGACGGTGATGTTCGGGGACAGCGCCGAGGCGTGCCGCACGCTGTTGGTGACCAGTTCGCTCAGGATCAGCAGCGCGGGGCCGACGATCCGATGGGTCCGGTGGATGCCCCACTCGGTCACGACCTGCTCGGTGGTCTCCCGCGCGATCCGGACGGCGGAGCCCATGGCGGGGAGCGTCAGCACATGCCGGTACGGCAGGGTCTCGTGCTGACGGGCCATCAGGCCGTCTCGTGGGCGAGGCGGAAGCCGGTCACCGTCTGGGGGTGGATGCGTACGAGGGTGTCGTGCGGACCGTGAACCCAGCCGGGCAGGGTGCGGCGGTAGTGGGCGGCCTCGTCGGGGTCTGTGATGACCTCGGCCGGCCCGGCGGCGGTCACCGTCCACCCGGTGCCGCCGGCCACCGGTATCTCGTCCGCGTGGTACGTGAGCACGGTTCTGCCGGTGAAGGCCGCCGCCTGGGCGGGAGTGCGGACGACGAGGCGCCCGTACCGGAGCAGGTGCACGGCCGGGCGGACCACCGCGGTCTCGCGCTGGACGTACACCAGTAGTCCCTGGGCGGCACCCTCGAGCAGCCACAGAGCCTCGGTTCCGGAGACCTCGACCATGCGGCGGGAAACGGGCGTGCTCATCGGGATGCCTCCTCGCGGGCGGCGGCCTGTGCCGGGACGGCGGGCAGGACCCCGGCGCCGTGCAGATGGGCGCGGGCCCCGGCGATCGCCTCAGGAGTCGTGGCGTACTCCCGGCCTTCCAGGCCCAGTAGGTCCAGCGCCCCCACCGAGTCGAGGACCTGCCGCTGGCCGGGTCGTATCCCGGAGCTCATCACGACGATGCCGCGCCGGTTCAGCTTCTCGATCGCGTCCTTGAGGACGAGCGCCCCGGTGGCGTCCATCGTCGTGATGCGGGACATGCGCAGAATCACCACGCGTACGTCGGCGACCTCGCTCAGCTCCAGCAGGAAGCGGTGCGCGGCGGCGAAGAACAGCGGCCCGTCGATCCGGTAGGCGACGATGTGCTCGGCCAGCAGCGCGTGCTCCTCGTCGCTGTGGTCGGCCAAGTCGAGGGACGTCTGCTCCATCCGGGCCTGCCTGGCAACCGCCCGCAGCGCGAGCGCGCCGGCCACGACCAGCCCGATGATCACCGCGTAGACGAGATCCAGCGCGAGGGTGGCGACCGCCGTCAGGACCAGGACCAGTGCGTCGGAGCGGGTGGCCTTCGCCATCGCCCGCAGCGCGCCGACCTCGACCATGCGGATCGCGGTGGCCAGCAGCACCCCCGCGAGCGCGGCCAGCGGGATCCTCGACACCAGCGGAGCGGCCACGAAGACGACCACAGCGAGGACGGCGGCGTGCGTCAGGGCGGCGAGCCGCGAGCGCGCTCCGGTACGGACGTTCACCGCGGTACGGGCGATGGCGGCGGTCGCCGGAACACCGCCGAACAGCGGCGCGGCCAGGTTCGCGACGCCCTGCCCGAACAACTCCCTGTCCGGATCGTGCTGCTGCCCGACCGTCATCCCGTCCGCGACCGTGGCGGACAGCAGGGACTCCAGCGCGGCCAGCGCAGCCACCGCCAGCGCCGGGGCGACCAGCGAACCCAGCGCGGACAGATCGAGGAAGCCCAGCGACGGTGCCGGCAGCCCGGACGGCAGATCACCGATAGGGGCCGCATCATCCAGGTGGAAGAGCTGGGCGACGGCCGTCGCGGCGATGACCGCCAGGATCGAGAAGGGGACGGTCGGCCGCCACCGCGCGCCCAGCAGCATGACCGCGGCGACACCGGCCGCCAGGGCGACAGCAGTCCAGTTCGGCGTGCGCATGAACTCCTGGACGGCGTGCCAGGCCACCACCAGGACACGCTCGCCCTCCGGCTTTCCGACACCCAGGGCATTCGGCACCTGCTGGAGGAAGATCACGCAGGCGATGCCGAAGGTGAAGCCCTCCACCACCGGGGCCGGTACGTACCGCATGTACTTCCCGGCCCGGAGCAGGGCGAGCGCGACGAGCATCAGCCCGGCCAGCAGCCCCACGGCAAGCACCCCGCCCGGACCGTGCTCGGCGACGATCGGCACCAGCACCACCGTCATCGCCCCGGTGGGCCCGGACACCTGCAGATTCGAGCCGCCGAACAGGGCCGCGAGGGCCCCCGCGACCACCGCCGTCGCCAGGCCCGCCTCTGCGCCCAGACCTGAGGAGACACCGAAGCCGAGGGCCAGCGGCAGCGCGACGATCGCGACGGTGAGACCGGCGAGCAGATCGCGCCGGGGATTGCGCTTCATCGTGGCGAAGTCCGCTCGCGCAGGCAGCAGCGAGCGCACGGGGCTCCACATCCGATCCAGCAGCGCATTCACTTCGCCGCGACCTCGGCTTCCCGCAACTCCACCGGCAGCACGTTCCGACCCGAGAGCATCTCGGTCAGGATCCGCCGCGCGGCCCGCAGCAGATCCGCGGCATCCCCGCCCGCCGACCCGTGGAACACCGTCGGTGCCTCCCGCGCGGAAGCCGCGATCCCCGACCGGCGCAGCACCGCCGGCTGCTGCGACAGCACCGACGGTTCGACCTCGATCTCCGCGGGCAGGTCCCGCAACGGCATCGGCCCGTCCTGCAGCAGCTCCAGCACCCTGATCCGCACCGGATGGCCGAGCGTCCGGAAGAACTCGGCCTTGGCCTGACACGGCGGAACCGACACGACCCCTCACGCTTCCTCGTCGACGCATGAGCTGCGCCCGCGGCTACCTGCGGGCACAGCCTCTATAGCATGTAATGAATTGCGAAATTTTGCAATTCTGATAGTCGATATAAGGTGGCGCGGCGGCTGGACGGCCCTTCCTGGAGATGGGCTTCGACTCGCTGACCGCGGTCGAGCTGCGCAACAGGCCGGCCCGGGCCGTCGGGGTGCCGCTGCCACCGACGGTCGCCTTCGAGAACCCGACGCCCGCCGCGCTCGCTGCGTACATCGCCGACTCCGCGGCCGCCGCGGCCGCTGCCCCCGAGGGCACCGACAGCACCGCCACTGCCGCGCGGGCCGGCCCCTGGTCCAGGGTCTGCTGGACGGTGAAGACGACCTCCGCCCAGCGGGCGGCGAAGTCCTGCCCGTCCGGGGAGGAGCCCGCCTGGACGATGACGGGGTGGCCCTGCGGCGGGCGGGCGACGTTCAGCGGGCCCTGTACGGAGAAGTGCTCGCCGCTGTGCCCGAGGATGTGCAGCTTCTCCGGGTCGAAGAAGCGGCCGGATTCCTGGTCGTCGAGGAAGGCCCCGTCCTCCCAGCTGTCCCACAGCCCGGTGATGCCCTGCATGAACTCCCGGGCCTGCGGCGTCTGGTGCATGGGGCCTCCCCCGGCCCTCCGGGCCGAGGGGAAGATCGCAAGGCGGAGGATCATCCTCGTACTGGACGTACTTGGATGACTCCGACAACGCAGCGAGCGTGCGTGCCAGGCGTCGCGGGCCAGGAGGGACTTTCGCAACACGCCCTTGATCTTTAACCTCTGGGCCCGAACGGGTCCTCGTACTTGCTCACTCGGACTGGTAACTGCAGGACGTGCGGGCGGCCCTCGGCTGAGCATGTGATCCGACCAAGGAACACACAAGCTCAGCGCGAAGGCCGTGGGGATGAGTCTGTCGCATCATGCTGTCCGGCAGGATCCGTTTGCGGGACTGTCGCGATCGTTTTACAGACCCCTTGGGAGCTGACCGCGGTTCGGTTACGCGGCGGAACCGATGGCCTAGGGTTCTTGGCGAGCGTCCCCGAGCTCGCCGGTGCCACTCTTCTGGATCTCTTGAAGGACGTCGCGGAGCACGCTCTGCTCGGAGTCGCGCTCATGGAGAAGCTCCCCGATGCGGGCGGTTGCCGCCTCGCTGTCGGCCGGCAGTGCGGCGCGCACCAGCTGGCGCAACTCGGCGAGGCAGGCACCCTCGCCCCTGGGGACGCGGGCGATCACGGTGGCTGGCGAGACGTGATCGCGAGTCCGCCGTGTCAGGCGTGGTCGATGGCCGGCAAGTGCCTCGGGCTGGTGGACCAGCCACTGGTGCACCAGGCGATCGCCGACCTCGCCGCCGGACGCGACACCCGCGAGCAGCTCCTCGCCGTCTGCCGGGACGAGCGCAGCCTGCTGACCGCCGAGCCCATGCGCTACCTCCACGCCCTGAACACGGCTGGAGAGCCGGAGTGGGTTGCCATGGAGGAAGTACCGGACGTCCTGCCGCTGTGGAAGCAGTACGCGGCGATCCTGCGCTGCTGGGGATTCTCCGTCTGGACCGGTATCCTCAACGCCGCAGACTACGGCGTCCCCCAGACACGGAAGCGGGCCATCCTGCTGGCCTCCCGCCTCCGTACGGCGCAGCCACCCACGCCCACGCGCCCAACTCGCCGAACCAGACTCGCTGTTCGGTCCGGGCCGCGCCCGTCGGGTCAGCATGGCCGATGCCCTGGGATGGTTCCTGGGTCAGGATCCCGCGCTTCGACTACACCCCGTCCGAGCGTCTCCGCTTCGTCCTCAGCGTCGGCCACCCGCACCGGGCGAGCGAATGGTCCGACACCCCCGGCCGCCCCTTGGAAGACCAGCTCGCCGAGATCGCCCAAGAGGTCACCCTCCGCGGCGAAGCCGCCGAACGCAGACGCCTGGACGAGATCGAAGCGGCCCGCCAGAAACGCATCCGCTGGGAAGCCGCCATGGAAGAAGCCCGCATCCGGTATGCCGAGGCGTACCGCGTCAGGCATTTCGAAGCGCAGGAAGCGGCATGGCGCCACGCCATCCGACTGACCGAATACGTGAGCGCTGTACGCGCGCGAGTCGACGCCATGCCGCCGGGCCAGGCCAGAACCGAGGCCGAGGCATGGATCAGCTGGGCAGCGGCCACAGTGGAGCGCCTCGACCCACTGAACACACCGCCCCGGCTGACCGACATTCCCGAGCCACGCCCCGACGACCTGAAGCCCTTCCTCGGGCACTGGAGCCCCTACGGCCCGACCTACTGACGCCCGCTCCGCCAAACGTCCGGCCCGCCGAAGTACGGCGAACCGGAACCCGGCTGATTTTCCTTCAAGTTCCTGCAAAGCCAGCCCCCGGAAGCACGTCTTCCGCCCAGCATGACGTGCACCATCAGTCAGGTGACGCCCCGTCAGGACGAGCGTCATTTGAGCGTCACGAGCGTCATTTCAGCGTCAAGATATCGCCCGTAATACCCACAACGCACATAGTGGACATCGGCAAACCCGCAGGTCAGGAGCCCTTTGCGGCCGGCTCAAGGATCGCGACGCACTCCACATGATGCGTCATCGGAAACAGGTCGAACGCCCGCAGCGTCCGCGGCCGGTAGCCGTTCTCGCGGAAGTACGCCAGGTCCCGTGCGAGGGCCGCCGGGTCGCAGGCGACGTAGGCGATGCGGCGGGCACCGAGGCCCGAGACGTACTCGACGGTGGAGCGGCCGGCGCCCGCGCGGGGCGGGTCGAGGACGACGAGGTCGGCGTCGGTGATGCCGGTGCGGGGCAGGACGGACTCGACCTTGCCCTGCTCGATGCGCACCCGCGGCAGGTCCTGGAGGTTGTGGCGGGCGTCCTCCACCGCGCGCTTGCCGGACTCGATGCCGAGTACCGCGCCCTTCTCGCCGACGCGTTGGGCGATCGCTCCCGCGAACAGGCCGACGCCGCAGTAGAGATCGAGCGCGGTGTCGCCCTTGCGCGGCAGCAGGCCCTGCATCACGGCTTCGACGAGCGTCTGGGCCGCCTTCGGGTGGACCTGCCAGAAGCCGCCCATGCCGACCCGGTAGGTGCGGTCGTCGGCACGTTCGCGGACGAAGGGGCGGCCGTGGACCCGGTGCACGCTGCCGTCGCCTTCGTGGACCCGCAGCACGGAGACCGGTCTGTCGAGTTCCACGATCGGGAGCCGGGCACCGGGCTTCGGGGTGAGGATCACCTGGCGGTCCTGGGAGCCCGTCGCGGCGATGGCCTCGATCGAGGCCATGCCCTCCCAGGTCCGCTGCTCGATCCCGAGTTCCGAGACCCCGGGCGCCGCGATCATGCAATGCTCGACCGGTTCCACCTCGTGGGAGCGGTGCCTGCGCAGCCCCGCGCGCCCCTCCGCGTCGACGGCGTACTGCACCCTCGTACGCCAGGCCGGAACCTGGCCCGCGGGTAGTTTGTCGCCCTCCGCCGGCATGACGGTGCCGTCCCAGCCGGCCTCCTCCGGGGTGAGGCCCGCGAGCCGCTTCAGCTGCTCGGCGACGACCTCGCCCTTGAGGCGCCGCTGCGCACCCGGCTTGGCGTGCTGCCAGTCGCAGCCGCCGCACCGGCCGGGCCCGGCGTAGGGGCACGGCGCCTCGACGCGGTCCTTGGACGGCTCCAGGATGCGCACGGCGTCGGCGCGCAGATAGCGGGAGCCCTCCTCACCCTCGGTGATCCGGGCCACGACCTTCTCGCCGGGCAGCGCGTGCCGGACGAAGAGGACCCGGCCGGCGTCGGTGCGGGCGATGCAGTGCCCGCCGTGCGCGACGGGGCCGACCTCGACCTCGTACTCCTCCCCGACGAGCGAGGCATCGGAAGCGTTCGGCATGGCGGGATGACTCCAGGGATACGAGAGGGGGCCGTCGCCCGTCCGCGGACGACAGCCCCCCAGTCTACGTGGGCCGGAGGGTGCCCCGGCCCGTGCGGCCGGTGCCCGTACCCGTGTCAGCTCCGGCCGCTGGACTCCTTGGTCTGGTCGCTCACCGGGCCGCGGCGCACCGATCCGGGCGCGTTCCACTCCTGGCGCTTCCTGGCCCGCTTCTTGGCCAGCTCGGAGGACTGGAGCTGGTAGGGGACGGAGGTGACCATGACGCCGGGGGTGAACAGCAGCCTGCCCTTGAGGCGCAGGGCGCTCTGGTTGTGCAGCAGGTGCTCCCACCAGTGGCCGACCACGTACTCGGGGATGATCACACTGACGGCGTCGCGCGGGCTCTCCCGCCGAAGGCTCCTCACGTACTCGATGATCGGCCGGGTGATCTCGCGGTACGGCGAGTGGAGGATCTTCAGCGGGATGTTGATACCGCGCCGGTCCCACTCCTCCTTCAGCGCCTTCGTCTCCGCCGGGTCGACGTCGATGCTGAGGGCCTCCAGCTTGTCGGAGCGCATGAGCTTGGCGTAGGCGAGGGCCCGCAGGGTCGGCCGGTGGACCTTGGACACCAGCACGATGGAGTGGACCCGGGAGGGCCGGACGCTGTCGTCGGAGGGCTCGACGGGTGCGGCGATCTCGTCGGACACCCGGTCGTAGTGGCGGCGGATCGCCGACATGGTCCCGTAGAAGATCACCATGCCCAGGAGCGCCACCCAGGCGCCGTGAGTGAACTTGGTGACGAGGACGACGACCAGGACGAGACCGGTGAAGAAGGCGCCGAAGGCGTTGATCGCCCGCGAGCGGATCATGCGGCGCCGTGCGGCCGGGTCCCGCTCCGTCCGCAGATGGCGGTTCCAGTGCCGGACCATGCCGGTCTGGCTGAGGGTGAAGGAGACGAAGACACCGACGATGTAGAGCTGGATGAGCTTCGTGGAGTCGGCGCCGTAGACCCAGACCAGCAGCATGGCCGCGCCGGCGAGCAGCACGATGCCGTTGGAGAAGGCGAGCCGGTCGCCGCGGGTGTGCAGCTGGCGCGGCAGGTACCGGTCCTGGGCGAGGATCGAGCCGAGCAGCGGGAAGCCGTTGTAAGCGGTGTTGGCGGCCAGGAAGAGGACGAGCGCGGTGGCCGCGGCGAGCAGGACGAAGAAGAAGGTCTGCTCGCCGAAGACGGCTGCCGCCACCTGCGAGATCACCGGATCCTGGACGTAGCCGGGGCCGACCGGCTGTCCGTTCTGGACGAGGTCGTGGGCGGGGTTCTCGGCCATCCGTACGTCGCTGGCCATGGCCAGGCCGATGATGCCGCAGAACATGGTGACCGCGAGCATCCCCATGAACAGCAGTGTCGTGGCGGCGTTCCGGCTCTTGGGCTTGCGGAAGGCGGGGACGCCGTTGCTGATGGCCTCGACTCCGGTGAGCGCGGCACAACCGGAGGAGAAGGCGCGCAGCAGCAGGAAGACCATGGCGAAGCCGGCCAGGCCCTGCTGCTCGGGTCTGATCTCGAAGTCCGCGGTCGGGGCGCGCATGGTGTCGTCGAGGACGAAGCCCTTGAAGGCACCCCAGGCGATCATGGTGAAGACGCCGAAGACGAAGACGTACGTGGGGATCGCGAAGAGCTTCCCGGACTCCTTGACCCCGCGCAGGTTCATCAGGGTCAGCAGCAGGATTATGACGACGGCGCTGAGCACCTTGTGCTCGATCACGAAGTGGACCGCGGAGCCCAGGTTCTCCACTCCGGAGGAGATCGACACGGCCACGGTGAGGACGTAGTCGACGAGGAGGGCGCTGGCGACGGTGAGACCGGCCCTCGGGCCGAGGTTGGTGTTCGCCACCTCGTAGTCGCCGCCACCGCTCGGGTACGCGTGGACGTTCTGCCGGTACGAGGCGACGACGGTGAACATCAGGACCACGACGGCGGCCGCGATCCAGGGGCTGTACTGGTAGGCCGACACACCCGCGATCGAGAGGACGAGCAGCACTTCCCCGGGCGCGTACGCCACCGAGGACAGCGGGTCGGAGGCGAAGACGGGGAGCGCGATCCGCTTCGGCAGGAGCGTCTCTCCCAGCCTGTCGCTCCGCAGCGCCCGGCCGATCAGGATGCGTTTGGGCAGGTCGGTCAGTTTGGACACGGAGAGGATCGTAAGGGGTTCCTCTTGACGGCGCCCACCCGTGGGCCCCTCCGCCACGAAATCGCCTCCGCTCGGCCACGCTGCGGCAACGCAGCAGCCACGTAGTGCTACGTCATCGGGTCTACCGGCGGTATCGGCACCGCGGATGAGGGCAACGCGGGGAGCGCGTCATAAGCTCGTCTGGGGCGACCACCGCACTCTGAGCCCCGTCGTTGCCCGGCAGAGCCGAGAGAGAAGAGTGAGCAGGGTGTTTGCGCAGGTCATCGGGATGACCAGGACTGCGGGGTAGATAGGTGCACATCGTGATCATGGGTTGTGGGCGTGTGGGAGCCGCGCTCGCGCAGACCCTGGAGCAGCAGGGGCACACCGTCGCCGTCGTCGACCAGGACCCCACCGCCTTCCGCCGTCTGGGCTCCGGGTTCGGCGGGCGCCGGGTCACCGGTGTCGGCTTCGACCAGGACACGCTCCGCGAGGCGGGCATCGAGGAGGCCGGCGCCTTCGCGGCGGTCAGCAGCGGTGACAACTCCAACATCATCGCCGCGCGGGTGGCCCGCGAGATGTTCGGGATCGAGAACGTCGCGGCCCGCATCTACGACCCGCGGCGCGCCGAGGTCTACCAGCGGCTGGGCATTCCCACCGTGGCGACGGTCCGCTGGACCGCGGACCAGATGCTCCGCCGGCTGCTGCCCTCCGGGGCGGAGGAGCTGTGGCGGGACCCGAGCGGCGCGGTGCAGCTCGCCGAGGTCCACACCTCCCCGGCCTGGATCGGCCACAAGGTCAGCCGGCTGCAGGAGGAGACCGGTGTGCGGGTCGCGTTCCTCACCCGGCTGGGCGAGGCGGTCCTGCCGACTTCCCAGACCGTGCTGCAGGAAGGCGATCTGGTGCACGTGATGATGCGCACGGACGAGATCGAGAAGGTCGAGGCGGCGTTCGCCCAGGGTCCCGAGGAGGGCGGTCACTGATGCGGGTCGCGATTGCCGGGGCCGGCGCGGTGGGCCGTTCCATCGCGGGAGAGCTGCTGGAGAACGGGCACGAGGTGCTCCTGGTCGACAAGGCGCCCACCGCCATCTCGGTGGAGCGGGTGCCGCAGGCGGAGTGGCTGCTGGCCGACGCCTGTGAGATCACGTCGCTGGACGAGGCGGCGCTGCAGCGCTGCAACGTGGTGATCGCGGCGACGGGTGACGACAAGGTGAACCTCGTCGTCTCCCTGCTCGCGAAGACCGAGTACGGCGTGCCGCGCGTGGTGGCCAGGGTGAACAACCCCAAGAACGAGTGGCTGTTCAACGAGTCGTGGGGCGTCGATGTCGCGGTGTCCACGCCGCGTCTGATGTCGGCGCTGGTCGAGGAGGCCGTGAGCGTCGGCGACCTGGTGAGGCTCCTCCGCTTCAGCCACGGCGACGCCAACCTCGTCGAGCTGACCCTGCCGCCGGAGTCGGCGCTGGCCGGCACGCAGGTGGGCGACGTGGCCTGGCCCGAGGACACCTCGCTGGTGACGATCATCCGGGGGCCCCGGGTGCTCACTCCGCACGACGAGGAGACCCTGGAGCCGGGCGACGAGCTCCTCTTCGTGGCCGCGCAGGCGCGCGAGGAGCAGCTGGAGGACCTGCTGTCGGACCGCCGCGAGGACCCGACGACGGCGGGCTGACTCCGCACGGAACGCGGAAGGCCGATCGCCGGACGGGCTGGGGGATCGATCCAGTCGGTCCGGCGATCGGCCTTCCGGCTGCCGGCGCCCCGGAGGGCGTCGGTGGCGGAGGTCCGTGCGTGCCCGGGCGGTTACGCC
The DNA here is from genome assembly GCF_005795905.1 of Streptomyces marianii. Taxonomy (NCBI): domain Bacteria; kingdom Bacillati; phylum Actinomycetota; class Actinomycetes; order Kitasatosporales; family Streptomycetaceae; genus Streptomyces; species Streptomyces marianii. The sequence goes on from NZ_VAWE01000001.1 coordinate 1,999,386, forward strand.
TCGCCCTCGCGGGCCGCGGCCGCCTTGCGGGCCTCCTCGGCGCGCTCCTGCTCCTCCATCTCGGCGAAGACGTCGATGGGCGGCGGGGCCTTCGCCAGGAAGACCCAGGTCAGATAGACCGCCAGCAGGAACGGCGGGATCTTCAGCGCGACCAGCACCCAGCCGAGCTGGGTCGTGTCCGCCCACCAGTAGAGCGGGAAGAGGATGGCGCACTTGGCGAGCAGGATCAGGCCCCATGCCCAGCTGGCCTTGGCGTAGGCCTTCTTGCGGCCGGGGTTGCGGGTGCGCCAGGAGAGGTTCTCCTTGAAGACCGGCCCGAGGATGAGGCCGATCAGGGGGACGCCCGCCAGGGTCGTGATGATGTACGCGAGGGCGAGGCCCAGCGTGTACAGCATGCCCGGCAGGTAGAAGTCCTTGGCGTTGCCGGTCATCATCGCGAACACGACGCCGAAGGCCACACCGAACACGCCGCTGAAGGCGTGCTTCACGGTGTCCCGGCGGACGAGCCGGACGGCGACGAGGGCCAGGGACAGCCCGAGGGCCGCGATGGCCGAGATGTGCAGGTCCTTGTTGATCGTGTAGATCGTGACGAAGAGCAGTCCGGGCAGGACCGTCTCGACCGTGCCCCGGATACCGCCGAAGGCCTCGAACAGGGCCGCTTCGGTCACGGCCTTGGCGTGCCGGCCGTGGCCGTCGTCGTCCTGTTCCTGCGTGGTCGGCTTGTCGAGGGACGTCACCGGCTACTCCTGTCCGAGCGGTCGGAGCTCGTATTTGGGATTGAACAGCACCCGCCGGCCCTGGCTCATGGAGATCCGGCCGGAGGCGATCATCTTGCGGCCCGGTTCTATGCCCACGATGGAGCGCCGGCCCAGCCACACCACGTCCAGCGCCGCGGACCCGTCGAAGAGTTCCGCCTCCAGGGCCGGGACTCCGGCCCGCGGACGCAGGGTGACCGTGCGCAAGGTACCAGTCACCTTCACGATCTGCCGGTCGCCGCAGTCGCAGATCGGCGTGCAACCCGATGCCTGCGCGTCCTCCTTGAGCTCCGCGGACTCGAGTTCCTGCTGGGAGCTGGACAGACGGTCGAGCATCCGCCGGAAGCGACCTGCCGGCTTCTCGGCGTTCCCGGATCGAGGTACAGCACTCATGGTGAAAGCGTACCGGGGCGATGTACGGGCACCGTCAAGAGCCGTGTGGTGCGGACCGGCAGAAGCGCCGCCGCGCCCCGCCGCCCGTGGATGCGGCGGCGCGGGCCCTCAGCGCTCGAAGCGGTAGCCCATGCCCGGCTCGGTGACGAAGTGCCGGGGGTGCGACGGATCGGTCTCCAGCTTGCGGCGCAGCTGGGCCATGTAGACCCGCAGGTAGTTCGTCTCGGTGCCGTACGAGGGCCCCCACACCTCCTGGAGCAGCTGCTTCTGGCTGACGAGGCGGCCGGTGTTGCGGACGAGGACCTCCAGGAGGTGCCACTCGGTCGGGGTGAGCCGGACGTCCCTGCCCTCCCGGTTGACCTTCTTCGCCGCGAGGTCGACCGTGAAACCCTCGGTCTCGACGATCACGATCTCGCCCTCGTCCCCGCCGGCCGGCTCGGCACGGCGCACGGCGGCCCGCAGGCGGGCCAGCAGCTCGTCCATGCCGAACGGTTTGGTGACGTAGTCGTCGGCGCCGGCGTCGAGGGCCTCGACCTTCTCGTCGGAGGTGTGCCGGGCGGAGAGGACCAGGATCGGCACGCGGCTCCAGCCCCGCAAGCCCTTGATCACCTCGACCCCGTCCATGTCCGGCAGCCCGAGGTCGAGGACGACGACATCGGGGTGGCGCGCCGCGGCGACCTGAAGGGCCGTCGCGCCGTCGGGGGCGGCGTCGACCTCGTAGCTGCGCGCCTTCAGGTTGATCACCAGGGCGCGTACGATCTGCGGCTCGTCGTCGACCACGAGCACTCGGGTCATGCGTGCCTTCCTTCCGTCTCTCGTCCGTTCGTCGGGGTCGGCGGGCGGGGTCAGCCGGCGACCCGGGTGGCGGGGGTCCCGGTGCCCGCGGCGGCGGTGCCGGGGGCCGTCTGGAGGGTGAGGACCATCGTCAGGCCGCCGCCGGGGGTGTCCTCCGCGGACAGTGTGCCGTCCATCGCCTCGACGAAGCCCCGGGCCACGGCGAGGCCGAGCCCGACTCCGGCGCCGCGCGGCGCGTCGCCGTAGCGCTGGAAGGGCTCGAAGATGCGGTCCTTGGCGTCGTCCGGGACGCCGCGGCCGCGGTCCACGACCCGTACCTCGACCCGGCCGCCGTGGGCGCTCGCGGAGACGGCGACGGGGGTGCCGTCGGGGCTGTACTTGACGGCGTTCTCGACGATGTTGGCGACGGCCCGCTCCAGCAGGCCCTTGTCCATGCGCACCATCGGCAGGGTCTCGGGGATGTCCAGCTCGACGCTGCCCTCCGGAACACCGACGAGGGCCATGGGGACGACCTCGTCGAGGTCGATGCCGCGGATGAGCGGGGTGACGGTGCCGGTCTGGAGCCGGGACATGTCGAGCAGGTTGCCGACCAGGTGGTCCAGCCGGTCGGCACCGGCCTCGATGCCTTCGAGGAGTTCGGCCCGGTCGTCCTCGGACCACTCGACGTCGTCGGAACGCAGCGAGGTCACGGCCGCCTTGATGCCTGCGAGCGGGGTGCGCAGGTCGTGGCTGACCGCGGCGAGCAGCGCGGTGCGGATGCGGTTGCCCTCGGCGAGCTTGCGGCCCTCCTCGGCCCGGTGGACGAGCCGCTGCCGCTCGAGGACGACGGCGGCCTGGGCGGCGAAGGCGCCGAGCACGCGCCGGTCCTCGGCGGGCAGGACGCGGCCGGACAGCGCCAGGGCCATGTTCTCGCCGACGGGTATGTCCACATCGGCGTCCTCGGGACGGCCGACGGGCCGTGGTCCGACGCTGCCCGCGCGGGTCCACGGGTCCACGTCGCTCAGGCGTTCCAGCAGGGCCACGGACTCCATGCCGAAGGTCTCACGGACCCGCTCCAGCAGGGCGTCGAGGGCCGTCTCACCGCGCAGCACGCTGCCCGCGAGGAACGACAGGATCTCGGATTCCGCGCGCAGCCGGGCCGCCTGCTGGGTCCGCCGGGCGGCGAGGTCGACGACCGACGCGACGGCGACGGCGACTCCGAAGAAGACCGCGATGGCGACGATGTTCTTCGGGTCCGAGATCGTGAACCGGTGCAGGGGCGGTGCGAAGAAGTAGTTCAGCAGCAGCGAGCCGAAGGCGGCGGAGGCGAGGGCCGGCAGCAGGCCGCCGAGCAGCGCCGCGGTCACCGTCAGCGACAGGAACAGCAGCATGTCGTTGGCCAGCCCGAGGTCCGCGTCGGTGTGCGTGAGCAGCAGCGCCAGCACCGCCGGGCCGGCGACGCCGGCCAGCCAGCCCGCGACGATCCGTGCGCGGCCGAGCCGGGCGCCCCGGGCCACGGGCAGCCCGCGGCCCTTGGCGGCCTCCTCGTGGGTGACGATGTGGACGTCCAGGTCGGGGCCCGACTCCCGGGTGACGGTGGCGCCCACACCGGGGCCGAGGACGTATTGCCAGGTCTTGCGCCGTGAGGAGCCGAGTACGATCTGGGTGGCGTTGACCCCGCGGGCGAACTCCAGCAGCGCGGAGGGGACGTCGTCGCCGACGACGTGGTGGAAGGTACCGCCGAGGTGCTCGACGAGCGTGCGCTGGACGGCGAGTTCCTTGGGCGAGGCGGCGGTCAGTCCGTCGCTGCGGGCGATGTAGACGGCCAGCACCACCCCGCCCGCGCCCTTCTCCGCGAGGCGGGCGGCGCGCCGGATCAGGGTGCGTCCCTCGGGGCCCCCGGTGAGGCCGACGACGATGCGCTCGCGGGCCTGCCAGGTGGAGCGGATGTCGTGCTCACCGCGGTACTGCTGGAGGTACTCGTCGACGCGGTCGGCGACCCAGAGCAAGGCGAGCTCGCGCAGGGCCGTGAGGTTGCCCGGGCGGAAGTAGTCGGACAGTGCCGCGTCGACCTTGTCGGGCTTGTAGACGTTGCCGTGGGCCATCCGCCGGCGCAGGGCCTGGGGCGACATGTCGACCAGTTCGATCTGGTCGGCGCGGCGGACGACGTCGTCGGGGACGGTCTCCCGCTGCAGCACGCCGGTTATCGACCCGACCACGTCGCCCAGTGACTCCAGGTGCTGGATGTTGACGGTCGAGATCACGTCGATACCGGCGGCGAGGAGTTCCTCGACGTCCTGCCAGCGCTTGGTGTTGCGCGAGCCGGGCACGTTGGTGTGGGCCAGTTCGTCCACGAGGGCGACGGCGGGCCGGCGGGCCAGGACGGCGTCCACGTCCATCTCGGTGAAGACGGCGTCCCGGTACTCGAGCTCGGCGCGGGGGACCTGCTCCAGACCGTGCAGGATGCCCTCGGTCCGCGGCCGGTCGTGGTGCTCCACGAAGCCGACGACGCAGTCCGTGCCCCGCTCGACGCGCCGGTGCGCTTCGGAGAGCATCGCGTAGGTCTTGCCCACGCCCGGTGCGGCTCCGAGATAGATCCGTAGCCTGCCGCGCGCCATGGCCTCATTGTCCTTCACCGGCAGCCGGGCACCGGCTGCTGCGCCCGCCGTGGACGCCCCGCCGAAACTACATCCAGGAAATCGGACACGTCAGACCGCTTGCTCTGTCGTGGGACGTATTGACGCGATTCTGACGCGCTGGCGCCCCTGGTCGGGGGGACCCCGGTGGTCAGCCCTCGGCGATCTCGCCGTCGCTCAGGGCCAGTACCCGGTCGGCGAGGCCCGGCAACCGGGCTTCGTGAGTGACGACCAGCGCCGTGAGGTCCTCGCTGCGCACGACCGCCCGCAGCGGTTCCATGACGGCGAGGCTTTCCGGTCTCGGCGCCGCGCTGATCGGTCGGCTCGTCGGCGATCAGCAGCGCCGGCAGGTTGGCGAGGGCCCGGGCGACGGCGACCCGCTGCTGCCGGCCGCCGGACGGCTCCCCGGGGCGCTGCGCCGCCTGGTCGGCGAGCCCCGACACCCCGCGCAGGGCGTGGACCGCTGCGGCTCCGGTGCCGTACGAGCGGTGCAGGTCCTCGACGCGCACCATGGGCCAGTCCGCCAAGCGATTCCCCTCCCCGTCGCGCCACCGGCGACTCACCGTGCGGCCGCCGTCGCCCCGGCTCCCCTGCCCCGGAACGGGGATCAGAGTCGGCGGGAACGGCCCCGGGGCGCAAGGGGGTTGAACGGCGGTGGGCCGCACCCCGCCCCGGGGTGCGGCCCACCGCACGCCTCCGCGGCGCGCCGCCGTGGAGGGAGCCGCCTCAGCGCACCTCGGTGATCTCCGGACCGCGCTGCAGCTGTCCCATGCCTCCGGAGAAGCGGGACGTCTCCTGCTCTTCCTGCTGGACGCCCTCGGGCACCATCTGCGCGTCGTTCGGCAGCTTCAGGACGATCGGGTCGCGGGGGGCCATCGGCCCCTCGCCGCGGACCACGACCGTGTCCCGGAAGATCTGCTCCAGCAGACCCGCGGCCTGCGGCTGCACGGCGCCCTGCCCGGAGATCACTCCGCGCAGGAACCAGCGCGGCCCGTCCACGCCGACGAAGCGCACCAGCTGTACGCCGCCGGTACCGTCGGGCAGCTGGACCGGGACCTGGGCCCGGAGCTCCCAGCCCAAGGGGCCCTCGACCTCGTCGATGACGCCGCCCTGCTGGGTGATGCCGGAGGCGATCTCCTCCCGGACCTCGCCCCAGATGCCTTCCTTCTTCGGGGCGGCGAACGCCTGCAACTGGATCGCGCTGTCACGCAGCACGATGGTGGCCGCGACGATCGCGTCCCCCGCGACCTCCACGCGCAGCTCCATGCCCTCGACCCCGGGCACGTGGAGACCGCCCAGGTCCACGCGGCCCTCCTCGGGCCGGGAGACCTCGGAGACGTCCCAGGGGCCGTCCGGTCGCGGCGCTGGCGGAAGGTTCACCCGGCGGGGCTCGTCGTGCTCCGCCGCGTCGTCCGTGTCGAGCTCGTCGACGACCTGCTCGGCCTCGCCCGCCACGTCCGCTGCTTCTCCAGCGGGACTGCTCTTCTTGCGACGTCCGAACACGTCACTGTCCTTCCCGGTCGGATACGACCGAAGCGTATCGATTCCCACCCTGTGAGCCGCCCGGTCCGTCCACGGCGGCATGACCGCCGGTGGACCCGAAGCCCCCCTCGGCCCGCGCCGAGCCGGGAAGCTCCGCCACCTCGTGGAAGCGCACCTTCTCGACCTGCTGGACGACCAGTTGAGCAATCCGGTCGAACCTCTCGAACCGCACGCTCTCGTGCGGGTCCAGATTGACCACGATCACCTTGATCTCCCCACGGTACCCGGCATCCACCGTCCCCGGGGCATTCACGAGCGCCACTCCGCAGCGGGCCGCCAGGCCGGAGCGCGGATGCACGAAGGCCGCGTACCCGTCCGGGAGCGCGACGGACACCCCGGTCGGCAGCACGGCGCGCTCCCCCGGCGCCAGCTCGGCGGCCCGGGTGGTCACCAGATCGACGCCCGCGTCGCCCGGATGTCCGTATCGCGGAATCGGCACCTCCGGGTCCACGCGCCGGATGAGTACGTCGACGGGTTCGCGCATCAGGGGTTCACCTCGAAGGCGCGGGCGCGCCTGACCTGGTCGGGGTCGGCCATGGCCGCCTGGATCTCCTCCGGGCGGCCGTTGTCGATGAAGTGGTCGACCTTGACTTCGATGAAGAGGGCCTCGGCGCGGACGGCGACGGGGCCCTCGGGGCCGCCGATCCGGCCGGTGGCCCGGGAGTAGATCTTGCGGCCGGCGACAGCGGTGACCTCGGCCTCCAGGAACAGCACCGTGTCCACGGGAACGGGACGGACGAAGTCGGTCTCCAGCCGTCCGGTCACCGCGATCACCCGCAGCAGCCAGTTGAGCGAGCCGAGCGTCTCGTCGAGCGCGGTGGCCAGGACACCTCCGTGGGCGAGGCCCGGCGCTCCCTGGTGGGCGGCGGTCACGGTGAACTCGGCGGTGAGACTGACGCCCTCGCCGGCCCGCGCCTCCAGGTGCAGCCCGTGGGGCTGCCCGCCACCGCAGCCGAAGCAGTACTCGTAGTGCGCGCCCAGGAGCTCGCCGGGGGCCGGCGCATCGGGGTGCCGTACCGGCGCCGCGGCGTCGGCGGGAGGGGTCGTTGCAGTACTCACAGCCGCAGACCTTACCCGCGGGGCAACCTGCCGGTCTCGCCGTGCCAAGCTTGGGTTCATGCAGCCCTCCGCCACGCCGTCCGGCTCCCCCGCGGCACCCCGCTACGACGAGCGTCTCACCGTCCCCCGATCCTGGTGGCTGATCACCGCTCTGGTGGCGGTCTCGGGCGGTCTGGTCCTGCTGCCGCTGGGGACGGTGCCGATGCTCGGCGGGCTGATCGCGGCGGGCGCGCTGGCGGCGGTCGGCGTGAGCTCGTACGGCTCCGCCCGAATCAGGGTGGTGGCGGACTCGCTGGTGGCGGGCGACGCCCGGATCCCCGTGCCGGCGCTCGGCGAGCCCGAGGCTCTGGAGGCCGAGGACGCCCGGGCCTGGCGTTCGTACAAGGCGGATCCGCGTGCCTTCATGCTGCTCCGCAGCTATGTGCCGACGGCGGTGCGGGTGCCGGTCACCGACCCGGAGGACCCGACGCCTTACCTGTACCTGTCCACGCGGGATCCGAAGGGCCTGATCGCCGCCCTCGAAGCCGTCAGGGAGCGCTGAGGGGCGGCGGAGGCCGGGCCGGAACGCCTTCGCCCCGCGTCCGGTACGGGGCGGCAGGGCCCGGGCCGAAGCGGCCGGGCCCGGACGGATGGGAACCGCCGTCGGCGGGCTTCAGCGGGCCCCGCACGCCCGCCCACGGGTGTCCGTGGGGCCCGCGCGCGTGCCCGCGAGCGCGTGTCCTTGTGCGCGGAGTCAGCGGTCGAGTTCCCGGCGGAGTTCGACGGGGATGGTGTGCGGCAGTTCGCCGGGCTGTTCCAGCCGGGGCTGCGGGGGCAGCGCGTCCCAGGGCACCTGCCTGGCACGCAGGTCCTTGCGGATGCGCTCGGCCAGTTTCCTGGTGTCCCGCCGGTTCATCACGGCGCCGACGGCGGCACCGATCATGAAGGGCATCAGGTTCGGCAGATTGCGGACCGTGCGTTTCATGATCTGCTGCCGGAGCTCGCGCTTCATCCGGCCGCCCAGGGCCGCGTTGATCGTCGACGGTTCGGACACGTCGATGCCGCGCTCCTCCGACCAGCTGCTCAGGTAGGCGGTGGAGCGCTCCTTGAGGTTGCCGGGCGGGCGTCGGCCGTAGACCTCGTGAAGTTCGGCGATCAGCTTGAGCTCGATCGCCGCGACGCCGATGATCTCCGTCGCCAGCTCGGCCGGCAGTGCGGGCGGCACCGGCATCATGGCCGCCGCGCCGATCCCGGCGCCCACGGTCGACGTGCCGTTGGCCGCACCCGCGATCAGTTTGTCCGCGATCTGCTCCGGACCGAGGCCCGGGAACTGCGCCCGCAGGGTGGTGAGATCGCGGACGGGAATCCGCGGCGTGTACTCGATGAGCCGGTCGGCGACGAAGCCCAGCGCGACCTTCGCGGCGTCGCCGCTCTTGCGCACGCCGGTCATGGCGGCCGCGCCGCTCCTGCGGACTCCCTGCCTGACGGCGTCCAGGCGCCGGGCCCTGGTCGGGGACCCCGTCTTGGTCGCGGCCTCGAGCGAGGCCGGCAGGCCCCGCTCGTCGTCACGCGCACCGGGAGAGGGCAGGTGGGCAGCCTTGTCATGCCCGTCCGACGACTTCTCGCCGTCCCACGGGCCGGTACCGCCCGGATGTGCGTCCGGGGGCCCCTTCCGGCGGAAGCGCCGTTTCACCGGCCGGTCCGCCGGTCCGTCACCTGCCACGGCCGACCGGACCTCAGTCGCAGTCGCGGCAGATCGGCTGGCCGTTCTTCTCTCGGGCCAGTTGGCTGCGGTGGTGGACCAGGAAGCAGCTCATGCAGGTGAACTCGTCCGCCTGCTTGGGCAGCACCCGGACGGCCAGCTCCTCGTTCGAGAGGTCCGCTCCGGGCAGCTCCAGGCCCTCTGCGGCCTCGAACTCGTCGACGTCGACCGTGGAGGTCGTCTTGTCGTTCCGGCGCGCCTTCAGCTCTTCGAGGCTGTCGGAATCGATGTCGTCGTCGGTCTTGCGTGGGGTGTCGTAATCCGTAGCCATGTCGCTCTCCCCCTCTGGGTGTTTGCGGTGTCTCCAGCGCACGTAACGCGTGAGAGGCCGGACTTGTGCCCGACCTGAGGCGGAGATTTTGCCTCACATCAAGGTCTGTTACTCAATCGACACCCAACCCGATCCCTCATGAGTGATCAGCTTGGATGGCGATCAGGACCGTACACGGTCCTAATGTCGCACTTCACGGGCGCCACCCCGTGTACTTCCCGTCATCCCGACCCCCGGAAACCCGGACTTTCCCGGCGTTTCACAGGAACTTTGACGACGGAGAGTACATGGCCGGAAATTCGCCTCTGTGATCGATCACACAGCGAATCTCCGGGGGCGGGTCCGAAAATTCCGCGTAAAGCGAACAGCGGCGTCTCCCTCGGCGGCCCTTCGGTGTCATCTGCGGCCCTGGAGCATGTCTTCAGAGCGGCAGGGTGACGCGCATGACGAGGCCGCCGCCCTCGCGCGGCTCCGCGATGATACGGCCACCGTGGGCCCTCGCGACGGATCGCGCGATCGACAGGCCAAGTCCGACCCCCTTGTCACTGCCGGTGCGCTCCTGGTGGAGCCGCCGGAATGGCTCGAAGATGTTGTCGATCTCGTACGCGGGCACCACCGGCCCGGTGTTCGCCACCACCAGCACCGCCTGGCCGTGCTGGACCTCGGTGGTGACCTCGACCCAGCCGCCGTCCGCGAGGTTGTACCGCACCGCGTTCTGCACGAGATTCAGGGCGATCCGCTCCAGCAGCACGCCGTTGCCCTGGACCACCGCGGGGACTCGCTCCCCGCGGATCTCGACGCCCTTGGCCTCGGCCTCCGCCCTCGTCTGGTCCACGGCGCGGCCGGCGACCTCGGCCAGGTCGACGGGCTTGCGCTCCACGATCTGGTTCTCGCTGCGGGCGAGCAGCAGCAGTCCCTCCACGAGCTGCTCGCTCCGTTCGTTGGTGGCGAGCAGGGTCTTCCCGAGCTGCTGCAGCTCGGGAGGGGCACCCGGGTCGGAAAGGTGCACCTCCAGCAGGGTCCGGTTGATCGCCAGGGGCGTGCGCAGCTCGTGCGAGGCGTTGGCGACGAACCGCTGCTGTGCGGAGAAGGCCCTCTCCAACCGCTCCAGCATTTCGTCGAAGGTGTCCGCGAGCTCCTTCAGCTCGTCGTCCGGGCCCTCCAGCTCGATCCGCCGCGAGAGGTCCGTGCCGACGACCCGGCGGGCGGTGCGGGTGATCTTGCCGAGCGGGGACAGGACACGACCGGCCATGGCGTAGCCGAAGGCGAACGCGATCACGCTGAGGCCGAGGAGCGCGAAGAGCGAGCGGGTCAGGAGTTCGTCGAGGGCCTGCTGGCGCTGCTCGGCGATGCACAGCTTCAGCGCAGCGTTCCGCTGGCCGTTGTCGATCAGGTCGTTGATTCGGGGGCACGTGGGGCTGGTGATCGTGACGTTCGCGCCCGGCGGCGCGCCGACCTCGACGGACTGGCGGATCCCGTCGTGCAGCGCCTGGGCCGTCAGCAGATAGATGATCGACAGCAGCAGGATGCCCGCGATCAGGAACATCCCGCCGTACAGCAGGGTGAGCCTTATCCGGATGGTGGGACGCAGCAGCGGCCCGACGGGCTCTCTCGGGTCCCAGGTGGGCTTGGGGGGCGCCGTGGGGGGCGCGGGTGCCGTCGCCACGCTCAGATCCGGTAGCCGGAGCCCGGGACGGTGACGATCACCGGGGGCTCCCCGAGCTTGCGGCGCAGGGTCATGACGGTGACCCGGACGACGTTGGTGAACGGGTCCGTGTTCTCGTCCCATGCCTTCTCGAGCAGTTGTTCGGCCGAGACGACCGCGCCCTCGCTGCGCATGAGAACCTCCAGCACGGCGAATTCCTTGGGGGCGAGCTGGATCTCCCGGCCCTCGCGGAACACCTCCCGCCGGTTGGGGTCGAGCTTGATCCCCGCACGCTCCAGGACGGGCGGCAGCGGCACGGTCGTCCGCCGGCCCAGCGCGCGCACACGCGCGGTGAGCTCGGTGAACGCGAAGGGCTTGGGCAGGTAGTCGTCCGCCCCGAGCTCCAGTCCCTCCACGCGGTCGCTGACGTCGCCGGAGGCGGTCAGCATCAGGACGCGCGTGGGCATGCCGAGTTCGACGATCTTGCGGCAGACGTCGTCGCCGTGGACGAAGGGGAGGTCGCGGTCGAGGACGACCACGTCGTAGTCGTTGACGCCGATGCGTTCGAGGGCGGCGGCGCCGTCGTACACGACGTCGACCGCCATGGCCTCCCGGCGCAGTCCGGTGGCCACCGCATCGGCGAGCAGCTGCTCGTCCTCGACGACGAGTACGCGCACGAGGCTGGTCCTTCCTGTGTGACCGCCCGGTACCGTGACCGGGGCAGGTCGACGGTGACCTCGGGCAGGTCGGTGGTCGAATGGTGGTTCGTTGTGTCTCCATCCTGCCCCTTACGCGCGTAAACCGGCTGTAAGACGGAGAAGACGCACCCCGGGGGCACCAGGAGTGCACAGGGAATTCACGCGGTTCCCCGTGGAGTTGAGGTTTCCCTGAGGATGGCCGTGGGGAGGACGAGTGCACACCCCGCGATCACGCCGTGTATGTGGCATGCCACACCCCGTCTCTCTGTCCCCCAGAGGGTGCGCGTGATCCACCACCCGCCACCGACCCACGACGAGGGGGCGCGACCATGGACGCATTCACCGCAGGTCTTCTGCAGCGCATCAAGGCCACGGAGACCGACCTCACGCGGGCCCGTGAGGACGGCGACGACTTCCTGGCGGAGGTCGAGCAGGCCGAGCTGGAGGACCTGCACCGTCTCGCGGCGGAGCACGGCGTGAAGTTCGGCGCCGTCAGCGCCTGACCGGCCCGTGAGGGTCCGGTGCCGTGGGACGGCACCGGACCCTCACGCATGTGCGACCCGGGCCGGAACCGGGGACGGTCGCCGGGCGCGCTCAGTCGTGCCAGGCGCCCAGCTCGTCGAGCAGGCGCTGGAGCGGGGTGAAGACGCCGGGCGACGCGGCGACTGCCAGGTCGCGGTTCGGCGGTTCCCCCGGGCGGGACCCGGTGAGGGCCCCCGCCTCACGGGCGACGAGGTCGCCCGCCGCGAGGTCCCAGGGGTGCAGGCCCCGCTCGTAGTAGCCGTCCAGACGGCCGGCGGCCACGTCGCAGAGGTCCACCGCGGCCGAGCCGCCACGCCGGATGTCACGGAAGCACGGGATCAGCTGTCGCGCCACTTCCGCCTGGTGACAGCGCACGGACTGGACGTAGTTGAACCCCGTCGAGACCAGTGCCTGGTCCAGCGGCGGTGCGGGCCGGCACCGGAGCGGGCGGTCGCCGCAGAAGGCGCCGCCCCCGCGCACGGCCCGGTACGTCTCACCGCGCATCGGCACCTCGACGACGCCGACGACGGTCTCTCCGTCCCACTCGGCCGCGATGGACACGGCCCACGTCGGCAGGCCGTAGAGGTAGTTCACGGTGCCGTCGAGCGGGTCCACGACCCAGCGGACACCGCTCGTGCCCTCCGTGGAGGCCCCCTCCTCGCCGAGGAAGCCGTCGTCCGGCCGGGCTCCGGTGAGGAAGCCAGTGATCAGCTTCTCGGCGGCGATGTCCATCTCGGTCACGACGTCGATCGGGCTGGACTTGGTCGCGGCGACGGCGAGGTCGTCGGGCCTGCCGTCCCGCAGCAGCTCACCCGCCCGGCGCGCGGCCTCCAGCGCGAGGGACAGCAGTTCGTCGAGCAGAGGGTCGGTCACGGAACGGCTCCAGGGTGCGTGGCTGTGTCATGTGCCGGGACGTGCGGGCGGCGACCGCACGTCCCCGTCCGTCCGTACGGCGACTCTCCGTCCGTACGTCCGAGGTCCGCGGTACTAGGCGTACGGGCTGTCCGCGCCGGCCGCCGCGGGGCGCTCCGACCTCGCGGGGCAGCATCCGATCGGGCAGAGGTCGTGGGACGGACCGAGCGCACCGAGCGCGCACCGCTCCACCACCTTCCCCCGCTCGGTCGCCGCACGCTCCAGGAGCAGGTCGCGGACCGCCGCCGCGAAACGCGGGTCCGCCCCGACCGTCGCCGACCGACGGACCGGGAACCCCAGTTCCGCGGCCTTGGCCGTGGCCTCCGTGTCCAGGTCGTACAGGACCTCCATGTGGTCCGACACGAAGCCGATCGGCACCATCACGGCCGCCGGGACCCCGTCGCCGTGCAGCTCCTCCAGGTGGTCGCAGATGTCCGGCTCCAGCCAGGGGATGTGCGGGGCGCCGCTGCGCGACTGGTACACGAGTCGCCAGGGGTGGTCGGTGCCGGTCTCCCTCCTGATGGCGTCGACGATCACCCGCGCCACGTCGAGGTGCTGCTTCACGTACGCCCCGCCGTCGCCGTGCTCGGCGACCGGACCCGAGCTGTCCGCGGCCGCGTCCGGGATCGAGTGGGTGGTGAACGCCAGGTGCGCGCCCGCCCGCACGTCCTCGGGCAGGTCGGCGAGTGACGCGAGCACGCCCTCCACCATCGGGGCGATGAAACCGGGGTGGTTGAAGTAGTGCCGCAGCTTGTCGACGCGCGGCAGCGGCAGTCCCTCCGCCTCCAGCGCGGCGAGCGCGTCCGCGAGGTTCTCCCGGTACTGCCGGCAGCCCGAGTACGAGGCGTACGCGCTGGTGGCGAGCACGGCCACCCGGCGGCGCCCGTCGAGGACCATCTCCCGGAGGGTGTCCGTCAGGTACGGCGCCCAGTTCCGGTTTCCCCAGTAGACCGGCAGATCGAGGTCGGCGCCGGCGAAGTCCTCGCGGAGCGCGTCCAGCAGCGCGCGGTTCTGGTCGTTGATCGGACTGACCCCGCCGAAGAGGAAGTAGTGCTGACCGACTTCCTCGAGGCGTTCCCTGGGGATGCCGCGGCCGCGCGTCACGTTCTCCAGGAACGGGACCACGTCGTCCGGTCCCTCGGGACCGCCGAAGGAGAGCAGCAGCAGGGCGTCGTAGGGTGCGGGGTCGCGCGGTTCGGCCATGGTGCGATCCTCCCACCAGCCTCGGACAGCGGGAAAACCGCACTGGAGTAAGGGTTGCCTCACCAGTAAGCTGTACCGGCCACTCACATTCCTTACGGAGCGCCGTCTTGCCCAGTCCCTACCGCGCCATATTCGCGGCCCCCGGCACCCTGGCGTTCTCCGCCGCAGGCTTCTTCGGGCGCATGCCGCTGTCCATGATGGGCGTCGGCATCGTGGCCATGGTCTCCCAGCTGACGGGGCGCTACAGCCTCGCCGGCTGGCTCTCCGCGACCCTGGCGCTGTCGGCGGCCGTACTCGGCCCCCAGGTCTCCCGGCTGGTCGACCGGCACGGGCAGAGCAGGGTGCTGCGCCCCGCCCTGCTGATCTCGGTCGCCGCGGTGGGGGGACTTCTCGTCTGCGCCCAGCAAGGGGCGCCGAACTGGATGCTGTTCGCTTTCACCGGCTGTGCCGGCTGCATTCCGGCCGTCGGCGCGATGACGCGGTCCCGCTGGGCGGCGATCTACCACGGTTCGCCCCGCGAACTGCACACCGCGTACGCCTTCGAGTCGATCGTCGACGAGGTGTGCTTCATCGTCGGCCCGATCATCTCCATCGGGCTGTCCACGGTCTGGTTCCCCGAGGCGGGCCCGCTGCTGGCCACCGCCTTCCTGGTGGTCGGCGTGCTCTGGCTCACGGCGCAGCGCGCGACCGAGCCCTCGCCGCACCCGCGCACGTCCGACAGCGGCGGTTCCGCGCTGCGCTCCCCCGGCCTGCGGGTGCTGGTCGTGACCTTCGTCGCGACGGGCGCCATCTTCGGCTCGATCGACGTGGTGACGGTGGCCTACGCCGAGGAGCAGGGCAGCAAGGCCGCGGCCAGCCTGGTCCTGGCGGTCTACGCGCTGGGCTCCTGCCTCGCCGGAGCGGTCTTCGGACTGCTGCACCTGAAGGGCGAGCCGGCCCGCAGGTGGGTACTGGGCGTGTGCGCGATGGCCGTGAGTATGATCCCCCTCCAACTGGCCGGGAACTTGGTGGTCCTGGCCGTGGCGCTCTTTGTCGCGGGCCTGGCCATCGCGCCCACCATGGTGACGACCATGGCCCTCGTCGAAACGCACGTACCGCGCACCAAGCTGACCGAGGGCATGACCTGGACCGGTACCGGGCTCGCGGTCGGCGTCTCGCTCGGCTTGTCGGCCTCCGGATGGGTGGTGGACGAGTACGGGGCCGGTGCCGCGTACGCGGTGCCCGCGGTGGCGGGAGCGCTCGCGGTCGTGGTCGCGTTCTCGGGGTACCGCCGGCTGCGCAGGCCGGTGCCGACGCGGGAGGGGCGGGATGACGAGCACATCCAGGACCATGACGAGGAACGCGTGGCGTAACTGGGCGGGCACGGTGACCGCCCGTCCGCAGCGGGAGGTCACCCCAGCCTCGGCGGGGGAACTGGCCGAGGCCGTGCGCCGCGCCGCGGAGGACGGCCTGCGGGTGAAGACGGTCGGCACCGGTCATTCGTTCACCGCGATCGCCGCGACGGACGGCGTGCTGGTCCGGCCCGATCTCCTCACCGGCATCAGGGAGATCGACCGTACGGCGATGACGGTGACCGTCGAGGCCGGCACCCCGCTGAAGCGGCTCAACGCCGCGCTCGCCCGCGAGGACCTGTCGCTCACGAACATGGGCGACATCATGGAGCAGACGGTCGCGGGAGCCACCAGCACCGGGACGCACGGCACCGGCCGCGACTCCGCCTCGATCGCCGCGCAGATCCGGGGGATCGAACTGATCACGGCGGACGGTTCGCTGCTGACCTGCTCCGAGAAGGGGACCGAGGAGGAGCGCGAGCTCTTCGCCGCGGCCAGGATCGGACTCGGCGCACTGGGCGTGATCAGCGCGATCACCTTCGCAGTCGAGCCGATGTTCGTGTTGACGGCTCGCGAGGAGCCGATGCCCTTCGATCGGGTGACGTCGGAGTTCGACGAGCTGCACGCGGAGAACGAGCACTTCGAGTTCTACTGGTTCCCGCACACGGGCAACTGCAACACCAAACGCAACAACCGCAGCTCCGGCCCCGTCGCCCCGCCCGGAGCGGTCAGCGGGTGGATCGAGGACGAGCTCCTCTCCAACGGACTGTTTCAGGTGGTCAATTCACTCGGACGTGCGATACCGGCCACGATTCCGGCGATCGCCAAGGTCTCCAGCCGTGCGCTGTCCGCCCGTACGTACACGGACATTCCTTACAAGGTCTTCACAAGTCCCCGCCGAGTGCGCTTCGTCGAGATGGAATACGCGCTCCCGAGGGAGGCCGCGGTCGCCGCACTGCGCGAGCTGAAGGCCATGGTCGACCGTTCGCCGCTGCGGATCAGCTTCCCCGTGGAAGTGCGGACGGCACCCGCCGACGACATCACCCTGTCCACCGCGTCCGGGCGCGAGACCGCGTACATCGCCGTACACATGTACAAGGGCACGCCGTACCGCTCGTACTTCACCGCGGTGGAGCGGATCATGACCGCGCACGGCGGCCGGCCGCACTGGGGCAAGATCCACACACGCGACGCGGAGTACTTCGAGAGCGTGTACCCGCGGTTCGGCGAGTTCCTGGCACTGCGCGACCGGCTGGATCCCGACCGGGTGTTCGGCAACGACCATCTGCGGCGGGTGCTGGGCGCCTAGGTGTATTGCCCTGCGATCGGGCTCCGGCGCCTGCCCTAGGAGGCGTCCGGCGCGGCCCCTCGCGTCGACTCGGCGGGCGCGGGCGCGGAGGGCGTCGGGTCCTGCGGCACCGCCGGATTCTCGCCACCGCTGGAAGCGGAGGGGCCGGGGGACGGCCGGTCCCCCTCGCCAACGTCCGCCCCCGGAACGGAGCCCGACGTGGAGCCGGAGCCGCCTCGGCCGTCGCCCTCGGTGCCGCTCCCGCCCCGGTCGCCCTCGCCGCCGCCCGCACCGGAGCCGTCGTCCGTCCCGGAAGTGCCGTCGTGGTCACCGCCCCGCTGCCCCTGCCGCCCGTCGTCCCGGTCTCCCCGGGGACTCGACGGCGAGGGCGACCCGTCGCCGGCCCGGTCGCCGCCGCGGACGGCCGTGCCCACCGTGGTGCCCCGCCCGCCGCTTAGGTCCCGGCCGGACGCGAGTTCGTACCCGGTGATGCCGAGCATCGCGACGGCGAACACGACGGCGGCGGCGACCAAGCGCCGTTTCCGGCCGCGGGCGCGGGTGCCGTGGGTGGTCGTGGCGCCGAACTCCCGGTGACCGGACGGCTCACCGTACGCGGAGGGCTCCGCCGCCGAGGAACCGGCGGGCGGGCGGGAGACCTTGGGACCGGCCTGCTGCGTGACATCGCGGATCTGTTCGCCGGTTCGCCGGAACAGGTGCTGGAAGAGGGAGCCGCCGCAGGTGGCCACCACACTCACCACTCCGGCGCCCAGAATCGTTCCGTAGACGCCGAGTTGAGAGGCGAAGACGGCCGCCGCGACCGCCGCGAGGGCACTGCCCGCGACCTGCGGAACGCTCAGGTCCAGTCGCCGCTCCTTCCGCTCCGCCGCGCCGTCGTCCCTTGTGTGATGCATATCCGACTTCTGCTTACCCATCTGTCCCACCGTGCACCAAGAAGGGACATATGGGCGAATCGAATAGTTCCGACTATGCGGATTCCGTGAAGCTTGCCACCCCCGAATCCGGGGTAGAGGAACGGAACTTGCGGCCTCCGTGACAAGTTCGGCGGCGCGCCGGTCCACCCCGATGGCCCGAATGGAGTACTGTGACGAGCCCTGGGTCCGGTCTCTCTCGCGGGTGCGCGGCCCCGGGAACAGGGGGCCGAAAGCGGCACTCGAACCGGCGGCGCCGTGGCACCGCGCGGTCGCCTGCTGTAGTGGGTGACGATGCTCGTCACCCTGCGTTGCAAACAGGTAACCGTGCCATAACGGCGGTCCAGGGCCCATGCCCGACACGCCGGGCAACTCGACAAGGTTGTGGCAGGCTGCACCCGGGCAGGCCACACTCGACTAGCGGAAGCAGCGACGCACGTGACGTCGGCAGGCACCACCCGGGAGGTCCCCATGCCCGAACTGCGTGTCGTGGCCGTCTCAAACGACGGCACACGACTGGTGCTGAAGGCTGCGGACAGCACGGAGTACACGCTTCCGATTGACGAACGGCTGCGCGCCGCCGTCCGCAACGACCGCGCGCGCCTCGGCCAGATCGAGATCGAGGTCGAGAGCCACCTCCGCCCGCGCGACATCCAGGCACGTATACGAGCAGGTGCGTCCGCGGAGGAGGTCGCCCAGCTCGCCGGCATTCCCGTGGAACGGGTGCGCCGGTTCGAGGGGCCCGTCCTCGCCGAGCGCGCGTTCATGGCGGAGCGTGCGCGCAAGACGCCCGTCCGCCGCCCCGGGGAGAACACCGGCCCACAGCTCGGCGAGGCCGTGCAGGAGCGCCTGCTCCTGCGGGGTGCCGAGAAGGACACCGTCCGGTGGGACTCATGGCGGCGCGACGACGGCACCTGGGAAGTGCTGCTGGTCTACCGGGTGGCGGGAGAGCCGCACTCGGCGAGCTGGACGTACGACCCGCCGCGCCGGCTGGTCCAGGCCGTCGACGACGAGGCCCGGGCGCTGATCGGGGAGACGGACGACGCCATCGGCGTCACCCATGAGCCGAGCTTTCCGTTCGTACCGCGTATCGCCCGGCTCCCCCCGGACCGGCCGCTCGACCGCGTCCCGGACCGCCCCGCGCAGCTTCCGGCGCCGGAGACCGACGAGACCGAACGGGACTCGCTCACCAGCCTGCTGGAGGCGGTCCCGAGCTTCCGCGGCGACCTCGTGGTGCCGGAGCGGCCGACCCCGGAGACGCCGGCCGCCGAGCCCGTCGAGGAACCGGAGGCCGAGGAGCCCCCTGCCCCCGCGGCGTCCGCCGGCGCCGGCTCGGCGTACGCGGACGTCCTGATGCCGCGGTCGGTCACCGGCCACCGCGATCGCCTCACCGGAACCACGGACCGGCAGGCCGAGGCGGACGGCGTCCGCCCGGGCCGCCGGGCGGCGGTGCCCAGCTGGGACGAGATCGTGTTCGGCACCCGCCGGAAGAAGCAGGAGTAGCGCTTTCGGGCCATCGCGGTGGTGGGCTCATACGGTTTCCGTATGAGCCCACCACCGTTCCCGGTGCCGCATCAGGCGGTTCGCCCCGTCGCGACGCCCGGCACGGCGAACCGGGGCGTTGCCGAATCAACCGAGCAGGCCCACCACGGGGCCGGACCCAGCTCCTCGTGCAGGCTTTAGTCGGTCCGCTCGAGGATGAGGCCGAACTCGCCGTCGACCTCCTGGTCGGCGGCGAGGTGGAGATGCGCACCCCGTCCTGCGCGAGGGTCAGCAGGTGCCGCGCCAGAGAGGCCGGCCCCGCGGGATTCGCCTTGAGGACGACCTCCCCGCGCCTGACCGCCAGTTCGATCTCGAAGCCGTCGTCCCAGGCGAAGCGCAGTGGTTCGCCGGGTTGCTACTTCGGTACCTCGATCATTTTCTGCTCCTGTTCGAGGTAGATGTGACGGGTCCTCGACGACCATCATCCGGCCCGGCTTCTTGGGTGGGGCTCCATGCGCTCGAAGTTCACGTGCGGCCCGCCGCCATGTTCACACAGAATGTCGGAATCACCCATCCGGGCCACGCGGGTTCCGTCTGTTGACACGTACCGGCCGCTGCCAGGAACCGGTTCCTTGTAACCCGGTCCGAGCCGCTTCTCCGCCATGCCCAGGTCCTCGTTCGTGGGGGCCAGGGTGCCGTTCCCGGGGTGACCGTCCTCGTCGACCTTGCGGTAGGAGGTCCACGGGCGCACGGCTTGGTGTTGTGGACGAGGACCGGCGTGGTGCCTGCCAGCACGCAGCCGGCTTGCGGCCCTTGGCCGCGGTCGTCCTCACGTTCACGCCGGGCTCTGCGGCCTCGGCCGCCGGCGCCTGGGCGGTGGCGTCCAGGCGCCGGCGTCGCGGGCGGCTTCCGTCCCCGAACGGGCCCGGCGTTCTCACCGAGCGGCCTCCCCCGTGGGCACGGATGCACGCCCGGCGCTCCGGCCCTCGCCGCGACCGGCGGGCCCCGAAGACGGCCGGCCCCGCGTGGCGCCGGTGCCGGCCTGCCCTCTGCCCGCTACTGCGGCTCGGGGCCGGTCGCGACCGGCCGGGTGGGATCGGAGGACCACTCCGACCAGGAACCGGCGTAGAGCGCCGCCGGGATTCCGGCGATCGCCAGGGCCAGGACCTCGTGGGCGCCGGAGACCCCGGAGCCGCAGTAGACACCGACCTCGCGAGCGTCCTCGGCGCCCAGGCGCTTGAAACGGGCGGCAAGTTCCTCGCGGGGCAGGAAGGTGGTGGCGCCCTCCGGGACGTTGTCCGTCGTCGGAGCCGAGACCGCGCCGGGAATGTGCCCGCCGACCGGGTCGATCGGCTCCACGTCGCCCCGGTAGCGCTCGGCGGCCCGGGCGTCCAGCAGGAGTCCGGACCGGGCGAGGGCCGCCGCACCGTCCGCGTCGAGCAGCGGCAGACCACCGGGCACGGGAGTGAAGTCGCCCGGAGCCGTGGGAGTGACGTCCGTGCTCAACGGGCCGTCCCAAGCCGCGAGACCTCCGTCCAGGACACGGACGTCCGGGTGTCCCGCCCACCGCAGCAGCCACCACGCCCGCGCCGCGCCCCAGCCCTGTCCCCCGTCGTAGACGACGACCGGGACGCCACCCGACACACCAGCGCGGCGCATCGCCGCGCCGAAGGTCTCCGTGTCCGGTAGCGGATGCCGCCCGCCCCGCCCGGGTGGTCCCGCCAGTTCGGAGTCGAGGTCGACGTACACGGCCCCGGGGATGTGACCGGCCTCGTAGGCGGCCCGGCCGTCGAAGGGTGCGGCACCGGCGGCCTTGGCCAGGGTGAGCTGCCAGCGGACGTCGAGCAGCACCGGAGGCCGCCGGCCGGCTGACTCGTCGGCGAGTTCGGTAGCGGTGATGATGGGGTTCATGACGCCATCTTCGCGCAAGGGCCGGCGGGCCCTCGCGCAGCGACGTCAATGGCCGCACCGAGGATGGAAGGTGCGGGAACGGGCATCCTTCCCCGGGGGATCCCCGGGGAAGAGCGGCGCGGCCGTGACGCGCGGCGCGCCCGGTGGTGCGAGCATCTGCACGGGGTGAGGGCCGTCCCGTACGACGGCCGCCGGTCCCCCGCACGGCCACGACGACGATGGTCCGAGGAGAGAGTGACGATGACGACCGAGGCGACTCGGCGCAGACCCGGCGAGCCCTGCTGGGTGAGCCTCATGGTGCACGGACTCGACGCGACGCAGGACTTCTACCGGGAGCTGTTCGGCTGGGAATTCGTCCCCGGGCCGCAGCAACTCGGCCCGTACGTCCGAGCGCTGCTCGACGGCAAGGAGGTGGCCGGCATCGGCCGGCTGCCGGCGGACCGCCAGCTGCCGATCGCGTGGACGCCGTACATGGCCTCGGACGACATCGACGAGACCGCCGAGCGGATCAGGATGTGCGGCGGCACGATCGGGGTCGGGCCGCTCGACGCGGCGGACGCGGGACGGCTCGTCATCGCCGCCGACCCGGAGGGCGCGGTCTTCGGCGCCTGGCAGGCCGCAGCGCACACGGGCACCGCCCTCTTCGGCACCCACGGCACGCCCGTGTGGAACGAGTTGATGACGCGGGAGACGTCGGCGGTCGGCAAGTTCTACGAGTCGGTCTTCGGTTACGACCTCGAGCCCGTGGTCCCGGCCGGCACCGACCTGCTGACGCTGCGTCTGGACGACCGCCCGGTGGCCTCGATCCACGGAGTGGGTCATGCCCTGCCGCGCGACAGGGGCTCGTACTGGATGACCTACTTCGAGGTCGAGGACCCCGACGCGATCGCGGTCACGGTGGTGGACCTCGGCGGCCACGTCGTGCGTGAACCGTACGAGGGCACGAGCGGCCGGCAGGCGACGGTGGCCGACCCCGAGGGCGCGGTCTTCACCGTCGTGCGGACCGCTCGGCGGAACTGACCCGGGCGGTCGGCCGTCGCGGGCCGAACCCGCCTCCTCCGAGGGGGCGTTGCCCGCGGCCGACCCCGTCTCGACCTGGTCGTCGGACGTGCCATGGAGCCCGTGGCCGTGGGAAACCGCAGAGCCGGCCCCCGACGCCGGGGCCAGGGCGGAGCCCGTCGGTGTCGCGAGTGTGCCGGGAGCCCGCTCCCCGACGGACCTCGTGGCGCACGTCCCGGCTGGGCCACGCCCGTCCCGGACCGCTTCCCTCGATGCCGTGGTGCGCGTCCCCGGCGGGGTATCCCCCTCCCGGCCCCGACGGGATGCGCCGCCGGCTCCGCTCTCAGTCGGCGGCCACGGGCAGCACGTCGGGCGACAGCGCCGCGGCCCGCGCGGAGGCGGCGGTCGTCCGCCGCCGGTGATGCAGCCGGCACAGCACCTCGTAGCCGATCTCGTCCAGCGACTGGTTCACGTCGCCGACGACGACCTGGGCACCCTCCACGACCATCTCCCCGCCGATCGTACGGGCGTTGTGGGTGGCGCGGGCCCCGCACCAGCACAGTGCCTCGACCTGCAGCACCTCGACCCGGTCGGCCAGCTCCACCAGCCGCTGCGATCCGGGGAACAGCTTGGACCGGAAGTCCGTCGTGATGCCGAAGGCGAACACGTCGAGCCGGAGGTCGTCCACGACCCGCGCCAGCTGGTCGATCTGCTCCGGGGCGAGGAACTGCGCCTCGTCCGCGATCACGTAGTCGCAGCGTCCGCCCTTGGAGAGGTGGGCGACGAGGTAGGCGTAGAAGTCAAAGCCGTCGGCGGCCTCGATGGCGTCCGTCACCAGACCCAGCCTGGACGACAGCTTGCCCTCGCCCGCCCGGTCGTCACGGGTGAAGATCATGCCCTGCAGTCCCCGGGCCGACCGGTTGTGCTCGATCTGGAGAGCGAGGGTGCTCTTCCCGCAGTCCATCGTTCCGGAGAAGAACACCAGCTCGGGCATGAGGACGTGACAGCCTTTCGGTTGTTGCCGGGGGACGCGGTCGGGGCGGCCGGGCGTCAGGAGCGTACTTCGAGCAGGGGGACCAGCTGTTCGACGGGGGTCATCGAGCCGTGCATGCCCACCATGGCCGACTCGTGGGGCTCGTTGACCGAGGCGGTGATCACGACGTCGTCGTGGGCTGCGGCGACCACGTCCCCGATGCGCCGGTAGACGCGCTCGTCGGTCTGCGGGCCGAACCAGCCCGCCGCGATGGCCTCGTCCCGGCTCGCGATCCAGAACCGGTCGCCGAGCACCTCGCGCCAGACGGCGAGCACGTCGGCCTCGGCGCCGGGGACGGCGTAGACGTGGCGGGCGCGGCCCTCGCCGCCGAGCAGGGCGACGCCGGCGCGCAGCTCCCAGTCCTCGTCGAAGTCGATCCGCGACTCCTCGCCGAACGGGATGTCGATCATGCCGTGGTCGGCGGTGACGTACAGGGCGGCGCGGGGAGGCAACTGCTCGGCGAGGCGCTGGACGAGGCGGTCCACGTACATCAACTGGCCCCGCCAGGCGTCGGAGTCGATACCGAAGCGGTGGCCCTTGCCGTCGAGCTCGCTGTAGTACGTGTACACGAGCGACCGGTCCCCCGCGGCGAGTTGCTCGGCGGCGAAGTCCATCCGCTCCTCGCCGGTGAGCTTTCCGTGGAACGTTCCGCCGCTCAGCGCGATCTTGGTGAGCGGGGTGTCCCGGAAGGTGGGGGATGACACCTGGGCGGTGTGCACCCCGGCCTCGTCGGCGAGCTGGAAGACCGTCGGGTACGGCTGCCAGACGCGCGGCGACGTCCACGGCTTCCAGCGCAGCTGGTTCATCAGTTCGCCGGTGTCCGGATTGCGGGCGGTGTATCCGGGCAGACCGTGCGCGCCGGGCGGCAGTCCGGTGCCGAAGGAGGCCAGTGAGGTGGCCGTCGTGGCGGGGAATCCGGCCGTCAGCGGCCGGCCGGTGCCGCCGAGGGAGCCGGCGAGGAGCGAGGTGAGGTACGGCGCGTCCTCGGGGTGGGCCCTCAGTTGCTCCCAGCCGAGGCCGTCGATCAGGAAGACGCAGTTCCGGTCCGCGGGCGTGAGCTCCGCGATGGCGGAGCGCAGCCCCGGTACGCCCTGCCCTGCTGCGAGCGTCGGCAGCAGATCGGCCAGCGAGGCCGTGCCGTAGGCGGGGACGGGAGCCGTGTCGAGGTCGAGCGGGACGACGTCCTCGGGCCAGTCGGGACGGATCATCAGCGGGTTGCCGTCGTGGCGGCCGTCGCCTCGGACAGCGCCTGGGCGAAGGTGAGCGTCTGGCGGACCGCCTCGGGCCCGTCGCCGGCCTCGCTGACCCGCAGACTGAGGTCGTCCGCGGTGGAGCTCCCGGTGTAGCCGTGGTCGGCATCGCAGTTGGGGTCGCCGCAGGCGGCGGGCTCCAGGTCGATCCGGGAGACCGCGCCCCAGCCGATGGTGAGGACGACCTCGCGGGGCAGGGTGCCCGGGGTGTACGACTCGGGGTTGGCGACGACACGACTGACCACCACGGACGAGATCCTCGGGAGCTTCACCGACTCCGTGGAGGTCGTCGCGTAGGGGGTCGGGGAGCTGCTGTCGGCCGCCTGCTCGTCCGTGTGGCTCACGATGAAACGGGTGCCGGTCAGCACGAGGACGGTCACATGGCGGCGCACCTCGTTGGAGTCGAAGGTCGTCTCCTGGTGCACCAGGTACGAGGAGATCTGCTCGCCGCCCACCGCGGCCTCCACCGCTTCGGCCACGAGAGCCGGGTAGTAGCCGCTGCGCTCGATCGCCGCGCGCAGCCCCTGGGTCGTCGTACCGGTCTTCGCCATGGGCTCCATCCTACGGGGCCCGGGGACCCCGGAGTGCGCTCCGTGACCGCCCGGCCCGCAACCCCGGGGACCCGGCGGTTTCAGTAGCTCGGGAGGGTCCTCGGGCCCAGGTCGGTACGGGGCTGCGGCGGGGCGAGCCGCACGGAGGCCCCGAGCACGGAGAGGCCGTGCTGGGCGACCACGACCGGTTCGAGGCCGACTCCGACGACTTCCGGGTGGTCGTCGACCAGCCGGGAGACGCGCAGCAGCAGCTCCTCCAGCGCGGCGGTGTCGACGGGCGCGGAGCCGCGCCAGCCGAAGAGGAGCGGGGCGGTCCGGACGGACCGGATGAGGCCGGCCGCGTCGCGGTCGGTGACGGGGACGAGACGGTGGGCCGTGTCGCCGAGCAGGTCGGTGGCGGGGCCGGCGAGCCCGAAGGACAGCACCGCGCCCACGGCCGGGTCGATCGCGGCCCGCACGACCGTGTCCACCCCCCGCGGAACCATCGGCTGCACCACGGGCTGGAGCTCCTCCGGCTTTCCGAGGCTCTCCGTCAACTCCGCGTAAGCCTGGCGGACCTGCCGCTCGTCGGCCAGGTCGAGGCGCACGCCGCCGAGGTCGGGACGGTGGCGCAGATGCGGCGCGGTCGTCTTGAGGGCTACCGGGCAGCCGAGCCGGGCGGCGGCCCGGGCGGCGGCGTCCGCGTCGGGGGCGGGCAGCACGGGGACGACGGGGATGCCGTAGCGCTCCAGCAGCCTCCGCGCGTCGTCCTCGGGCAGGGTGACGCCGTGCTCGCCGGGGGCGGCCTCGAGTAGGCCCTCGATGAGCCCGGCCGCTCCGCCCTCGTCGATGTCGTCGTACTCCGGCACCTTCCCGGGCTCCGCCGCGTCCCGGCGCCACTGGGCGTACCGCACGGCCTCGGCCAGGGCGCGCACGGCCCGTTCGGCGGCGGGGTACGCGGGGATGCGGGCGGCTTCCCCGCGGACCGCTGCGGCGGCGTCCCCGGCGGTCCGCGCGGCTCCGTCGCGGGGGTCGGTGCGGGCACCCGCTCCGGGCACCGCGGTGGCGGCCGGTCCTGCGGGCTCCCCCGTCACCGGGGCCGCGCCGTCGGGGCCGGCAGCGGGCGCCGGGCCGTCCGTGCCGGGCCGCGGTCCACGAGTGGTCGGGGAGCCGCTCGGACGGGCCTGGGCGCCCGGTGCCGGGGTGGGGCCCGTTCCCACACCACCGGACGCGGTACGCGGGTCGGGGTGCGGCGAGGCGCCCTCGGGCGCGGGTTCCACACCCGGCCCGGGGTCCGCAGCGGTGTCGGGGCCGCGGTACGGGGAGGCGGGGGCGGAGCTGCTCGCCGCGGCGAGGGCGTCGGCGAGTCCGCCGAGTTCGACGTGGACGACGAGCACGGGTTTCGCCGGTGCGGAGGCCGTCGCGGCGCGGAGGGCCGCCGCGAGGACCTCGCCGTCGCCGGACTCGGTGACACCGTTCTCCCCGACCCACGGGATCGCGTTGACGACGACCGCGTCGCACGCGTCGTCCCGCAGCGCCCCGGCCAGCGCCTCGCAGAAGTCGTCCGGCGTCGCGGCCGTCGTCAGGTCGCGTGGCCGCAACGGCCGCAACCCTTCCGTCAGACAGGCGTCGTAGGTCAGCAGGCCCAGGGACTCGGAGTTGCCCAGGATCGCCACCCTCGGTCCCGCGGGCAGCGGCTGGCTCGCCAGCAGCGCCCCGGCGTCGACGAGCTCGGTGACGGTGTCGACGCGGATCACACCGGCCTGCCTCAGCAGCTCCGAGACCGTCGCGTGCGGCACCCGGGTCGTCGGCACCGCGTGTCCCGGCGGAGCGCTGCCGGTGTGCCGGGCCCCCTTCACGACGACCACGGGCTTCACCGCCGTCGTGCGCCGCGCGAGCCGGGTGAACTTGCGCGGGTTGCCGATCGATTCGAGGTAGAGCAGGACGACGTCGGTGTCCGGGTCGTCGTACCAGTACTGAAGGAAGTCGTTGCCGGACACGTCGGCCCGGTTGCCTGCGGAGATGAAGGACGACAGTCCAGTGCCCCGCCGGTGCAGTCCGCTGAGGAGCGCTATGCCGATGGCACCGGACTGGGTGAACAGCCCGGTCCGGCCGCGCGCGGGCGACTCCGGGGCGAGTGAGGCGTTGAGCCGCACCCCGTCCGCGGTGTTGATGATCCCGAACGCGTTCGGCCCGATGATCCGCATCCCGTACGAGCGCGCCTGGCGTACCAGTTCGCGCTGCCGTTCCAGCCCTTCCGGGCCGCTCTCCCCATACCCCGCGGCGAGCACGACGAGTCCCTGCACGCCGTGCTCGCCGCAGTCCGCGACGACCTCGGGCACGCGTTCGGCGGGGACGGCGACGACCGCCAGGTCGACGGGCTCGCCGGTCGCCGCGACGATCTCCCCCACCGAGCGGTGCGCGGGTACCCCGTCGATCTCGTCCATGTCGAGGACGAGGGAACGGTTCACCGCGTACGTCCGCCCGGTGTACCCGGCGTCGATCAGATTGCGCAACACGGCCCGCCCCACCCCGCCGGGCGCACGGCCGGCGCCGATCACCGCCACCGAGCGGGGAGCCAGGAGGCGCTGGACGGAGCGGGCCTCGGCCCGCTGTTCGCGGGCGCGCTGGACCGCCAGGGACCGGGCCGTCGGTTCGAGGTCGAGCGTGAGGTGGACGGAACCGTCCTCGAAGCTGCGCCGCTGGGTGTAACCCGCGTCGGTGAACACCTTGATCATCTTGTTGTTGGCGGGGAGCACCTCCGCCGCGAACCGCCTGATCCCGCGCTCCCGCGCGACGGCCGCGATGTGTTCCAGCAGGGTGGAGGCCACACCCCGGCCCTGGTGGGCGTCCTGCACCAGGAAGGCGACCTCGGCCTCGTCCGCCGGGGCGGACGCCGGCAGGCCCTGCGCGTTGATGCGGTCGAAGCGGACGGTCGCGATGAACTCGCCGCCGACGGTCACCGCGAGGCCCACCCGGTCCACGTAGTCGTGGTGCGTGAACCGGTGCACGTCCTTGGCCGACAGCCGTGGGTAGGGTGCGAAGAACCGGTAGTACTTGGACTCTGCCGAGACCTGTTCGTAGAAGCTGACGAGCCGCTCGGCGTCCTCGGTGGTGATGGGCCTGATGTGCGCGGTGCCACCGTCACGCAGCACCACGTCGGCTTCCCAGTGGTCGGGGTACGCGTGGTCCGACGGGGTCTGCATGGGGCAAGGGTAAGGCTCCGGCACGGGTCGCGTTCCCCGAAGTGCGCGGGCAGGCTGGGAGGGCCGATCCCGGCCCCGCACCAGCCGGGGCCGGTGGCCGGGTGCTCCGCACCGCATGAGAGACTGGTCTAGACAACACGCCAACGCTTCCCGCTGAGACTCGAAGGGCACCACCATGGCTGAGCGCCGCGTCAATGTCGGCTGGGCCGAGGGCCTGCACGCCCGCCCCGCGTCCATCTTCGTTCGTGCCGCCACGGCTTCCGGCGTTCCGGTGACGATCGCCAAGGCCGGTGGCACCCCGGTCAACGCCGCCTCGATGCTCGCGGTGCTCGGCCTCGGGGCGCAGGGCGGCGAGGAGATCGTGCTCGCCTCGGACGCGGAGGGCGCGGAGGCCGCCCTGGAGCGTCTGGCGAAGCTCGTCGCCGAGGGCCTCGAGGAGCTTCCCGAGACCGTCTGAAACCGATGAATTCATGTGCGGGCCGCGGCGCCGGAGATTTCCGGCGCCGCGGCCCGCATATTTCCCCCGGGCTTTGCCCCAATTGCTTTTCCGGCAGCAGGAAAAAGCCCCCGGCACACAATGCCGCTCTTTGTATACGGTGCGACTGTTAAATACGGTCGCCCGCCGTGTTTACGGAATGTTGCGAAACCCTCACGCCGGTGGGGATCCGCAGCCGGTGCGCGCCCGTCGTCCGCTCGGCGTGCAGCGCCGTGAGCGCGCGGGCGCGCTCCGCGTCGCCGCGCGCCACCGCGTCCACGATCGCGCCGTGCTCGGCCCACGCCTCGACGGGACGGGCGGGACGCTCGACCGTGTACATCCACGCGATCTTGTGCCGGAGCTGGGTCAGCAGCGCGGTGAGCCCCGGGCTCCCGCACGCCTGGGCCAGGGTCTCGTGGAACCAGGCGCCGAGCGAGCGCAGGTCCTCGCCCTGACCGCGCCGGGCCCGGTCCTGGCCCAGTCTGACCAGCCCGCGCAACACCTTGAGGTGCGCCTCGCTGCGCCGCTGGGCGGCCCGGGCGGCGCCGAGGGGCTCCAGCAGCAGCCGTATCTCCAGCAGGTCGGCGGCCTCCTGCTCGGTGGGCTCGGCCACGCACGCTCCGGCATGCCGGCGGGTCACGACGAAGCCCTCCGACTCCAGGGTGCGCAGGGCCTCCCGGACCGGGACGCGCGAGACTCCGTAGCGGCGCGCCAGCTGCTCCTCGGTGAGGCGGCTGCCGCGCTCGAACGCACCGGAGACGATGTCGTCGCGGATCGCCGTGCATACCGAGCGCGCGGGAATGCGCATACCGAACCTCCGCTTTAATCGCCGCGAAACCCCGTCGAGCGACGTCTGTTTCGGTGACTCTATGGCAGGTGGCCGGAATTTCCGAAGACCCATGGTAATCCATGGTTATCTTTTGGCCTGAATACGCCGAAAGCCCCGGCTCGGAGAGGAGCCGGGGCCTCGGACGGAAAGGTGTGTGCGTCAGACGCGGACGCCGTGCGAGCGCAGGTACGACACCGGGTCGATGTCCGAGCCGTAGTCCTCGCCGGTGCGGGCCTCGAAGTGGAGGTGGGGACCGGACGAGTTCCCGGTCGATCCGGCGAGGCCGACCTGCTGGCCCGGGGTGACCTGCTGGCCGACCGAGACGCTGATCGAGGACAGGTGGCCGTACTGCGTGTACGTTCCGTCGTGCATGCGCAGGACGACGTTGTTGCCGTAGGCGCCGCCCCAGCCGGCCTCCACGACGGTGCCCATGCCGACGGCGACGACCTCGGTGCCGGAGGCGGCGTGGAAGTCGACGCCGGTGTGGCTGCCGGAGGACCACTGGGCACCCCCGGCGTGGTAGTCGGTGCTCACGTAGGAGCCGGCGACCGGGAGCGTGTACGTCATCAGCCGCTTGCGCTCGGCCTCTCGGGCGGCACGCTCCGCGGCGTCACGGGCGGCCTCCACCCGGAGCTCGGCCTTGCGCTTGGCCTCGGCCTCGGCCTTCTCCTGGGCCGCGACCAGGGCGGCCTCCTGCTGCTGGGCCTCCGCCTGGGCGTCGATCCGCTCGGCGAGCGAGTCGGCGGCGACGGCCTGGGTCAGGCCGGTGTCCTCGACGGGAGCGGAGACCTCGGCCTCGGCGGCGAAGGCCGGGGAGGCGAGAGTGCCGATGACGCCGGTGGTGGCGATGGCCGCGACGGAGGCGACGCCCGCGCTCTTGCGCGACAGGCGGCTCGGACCACGGTGCTTCCCGGTGGCACGGGTGAACGCCATGAAGTGGCTGATCCTTTCCTTCCTTCTCGCCTACCGGGTTAGCTGACGGGTTCGGAGCAGGAAGGTCTCCTACGGACCCCTCCGCACGGCGGCGAAGGCGCCCGATTCACCCCGGGGGACATATGGGTCCCCGGCTCCCCAGGCTCGCGCCGGACGGGGACTCGGCGATGGCTGCCCGATGCCGCGGGTGCGGCGCGTGCAACTGGCGGACAGCGCAGAAGACGCTAAGCCGATCTTCGCTCAATCACCAAACAGACACGGATATTTGTAGTGCACGCCACAGGGCAGACACCACTCCTCCCCATCAAACCGGACATAGGGGAAGGTCGTTCCGGGTACGCGAAAGGGCCCCGCCGGCGTGAAACCGGCGGAGCCCTTTCGCGTGCGCCGGAGCGCGAGCGGTCAATCAGCCCGTGACAACGGTCACTTCACCGATTCCGAGCGCCCGGACGGGCTCCTCGATCTCGGAGGCGTCCCCGACGAGGACCGTGACGAGCCGGTCCACGGGGAAGGCGCTGACGACCGCGGCGGTCGCCTCCACCGTGCCGGTCCCGGCAAGCCGCGCGTACAACTGGGCCTGGTAGTCGTCCGGGAGACCCTGCTCGACCTGGTCGGCCAGCGTGCCCGCCACGGAGGCGGCCGTCTCGTACTTCAGCGGCGCCACGCCCACCAGGTTCTGCACGGCGACATCGCGCTCCGCGTCGGTCAGGCCCTCCGCGGCGAGGGTGCGCAGCACCCTGAAGAGGTCGTCGAGCGCGGGACCGGTGTGCGGGGTGTCGACCGAGCCGCTGATGGCGAGCATCGCGGCACCGGAGGCCCCGCCCGGGGACGCCGGGGTGTCCGAGCGCAGCACCTGGCCGAAGGCCCGCACCCCGTAGGTGTAGCCCTTCTCCTCGCGCAGCACGCGGTCCAGGCGCGAGGTGAGCGTGCCACCGAGGCAGTAGGTGCCCAGGACCTGGGCGGGCCAGACCCGGTCGTGGCGGTCGGGGCCGATCCGGCCGATCAGCAACTGGGTCTGCACGGCGCCGGGGCGGTCGACGACGACGACGCGGCCGGTGTCGTCGGCGGTGATCTGCGGCATCGGGCGGCTCTCGGCCGAATCGCCCGTCCAGGCACCGAGCGTGTCGGTCAGCACGGCGTCCAGGTCCACCCCTTCGAGGTCACCGACGACCACGGCCGTGGCCGTGGCCGGGCGGACGTGCGCCTCGTAGAAGGCCCGGACCGCGGCGGAGTCGATGCGCTCGACGGTCTCCTCCGTGCCCTGCCGCGGCCGCGACATCCGGGAGGACGCCGGGAACAGCTGCCGGGAGAGCTCCTTCGCGGCCCGGCGGGCCGGGTTCGCCGTCTCGTGGGGGATCTCGTCCAGCCGGTTGCGCACGAGCCGCTCCACCTCGCTGTCGGCGAACAGCGGGGCGCGCAGCGCCTCGGCGAGCAGGCCGAGGGCCTTCGGCAGCCGCGAGACCGGCACCTCCAGGGAGATCCGCACCCCCGGGTGGTCGGCGTGGGAGTCGAGCGTGGCGCCACAGCGCTCCAACTCGGCGGCGAACTCCTCGGCCGAGTGCTTGTCCGTGCCCTCGGACAGTGCGCGGGCCATGATCGTGGCGACGCCGTCCAGCCCTTCGGGCTCGGCGTCCAGCGGTGCGTCGAGGAAGATCTCCACGGCCACGACCTGCTGGCCGGGACGGTGGCAGCGCAGCACGGTCAGCCCGTTGCCGAGCGTGCCCCGCTCGGGCGCGGGAAATGCCCAGGGCCTGGCCTCGCCGGGCTGCGGCTGCGGATGGAGGTCCATGGTCACGGCAGCGTCGGTCACTGATCCGCCCCCTCTGCGTCGTCGTTGTCCTCGGCGTTCCCGGCGTCGGCTCCGGCGACGGGCTCGTACACGAGCACCGCCCTGTTGTCCGGGCGCAGCCGGGCCTTGGCGACGGCCTGCACCTCGTCTGCGGTGACGTCGAGCACCCGCTTGACGGCGGTGAGCGCCAGCTGCGGGTCGCCGAACAGCACGGCGTACCGGCACAGCTCGTCGGCGCGGCCGGCGACGGTGCCGAGGCGGTCCAGCCACTCGCGCTCCAACTGGGCCTGGGCGCGCTCCATCTCCTCCGCGGTGGGCCCCTCGGCGGCGAAGCGGGCCAGCTCCTCGTCGACCGCGGCCTCGATGTCGGGGACCTCGACGCCCGCGGACGTCTTCACGTCCAGCCAGCCCAGCGAGGGGGCGCCGGCCAGGCGGAGCAGGCCGAAGCCGGCGGCGACGGCCGTGCGGTCGCGGCGGACAAGCCGGTTGTGCAGCCGGGACGACTCGCCGCCGCCGAGGACGGTCAGAGCCAGGTCGGCCGCGTCGGCCTCGCGGGTGCCGTCGTGCGGCAGACGGTACGCGGCCATCAGCGCCCGGGCCGGAACCTCCTCCTCCACGACCTCGCGCAGCTGCTCGCCGATGATCTCCGGGAGCGAACCGTCGCGCGGCGGCTGCTTGCCGTCGTGCGTGGGGATGGACCCGAAGTACTTCTCGATCCAGGAGAGCGTCTGCTCCGGGTCGATGTCGCCGACGACGGACAGCACCGCGTTGTTCGGCGCGTAGTAGGTGCGGAAGAAGTTCCGCGCGTCCTCCAGCGTCGCCGCGTCCAGGTCGGCCATCGAGCCGATCGGGGTGTGATGGTACGGATGGCCCTCGGGGTAGGCGAGCGCGGTCAGCTTCTCGAACGCGGTGCCGTACGGAACGTTGTCGTAGCGCTGGCGGCGCTCGTTCTTGACGACGTCCCGCTGGTTCTCCATGGACTCGTCGTCGAGGGCGTCCAGCAGGGAACCCATGCGGTCGGCCTCGAGCCACAGCGCGAGCTCCAGCTGGTGGGCGGGCATGGTCTCGAAGTAGTTGGTGCGTTCGAAGCTCGTGGTGCCGTTCAGCGAGCCGCCGGCCCCCTGCACCAGCTCGAAGTGGCCGTTGCCCGGTACCTGGGCGGAGCCCTGGAACATCAGGTGCTCGAACAGGTGGGCCAGGCCGGTGCGGCCCTCGATCTCGTGGCGGGAGCCGACGTCGTACCAGAGGCACACCGCGGCGACCGGGGTCAGGCGGTCCTCCGAGAGCACCACGCGCAGGCCGTTGGCCAGACGGTGCTCGGTCGCTGTCAGGCCTCCGGAGCCGGCCCGGGCTGTGGCCGTGTGACCCATGGGCATGTGGTCCCTTCGATCGCGTTGCAGGATGTCCTGCCACTGTATGCAAACCGTGCAGGTAAGCGGCGAAGTTCCCGAGGCTTCCACTCCCTGTTCCGGGTCGCGGTCCGCGTTGTCGGTGCGACGGTCCACAATGGTCGGCGTCAGATCCCGTTCATGGTTCATGTTGGTGAAGGAGCCGCAGCAGCGATGGCCCGCCGCAGCACGAAGACGCCGCCGCCCGACGACTTCGAGGAGAGGATCCTCGACATCGACGTCGTCGACGAGATGCAGGGCTCCTTCCTCGAGTACGCGTACTCGGTGATCTACTCCCGCGCCCTGCCCGACGCCCGCGACGGCATGAAGCCGGTGCACCGCCGGATCGTGTACCAGATGAACGAGATGGGGCTGCGCCCCGACCGGGGCTATGTGAAGTGCGCCCGTGTCGTCGGCGAGGTGATGGGAAAGCTCCACCCGCACGGCGACGCGTCGATCTACGACGCCCTGGTGCGCATGGCCCAGCCCTTCTCCATGCGGCTGCCGCTGGTCGACGGCCACGGGAACTTCGGCTCCCTGGGCAATGACGACCCTCCGGCGGCGATGCGTTACACCGAGTGCCGGATGGCCGACGCGACGAGCCTGATGACCGAGTCCATCGACGAGGACACGGTCGACTTCGCGCCGAACTACGACGGCCAGGAGCAGGAACCCCTGGCACTGCCCGCCGCGTACCCGAACCTGCTGGTGAACGGCGCGTCCGGGATCGCGGTCGGCATGGCGACGAACATGCCGCCCCACAATCTGGGCGAGGTCATCGCCGCCGCCCGTCATCTGATCAGGCACCCGGGCGCGGACCTGGAGACGCTGATGCGCCATGTGCCCGGTCCGGACCTGCCGACCGGTGGCCGGATCGTCGGCCTGTCCGGGATCAGGGACGCGTACGAGACCGGCCGCGGCACGTTCAAGATCCGTGCCACGGTCACGGTGGAGGACGTGACGGCGCGCCGCAAGGGACTCGTCGTCACCGAACTGCCGTTCAGCGTCGGCCCGGAGAAGGTGATCTCCAAGATCAAGGACCTGGTCGGCCAGAAGAAGCTGCAGGGCATCGCCGACGTCAAGGACCTCACGGACCGCAAGCACGGGCTGCGCCTGGTCATCGAGATCAAGAACGGTTTCATCCCCGAGGCCGTCCTTGAGCAGCTGTACAAGCTGACGCCGATGGAGGAGTCCTTCGGCATCAACAACGTGGCGCTGGTCGACGGCCAGCCGCTGACCCTGGGCCTCAAGGAGCTGCTGGAGGTCTACCTCGACCACCGCTTCGACGTGGTGCGCCGCCGCAGCGAGTTCCGCCGCGGGAAGAAGAGGGACCGCCTGCACCTGGTCGAGGGCCTGCTCGTCGCGCTGGTCGACATCGACGAGGTCATCCGCCTCATCCGCTCCAGCGAGAACGCGGCGCAGGCCAAGGAACGGCTGATCGGGCGCTTCTCCCTCAGCGACGTCCAGACCCAGTACATCCTGGACACGCCGCTGCGCCGGCTCACCAGGTTCGACCGGATCGAGCTGGAGGCCGAGCGCGACAAGCTCAAGGCCGAGATCGCCGACCTGACGACGATCCTGGAGTCGGACGCGGAGCTGCGCAAGCTCGTCTCCTCCGAACTGGCCGCGGTGGCCAAGAAGTTCGGCACCCCCCGGCGCACGGTCCTGCTGGAGTCCGCGGGCACCCCGGCCCCGGCCGCCTCGCTGCAGGTGGCGGACGACCCCTGCCGGGTGCTGCTGTCCTCCACCGGCCTGCTGGCGCGCACGGTCACCGGCGAGCCGCCGGCGGGCGGGGGAAGGCGTACCAAGCACGACGTGATCGTCTCCTCGGTGGAGGCGACCGCACGGGGCGACGTGGGCGTCGTCACCTCGGCGGGCCGGTTGCTCCGGTTGCCGGTGATCGATCTCCCGCAGCTCCCGGAGACTGCCCAGGCGCCGAACCTCTCGGGCGGTGCCCAGGTCTCGGAGTTCCTGTCGCTGGAGGCGGACGAGACGGTCGTCTGTCTGACCGGTCTGGAGGAGTCCTCGCCGGGTCTTGCGCTGGGCACGCGGCAGGGCGTTGTCAAGCGGGTGGTGCCGGACTACCCGGCCAACAAGGACGAGCTCGAGGTCATCGCACTCAAGGAGGGCGACAGGATCGTCGGCGGCGCCGAACTGCGCACGGGCGAGGAGGATCTGGTCTTCATCGCCTCCGACGCACAGCTGCTGCGCTTCCAGGCGTCGCAGGTCCGGCCGCAGGGCAGGCCGGCGGGCGGCATGGCGGGCATCAAGCTCGCGGAGGAAGCCGAGGTGATCTCCTTCACCGCGGTGGACCCGGCCGCGGAGGCGGTGGTCTTCACGGCCGCGGGAGCCGCCGGGACGCTGGACGACTCGGTGACGACGGCCAAGCTGACACCGTTCGACCAGTACCCGCGCAAGGGCCGGGCGACCGGCGGCGTGCGCTGCCAGCGCTTCCTCAAGGGTGAGGAAAAGCTGGTCTTCGCCTGGGCGGGTGCGACCCCGGCGCACGCGGCGCAGAAGAACGGCTCGCCGGCCGAGCTTCCGGAGATCGACCCCCGCCGGGACGGTTCGGGCACACCGCTGGCCAAGGAGGTCGCGGCAGTGGCGGGGCCGCTGCCGTAGGCGCGCGACCGCCCGCGGCCGTGGTTCCGGGTCGTCCCCGAGCGATCCGCCCCCTTCCGCTTTCGGGCGGAAGGGGGCGGATCGCTCGGGTGGCGCCGACCGGCCGGGCCCGGATCAGTCCCCGGGCAGCTCCTCCGGGGCGTCCCGCTGGTCGGGTACATAACGCAGCACGCCCCACATGCTGTGCTCCTCCGGGCGGTCGTCGGCACCGGTGATCCTGGCCGCGCCGAGCCGGCCGAGCAGCGCCCCCGTGTCGGTGCCCGAGCCGATGAGCACGAGCCGGGTGGCCTTCGCGGTGCCGTCCGCGGGCCAGGGCTCCGGGTGGAAGCGCAGGAAGCGGCCCACCGTGTGGATCGCGTAGCGGTTGCGGGGGTCGGCCTCGCCGAAGTCCACGAACCCCTTGATCCGGTACAGCCCTTCGGGCCGTGCGTCCAGGAAGTCCAGCAGTCTGCGCGGGTGCAGGGGCTCGGATGTCTCGAACGACACGGTGTCGTAGGCCGCGTGCAGATGCTCCTGGTGATCCCGGACGTCGTTCTCGCCGTCCTCGCCGTCCTCGTGGAGGTCGTCGAAGGACAGCTGCCCCACGCGCTCACCGGGCGGACGGCATTCGAAGAGCAGCTCGGGGTCGACCCGTCCGTATGTGGCCTCGATCACGGCGGCGCCGCGGGCCAGTGCGGTGATCCGCTCCCTCAGGCGCTGCCGCGCTCCCGGGCCGACCCGGTCCGCCTTGTTGACCACGACCAGATCGGCGATCCCGAGATGCCGCTCGATCTCGGGGTGCCGCTGCCGGGTGGCGTCGAACTCGGCGGCGTCGACGACCTCGACGAGGCCGCCGTACACGATCCGCTGGTTCTCGCTGGCGAGCACCATCCTGACCAGTTCCTGGGGCTCGGCGAGCCCGCTCGCCTCGATGACGATCACATCGAGGCGGGCGGCGGGCCGGGTGAGCCTGTCCAGGAAGACGTCCAGCTCGCTCGCGTCCACGGCACAGCACAGACACCCGTTGCCGAGGGACACGGTGGAGTCGCCGAGCTGGCCGGCCACGGTCATGGCGTCGATCTCGATCGCCCCGAAGTCGTTGACGATCGCGCCGATCCGGGTGCCGCGACTCGCTCGCAGCAGATGGTTGAGCAGCGTCGTCTTGCCCGATCCCAGGAAGCCCGCGAGGACGACGACGGGGATCTGCGGGCTGCTCAAGACGGGACCTCCTGGGGCTTTCGTGCGCGTCGTCCCCCAGGATATGGGCAGGACACGGACCGTTCAGGATGCCTCCGGGAGCGGCTGCGGCGGCTGCGGCCCCACGTAGCGTGCGGCAGGTCGGATGATCTTCGAATCCCGGGCCTGCTCCAGGATGTTGGCGCTCCAGCCGATGACCCGTGCCGCGCAGAAGGTGGGCGTGAACATCTCCCGCGGCAGTCCGCACAGCTCCATGACGACGCCCGCGTAGAACTCGACGTTGGTGTGCAGCCCCCGGCCGGGCTTCAGCTCCGCCAGGATCGCCTCGACCCGCGCCTCGACGGCCACGGCGAGCTCCACCAGCGGGCCGCCGAAGCTCTCCGCGATGGAGCGCAGCATGCGCGAGCGGGGGTCCTCGGTGCGGTAGACGGGGTGCCCGAAGCCCATGATCCGGTCCCCGGCGAGGACGCGTCGCCTGATCCAGGCGTCGGCGCGGTCCGGGGTGCCGATCGCGTCGAGTGTGTCCAGGGCGCGGCTCGGCGCGCCCCCGTGCAGCGGCCCCGACAGGGCGCCGATCGCGCCGACCAGACAGGCCGCGACGTCGGCTCCGGTCGAGGTGATCACCCGCGCCGTGAAGGTGGACGCGTTGAATCCGTGGTCGACGGTGGAGACGAGATAGCGTTCGACGGCCCGCGCACGGGCCGGGTCGGGCTCCGAACCGGTCAGCATGTACAGGTAGTTGGCGGTGTACGGCAAATCCTCGCGCGGTTCCACCGGCTCCAGGCCCCGGCCCAGCCGGTGCAGGGCTGTGAGCAGTGTGGGCACGGCGGAGCAGGCCGCGAGCGAGTCGGCCAGCCGCTCCTCGGGGCCGAGGTCGTACACCGGCCGGAACCCGGCCGACGCCCCCAGCAGGGACAGCGCGGTGCGCAGTCCGGCCAGCGGCCCGGAGGGGGCGCAGGTCCGTGCGACGGCCGGCAGGGCGGCGCGCACCTCGTCGGGCAGCCGGCGCAGGGCGGCCGTCCCGGCGCGGAACGCCTCGCGCTCGGCGGCGTCCGGCAGCCGGCCATGGAACATCAGATGCCAGACGTCCTCGAACCCGCGGCTCTCCGCGAGCTCCACGGCCGAGTACTGGCGGTAGTGGTAGAAGCCCTCCCGGCCCCGGACGTCGCCGAGTTCGGTGTCGGTGACGACGACACCCGCGAGACCACGCGGTACGTCCGGAGGCACGGTCGCGCCGTTGGTGCTGAGCATGTGGGTCCTCCCTCGATTGACTCGACTCTCCATCCTTGACTCAATCACTGTCAATATTGATTGAATCAATGTTAAGCAGGCTGTGTACGGTGTCCTCATGACGGATCAGGACCAGGGTGCGGACGGCGAACGGCTCACCACGCGCGAGGCGGCCGAACGGCTCGGCGTGAAGCCCGAGACGGTGTACGCGTACGTCAGCCGCGGACAGCTCGGCAGCCGACGTGACCCGGGCGGGCGCGGGAGCACCTTCGACGCCGAGGAGGTCGACGCACTGGTCCGCCGCGGCCGCCGGCAGGCCGCCGGAGGTGACGGCACACCCGTGATCCGCACGGGCATCACACTGATCGAGACGGACCGGTACTACTTCCGCGGCGTCGACGCGACCGAGCTCGCCCGTCGGTACCGCTACGAGGAGATCGCCGACTGGCTCTGGACGGGCACCCTGGAGCGTGGCATCCGGTTCACCGCTCCGTCCGAACCCCTCGCCGCGGCCCGTCGGGCCGTCGAGGCCCTGCCCGCGCACAGCGGTTCCACGGACCGGTTGCGGGTGGCCGCCATCGCCGCGGCGGCAGCCGACCCCCTCCGCTTCGACCTCGGTCCGTCCGCCGTGACCGGCGTCGGGCGCGCACTCGTCCCGACGCTGGTCGACGCCCTGCCGGCGGTCGGCACCGCCCGCCGCGGCGAGAGCCGGCTCGCGGCGCGCCTCTGGTCCCGGCTGACCGCGCGGGATCCGGACGAGACCTCGCTGGGTGCCCTGGACATGGCACTGTCCCTGCTGATCGACCACGATCTCGCAGCCTCGACCCTCGCGGTGCGGGTCGCGGCCTCCGCCCGGGCGCATCCCTACGCCGTGGTCTCCGCCGGACTCGGCGCGCTGGACGGTCCGCTGCACGGGGCGGCCAGCGGGCTCGCCCACCGGATGCTCACCGAGGTGCTGGAGCGCGGCAGCGCGGCGCCGGTCGTCGCCGACCACCTACGGGCGGGCCGACGGGTACCGGGACTCGGCCACCGCCTCTATCCGGTGCGGGATCCGCGCGCAGAGGCCTTGTTCGACGCCCTGGCGGAGATCCCGGACGCCCGGCCCGCGCTGGCGGCCGCCCGCGAGGTCGAGACGACCGCCGGCCGCCAGACGGATCTGCACGCCAATGTCGACCTGGCGCTCGCGACGCTGTCCGTTTCGGCGGGCATGGCGGCCGAGGCCGGGGAGACGGTCTTCGCGATCGCGCGCACGGCGGGCTGGATCGCCCATGCTCTGGAGGAGTACGAGGAACGGCCGCTGCGCATGCGGCCGAGCGGCCGGTACACCGGGCCCCGGCCGCCGCGCCCGGCGCCCTGACCACCGCGCGTCCCGTGGGCCGGACCGCCGGTCGGGAGTGCGGTCGGCCCCGGCCGGTCCCACGCCTCGGGCCCGTCCGTGACGGCGGCCTGTCCCGTGGCCCGGCCGCGTGTCCGCGGTGCCGGCCGCCCTGCCCGCAACAGTCCCACCGCGGGGGTCCGGTCCGCCCGGCCCCGCAGCCGCACCGCCGCACCGCCGCACCGGGAGGCGGTTCGCCGGACCGGAGGCTGCGGGCGAAGCACTCGGAGCCGGCAGCCGACCCGCGGGCGGCACCGGGACGGGGATTCCCGGCGGCCGTCCGGACGCCTACCGTGCATGCGTATGAGCCCCGCATCGACCGGCCCCGCAGCCGCGTCCCCGAGACGGCGGCGGTTGGGCTGGCCGCGGCGGGGCTTCGCGCAGGTCCTGCTGATGCAGCTGGCCGTCGCCACCGGTGTCGCCGTCCTGGCCACCGGCCTCTTCCTGGCACCGCTCAGCTCCCAGCTGGACGACCAGGCGATGCGCCGCGCGCTGGCCATCGCCGAGACGACCGCGTCCCCGCGGGTGGCGGCGGGCCTGCTCGCCTCGGAGCCGTCCGCGAACGGCCCCCTCCAGGCCGAGGCGGAACGGATCCGGCGCAGCACCGGCGCCGAGTACGTCGTGATCATGGATCGGCGCGGGGTGCGCTGGTCCCACACCGAGCCGGAGGCGATCGGCGGAGTCGTCTCCACCGACCCCAGCCAGGCGCTCGCCGGCAGGCATGTGATGGGCATCGAGAGCGGGACGCTCGGCCGCTCGGCCCGGGGCAAGGTGCCGCTGCGCGACGACGAAGGACGGATCGTCGGCGCGGTCTCCGTCGGCATCGAGTACGACAGCGTCCGCGAGCGGCTGCTCGGCGCGATCCCCGGGCTCCTCGCCTACGCGGGTGGCGCCCTCGCCGTCGGCGCCCTCGCCGCCTACATGATCTCCCGCCGACTCCAGCGGAAGACCCATGACCTCGCCTTCTCCGACATCTCGGCGCTGCTCGCCGAACGCGAGGCGATGCTCCACGGCATCCGCGAAGGAGTGGTCGCCCTCGACGGGGCGGGACGGATCCGGCTGATGAACGACGAGGCGCAGCGGCTGCTCGGGCTGGGCCCGGAAGCCGGCGGCAGACTGCTCGAGGACGCGCTCGGTCCGGGCCGCACCGCGGACGTGCTGACCGGCCGGTACACGGGCGAGGACCTGGTGACGGTACGGGGCCATCGCGTCCTGATCGCCAACCGGATGCCGACGGACGACGGCGGTGCCGTCGCGACGCTGCGCGACCGCACCGAACTGGAGCAGTTGGGCCGTGAACTCGACACCACCAGGGGACTGATCGACGCCCTGCGCGCCCAGGACCACGAGCACGCGAACCGGATGCACACCCTGCTCGGGCTGCTGGAGCTGGAGATGCACGAGGAGGCGGTCCGGTTCGTGACCGGGGCCGTGGGCGTGCACCGGGCCACGGCCGAGCAGGTCACCGAGAAGATCCACGATCCCCTGCTGGCCTCCCTGCTGGTCGGCAAGGCGACGGTGGCGGCCGAGCGGGGTGTCTCGCTGCGGATCACGTCCGGCACGCTGCTGCCGGACCGGCTCGTCGACCCGCGCGGTCTGGTGACCGTCGTCGGCAATCTCGTCGACAACGCGCTGGACGCGGCCGCCGCGTCCGAGGACCCGCGCATCGCGATCGAGGTGCGCGTCGAGGACCGCACGGTCGTCCTGCGGGTCTCGGACAGCGGACCGGGGGTGCCCGACAGCCGGCGCGAACTGATCTTCGCCGAGGGCTGGTCCACGAAGGTGCCGCCGGTGCACGGCAGGCGCGGGCTCGGACTGGCGCTGGTCCGGCGCTTCGCGGAACGACAGGGCGGCAGCGTCCGGGTGGCCGAGGCCGGCCCGGCGACGGGCGGTGGCGCGGAGTTCACCGTCGTCCTGCCCGAGGCGCTGGCCGAGCAGCACCTCGAACCGGGGCCCAGGTCGGCGGGTGGGACGCGATGACGACCGGTGCCGAGAGGGCGGATCGAGGTTCTGGTCATGGACGACGACATCCGTGTCGCCGAGATCGACGGGGCCTACGTGGCCAAGGTGCCCGGCTTCCGGGTCGCCGCCAGGGCACGCACGGCGGGCGAGGCGATCGGGCGGCCGAGGCGATGGACCTGATCGCCGAGAGGCCGGCTGACCTGGTCCTGCCAGACCACTACGTGCCGGACGGGAACGGCCTCGCCGACCGTCCGGGAACCCGCGCTCCGCGCCGGAGATCGCCGAACGCGCGGGCGCGGGCCGCCAGATCGAACGGCGCTGTCTGAAGCTCCTGGAACGCTCGGACGCGTCCGGCCCAGCCTCCGCCACGGCGGGACGGCCGCCCGGAGCGCCGCTCCACATGGAGGGCCGGCGAGGGCGGCCGGGACTGACTGCCGGACATCCGGCAGGGGACGCGGTCGGCATCCCGGACCGGTTCAGACCGCGCCCGCGCCCGTCAGCGACCGGACCTCCGTCTCCGCGTGTTTCGCCTCGTCCGGCTCCTCGGAGGACGTGACAGTGCCCAGCCAGCCGGCGAGGAAGCCGAGCGGAATGGAGACGAGGCCCGGGTTCTGCAGCGGGAAGCACCGGAAGTCCAGATCGGGAAACAGCGACTCGGGGTCGCCCGACACCACCGGTGAGAGCAGCACCAGCAGGACCGCCGGGAGCAGGCCGCCGTACACCGACCACACGGCGCCGCGGGTGGTGAACTTCCGCCAGAACAGCGAGTAGAGCAGCACCGGAAGGTTCGCCGACGCGGCGACGGCGAAGGCGAGGCCCACCAGGAACGCGACGTTGAGATCACGGGCCAGCAGACCGAGCGCGATCGCCGCGGCGCCGATGACCGCGGCGGCGACCCGTGCCACCGCCACCTCGCTGTATCCCTTGCCGTGCCGCCTCCTCAGCGACGCGTACAGGTCGTGGGCGACCGAAGCCGACGAGGCGAGCGTGATGCCGGCGACGACGGCGAGGATCGTCGCGAAGGCGACCGCGGCGACGACGGCGAACAGCACCGTGCCCCCGGTCGAGCCCGCTCCCCCGCCGAGGTCGAGGGCGAGCAGCGGGACCGCCGTGTTCCCCGCGGCGTTCGACGAGCGCACCTCCTCGGTGCCGAGAATGGCCGCCGCGCCGAATCCGAGCACGATCGTCATCAGATAGAAGCTGCCGATGAGCCCGATGGACCAGACGACCGAGCGGCGGGCCGCCCGGGCCGTGGGCACGGTGTAGAAGCGGGACAGGATGTGCGGCAGGCCGGCGGTCCCGAGCACCAGGGCGAGCCCGAGGCTGATGAAGTCCAGACGCGCGGTCCAGTCCGTGCCGTATCTCAGGCCCGGCGAAAGGAAGTCCGTGCCGTGTCCGCTCTGTGCGGCTGCGGTGTCCAGCAGTTCGTTGAGGTCGCCGTGGAAGCGGGTCAGGACCAGCACGCTGAGCGCGGTGGCGCCGGCCATCAGCAGTACGGCCTTGACGATCTGGATCCAGGTGGTGGCCCGCATCCCGCCCATCGACACGTAGACGACCATCAACGCGCCGACGCCGATGACGGTCCACGAGCGCGCGGCCTCGCTCGTCCCGCCGAGGAGCAGGGCCACCAGACTGCCCGCCCCCACCATCTGCGCGACCAGATACAGAACGGACACGGCGACCGAGGAGGTTCCCGCCGCGATGCGGACGGGGCGCTCGCTCATCCGGCTGGCGACGACGTCGGCGAGAGTGAAGCGGCCGCAGTTGCGGACCAGTTCGGCCACCAGGAACAGCACGACCAGCCAGGCGACCAGGAAGCCCACGGAGTAGAGCATGCCGTCGTAGCCGTAGAGGGCGATGAGCCCGGAGATGCCGAGGAAGGAAGCGGCCGACATGTAGTCGCCGGCGATGGCGAAGCCGTTCTCCATCGGTGAGAAGAGCCGCCCGCCGGCGTAGAACTCCTCGGCCGAGCCGTGCCTGTTGCGGCTGACCCAGGTGGTGATGGCCAGCGTCACCGCGATGAACGCGCTGAACAGCACGAGGGCCAGGGACTGGTGATCGCCGGTCACCGGTCGTTCTCCCGTACCGCGTCGGCCTGCCCGGGCAGTGGGAGACCCTCGG
The DNA here is from genome assembly GCF_005795905.1 of Streptomyces marianii. Taxonomy (NCBI): domain Bacteria; kingdom Bacillati; phylum Actinomycetota; class Actinomycetes; order Kitasatosporales; family Streptomycetaceae; genus Streptomyces; species Streptomyces marianii. The sequence continues at coordinate 2,043,396 of NZ_VAWE01000001.1, forward strand.
AGGGACCGGCCTTCCGGAAGTCGACGCCGGGCACCGCTTCGGCGTCCCGTGTCCGGTCGAAGACCGCCCAGCGGAGATCCAGTGCCGCACGGTCCCTGCGCAGGCGGGCGTGACGGGCGTACGCCCAGGTCAGCAGGAAGGTGCTGAGGAACTGGCCGAGCCCCGCCACCATCGCCACGTTCACGGCGCCGATCACCGGCCGGGCCATCAGCGCGGGTGCGGCGGTGGCCGTGACCACGTACGCCACGTACCAGATGAAGAACGCAGTCGTCGCCGGTACGACGAACCGCCGGTAGCGGCTGCGGACCTGCTGGAAGGCCGCGCTGCGGTGCACTTCCAGATAGATGTCGCTCGCCCGGTGGCGGTGGCCGCCGGCGCCCCCGGTCGCGGCCGCCGGGGGTACGGATGCCTCGTCCGCACCGCCCGGCTCGCCCCAGCCGGAGGCCAGCGCGTCGTACCACGGGTCGTCGATGCGGACCGCACCGTCGTCCCGGTCTCGCTGCTTCTCCACGCTCAGCTCTCCTTGTCAGCAACCGTTACGGCCGCGTGCCCAAGGATGGACAGAACGGGGAGATCCCGGACTCTTCTCCTGCGCTCTTCACCCCATCAGGTGACGGAGGCCGGCGCTCCGCCCGGGCGGGGCGTCACGCGTCGATGCGCGAGCGGTCCAGGGTAGCCGCGGAGCTGGTGATGAACTCCTTGCGCGGCGCGACCTCGTTACCCATGAGCAGGTCGAAGATCTGCTCCGCCGCCTCCAGGTCCCCGATGTTGATCCGGCGCAGCGTGCGGTGACGCGGGTCCATCGTCGTCTCCGCGAGCTGGTCGGCGTCCATCTCGCCGAGGCCCTTGTAGCGCTGGACGGAGTCCTTGAAACGGACCCCCTTGCGCTGGAACTCCAGCAGTGTGGTGCGGAGTTCGTTGTCCGAGTACGTGTACACGTACTTGTCCTGGCCCTTCTTGGGCTGGATGAGCTCGATCCGGTGCAGCGGCGGGACGGCGGCGAAGACCCGGCCGGCCTCGACCATCGGCCGCATGTAGCGCTGGAAGAGCGTGAGCAGCAGACAGCGGATGTGCGCACCGTCGACATCGGCGTCCACGAGCAGGACGATCTTGCCGTAGCGAGCGGTGTCGATATCGAAGGTGCGGCCCGAGCCCGCCCCTATGACCTGGATGATCGAGCCGCACTCGGCGTTCTTGAGCATGTCGGAGACCGACGACTTCTGCACGTTGAGGATCTTGCCGCGGATCGGCAGCAGCGCCTGGAACTCCGAATTCCGGGCGAGCTTGGCCGTGCCGAGCGCCGAGTCGCCCTCCACGATGAAGAGTTCGCTGCGCTCGACGTCGTCGCTGCGGCAGTCCGCGAGCTTGGCGGGCAGCGAGGACGACTCCAGGGCCGTCTTCCGGCGCTGCGCCTCCTTGTGCTGGCGGGCGGCGATCCGTGTGCGCGCGGCGGCGACGGCCTTCTCCAGCACCGCCCGCGCCTGCGCCTTGGCGTCGCGCTTGGTCGACGTCAGGAACGCCTTGAGCTCCTTGGCGACCACGTTGGCGACGATGCGGTTGGCCGCCGAGGTGCCGAGGACCTCCTTGGTCTGGCCCTCGAACTGCGGCTCGGCGAGCCGGACGGTCACGACGGCGGTCAGCCCCTCGAGGGCGTCGTCCTTGACGATGTCGTCCTCGGCCACCCGCAGCAGTTTGGCGGAGCGCAGCACCTCGTTGATCGTCTTGGTGACGGAGCGCTCGAAGCCGGTGACATGGGTGCCGCCCTTGGGTGTGGCGATGATGTTCACGAACGACCTGAGCGTCGTGTCGTAACCGGTGCCCCAGCGCAGCGCGATGTCGACGCCGAGTTCGCGGGTGACCTCGGTCGGGGTCATGTGGCCGCGGTCGTCGAGGACCGGCACGGTCTCCTTGAACGTGCCGTGACCGCTCAGGCGCAGAACGTCGCAGACCGCCTTGTCCTGGGCGAGGTACTCGCAGAACTCGCTGATGCCGCCGTCGAAGCGGAAGATCTCCTGCGACTTGCCCTCGCCCTCGAGGTCGCGCTCGTCGCGCACCACGATGGTGAGGCCGGGCACGAGGAACGCCGTCTGGCGGGCGCGCTGGTGGAGCGTCTCCAGCGAGAGCTTGGCGTCCTTGAGGAAGATCTGCCGGTCGGCCCAGTAGCGGACCCGGGTGCCGGTGCGGTTCTTGGGCACCCGCTTGCCCTTGATCAGCCCGTTCGCCGGGTCGAACGGGGCGTCCGGGCCGGACTCCGTGAAGATGCCGGGGACTCCGCGGCGGAAGCTGATCGAGTGGGTCGCGCTGCCCCGGTCGACCTCGACGTCGAGGCGGGCGGAGAGCGCGTTGACGACGGAGGCGCCCACGCCGTGCAGACCGCCGGACGCCGCGTACGAGCCGCCGCCGAACTTGCCGCCGGCGTGCAGCTTGGTCATGACGACCTCGACGCCGGACAGCCCGGTCTTGGGCTCCACGTCGACGGGGATGCCGCGACCGTTGTCACGCACCTCGACCGAGCCGTCGTCGTGGAGGACGACCTCGATGTGGTCGCAGTAGCCCCCGAGGGCCTCGTCGACCGAGTTGTCGATGATTTCCCAGAGGCAGTGCATCAGGCCGCGGCTGTCGGTCGAGCCGATGTACATGCCCGGCCGTTTGCGAACAGCCTCGAGCCCCTCGAGGACGAGCAGGTGCCGCGCGGTGTAGTTGGAACCGTCACGGTCTGCGGTCAGCAGCGCACTGGACGGCACGGACGTTTCGGCGGTCACGCGGTTCGCTCCTCGCTGAATTTGAATGTGGCCGTGTGGGGGTAATGGCCCGGCGTCGGTCGCCGGTCAGAGGGTACCGAGGCCTGGTAGAGCCGATGTAACGCCACCCTCATGATTCAACATGCTAGTCCAGAGTCGCATACGCGTTCGATCCCTCGATGGAGTGACGCGCACATCACGTTCCCTTCCAGGCATGAACCATTTAGGCTCCGGGCACGTCCTCATGAACAACCGGCAACCCAGCCGGGAGGACTCAATGCCCAGAGAAGCAAGCGAAACCGTAAAGCTAAGCAATACGGCACATTCGCCGCCAACCGGCAGCAGACAGCCACCTTGACGAAGAAGTTTCAGGGAAAAGGCACGAGCGGGAACGTTTTCGGCCTGGTTGGATGTTGACCCTGGTACGACAGCTCGTCGAGCTAGAGAAGAGGCGACGTGACTACTGTTCTGACCCCCGCGAGCCCGCTGACGGCCGCTGACCGCTGCGACCGCTGCGGCGCCCAGGCGTACCTGCGCGTCGTCCTGACAAGCGGCGGTGAGCTGCTCTTCTGTGCCCACCACGGGCGCAAGTTCGAGCCGGAACTCAAGAAGATCGCCGCTGAGATACAGGATGAGACGGACCGCCTGACGGCCGTACCGGCCAACGCCGGAGACGACGAGCGCTGAGGTCGCATCCCACGACGAGCCAGGGGCCGGTCCAGGACCGGCCGACGGGCGGCCACCCCCTCGAGGGGTGGCCGCCCGTTCTCGTTGCCCCGCGTGCCACTCGGTGACACGGGGCACGCACGCCACCACTCCCGGCGACCACGGACCGGCTTTCCGGCCGTTCAACAGGACGGGAGTTCACCCCGCCCCTTTGGCCGAAATCGTTCGGTCCATCCACCAACTGGCGCGCCTCTCACTGCTTGTCGATCACCGTCGGCAGCACCTCACCGACCCGCGTGTAGACCCCGGGAGAGTCCGCCCGGCCGCATCCGCTGCCCCAGGAGACGATCCCGATCAGCCTGCCCTGCGCCACCAGCGGGCCGCCGCTGTCACCCTGACAGGCGTCGTGACCGCCCCTGGCGTCCCCGGCACACATCATCGTGGCCGGCAGATACCGGCCCCCCATCACACTGCCGGGGTACGCCTGCGCACACACCGAGTCCGGCTGCACCTGCACCTGCGCGGCACGAAGCGTCCGGGCGTACGTGCCGGCCCCCGTCGTGTCACCCCAGCCGTAAACCGTCGCCGCCGTGCCCGGCCGGTACGCCTCGTCGCCCCGACGGGCCGTCGCGATGGCGTACTGCGCGGGCAGCGCGCTGCCGAGCGTGAGCACGGCCAGGTCCGAGGAACTGGTCTCGGGATCGTACCCGGGCGCGAACTGCACCTTCCTCACGGGGACCTCCTGGCCGCCGGGGCCCCGCAGGTCCTCACGCCCCGCGATCACCCGCAGATCGCGCACCTCGCCCACCGGTACCCCCAGCACCTCTCGGCTGAGGCAGTGTGCCGCCGTGAGCACCTTCGTCGGCGCCACCACCACGGCGCCGCAGAACTGCCCGGCCCTGGTACCCCCGAACCGGTCACGGCTGGAGAGGGCGACCACCCAGGGGATCTCCGAGGACCGCACCGCCGACCCTCCGATGATCACGCTGTCGGCGGCCGCCGGAGCCGGGGAGACGAGTGGAGTCAGAGCCGCCGCGGAGGCCAGGGCCAAGGCCGCCGTCAGGGGTCGGGTGATGGGCCGTCGCATGCGCTCTCCTGACTCTCCGGTACTCTCCGTCCACTCAGCGTCGACCAGCCGGACACGGTCCGCACCCCCGGGAGTGCGGAGCGCGAGCACCCGGGAACCGGCGGGCGGACTCCTGACCGAACGAAACCCGGGCACGAAGGCGGGCGGGCGACACGGGCCGGGTGAGGAGGCCGGTCGACCCCCGCTTCCGCACCCGGAGAACGCCCGGGGGAAGCGGACAGGCGGAGGGCCCGGCATCCCTCGGGGGCGGTTTCTAGCGGTCGTCGCAACACGTGGTTGTGTTGATCAGGCCGTGAGCAGTTTATGCAGGCGCTCGGCTGGGGTTTCCCAGCCGAGTGTTTTGCGTGGGCGGCGGTTGAGCTGGTCGGCGACGGCGGCCAGGTGCGCGGGGGTGTGGACCGACAGGTCGGTGCCCTTGGGGAAGTACTGCCGCAGCAGGCCGTTGGTGTTCTCGTTCGAGCCGCGCTGCCAGGGGCTGGCGGGGTCGCAGAAGTAGACCGGGATGTCGGTGGCGAGGGTGAACTCGCCGTGCCGGGCCATCTCACTGCCCTGGTCCCAGGTCAGGGACCGCTTCAGGTGGGCGGGCAGGGTCTGGACGGTGGATGTCAGGGAGGTCAGGACGCTCTCGGCGCCGTGGTCGCCGGGCAGGTGCAGGAGCATGACGTAGCGGGTGGCGCGTTCGACCAGGGTGCCGATCGCGGACTTGCCGTCCTTGCCGATGATCAGGTCGCCCTCCCAGTGACCGGGCACGGCCCGGTCCTCGATCTCAGCGGGCCGTTCGCTGATCATGACCATCGGGGTGGTGAAACGCGGCTGGCGGCAGTTCGCCTGCCTCTGCGGCCTGCGGCGGGCCCGCCCGGAGCGCAGGGCGCCTGCGAGCTCGCGCCGCAGCTGGCCTCTGCCCTGGACGTAGAGGGCCTGGTAGACGGTCTCGTGGACCACGTGCATCTCCGGCCGGTCGGGGAACTGTGCCCGCAGAGCGTGGCATATCTGCTCCGGGCTCCGCTTCTCGTCCAGCATTGCCTGGACAGCGGCCCGAAGCTCGGGGTTCTCGCTGATCTTGCGGCTCTTGGGGCGGGGCCGGCGTGCATCGGCGCGGGCCTGGGCTGCGTGAGGGCGGTAGTGCCACCGGCCGCGTGCGCCGTCCGTTCGGTTGCGGCGGATCTCCCGGCTGACCGTGGACGGGCTGCGGCCCAGCTCCGCGGCGATCGCCCGCACCGTGGCCTTCTCCCGCAACCGGTCGGCGATGTGGATCCGCTCCTCCTCGCGCAGGTACCTGGACGTGCCGGAAGGCGGCGCCACCGCGGAAATCGGTGGTGCCGCCTTCTGCCGACGGTCGGCGCTGCGGCCGTTACGCCACTTGTTGCCGGTTCGCCGGTCAACACCGACGATCCGGCAGGCTTCCGTGTTGCTGTATCCCTGCTGCACGAGCCGGGAGTATGCCTCCCGCTCCCGGCGCAGCTTCACAGGCCCCTGCGCGGTCCGCACCTTGCGGATCTCGAAGTCCATCGCACCCCTTGAGCTGGGGTGTTGCGACGACCGCTAGAAACCGCCGGGGGATGCCGGGCCCTCCGCCTGTGCGAGTGTCGTCCTCGTCCTAGTCCAGGTAGTCCCGCAGGACCTGGGACCGGGACGGGTGCCGCAGCTTGGACATCGTCTTGGACTCGATCTGGCGGATGCGCTCACGCGTCACGCCGTAGACCTTGCCGATCTCGTCGAGCGTCTTCGGCTGGCCGTCGGTGAGGCCGAAACGCATGGAGACGACACCGGCCTCACGCTCCGAGAGCGTGTCGAGCACCGAGTGCAGCTGCTCCTGAAGCAGGGTGAAGCTGACAGCGTCGGCCGGGACGACAGCCTCGGAGTCCTCGATCAGATCACCGAACTCACTGTCGCCGTCCTCACCCAGCGGAGTGTGGAGCGAGATCGGCTCGCGGCCGTACTTCTGGACCTCGATGACCTTCTCCGGGGTCATGTCGAGCTCCTTGGCCAGCTCCTCCGGAGTGGGCTCGCGGCCCAGGTCCTGGAGCATCTGGCGCTGCACACGCGCGAGCTTGTTGATGACCTCGACCATGTGCACCGGGATACGGATGGTGCGGGCCTGGTCGGCCATGGCACGGGTGATCGCCTGACGGATCCACCAGGTGGCGTACGTGGAGAACTTGTAGCCCTTGGTGTAGTCGAACTTCTCGACGGCGCGGATCAGGCCGAGGTTGCCCTCCTGGATCAGATCCAGGAAGAGCATGCCGCGGCCGGTGTAGCGCTTGGCCAACGAGACGACCAGCCGGAGGTTGGCCTCCAGCAGGTGGTTCTTGGCACGACGGCCGTCCTCGGCGATGATCTCCAGCTCGCGCTTGAGCTTCGGGGCCAGCTTGTCGGAGTTCGCCAGCTTGTCCTCGGCGAACAGGCCGGCCTCGATGCGCTTGGCCAGCTCGACCTCCTGCTCCGCGTTGAGCAGGGGGACCTTGCCGATCTGCTTCAGGTAGTCCTTCACCGGGTCGGCGGTGGCACCGGCCGCGGCGACCTGCTGCGCGGGGGCGTCGTCCTCGTCCTCGTCGGACAGCACGAAACCGGCGCTCTCGGCGCCCTCGGGCTCGTCGCCCGACTTGCCGGCCTGCGGCTCCTCGATCGCCTCCTCGCCCTCGAGCAGTTCCTCGGCGTCCTTCTTGGCCGCCGTCGTCTTCTTCGCCGCGGTCTTCTTCGCCGCGGCCTTCTTCGGGGCCGTCGCCTTCTTGGCGGCGGTCTTCTTGGCCGCCGCCTTCTTCGCGGGCGCGGCGGTCTCGCCGGCGGCCACCGCGGTGCTCTCGTCGTCGGCGGCGGTGGCCGACGACGACGCGGTGGAGGCGGCGACGGTCTTGGCCGTGGCCGCCTTGGCCGCGACGGTCTTGGTGGCGGTGCGCTTTGCCGGGCTCTTAGCTGCGACGCTCTTGCGGGTGCGCTTGGGCGACTCCGCGGCACTGACCATCAGCGTCACACCCTCTTCCTCGAGGATCTGGTTGAGGCTGCGCAGAACATTCTTCCACTGGGTTGGCGGAATCTGGTCAGCCTCGAAGGCCCGACGCACGTCATCGCCGGCGATCTGCCCATCAGCCTTTCCCCGCTCGATGAGCGCCATCACAGACTCGGACTCGGCGATCTCCGGCGGGAGCGTACGGGATGTGCTGGCCGACACGAACAACCTCTCGGAACGATGGAAACGGCTTCCGGCCCCGCCCATGATCGGGCCGGAGCCGACGACCGCCGGCTGGGGATGTACCGACGGCGCGGGCTGGACCTCGGAGAGTGAACAGCGCCGCGATCGGCGCCCGTATTCCCTCCTCGGCTGTCACCTCTTAGGTCATCGCACTGTCTCGAGGAGTGTTACGCCCAATCCGCGTGGCCCGAGTCACACCCCATTGACGACAAAACGACCAAATAGGGTTTCAATCAGCATTCGGCTCCACAATCGTGTCGCCGGACCCCGAGGTCCGGCGACACACGATGGGTACGCCTCGAACGCCCCGGCCGCAGCCGCGGATCAGTGCTCGCGCGGAGCCGGGACCACGCGCTCCACCTCGGGGTGGGACGTGAGGAGTTGCCGCATGGCCGATTCCGCACCGTTCGCGTCGCCGGCGGCGAGGGCGTCGACGATCCGCGCGTGGTGCGCGAGGGACGCCTCGGAGGGGCGGTCGCAGCCGACGGCGGGCCCTCCCGAGACCTGGAGGGCGGCGGCGACGATGCCGGACAGGTGCTCGAGCATGCGGTTGCCCGCGACCTGGATCAGGAGCGAGTGGAACTCGGCGTCGGCACGGGTGAAGGTGATCCCGTCACCCTGCGCGAGCGAGTGGCTCATGATCTCCACCATGTCGCCGAGGCGCTGCTGGACGTCCTCCCTGCCGTGCCCGGCCGCAAGCCGGGCGGCGAGCGGCTCGATCGTCCAGCGGAGCTCGGTCAGCTCACGGCGCTGGTCGTCGCGCTGGGGGCCGAAGGCGCGCCACTCGATGATGTCGGGGTCCAGCAGGTTCCAGTCACTGACCGGACGGACCCTGGTGCCGACGTTCGGGCGGGCGCTGACGAGACCCTTGGCCTCGAGGACCCGCAGCGACTCGCGGACCACGGTGCGGGACACCTCGAAGCGCTGGCCGATCTCCTCCGGCACGAGCGGGCGGTCGGCCCCGAGATCCCCGGAGACGATCATCTGGCCGAGCTGCTGGACGAGTTGACCGTGGAGCCCGCGGCCCCGGCTGCCCGCGGCACGGCGGCCGACGCGGCCCAACTCGCTTTCCGCGGTGTCCCAGGCCGGAGGGCCGACCCGGTCGACGCCGGGCACCTCCGGGTACGGGTATCGGTCGAGATCGCCCGGGCCGGCGAGGCCGGACTCGACGGGGCGGGCGGCGGTCATCATGGTGTGCGCAAGGGTACTCACGCATCCTTTGTCGGCGTGCCCTCAGCCACCCTTGAGGTCTTTGGTGAAAAGCACACGAAAGGGTGATCGGCGCCCGCCCTGCAATTGACGCCTTATCGGGAAGAAGCGGTCATTCTTCGGGGAGTTACGGGCAGCTCATCGCATCGTGATCGAACTTGGTCATCGATGAACTTTGCTGCGGAGGCCGACGATCAGGTACGAGCAGAACAGGACGGAGAGGGACAATGTCAGCGCCGTTCCCACTGGTTGGACGAGCGCCCGCAGCGCCGCGAGCAACCAGCGGTCCACCTCATACGGCCACTGCAGCCAGGTCAGCTCCCTCAAGCGCGCCGGGAATCCCGCGACCGAGCGCCCGGACGGACTCGCGAACGCCCGCTGCACGAGGGGGAGGACCGCCATCGGGACGGCGAGGACGGCGGCCACACCCGCGGTCGTGAGGCGGAAGGTGCCCGCGGCGAGCAGGCCCGACCATGCGCAGCCGACCAGGAGCCCGGCCCAACTCAGAGCGACTGCGGGCCAGTTCCGGAACACGGGCAGGGGGTCGGACCCGTAGAGGAGCCACAGCGCCTGGGCGTCGAGCACGACGACGGCACCACCGAGCATGAGAGCCGCCGCAGCCGTCACCGCGAGCTTGGCGATGAGCAGACCCAGCCTGCGGGGGACGGTCCCGCGCGCGGCCGCCAGCGCGGGATAGCGGAACTCGTCCCCGAAGGAGAGAGCGCCGAGGACACCCGCCCCGAAGGCGGCGGGCGGCAGGGGCCAGGCCCGGGGCCAGGCCGCGAGCAGGTCTGGCAGCGGGGTGCGGCCCGCGTACGCGAGCAGGACGGAGAGAGCGGCGGATGAGACGAGAACGGCCGCCGTGATCAGATGCGTCGTCCGGACCCCGAGCAAGCGGCGCAGTTCGTACCGCAACGGCTGGAGCGGCTGCGACGGAGCACGTGCGGCGCGGGATGCGCCGTGGCGCGGGCCCGGAAGGGGCGGGGTGGCCGGGGCCGGACCGGCGGTGGAGCCGTGCCCGGCGGGGGAGGAGGCACCCACCGGGTGCGGCGCGACCGGGGGGTGGCCGGGGGCATGCGGGGCAGCGGGACGAGGTGCCGTACCGTGCGCGGCCGCATGCGGCACCTGGACGCCGTCGGGGAGCACCCGCGAAGCGCGGGTGTCCTGTGCGGTGAGCCCTCGGCCGACGGCACCGCCCGGGGCGGGCGCGGCGCCGGGTGCGGGCACGTCGAGGACGGCGCCGGTCAGGTCGTCGGAGCCCTGAGCGCGCGCGGGTGCCGCGCGGGGCCCCGCGTCACCGATCTCGTCGGCGAGTTGATGGACGAGAACGCCGTGGCGGAAGGCGGCGTCGCCGATCTCCGCACAGCTGCTCCCGTACACGGAGAGCCGGTTGCCGCCCTCGGCGACGACTTCGACGGAGCGGCGTGCGGCCCGCGACTCATGGCTCAGCGCCGCGGCGAGCCGGACGGCGTGCGGACTCAGGACGGCCACGCGCGGCCGGAGCCGGGTCCGGGCGAAGTCGGCCACATCCTGGTCGGCGACGAGTCGGCCCTTGTCGATGGTGACCACCCGATCCGCGGTCCTGGCGGCCTCCTTGGGGTCAGCGGTCGTGTAGAGGACGGTCCCGCCGTGTGCGGCGTGAGCACGCAGCAGGCCGAACAGCCAACTGTGCTCACGCGGTGAGAGTCCCCGGGAGGGGGCGTCGAGCAGCAGGGTGTGCGGGTCCCCCAACAGCGCGGAGGCCAGACCCAGTCTGCGGTCCATGCCGAGGGACAGCGAACCGAGGCGTGCGTCCCGCAGAGCGGCGATGCCCACGAGGTCGAGCATGTCGTCCGCGCGGGACACCGGCACCCCGGCGGCGGCACAGAGCATCCGGAGCTGCCCCCGTGCGGTACGGACGGGATGCCCCGGGACATCCCCCAACAGCACGCCCACCTCCCGGGCGGGGCTCGCGATGCCATGGAGAGGGCGTCCGCGGAAGTAGGTGATGCCACGACCCTCCTCGAGCCCGAGCATCAGCCGCAGGGCCGTGCTCTTACCCGAGCCCCGCGTTCCGAGAAGGGCGGTGACATGGCCCGGTCTCGCCTCGAAGGTCAGATCGTCCACAGCGGGCGCGAGGTACCGGCGGGAGGTGCTGGTGAGTCCGATGGCCTGGAGCATCGCTTCCCTTGCGGAGGTGAGACCGCTCGGCGGCTGGGCGGGTGCACGACGGGTGCGGATACCGCAGCACGATAACGCGACATTTCGGACTTTCTCGGCAGCCTCGTGACGCCGGGTGTCAGGGCGACGGTACGACTCACGAGCGCAGCCGCCCGGACGTCAGACCTCGGGACGCAGCATCGGCGGATTGAGCAGGGTCGCGCCGCCGGCCCGGAAGAGCTGTGCCGGACGCCCGCCCTGGCGGGTCGTCGTACCGCCGGCGGGCACCAGGAAGCCGGGGGTGCCGGTCACCTTGCGATGGAAGTTGCGCGGGTCCAGGGCGACACCCCACACCGCCTCGTACACCCGCCGCAGCTCGCCGACCGTGAACTCCGGCGGACAGAACGCCGTGGCCAGCGACGAGTACTCGATCTTGGAACGGGCTCGTTCCACGCCGTCCGCCAGGATCTGTGTGTGGTCGAAGGCCAGCCGACCGGACTGGTCGTCGTCGCGCGCACCCCCCTCCGGACCCAGCAGCGTCTCGACGGGTGCCCAGCGCGCATTGCTCGCGTCACCGCCGGCGCGCGGCGCCGGGAGGTCCGGCGCGAGTGCCAGATGCGCGACGCTCACCACACGCATCCGCGGGTCGCGCTTCGGATCGCCATAGGTGGCGAGCTGTTCGAGGTGGGCGCCGTTGGCGGGCGCGGGCGAGTGGGGGTCGTGCACGCAGAGCCCCGTCTCCTCGACTAGTTCGCGCGCCGCGGCGGCCGTGAGGTCCTCGTCCGCCCTGACGAATCCTCCGGGCAGCGCCCACCGCCCCTGGTACGGCTGCTCCCCGCGTCGTACGACCAGAGCGCACAGCGCGTGGCGCCGCACGGTGAGCACGACCAGGTCGACGGTGACAGCGAAGGGCGGGAAGGCCGACGGGTCGTAGGGCATGCCGCGATCATAGTCGTCTTCCTGACGATAAACACTCCCTTCCAGATCAGAACCACGACTTCTTGGTGCTCCGGATCGGCGGCCCGCCGTGTGCCGGGCCGGTCGTCGCCACCTCTCAACTACGCCCCTGCGGCGGCTCTCCCCTCTCCTCCGGGGACCGGCTCCGCCGATCCTGACTCCGAGCCGCGCCGGTTCTCGCCGGCCCCGCCCGGACGGGGCCGCGGCGGATCCGGGCCCCGGGCCGGCCGGATTCGGAGACACGTCGGAAACGGACGGAGCCGGTGAAGCGTCGGGCACGGAACCGCGCCAGAACGGGTCGGGAGGACAGGGCTCCGGGGATGGGCGGTGACGGAACGGCGACTGCGACCGCGACCGCGACCGCGACGGGCCGGAACGTCGAGGGAGAAGACCGGGACCGGTTGACTCGGCCGCGCGAACCGGGCGGCGGGGCACGCGGCCCCTACGACGGCGCCGCTCCCCCGGGCGGAGACACCCGCGGCGACGCCGGCCGATCACGTTCCCCCGCCGGTTCCCCTTCCGCGGTACCCGGCCCGCCCTCGGCGTTCGAAGCTCGCCGCCTTGCGGGCGAGGCCGCTCCCGGCCCGGTCGGGCCGGGTGCGGTGCCCGTCTTCCGGCCCCCCGGCCGCACCTGGGACCCCGGACGCGAAAGGCGGGGGCGGGACTGGGGCCGGCGCGCCCCGTCGGTCCCGTGACATGGGGAGGGCATCGGGCCGGGCGTCCGAGACGCGTCGTCCACCGCCGCGTCCGGAGTCGCCTCCGGAACCGGCCCCGGACGAGCGGACCGACCGACCGTGGTGTCCTGGCCCGGCACGAAGGGCTCGGGCCCGGGTGCAGGTGCGGTGCCCCGCGCGGAGGCGACCGCGGATGTGGAATGCGGTGCGGCCGCCCGTGCGGTGGCCGACTCCATGGAGGGGCCGGCGGATGCCGGCTCGCCCCCGGCCGTGAGCTCAGCGGCAGCCGGCCCGCACCCCGCGGAACGGGCCGTGAGCTCCGTGGCACCCGATTCGCTCCCCACCGAGCCACCAGGAGAACCGCCCGCGGACGTCACCGGTGCCCCCGGCACCGGCACCGTGCCGTGGGTCCGCAGGCAGCGGCGCAGCTCCTCGGGATCCAGCCCGTCGTTGCACGCCTGGTGGAGCAGGCGCGCGAAGACGTACTCCGGATCCACCCGGAGGGCTAGGCTGAGGGCGACTCGCGCACTCGGCTCGTCGCCCGTGGACCAGGACACCCAGCCGGCCAGCGAGAGCGGGGCGGCCGCATGCTCCGCGTAGGGTCCGACGCAACGGCGGGCCAGCGCCCGCCACAGCCTGAGCGCGCGGTGGGCCTGCGGACCCTCCATCCACGCGGCGGCCCGGTCCCGGGTTTCGCGGTCCTGGAGCCCGAGAATCACCGCGGCCGCCTCGGCGTGGGAGACCAGCCTGTCGTCGCGGGCGTCGGCCGAGGACGGGCCCATGTCGAGCGTCGCCCTCTCCCCCAGTCGCTTCATCAGCCGACGGGCGAGCCTCAGTGTCTCGGCCCCGACCTGCTCCCTGCTCCCTCCGTGCAGGATCCTCGGGAGCAGGGCCGCACCCGCGGAGTCCAGGGCCCGCTCCTGGTCGGCCATGGACGGGGTGCGCAGCGGCTTGAGGCGCGACTCCATCTCCCGCAGGGAGCCCCGGACCTGGATGCCCGCGTACGCCGCGGCCGCGGCCATGACCGAGGTGCCGGAGATCGCCGTCGCCGTACCCTCCGCCGGACAGCAGCGGGAATCCGGGCAGCAGTAGCTCCAGAAGCGGCCGCCGGAAACGCACAGCGCCTCGGGGACCGGCACGTCCAGCGCGCCGCAGGAGGTGCGCAGCCACTGGGCTAGGGGGCGCAGCCGCTCCATCACCACCCGGCCGGTCTCCCCCTCCACGGGGTCCTGGCACAGGAACACGACGATTCCGTCCGGCCGGGAGCCACGGCGCTCGCTGCCCTCGACGAGGCACTCGGCGAGGTGCTGGGAGACGGGCAGCCACTCGTGCGGGGATTCGGGGATGCCCAGGCGGAGCCGTCCGCCGAAGCGGCCCTGCCTGCCGTGGAGCGCGACGAGCACGATCGAGTCGGTCGGGTGGAAGCCCAGCATGTACGGCAGGGCGTCGACGAGTTCGGCCGGCCCGCGCAAGGTGATCTGCTGCTGCTCGCCGTCGGCCGGCCCGGTGGGTTCGTGGTGCTTGTTCATGGCACGACGGTCCCGCGGACCACCCCGGCACCGCGACCCCTGTGGATAACGTTATCCACAGGCTGACCGGCTCGTTCGCGGATTGTCCTTGTCATCGGGTTGCATGGAGGCATGACCAACGCAGAGCGCGCAGAACTCAGGGCATCGGCCGACGCCGTACTCGCACGTCTCGTCGGGGACGCCACCGGCGCCGCCCGACTGCGCGAGGACCAGTGGCGGGCCATCGAGGCGCTCGTCGCCGACAAGCGCAGGGCGCTGGTCGTGCAGCGGACCGGTTGGGGCAAATCCGCCGTGTACTTCGTCGCCACGTCACTGCTGCGTGAGCGCGGCAGCGGTCCGACGGTGATCGTCTCGCCGCTGCTCGCGCTCATGCGGAACCAGGTGGAGGCCGCCGCTCGGGCGGGAATCCGGGCCAGGACGATCAACTCGTCGAACACGGAGGAGTGGGAGACCGTCCAGGATGAGGTGGCCGCAGGTACTGTCGACGTGCTGCTGGTCAGTCCCGAGCGGCTGAACAACCCGGACTTCCGGGACCAGGTGCTGCCGAAGCTCGCCGCGGCGACCGGCCTGCTCGTGGTGGACGAGGCGCACTGCATCTCGGACTGGGGCCACGACTTCCGCCCCGACTACCGGCGGTTGCGCACGATGCTCGCCGATCTGGCGCCCGGTGTCCCGGTGCTGGCCACGACCGCGACGGCCAACGCTCGTGTGACCGCCGACGTGGCGGAGCAACTGGGCACGGGTGCGGGTACCGACGCGCTGGTGCTGCGCGGGCCGCTGGACCGGGAGAGCCTCAGCCTCGGCGTGCTCCAACTCCCCGACGCCGCCCACCGGCTGGCCTGGCTGGCCGATCATCTCGGTGAGCTCCCCGGCTCGGGGATCATCTACACGCTCACGGTCGCCGCCGCCGAGGAGGTGACGGCGTATCTGCGGCACTGCGGGCACACGGTGGCGTCGTACACGGGCCGCACGGAGAACGCGGACCGGCAACAGGCGGAGGACGACCTGCTCGCCAACCGGGTCAAGGCCCTGGTCGCCACCTCCGCGCTCGGGATGGGGTTCGACAAGCCGGACCTCGGCTTCGTGGTGCATCTCGGGTCGCCCTCCTCGCCCATCGCCTACTACCAGCAGGTGGGCCGGGCCGGCCGCGGCGTGGAGCACGCCGAGGTGCTGCTCCTGCCCGGTAAGGAGGACGAGGCGATCTGGCAGTACTTCGCCTCGGTCGCCTTCCCTCCGGAGGACCTCGTGCGCCGCACCCTCGACGTGCTGGCGCAGGCCGGGCGGCCCCTGTCCCTGCCCGCGCTGGAACCGCTCGTCGAACTGCGCCGCACACGGCTGGAGACGATGCTCAAGGTCCTCGACGTGGACGGAGCGGTGCACCGGGTCAAGGGCGGCTGGACGACGACCGGCCGGCCGTGGGTGTACGACTCCCAGCGCTACGCGTGGGTGGCGCGTCAGCGCGAAACCGAGCAGCAGGCGATGCGCGACTACGCCTCGGCCGTGGGCTGCCGCATGGAGTTCCTGCGCCGGCAGCTGGACGACGAGGAGGCCGTCCCGTGCGGCCGCTGCGACAACTGCGCCGGCTCCCGCTTCGACGCCTCGGTGTCCTCAGCAGCGCTGGACGCCGCGCGCGGTGAACTGGGGCGCCCGGGCGTGGAGGTGGAGCCCCGCAAGATGTGGCCCACCGGTCTTCCGGCGGTCGGCGTGGATCTCAAGGGGCGGATTCCCGTGGGCGAACAGGCGTTCACGGGCCGGGCGCTGGGCCGACTCTCCGACATCGGCTGGGGCAACCGGCTGCGGCCGATGCTCGCAGCGCAGGCTCCGGACGGGCCGGTCCCCGCCGATGTGGCCGATGCGGTCGTCAGCGTCCTGGCCGACTGGGCCAGGGGCCCGGGTGGTTGGTCCTCCGGAGCCGCTGGCGGACCGGCCCGTCCCGTCGGCGTGGTGACCGTCGCCTCGCGCCGCAGGCCGCGCCTCGTCGGCTCGCTCGGGGCCCGCATCGCGGAGGTCGGGAGGATGCCCCTCCTCGGCTCCGTCGAGTACACGGCCGGTTCGGAGGACCGGCACATCTCGCGTACGAACAGCGCTCAGCGGGTGCGGGGACTGCACGAATTCCTCGTCGTCCCACCGGATCTGGCGCGGACGGTGGTCGAGGCGGGCGGTCCGGTGCTGCTCGTGGACGATCTTTCGGACAGCGGCTGGACCCTCGCCGTCGCGTCACGTCTGTTGCGCCGAGCGGGAGCTGAGGGGGTGTTTCCGCTGGTCCTGGCAGTTCAGGCGTGAGGGGAGCGTGACACCGTGCAGCGGCGGGCAGGGATATGAGCACCATTTCTGCCCATTCCCGTCAGCGGCCTCAATTGCTCGTTGCCGCCCGCCTCTGAGCCCGCAAGAATTGGAACCACCGCCCCCGCCCGGTCCGGTCGAGGTCCGCAAAGGGCTATGCCGCGGTGCGCCCTCACCCGACCCTGCCCGCAGTGCGGGCGCGTATGCGAAGGGAGGACCGTGACCTTCGGATTCGCCTCGTCCGCAGCCACTGCGTTCGATGGATCGGCCGGCTCCGCCAGTCGTCTCGCGAGACTGCTGGAACCCGCGGAGTGGGCGGAAGCGGGGATACCTCTCCTGCGCAACCCACGCGAGGTCGTGAGCGGCCTGCACGTCCGCCATGAGCCCGCGCCGTCGACGGCCGTCGTCGCCGTGCTCGATCCCGAGGAACGGCTCATCGCCAGCGCCTCGTTCGTCCGGCGGGCCTCCCCGGCCGACGGCTGGGACTTCCGCAACGCCCTGCTGGCACAGCTGCGGCGGGTCATCCCGCACGACCTTCGCCGCCGTTCACCGGTCCGCACCGCCGTGCTGCTCTACTGCCGTGAGGGCGACGAGCGTTGGACGGAGGAGGACGGCGCCTGGATGTGGGGACTGCGAGACGCGTGCACCTTGCACGGCCTGCGCTGCGGCGCCTACATCACACTGACGCGCGGCGGGTGGCAGGTGCTGGGCGAAGGACGCGGCGGCCGTCGGCCCAGCTCCGACTCGCGGTCGAACGGTTTCGCGGATCTGGTGCCGGGGACGGGGGCCGCACCGTTGCGTACGGCGAGCGGCGCCGCCGAGGCGCTGCGCCGTACGGCGGCCCGCTGAGAGGCGAACAGCCTGCTTCCCGGCTCCGCGCCGGCGACCGGACCCGGACCTCGGGCCGCGTCCTGCACCGCCCCTGTTCGACGGCCA
The DNA here is from genome assembly GCF_005795905.1 of Streptomyces marianii. NCBI lineage: Bacteria > Bacillati > Actinomycetota > Actinomycetes > Kitasatosporales > Streptomycetaceae > Streptomyces > Streptomyces marianii. Next base: position 2,060,807 of record NZ_VAWE01000001.1, read on the forward strand.
CGACCCCGTACGCGCGACTCGGCGGCGTGCGGGGGCGCAACCCGCGGGCAGGGAAGCCGGCGCCCACCCGTCGGCGGTGCCGCACACGGAGCACGGCCCGGCCGCACAGCACGCCCGCACTGCGCAGGGCCGGACGACGACACCGGGGCAGAGCGTCGCACCCGGACGGGCAGTGTGTCGCGCCCGGTCCGGATGTGCGCGCTGCCGTCCGGCTCAGACGCCCGCGCCGAGTGCCGCGTTGATCGGCTGCGGATCACCGCACACGATCAGCAGCGCACGCGCGCGCCCCATGGCGATGGGCAGCGTCCGCGCCGCGTCGTCGTCGCTGCCGCCGTTCACGGCGACGACGACCACGGGCCGGGACGAGGCACGGTCCACCGAGGCGGCGTCCGCGTAGAAGACGTCGTCGGCGGCGTCGTGCTGGGCCCAGTAGGCCGTCTCGCCGAAGGACAGCTCATGGGCCGCCCAGGGGTGCTGCTCACCCGTGGTCAGCACGAGGATCTCGCCCGGGGCACGCCCCGAGTCGAGGAGCAGGTCGACGGCCTCACCGGCGGCGTCGAGGGCGCCGTCGGCGGAAGCGGGGATGAGCTGGATCTGCGGCGCGGAACGATTCTCCTGCCGCGGCGACGCGGTGGCGGTGGAGCCGTGCGCGCGCTGCGCCGGCGGAGCGGACCTGGCCGGACCGGGGCCGGGGCGCCCGGGACGGGGTGCGGCCGCGCCACGCGGGCCGGGTACGGGACGAGGGGTCGGCGCGGTGCGGCCTGCGGCCGATGCAGCGCGGGGACCCTGGGCACTCTCGTGAATCTGAGGCTCCTCGGGGATGAGAGGCATGGGTGGATGTCTATCAAACGCCGGTGCGACGAGCACCGGCGGGTGGCACATAAGTGCGACCGGTCGTGAGGCCGGTCGGCACAGTACTCCCGGTACGGCCGGTTCAGAAGTCGAAGCCGAGTTGGCCCCCGCTTTCCAGAGCGGCCGTCTCCACCGGGAGCCGGACCTTCTTCAGATGCCGCCAGCGCGGCATCGCGTCGAGGTAGGCCCAGGAAAGCCGGTGGAAGGGGGTGGGACCCAGCTCGTGCAGCGCCGCCTTGTGCACGGGCGACGGGTAGCCGGCGTTGTCCGCGAAGGCGTACGGCTCGAACGCCGCCGCTTCCAGTCCGAGCTCGGCCATCAGCGCATCCCGCCGCACCTTGGCGATCACCGAGGCGGCCGCCACGGCGATACAGGACTGGTCGCCCTTGATGACCGTCCGGACCCGCCAGGGCGCGCCCAGGTAGTCGTGCTTGCCGTCCAGGATGACCGCGTCGGGCCGGACGGGAAGCCCGTCCAGAGCCCGCACGGCCGCCAGCCGCAGGGCCGCCGTCATCCCCAGGTCGTCGATCTCCTCCGGGGAGGCGTGCCCGAGCGCATGACAGGTGACCCATCTATCCAGCTCCGCGGCCAGGACGGCGCGACGCTTGGGAGTGATCAGCTTGGAGTCGGTCAGCCCCTCGGGGGGCCTGCGCAGGCCCGTGACGGCCGCGCACACTGTGACAGGACCGGCCCACGCCCCTCGCCCGACCTCGTCGACACCGGCGATGATCTTGGCACCGGTGGTGGCGCGGAGTGAGCGCTCAACGGTGTGGGTGGGTGGTTCGTACGGCATGGCGCCAGACAGATTACGCCGCGCGGCGCGGCCGCGACACCCCGGCTCCCCCTTCTCCCGGACGCGCCCGCCGTCCGCCGTCGCACCGGCGCAGCGGCGGCATCACGGCCCGATCGATCATGCCGGCGATGCCGACGTCCCATCATTCGCTTCCGCACATTTTGTGTCGGTACATCATCATCGCCGGAATCACGCCGAAGACCATCTCGTCCATCGCGTCCGAACACACGTCACCCCGGGCCACACCCCGCCGTACGCCCACCGGAGGAGATGCGTCGGCGACTCGATGGCGCCGCTGACGAACAGCCCCTGGAAGCGCTCGACCGTCGACGTATCGCATTCGTGAAGGACCGCACGCAGGCCGCATCCGGCTGTCGACTATGTCACCGCCCGCGTCCGGCAGGCCAGTTGGCAGAGATCCTCAGGAACGCTTCCGTGATCCGGCGCGTCCCCCAGCGACGGCAGCCCGGCCTCCGGGACGTCGGCAACCGGGTGCCGGGCCGGCGGCGTCATCGGGCGGCGCCGGGGGTTCACGACCGGCCTCCGGTCGTCACGCTCGCCTCGCCGACGTCACTCGCTCTGGCGGGGAGCGGACCGCACCTCGCGGCGAGGCGGACCGTGCGGGCGGACGGCGCACCGGGCGGCGCCAGGTAGGCGCCCGGGCGGACGGCGCCGTCAGTCCATGCCGGTACCGGGGTCGAAGTCGTCGGGGTAGGAGTCCTCCCCGTACCCGTCACGGGTGTACTCGTCCCCGCCCCCTCCGTACCGCCCGTACTCCCGGCAGGACGAACCGCCCGCCGATGCCGGCCGCTTCTCCAGGATCTCCCTCGCCCGGGCCTGCCCCCAGCTCGTGTCGTACCAGGACTGCTCCGTCTCCCACAGGACGCGTTCGATGTCCTTCAGCGCGCAGGAGCGCACCGGCTCGGGAAGGGCGTCGAGAGCGGGGACGGCGTCCGCCGAAAGATCGCGCAGATACCGGACGTCGATCTTCCCTGTGCTCTCGAAGCGCTGGACGTTGCGCTCGGCGACCAGCGCGTCGGGCGAGCCGAGGCCGAAGGCCAGGACCGCGGCGGCGGCACTGCCCGCGACGGCGCGCGGCAGCCAGCGGCTCCCGAGGATCCCCGCGGCGATGATCAGCACCAGCACGAGTCCCAGCCACAGCTCCATCGCGGCGACCGAGATCCGCAGCCGCGTCAGCCCGTACGCGTCGACGTAGAGGTCCATCCTGCGCAGCGCGGAGGCCACCACCACCAGGGTGAGTACGCACAGCGTGCCGAGCACCGCGCGGACGAGGGCGCTGTCGCGGGCCCCTCCGCACGGCGCCCAGCGCAGCGCCAGCCCGATGACGACGAGGGTGAGCAGAGTGGCCCACAGCAGCTGCCAGAAACCCTGCCGCGCGTACTCGGCGTAGGTGAGTCCCGTCTCGCGGAGCACCCTGTCGTACCCGCCGAAGAGGACGGCCAGCTGGACGGCGATGAAGGCCGCGAAGAGCAGGTCCAGGACGATCAGGGGAAGGGCCCACTCGACCCTGCCCCTCGCTCTGCCCTGTCGCAGGGTGAAGCGGTCCCAGCGCAACGGCGCCGCCGCGGTGTGCGCCGCCGCGAGTGCCCCGGCCAGCCCGACGAGGAACAGCAGGAAGCGCCAGGGGGCGTCGACACCCGAGACGTCCGGTGTCAGCTGGCCGAGCAGATCGGCGAACGCCGCGTCGGCGCCCGCGAACAGCGCGCCGAACACGAGGAGCAGGAAGACGGCCACCGCGCTCGCGCGCAGCACGGGGCCCCAGCGGCCCCTCGAACCGTCCGCACGTTCGCGGAGTCCGCGCCACCCCCACACCGGACCGGTCACCAGCGAGTCCAGCACGCCGACCGGACCGAGGACGACGCCCGGCCAGGTGCGGCCCCCGTGAAGAGCGAGCGAGCCGACGGCCAGCGCCGAGACCACGGCCAGGAACGTCGGCCAGCCCGCGTCGCGCAGGGCCGGGACGAGCAGCAGCGCGAGGCCGCCGACCGCCCAGACGGCCGTCCAGGGGCGCAGCCGTCGGCCCGCGGCTCTGGCGGCGAAGTACGCGGCGAGCGTGGCCGGCGCCGCGACGATCAGCAGGTTCACCCCGAGCCCGTCACCGAGCAGCAATGCGCTGAGCAGTGCGGTGGCGAGGGCACACCAGAGCGTCGCCGCACGAGCGGGCTCGCGCCGGGCGGGGCGGATGGAGGCGAGCCGGGCCTCGGGCCGTTCGACCGGTGGACGCCAGGGCTGTCCGTGCTGCGTGCGCGCCTGGGCGCCGCCGGGGCCGGCCAACGAACCGTGGCTCTGTGCGGCCCCGGGCATGCCCGGTGGCCCAGGGGACCCGGCGTCCGGAGCACCGCCGACGGCATCGCGCGGCGCGGTACCGAGCGGGTCCCCCTCCGCCGACGCACCGACGGCCGCGGACCCGGCTGTCGCCGCGTGCCCGCCCGATTCCGGCGACGCCCCCGACTCCGGTGACCGTCCCGACTCGGGTGGCCTTCCCCCGTCTCCACGAGGCCGGGCGTCACCGGCCTCGTGCGTGGTCCGCTCGCGGCCGCCGTCCGAATGCCGCTCCCGCGTCCCTGCCGGCGGCAGGGCCGGGACCGGACCCGCAGGATCCGCAGGCGGCCCGGAGCCGTCGCCGGAATCGTCGTCCCGCTCCGGGACCCGGTCCTGGACGAACGATTCTTCCCCGGATCCGGCTCGCTCCTCCGGCCCGGGCCCGGTGTCCGGGGCTTGCGGTGTGGACGGTACGTCTGGCACGGGACCCCCTCCCGACCGGGCACCGCGGGTGGGGCAGACAGGGCCGTCCCGCCGTCCCGGCGTCTCATCGGCGCACGCCCGTCGTGATCAACGCTGCGGCGTGGCCGACAGGCTAGCCCCGGACCCCGCGGAACGCCCCGTCGCGACCGGGTTGTGGCAGGACCGTGACAGAGCGTCGGGACGGCCGGGAGCAAGGCCCCGCCCGGGCAGCCTCCGCCGGTCAGGCAACCTGGGCGGGCAGCCAGTCGGGCAGGTCCTCGGTCTGCGCCAGCCAGGCCGCGGGCGGAGCCCCGGCCCCCGCCGCCGCGACCACTCCCCCCGCGATGGCGCAGGTCGTGTCGACGTCCCCGCCGACCTGAGCGGTGGTCCAGAAGGTCTTCTCGAAGTCCCCGAGCGCCCGTGCCGCGGACCAGAGCGCGAACGGAACGGTGTCGTGCGCGCTGGTGCGCCGTCCCCGGCCGAGCACCGCCGCGACCGTGCCGGCATCGCCGTAGTCGAGCATGTCGCGCGCCCGGCGGAGCCCCTGCCCCACCGCGCTGCGCGGCACGAGTGCGATCACGCCGTCGAGCAGGTCGGCGGGCGGCGGAGGCCCGCCCGGGGCGGCCGCGAGCGCCGCCGCCGCCGCGACCGCCATGCTGCCGACGACGGCCTCGCGGTGCTGGTGCGTCGTGTACGCGGAGATCTCCGCCTGATGGGTGGCCTGCTCGGGGTCGTCGGCGTACCAGGCGCCGAGCGGGGCGATACGCATCGCCGCGCCGTTGCCCCACGAGCCCTGGCCGTTGAAGAGCTGCGAGGCCAGCTCACGCCAGTCGCCGCCCTCGCGGATCAGCCGCAGCATCCGGTTGACGGCGGGCCCGTAGCCCCGGTCGAAGTCGTGGTGGTCGGCGAAGGACCGCGCGAGGGCGTCCTGGTCGATCCGGCTGTGGGCGGCCAGGACGGCCACCACCGAGCAGGCCATCTCGGTGTCGTCGGTCCACTGCCAGGGCCCCGACGGCAGCGCGCGCCGTTTCAGCAGCGGATAGTTGGAGGGTACGAAGAACTGGGAGCCCAGGGCGTCTCCCACGGACAGCCCGCGCAGGCTGGCCAGGGCGCGGTCGAGGCGCCGGTCGAGAGAGGAGTCAGCGGTCATCGCACCGCCACTCTAACCGGTGATCCCGTACCACTCGGGGGTGCACCAGCGCTCGAAAGGCCTGTCCAGCGTGTACCGGCCGTCCTCGCCGAGCAGCAGCACCCGCGTCTCGCCGTTGTCGGGATTCGACAGCGACTCGAACTCGGGCACCGTCCAGTGGAACCAGCGCATGCAGAAGAGGCGCATGGTCAGTCCGTGGGTGACGAGCAGGACGTTGGGCGGGTGCTCGGGCGATTCGAAGCTCCGGTAGAGGCTCTCCAGGAACGCCCCCACCCTGTCGTACACATCGGCTCCCGACTCACCCTGCGGAAAGCGGTAGAAGAAGTGGCCGTAGGCATCGCGGTAGGCCTTCTGCAACCGCACGGCGTCCCTCTCCTGCCAGTTCCCCCAGTCCTGCTCGCGCAGCCGCGGCTCCTCCCTGACCCGGACGAGCCGAGGGTCGAGCCGGAACGCGTGAAGGGTCTGGTGGGTACGTCGATAAGGCGACACATAGACACTGACGCGCTCGTGGCCGAACAGCCCGCGCAGCCGGTTGCCGGTCTCCTCGGCCTGGTGCCACCCACGGTCGGTGAGGCTCAGCGCATGATCGGGCTTGCGCTCGTAGACCGAGTCGTCGGCGTTGCCCTCCGACTCGCCGTGCCGGACGAGGACGATGCGCCGTGGTCGTGCCATAGGACAAACCCTAGATCGGAGCGGCCTCGCACGCGGAGCCCGGTGGCACGGCTGCGGCGTGTCCTCACATGACGCGCACACATCCGTGGGCCGGGCCGAAGTGGGCAACGGTCCTCCGCTCCGTCCGCGGTGGCGGCGTCCGCCGGCGGTTCGTCCGCCCCCGCCCGTCCAGGCGGTCACACGGTCCAGGACGGCTGAAGCTCCACGACGTCGCCGGCCAGCGCCGCGATGTCCGCCTCCGTCTGTGCTCTCAGGGAGAGCCGCTCCACCCGTTCCACCCGGTACTTGCCGTGCTCGGCGACCGACTGCCACATGGACAGCACCAGGAACTCGTTCCCCGGAGCCTCGCCGAAGAGCCCCCGCACCATTCCCGGAGACCCCGCCATCGCCGGGTTCCACACCTTCTCCTGCATCAGGGAGAAGTGCTCGACCCGGTGCTCGTGCACCTTGCAGTGCGCCACGCGCACCACGTCGGCGTCCGTGAAGCGCGGCTCGAATCCGGTCTTCACGTCGAAGCGGTGGTCGAAGAGCTTTGCCTGGAGGTTCCTGTACGTGCCCGACTGGGCGGACGCGAGTCGGTCGTGCGACCGCGCCATGAATGAGTCGTAGAACGCGCGGGACTCCCAGAACGCGAACACGTGCGCGACATCCGGCCGCCCCCTGCTCCAGCCGCCACCCTGCCCCCGGAAGCCCGGCTCCCCCAGCAGCCCCGCCCATTTCCGCTGCCCGCGTTCGAACCCCCGACGGTCCACGACGGTGCAGCGAATCCACTTGACCAGCACCGCGCCATCGTACGGCCAGGGGACGTGGCCTTGGTCACTCTACCGGGTGAAGGTACGCCTCCGGTCAACGGCCCGACCGGTTCGAGCCGCCCCCTCCCGTCCGACCCCGGACGTCGTCGATCACATGACACGATGACAACTCGCACGTGACGCGCGGAGTTGACGGCCGGACCACCGTCCTGGCGGGCCTACGCCGTCCGAGAGGAAGGGAATTCGGGTGAGCAGTCTCAGCAAAGGGCTCCGGAAGGTCCAGGTGACGCTCAAGTGGGACCCCAGCCCCATCGGAGCGGCCGCCCACGACCTCGACATCGTCGCCGCCACCTACAGGGCGGACGCCCCGCACGGCGCGCCCGCCTATCTCGTGCACTTCGACAGCCGGTCGCCCGACGGCACCATCACCCTGGACCGGGACAGCCGTACCGGGCAGGGCTTCGGCGCGGACGAGGTGATGACCCTCGAACTCGAACGGCTGGCGGCTGCCTACGCGAGGGTCGTCGTCGGCGTCGTCATCCAGCAGCGGAACGCGGAGAAGTCCTTCGCCGACGTCCCCAACACCGGAGTCCGGATACTCGACGGTCCGGTGGAGCTGGCGAGCCACGACCTTTCGGGCGTCCCGGACGCCTCGGCCGCCACGATCGCGGAGTTCACCCGGGACGACGCGGGAGCGTGGCAGCTGCGTCCGGTCCTGCGCGGTTTCAGCGCCGACCCGGCCGAGTTCGCCGAGCTGATGGGCACGCCCGCCTGAGGGGAGCCTTCGCGGCGGGCCCGGCCGAGACCGCGGCACCCGCCCCGGGGCGACCGGTGTGCCCCGTCCCTCGTCGCCCACGCCGCCGGCCGGAGGGGGCGTGGGCCGGCCCGGTCCTACCGTGCCGCGGCGAGGGGCGAGAACCGGGGGAGGGACGCCGGCTCGTCGCCGGTGTCCCTCCCCCGGATCCCACGCCCCGGGTTCGGCCGGCGCCGGGCGTCACACCCGGCGCGGGCCGCCCGGTGTCAGCTGCAGCCGCTCGTCGAGCCGCAGCCCTCGCAGATGTAGCAGGAACCCGCACGCTGCATCTTCGTGCCGCAGGAGAAGCACAGCGGCGCGTCGGCGCTGATGCCGAGCTGCATCTCGACCAGTTCCGCGGAGGTGTGGGCCTGCTGCGGGGCCGGAGTCCCGGCCTTCGGGGCGGAGACCGGCTTCAGGCTCTCCTGCTGGCGCGGGGCGGACTGGGCCAGGCCCTCGACGTCCACCTCGTCCTCGGCGGGCTCGTACGAACCCGTCTCCAGATGCCGCTGACGCTCCTCGGCCGAGTGGATGCCGAGCGCCGAGCGGGTCTCGAAGGGCAGGAAGTCGAGCGCCAGGCGGCGGAAGATGTAGTCGACGATCGACTGCGCCATCCGCACGTCCGGGTCGTCCGTCATGCCGGCCGGCTCGAAGCGCATGTTCGTGAACTTGGAGACGTAGGTCTCCAGCGGCACGCCGTACTGCAGGCCGACCGAGACGGCGATGGAGAAGGCGTCCATCATGCCCGCGAGCGTGGAGCCCTGCTTCGACATCTTCAGGAAGACCTCGCCGAGACCGTCGTCCGGGTAGGAGTTGGCGGTCATGTAGCCCTCGGCGCCGCCGACCGTGAAGGAGGTCGTGATGCCGGGACGGCCCTTGGGCAGGCGCTTGCGCACCGGGCGGTACTCGACGACCTTCTCGACCGCGGTACGGATGGCCTCCTCGGCCTTCTCGGCGATCTCCTGCTTCTCCTCCTCCTTCTTCTTGGCGGAGAGCGGCTGGCCGACCTTGCAGTTGTCCCGGTAGATCGCGAGGGCCTTGACGCCCATCTTCCAGGCCTCGAAGTAGATCTCCTCGACCTCCTCGACGGTCGCCGTCTCCGGCATGTTGACCGTCTTGGACAGGGCGCCGGAGATCCACGGCTGGATCGCGGCCATCATCCGGACGTGGCCCATCGGGGAGATGGCGCGCTCGCCCATAGCGCAGTCGAAGACCTCGTAGTGCCCGGGCTTCAGGCCCGGAGCGTCGATCACGTTGCCGTGCTCGGAGATGTGGGCGACGATCGCCTCGATCTGCTCTTCCTGGTAGCCGAGACGGCGCAGCGCCTGCGGCACGGTGCCGTTGACGATCTGCATCGAGCCGCCGCCGACGAGCTTCTTGAACTTGACCAGTGCGAGGTCCGGCTCCAGACCGGTGGTGTCGCAGGACATCGCGAGACCGATCGTGCCGGTCGGGGCGATGACGGACGCCTGCGCGTTGCGGAAACCGTTCTTCGCGCCGAGGCGGACCACGTCCTGCCAGGCCTCGGTGGCCGCGGCCCAGATCGGGGTGTCCAGGTCGTCCATGCGGACGGCCGTGCCGTTGGCGTCGGCGTGCTGCTTCATCACCCGCTGGTGCGGTTCGGCATTTCGGGCGTAGCCGTCGTACGGGCCGACGACCGCGGCGAGCTCGGCGGAGCGCCGGTAGGAGGTGCCCGTCATCAGCGAGGTGACGGCACCGGCCAGGGCGCGGCCGCCGTCGGAGTCGTACGCGTGGCCGGTCGCCATCAGCAGGGCGCCCAGGTTGGCGTAGCCGATGCCGAGCTGACGGAAGGCGCGGGTGTTCTCGCCGATCTTCCGAGTCGGGAAGTCCGCGAAGCAGATGGAGATGTCCATCGCCGTGATGACGAGTTCGACGACCTTCTGGAAGCGCTCGACGTCGAAGGACTGGTTGCCCCTGCCGTCGTCCTTCAGGAACTTCATCAGGTTCAGCGAGGCCAGGTTGCAGGACGTGTTGTCCAGGTGCATGTACTCGCTGCACGGGTTCGAGCCGTTGATCCGGCCCGACTCGGGGCAGGTGTGCCAGTGGTTGATGGTGTCGTCGTACTGGATGCCCGGATCGGCACAGGCCCACGCCGCCTCGGCCATCTTGCGGAAGAGCGACTTCGCGTCGACCTCCTCGATGACCTCGCCGGTCATCCGGGCACGCAGGCCGAACTTGCCACCGGCCTCGACGGCCTTCATGAACTCGTCGTTCACACGGACGGAGTTGTTGGCGTTCTGGTACTGGACGGACGTGATGTCGTCGCCGCCCAGGTCCATGTCGAAGCCCGCGTCGCGCAGCGCGCGGATCTTCTCCTCCTCCTTGACCTTGGTCTCGATGAAGTCCTCGACGTCGGGGTGGTCGACGTCGAGGATGACCATCTTGGCGGCCCGCCGCGTCGCACCACCGGACTTGATCGTTCCGGCGGAGGCGTCGGCCCCGCGCATGAAGGAGACCGGTCCGGAGGCGTTCCCGCCGGAGGAGAGCAGTTCCTTGGAGGAGCGGATCCGGGAGAGGTTCAGACCGGCGCCGGAGCCGCCCTTGAAGATCATGCCCTCTTCCTTGTACCAGTCGAGGATCGACTCCATGGAGTCGTCGACGGACAGGATGAAGCAGGCGGAGACCTGCTGCGGCTGGGGCGTGCCGACGTTGAACCACACCGGCGAGTTGAAGCTGAAGATCTGGTGCAGAAGGGCGTACGCCAGCTCGTGCTCGAAGATCTCCGCGTCGGCGGGCGAGGCGAAGTACTTGTAGTCCTCACCGGCCTTGCGGTACGTCTTCACGATGCGGTCGATGAGCTGCTTCAGGCTCACCTCGCGCTGCGGGGTGCCGACCGCCCCGCGGAAGTACTTGCTGGTGACGATGTTGACCGCGTTCACCGACCAGAAGTCGGGGAACTCGACGCCACGCTGCTCGAAGTTGACCGAGCCGTCGCGCCAGTTGGTCATGACGACGTCACGGCGCTCCCAGGCCACCTCGTCGTACGGGTGCACGCCGGGTGTGGTGTGGACGCGCTCGATGCGCAGGCCCTGCCGGGCCGCGGCAGCCTTGGATCCCTTGGCGCGGGACCCTCGTGCCGGGCCGCTCGTCGTCTCTGTCATGCCGCCTCCCATATACGGGCAAAAACGCCCTGAAGTGCCCAGTTCTTCCCGTGGCACGGTCTCTGTCTGTCATCACGGACGCAGCGCCGTGCGCAGCACCCGTGACAGGTCTCCTCAGCCGCTCTGCGACCGAACCCCGCCCCGCCCCGCGGGGCCGTTCGATCAGTCGGCAGCCCTGGCGGGCTCGGGGACCTCGTGGGTCGCACCGGGCCCGCTCTCCTCTGCCGGTTGCCGCTGCTCGCGCAGCTCCGCGATGGCGGCCTCGAAGTCTTCGAGCGAGTCGAACGCTCGGTACACGGACGCGAAGCGCAGGTACGCGACGAGGTCGAGTTCCTGCAGGGGGCCGAGTATGGCCAGACCCACGTCGTGGGTGGTCAGCTCGGCGCTGCCGGTGGCGCGCACCGCCTCCTCGACCCGCTGGCCGAGCTGGGCGAGGGCGTCCTCGGTGACGGGCCGCCCCTGGCACGCCTTGCGCACGCCGGAGATGACCTTGTTGCGGCTGAAGGGCTCGGTCACCCCGCTGCGCTTGATCACCATCAGCGACGCCGTCTCGACCGTCGTGAACCGACGGGAGCAATCGGGGCACTGGCGGCGGCGCCGGATCGACGTGCCGTCGTCGGTGGTCCGGCTGTCGACGACACGACTGTCAGGGTGCCTGCAGAAGGGGCAGTGCATGGTTCCCAACCCTCCTCGACAGCACGACTGAACAGCCCCGCGGGGGCGCATCGGCCCCCTCGAAGCAGCCACAAGCATAGGCGATCGCTGCGACCTTGATGGACCGGGGACCACAACTTCTAGGCGGCTGGGACAATCCAACCACTAGATCTGGGGTTCGGCCCGCCAATCCCGCACCGGCGCGTGTCGCACCTCAGGAGCGCGCGCCCCGTGGCTCGCGGCCGCCGCCGGGCCGGCCACGAGATTACGGGAGGGGCCCGGCGCATCCGATTCCGGGGGCCGCGGTCGCCCCTTTCCGGCGTCCCGGATGACAGACTGGCGGTGGACAGCCCCGCGGCTCACACCCGGCCGCGAAGGCGGTCGCGACGACCCGGATCATCGGAGCGGCCGCCTATACACCCAGCCACATGCGAGCGTAAGGTGATCTGCGTTTTTTCACTCGAACGTGTGTTTGGCGCAACCTTTCGAAAGCAACTACCGTTGTCCAGCTAGGGAGACCATCTCGAGAGGGGCCGACGTGACCACCACCGCTGACAGTGCCACCATCACTGCCCAGGACCGCTCCCAGAACCGATTCGAGCCGGTGCATGCCATGAATGACGCAGCCACGACCCCGGAGGGCGCAGAGCCCGGGCGCCCCGCTCGTTCGCTGCCCGGTCGACCTCCAGGAATCCGCGCGGACAGCTCCGGCCTCACGGACCGCCAGCGCCGGGTCATCGAGGTCATCCGTGACTCGGTGCAGCGCCGCGGATACCCGCCGTCGATGCGTGAGATCGGCCAGGCGGTCGGCCTCTCCAGCACGTCGTCCGTGGCCCATCAGCTCATGGCTCTGGAGCGGAAGGGCTTCCTCCGGCGCGACCCCCACCGGCCGCGGGCCTACGAGGTGCGCGGCTCGGACCAGCCGGCCACGCAGCCCACGGACACCACGGGCAAGCCCGCCGCCTCGTACGTGCCGCTGGTCGGCCGCATCGCCGCCGGTGGCCCCATCCTCGCCGAGGAGTCGGTCGAGGACGTCTTCCCACTCCCCCGGCAGCTGGTCGGCGACGGTGAGCTGTTCGTCCTGAAGGTCGTCGGTGACTCGATGATCGAGGCCGCGATCTGCGACGGCGACTGGGTCACGGTCCGCCGTCAGCCGGTCGCCGAGAACGGCGACATCGTGGCAGCCATGCTGGACGGCGAGGCCACGGTCAAGCGCTTCAAGCGCGAGGACGGCCACGTATGGCTGCTCCCCCACAACGCGGCGTACCAGCCGATCCCCGGGGACGAGGCGACGATCCTCGGCAAGGTGGTGGCGGTGCTCCGGCGGGTGTGAGCACACTCCGTCGGCTCTGGCCGGGCCCCGGGACCCACTGCGCCGGTTCCGGGGCCCTGTTGCGTCCACAGGGGCCGCCCCGTCCGACGTCCCGTCGCAAGGGACGGCCCGCGCCGCCTCGCGGAGCGACCAGGCCCCTGTCCGCCTATCCTCCTGTCCTACTTCCCGTCCGCCCTCGCCGTCGCGTCGATGGCCGCAAGGGAGCGGCGCACCTGATTACGGTCCGTCGTGTACCAGAAATCGGGCAGTGACGCCTTCAGATAGCTCCCGTACCGCGCCATGGCCAGCCGCTGGTCAAGCACGGCGACCACACCACGGTCTCCCGTGGCCCGCACGAGCCGGCCGGCGCCCTGGGCCATCAGCAGCGCGGCATGGGTCGCCGCCACGGCCATGAATCCGTTCCCGCCAGCGTCCTCCACGGCCTTCTGGCGGGCGCTCATCAGAGGGTCGTCCGGGCGCGGGAACGGGATCTTGTCCATCACCACCAGCTGGCAGCTCGGACCGGGGACGTCGACTCCCTGCCAGAGGGAGAGCGTGCCGAACAGACAGGTCTTCGGATCAGCCGCGAAGTTCTTGATCAGCTCCCCGAGCGTCTCCTCACCCTGGAGCAGGATCGGGAACTCGGGGATGCGGGAACGCAGCTCCTCGGCCGCGAGCTGGGCCGCACGCATCGAGGAGAACAGGCCGAGCGTGCGGCCTCCGGCGGCCTGGATCAGCTCGGTGAGCTCGTCGAGCATGTCGTCCCGTCCGCCGTCCCGTACCGGACGGGACAGATGCTTCGCGACGTAGAGGATTCCCTGCTTCGGGTAGTCGAACGGCGAGCCGACGTCGACGCCCTTCCAGGCGGGAAGCTCCTCGCCCTCGGCGCCCTCGGGGGCCAGTCCGAGCGACGCGCCCACACCGTTGAAATCGCCGCCCAGCTTGAGCGTCGCCGAGGTGAGCACCACCGAGCGGTCGGCGAAGAGCTTCTCCCGCAGCAGACCCGACACCGAGAGCGGGGCGACGCGCAGGGACGCTCCGAAGCGGTCGTGGCGCTCGTACCAGACCACGTCGTACTCGGAGCCGTGGCTGATCCGCTCGGCGACCTCGTGGACGGACTCGACCGAGGCGAGCGCCTGCTTGCGGACGACGTCCTCGTCCTGGACGGACTTGTCGCGGGTGGCGCCCAGCGCCGAGATCACCGTGCGGGCGGCGTCGCGCAGCGCCAGCAGTGCGTACCCCAGGTCCTCCGGGATCTCCTCAAGGCGGCCGGGCAGCGCGAGCTCCATCAGCCTCTCGAAGCCCTCGGCGGCCGTCTGCAGCTGATCGGCCGCCTTCTCGTTGACCAGTCTGGCGGCGCGTCGCACCGCGCGGTTGACCTGACCGGGAGTGAGTTCGCCCGTGGCGACGCCGGTGACGCGCGAGACCAGTTCGTGCGCCTCGTCCACGATCAGCACCTCGTGCTGCGGAAGCACCGGGGCGCCCTCGATCGCGTCGATGGCGAGCAGGGCGTGGTTCGTCACGACGACCTCGGCGAGCTTGGCGCGCTCCCGCGCCATCTCCGCGAAGCACTCCGCCCCGTAGGCGCACTTGCTCGCGCCGAGGCACTCCCGGGAGGAAACGGAGACCTGCGACCACGCCCGGTCGGACACACCGGGGGTGAGGTCGTCCCGGTCGCCGGTCTCGGTCTCGTCGGACCAGTCGCGCAGGCGCGTCAGGTCCTGGCCCAGCTTGCTGGTGGGGGCGGCCGCCGAGGTGGGGTTCCCCATGCCGAAGGCCAGGGGAGGGTCGAAGAGCCCGTCCTCCTCTTCCTGGGGGACGCCCTCGTGGAGGCGGTGCAGACACAGATAGTTCGACCGGCCCTTGAGCATGGCGAACTCCGGCCTGCGGCGGAGCAGCGGATGCAAGGCGTCCACCGTCCGCGGCAGGTCCCGCTCCACGAGCTGACGCTGCAGCGCGAGCGTCGCCGTGGCGACCACCACGCGGTCCCCGTGGGCCAGGGCGGGCACGAGGTACCCGAGGGACTTGCCCGTGCCGGTGCCGGCCTGGATGAGCAGATGGGACCCGTCGTCGATGGCCTGGGAGACGGACTCGGCCATGGTGACCTGGCCAGGCCTTTCGACGCCGCCGACGGCGGCGACCGCTGCGTGGAGGAGCTCGGGGAGGGATGGCTTCGTCATAGACCGCCCACCCTACGGGGCGCCGCTGACAGTGCGTTCCGGTCCCGGCCGGAGCGCTGCGTCGTCACACGCTCAGAGGGTTGCGGACCGTCCCGTGGACGGCGGCGTGCGGGCGCTGGGGGCGGTCACGGTAGCCGTCGAGGTGGAGCCGGTTGCGGTTCAGGCAGAGGCGCTCGATACGCGGAGTGAGCAGGTCGAACAGCTCGTAGCGGTCCTTGAGCTCGGGGAAGCGCGACTGGTGGAGCAGGATCTCCGCACGGACGAGAGACCAGAACTCGGCCTCGGGTACGCCCAGTTGCTCCTCGCACAGCGGGGCGAGATGGCGGAACACCCCGACGAAGAGACCGGAGTGGATGAACTGGGTGAGGAAGGCGGGCTCCTCCGTGAGCAGGACCGCGCGCACGTCGTCGGGCATGGTGCCCAGTTCCGGCAGGGCCCTGGCGCTGACGTTCACGTCGTCGACGAAGTCCTTGATCGCGAGACGTACGGGCACGTCGTGGTCGTCGAAGACCACGATGGCGTTCTCGCCGTGGGGGGAGAAGACCGTGCCGTACCGGTAGAGGAAGTGCAGCAGGGGCGGGAGCAGGGCGGCGAAGAGGTGACGCAGCCAGGTGGCGGGGGCCAGCCCGGAGCGTTCGACCAGTTCGGCGGTGAAGGCGCGCCCCACGGGGTCGGTGTGCAGGAGCGAGGCGAGGGTGCGGGCCCGCTCCCCGGCGGGCAGCCGCAAGGGCTCCCGCCAGATGACGCCGAGCAGTTCCCTGTACTGGTACGGCACCTCGGGCAGCCGGTCGTAGTGCGGGTGCTCGACGGTGACCGAGGCCACCTCCCCCAGCAGGATCACTCCGCACTCGTCGCGGAGGAAGGGGTCGTGGTCGCGCAGTCCGTGGACCCATGAGGTGACGGCGGGCGCGGCGAGTGTGCGCTCGGTCGGCAGTCCCCGCCAGACGAGCGTGTTGAGCACGGACAGCGGGAGCTTCACGGTGTGCCGGTCGGGGCGGCTGGTGTTGAGGAAGGTGCGGATGGACTGCTGCGGAAGCCGCAGGTCGCCGTCCGTGGTGAGCGGGACGATTTCATCGCGGGCGATCGAGGGGGCGTAGAGGGGCAGCAGCACCTGGTCCCACTGCCAGGGGTGCACGGGCAGCAGGAGGTAGTCGGAGGGGTCGAGGCCGCGGTTCGTCAGCGTGGCGGTGAAGGCCCCGCGCACCGGAGCGTCGAGTTCCGCGGCGTAGAGGAGCTCGGGGGTGTCGAGTCCCCGCACGCCTCGGTAGGCGGCGAGGCGGGTACTGACGGCGATCCACGGAAGTCGGGCCGGATTCCGCGCCTCCGGGGCCCAGCGGGCGCAGTCCCGGGCGGAGAAGCCGAGGCGGCCCTTGTTGAGGACCAGCCAGGGATGGCCGGTCTGGTGGCCCTCCAGGGAGGCGTAGTCGAGGTCGGCGAGCCGGGCGGCGGGAAGTGCGGTGTGGTCGAGCCTGCAGTCGGCGGCCAGGGTCGTGCTCAGCTCGCGTACGAGGTGGCCGAGCGTGGCGCCGTCGAGCGCGAGGAGGTGGCGGGCGGCCGTCAGGAAGCGGAGCGGGTCGGTGAACGGGGTTCCGTCGCACCGGACGGAGTCGGGGTCGACCGTCCAGCTGCCGTACGCGCCGCGCCGGGCCCGGAAGGTGAGGTTCTCCCCTTCGTCGAGGCGGAGTGCGTAGCCGTCGTCGTGGCCCTGGGGCAGCGGCTCGATGATCTCTTCGTAGGCGAATTCACCGAGCGTCTTGGCGAGCAGACGGACGGACGCCCGTTGCCAGGCTTCCGGGGTGAGCTCGGCCGGCGCGAGCAGGGCGGACGGCTCGTCGGAGTCTGGGGTGGCAGGGGACTTCGGCACGGGGACTCCTCGGATGGAACCGATGCGGTTCGAGCGATGTACGTGAGGCAGCGGGTCGGTCACAGCACCTTGCTCAGCGCTCTGTCGCGGACCATGAGCGCGGCTCGCTTGTCGGGCAGGTCGACCTCGGCGGAGAAGCGGAAGCCGGCGCTGAGGAAGGCGGAGACGGAAGGGGTGTTGCGCAGGTCGGGCTCGGCGACCACGCGTCCGCAGCGGGGCCGGTGGTCGAGCACGTGATCGGCCGCGGCCCGGAGCAGGGTCGTACCGACGCCGCGGCCGCGGTCGGCGACGCCCCCGATGAGCAGGTGGATGCCGGTGTCATGGGGCCGGGCCGGGTAGTGGCGTGCGAGCGGGTCGAGGTCGGCGCGGTAGATCTCGAAGTAGCCCGTCGGCACACCGTCGAGCACGCCGAGGCAGGGGACGCTGCGGCCGTCCCCCGCCAGCTGACCGCCGAGGTGGGCCTCGGTGGCGGACTCCGGTCCTGCCAGCTCCCAGAAGGCCGCGACGGCGGGGTCGTTCATCCAGCGGCTGATCAGCCGCAGATCGCGTTCGATCCGGACGGGCACGAGTTGGAAGGAACCGATGGGGGTGGGCACGGCACCCCACTCGGAGAGGGCGTCCAGCAGGTCCTCGCCGGGGAAGGGCGCGTGGTCGGGGTGCTTGCCCTCGGGGCCCTCCCCGGGCGTCGCGGCCGGAGGGTCCTGGTCCACGGCCGTCCGGGACCCCGGCTGCCGGTCCTGTTCGAAGAGCTCCACGAGTTCCTCGGGCAGCCGCAGTTCGAGGGTGTCCTCCACCCCACCGCCGGCGGAGGGGGTGGTGCCGCTGGTGTCGGCGCTCGCGTCGGTGGGGGGCATGGGTGGCGCTCTCCTCTCGGCAGTTCGGACAGGTCGGTCGTCGGTGGTACCGGTCCCGGCCGGCCGGTTCCTCGGGAGACCGGACCTGCACCGGGACTGATGTCGTTCAGGAGTGGAGGGGGTTGGCGATGGTGACGTACACGGACTGGGTGTCGACGGGACCGACGAGCTCGTCGAGGCCGTGCAGCCGGGTGAGGAGATTCGCCTTGCAGCGCAGGGTGGGGTACTCCAGGAGCTGCGCGGGCAGCGGCGAGCCGAGGTGGCGGACGGAGTCGAGGAAGCGGCGGAAGGCGGCGACGAGCACGTGTTCGTCGGCGAGCCGTTGCGAGCCGAAGGCACCGACGAGACCGAGGACGTTGTTGATGCCGAGGTAGTAGGCGAAGCGTTCGTCCGTCACGGTGTCGTCGACGAAGGTGTCGCTGCGGATGCCGATGCCGGGAAGCCGGCGGTCGAGTTCGGCCCGGCGGGACTCGCGGAAGTAGTAGCCCTGGTTGTCGCGGTAGCGGCCGCCGGCGGGCCAGCCCTGCGGATCGATGATCACCAGGGTGTTCTGCTGGTGGGCTTCGAGGGCGACACCGGCCGTGGCATCGAGCCACAGCACCGGGCGCACGACCTGGTCGAGGTAGCGCAGGAACCACTCGGCGGCGACGGCACCGGTGGAGCGGCCCGTGCGGGCGGCGAGGCCGCCGATGACCTCGGCGAGGCGCGAGTGGCTGCCCGTACGGCCCGGCCAGGGCCGGGGAGCGGTGAGGCCCGCGAGGCAGACGGCGTCGTCGCCGGCGCCGAACGGGTTGTGCCGGATCATGACGTCGAGGCCGGGCAGCGGCGCTCCGTCCGGGGTGTCCACGGCGAGCCATGCGGGGTCGCGGACGATGTCGAAGCGGGGGTGCGCGGTCCGCCACTGTGCGCCCAGGCCGCTGCGGAGGAGGCGGTGGACCTCCACGCCTCGGTGGAGTTCCTTGCGGAGGTTCTCACGGCGGGAGTTGGTGATGCGTACGCCGAGCGAGAGCTTGAGCATGGCCGGTGCGCCGGGCTGATGCACGGTGCGGACGGACGAGGTGGGGTGCCAGGGTTCACCGGCGGGACCCAGGTCGTGGAGCAGTCCCGCGTCGAACAGCGCGGCCGCCTCGGGGCGGTGGGTCACTTCGCGGGCCTGCCAGGGATGCAGCGGCAGGGCAACGGTTCCGGGAGGGAGGGTGAGGTCCCCGGCGAGGCGGGAGGTGAGCTGTTCGGCGGGCACCGTGCGGCCTTCTTCGGTCCAGGCCGAGTCGCCGGACAGCACGTCCCGGTCGACAGCCAGCCAGTGGAGTGGGAAGGAGCCGTACAACTCCGGTGAGTAGAGCCGGGCTTCGGCGTCGGAGAGCCCTTCGCGGCTCTTGGGAGTGGGGTGGAGCGGATGGCCCAGGATCAGTGACTGCTCGGCGGTCAGAAAGAGGTCGGCTCCGTGCCGAGGGGCGGGGCGCCGCCGCCGGTCGTCGATGAAGCCGGCCGTACGGCGGACGGAGTCCGCGACGCGTCCGGCGAGGTCGACCGCTTCGGACCGGCGGCCTTCACCGTCCTTTCGCACACGGTTCCCGGATCCTGGTGCGCTGCCGTCGGCGCCCGGCTCACGGGTGAGGAGGACCGCGACGGTGACGGCGTCGGCCGGAGGTGCCTCCGCCGGAGCACCCTCCAGCAGGGGCCGTCCGAAACGGTGCCAGCCGGTGAGGGACCAGTGGAGGACGGGGACGAGCAGGGCGGTGCCGCTGGCCTGGAGCGGAATGCGCAAGGACCCCCCGGTGGGCCTGGGGAGGTCGTTCTCCCTGACCCAGCAGCGCAGGAGGTTCTCGACCGCTCCCGCGTCGGCGGCCGTCAGCGGATCGGGATGGTCGAGCGGGTCGGCCGCCGTGCCCGGCGCCGCTCCGGCGGGGGCTTCGGCCGGGCCCGGCCGGGGATCGGCGTCCTGCTCCCCGGACGCCCCTTCCGACTGCCGCGGTACCGTCGCCGGCTCGACCGTGAGGGGGACGGCCGTCGTCCCGTTGTGCCCCGAGTGGTGGTCCGCGGCGGGGCGGGCGTCGGGCTCTGGGGCGTCGGCAGCGGGGATGGGGTTCACGGGGACTTCCTTGTGGTGTCGTCCGGGATCACAGAGACGGCCCGGTGTCGTTGCGGCGGCGGTGCGCACACGGCCGCTTCCAGGGAGTCGGCGAAGCGGTCGAGGACCGCCTGGGCCTGTTCGTCGGTGAGCGTGAGGGGAGGCAGCAGACGGACGACCCCGGAGTGGCGTCCGCCGAGTTCGACGATGAGCCCGCGGCGGAGGCATTCCCGCTGCACGGCGGCGGCGAGGACGGGGTCGGCCGGCGGGACGTCGGCCTGCGGGTCGTCGACGTCGGGATTCACCAGTTCGACACCGATCATCAGCCCCCGGCCGCGTACGTCGCCGATGGACCGGTGGGTGGCGGCGAGGCCCTGGAGCTGCCCCAGCATGCGTGTGCCGAGGATTGCTGCCCGCTCCGCCAGCCGGTTCTCCCGTACGAAGGACAGAGTGGCCGCACCCGCCGCCATGGCGAGCTGGTTGCCCCGGAAGGTCCCGGCGTGGGCA
This sequence comes from Streptomyces marianii, assembly GCF_005795905.1. Classification (NCBI taxonomy): domain Bacteria; kingdom Bacillati; phylum Actinomycetota; class Actinomycetes; order Kitasatosporales; family Streptomycetaceae; genus Streptomyces; species Streptomyces marianii. The sequence goes on from NZ_VAWE01000001.1 coordinate 2,081,128, forward strand.
CCGGGCTGCCAGACGTCCAGATCGGAGCGGTAGACGATCACTGCGAGCGGGAGGGAGCCGCCGATGGCCTTGGACAGCACCATCACGTCGGGGACGATCCCGCTGTGCTCCACCGCCCAGAAGGCTCCGGTGCGGCCCACCCCCGTCTGCACCTCGTCGGCGATCAGCGGGATGGAACGGGACGCGGTGAGCTCGCGCATCCGCCGCAGCCAGCCGTCGGGGGCGGGGATCACACCGCCCTCGCCCTGCACAGGTTCGAGGATCATGCCGGCGGGCGTCGGGACACCGCCCTTGGGATCGTCCAGCAGGTTCCCGGTCCAGCGGGCGGCGAGCTCGGCGCCCCGTTCGCCGCCGACCCCGAAGGGGCAGCGGTAGTTCTGCGGATAGGGCAGCCTCGTCACCCGGACGTCCACCGCGCCCCCCGAGGCGTCGAGGGCCCCGGCCGTCATGCCGTGGTACGCGCCGGTGAACGCGAGCAGTCCGGTGCGGCCCGTCGCGGTGCGGACCAGTTTGAGGGCTGCTTCGACGGCGTCCGTGCCGGCCGGCCCGCAGAACTGGATACGGGCGTCGTCGGCGAGCGGCCGCGGCAGCGTGGCGAACAGTTCGGTGGTGAAGGCGTCCTTGACCGGAGTGGCGAGATCGAGGACGTGCAGCGGCGCTCCTGAGGCGAGCACCTTCTTGATCGCTTCCAGAACGACGGGGTGGTTGTGACCGAGGGCGAGGGTTCCGGCACCCGAGAGGCAGTCGAGATACCGCCGTCCGTCCGCCCCCTCGATCGTCAGCCCGCGGGCCCGTACCGGGACGATGGGCAGCGAACGGGCGTAGGTCCGTGCCGCCGACTCACGGAGCGACTGGCGGCGCAGGATGCCTTCGTGCGCGACGGGCTGTGCCGGCGGAGCGGGTTCGGTCACGGCCACGGTTGTTCGTCCTCCGACTGTCGCGGTTGTGTCGCGCCTCGGTACGACGGTCGACCGCCGCGGCACGACGGTGAACGCTGAAAGCCTGCGTCCCCCGTCCGTACCAACGACGCCGGAAGCGGAGGATCACGGTCATTCCGGAAGATCCTTGAGGCCGGGAACCACGGCCCTGCCGCTCACCGTCCCCAGCGGCACCGGCATAGTGGGGGGCCGCATTGCGGCACCGGCAGCGTCGCCGGGATGTGCGCAGGCAATCTCGTTCCGTACGCACGTAACTGATGAAGTCCCAGGGGGATCACCACATGCGACCCAATCGCCCGATCTTCGCCGCACACCGTGGGGGGAAGGCCGCTCGCAGGCCGATATTCGCGGCGGGCGCGCTCGCGGCCGCGCTCGCGCTGACGGCAACGGCCTGCGGCCCCGGCGAGGGCGACGCGGCGGACAAGCCCAGCGCCCCGGCGGCGGCCGACGGCGCCGCCGACGGGAAGATCACGATCCCGGACGATCTCAAGGACCGGCTCAAGGAGCACGGGATCGACCTGGACAAGTGGCGCAACGGCGAGTGGAAGAACTGGGACAAGGACACCTGGCTCCGCGAGGCCAAGGACTTCGTCAACCCGATCATCGAGGACCTCTGGGACCCGGACCGGATGCGCGAGGCCGAGGAGCCCGACAAGCCGGTCGAGGAGGAGGACATCTCCGGTGACGAGGGGGTCACCGACCCGACGCCGCAGCCGGTCGAGGCCGCGGCGGTCGCCGCGCCCTACCACGGCAACGCACCCGAGGCCGGGAAGGTCTTCTTCGACGGCCCCAAGGGCTCGATGGTCTGCTCCGCGACCGTCGTGAAGGACCCGGCCAACCCCGGCAAGTCCAACCTGGTGTGGACTGCGGGCCACTGCGTCCACGCGGGCAAGGAGGGCGGCTGGTACCGCAACATCGCCTTCGTCCCCTCGTACAACAACGGCGCGAAGACCTCCACCAAGGGGGACTCGAAGGAGCAGGTGGCCCCCTACGGCGTGTGGTGGGGCGACTGGGCGCAGACCTCCGAGCAGTGGATCTCGCAGGGCGCGTCCACGGGCGGCCGGGGCGCGCCGTACGACTTCGCCGTGATCCATGTGACGCCCGAGAAGGGCGCCAACGGCAAGTCCCTGGAGGAGACGGTCGGTTCGGCGCTTCCGGTCGACTTCAACGCTCCGGCCGTGCCGAAGGTGGGCAGCATGACGGCGACGGGCTTCCCGGCGGCGCCGCCGTTCGACGGCGAGCGGATGTTCCAGTGCGAGGACAAGCCCGGCCGGCTGTCGCTGAAGGCCGAGGAACCGACGATGTACCGCATCGGCTGCACCATGACCGGCGGTTCGTCCGGCGGTGGCTGGGTCTCGGCCGGCAAGGACGGCAAGCCCGCGCTGGTCTCGAACACCTCGATCGGCCCGGTGACGGCGGGCTGGCTCGCCGGCCCGCGCCTCGGCGAGGAGGCCAAGGGCGTCTACGACGCGGTCAGCAGGAAGTTCGCGGGGCGGTAGCCGTCTGCGGCCGCGGGGCCCCGGACTCGGCGAATTCGAGGGGCGGTTGCAACACTGCTGGTCAGCTGGCTAAGGGCTGTCCCGTAGGTTGGCGAGGCGCTCGGCTGGGGTTTCCCGGTCGAGCGTTTTGCGTGGGCGGCTGTTGGGCTCGGCGGCCACGCCGTCCAGGTGCCCGGACGTGCGACACGTTCCGGGCGGACCACACGCGGGACCGCTCCCCGGCGAAGGGAGCCGCACGACGACGAGCGAGAGGTTCGCGGGCAGGTGATCCGCCGGCCTTCGAGCCGCGCTGTCCGGCGCGAGGCCACGCCCCGCACCGAAGGGCACCGGAACACTCGCCCCGTGCTCCACGAAGGCCCACCCCTGCCGGGGTGGGCCTTCGTGGGGCGTGCCGTGCGGCCCGCGGACTGCTCAGCGCGTCGCCGGGACGTACGGCTCCAGCGCGGCCGCGAGTTCCTCGTGCACCCGCGCCTTGAGCAGCGTGCCCTCGGAGGTGTGCTCCTCCGACAGGACCTCGCCGTCGGCGTGGACGCGCGAGACGAGCGCTCCCTGCGTGTACGGCAGCAGGACCTCGATCTCGACCTGCGGGCGCGGCAGTTCGGCGTCGATGATCGCGAGGAGCTCGTCGATCCCCGCGCCCGTACGGGCCGAGACGGCGATGGCGTGCCGCTCGATGCGCAGCAGGCGCTGCAGCACGAGCGGATCGGCCGCGTCCGCCTTGTTGATCACGACGATCTCCGGCACGTCCACCGCGCCGACGTCCCGGATCACCTCGCGCACGGCGGCCAGCTGCTCCTCCGGTGCGGGATGCGAGCCGTCCACCACGTGCAGGATGAGGTCGGACTCGCCGACCTCCTCCATCGTGGAGCGGAAGGCCTCGACGAGGTGGTGCGGAAGGTGCCGGACGAATCCGACGGTGTCGGCCAGCGTGTAGAGCCTGCCGCTCGGGGTCTCGGCCCGTCGCACGGTCGGGTCCAGGGTGGCGAACAGCGCGTTCTCCACCAGGACACCGGCGCCGGTGAGGCGGTTGAGCAGCGAGGACTTGCCCGCGTTGGTGTAGCCGGCGATCGCCACGGACGGAACCCTGTGACGCTTGCGCTCCTGTCGCTTGATCTCGCGGCCGGTCTTCATCTCCGCGATCTCCCGGCGCATCTTCGCCATCTTCTCGCGGATCCGGCGCCGGTCCGTCTCGATCTTGGTCTCACCGGGGCCTCGGGTGGCCATGCCGCCGCTGCCGCCGCCCATCTGCCGGGACATCGACTGGCCCCAGCCCCGCAGCCTGGGCAGCATGTACTGCATCTGCGCCAGGGCCACCTGCGCCTTGCCCTCCCGGGACTTGGCGTGCTGCGCGAAGATGTCGAGGATCAGGGCGGTCCGATCGACCACCTTGACCTTGACGATGTCCTCGAGGTGGATCAGCTGGCCCGGGCTGAGCTCACCGTCGCAGACGACGGTGTCTGCCCCGCTTTCGAGCACGATGTCGCGCAGTTCGTTGGCCTTGCCCGAACCGATGTACGTGGCCGGGTCCGGCTTGTCGCGGCGCTGGATCACGCCGTCTAGCACGAGGGCTCCCGCCGTCTCGGCGAGGGCGGCCAGCTCCGCGAGAGAGTTCTCCGCGTCCTGGACGGTGCCGGAGGTCCATACGCCGACGAGCACGACGCGCTCGAGGCGCAGCTGCCGGTACTCGACCTCGGTGACGTCCTCGAGCTCGGTGGAGAGGCCCGCCACACGCCGCAGCGCGGCACGGTCGGAGCGGTCGAACTGGTCGCCGTCCCGCTCTCCGTCGACCTCGTAGCTCCAGGCGACGTCCTCTTCCATCAGGGCATCGGCCCGAAGGCTCTCGGTGCGGGTCGTCTCCGCGAAGCTCTGCGCGTCCTGGGAAGTGGATGAAGAGGAGGTCATTGGATCCTTACGTCGATGGAAAGCTGGTGCGGACCGTCATGCGCTCGGCATGCTCCCGCGACTGTCACAACGCGTCACGGCCCGGGAACATTCCCGGTCTGCCGCGTCCGGGCGGAGGGACCGGGCGGGTCCGTCCCCCTACCGGGGAGCCGTACCCGGCGACGCCGCCGACCTGTCGATGGTCCCACGGCGCCGCCGCGGCCGTCACCCCGGTTTTCCCACCGCTCCCCCGGGCTCCGGGAGGGGCGTGGAGACTCAGTGCTCCGCGGCGGGTGCGGCGTTCCGCTGGGCCGACGGGGCCTCACTGCGCCAGTCCGGGTGCCCGGGCATCCTGGGGGTCTTCGCCCCGTAGAGCCAGCCCCGGAAGAAGCCGTTCAGGTCGCGGCCCGAGACCCGCTGGGCGAGGGCGGTGAAATCCGCCGTCGTCGCCGTGCCGTCCCGGTGCTCGGCGACCCAGGCCCGCTCCAGGGTCTCGAACGCGTCCTTGCCGATCTCCTGTCGCAGTGCGTAGAGGACCAGCGCACTGCCGTCGTACACGATCGGCCGGAACAGCCCGAGCTGCCGGCCGGGTGCCGCGGGCTTCGGGGCGGCCGGGGGCCCGCCGGCGGCGCGCCAGCCGTCGGACCGCGTGTACGCCTCGCGCATCTGCTCCTCGAGCGGCTGCTCGGCGTGCTCCTCCGCGTACAGCGAGCCATACCAGGTGGCGTGCCCCTCGTTGAGCCAGAGGTCCGACCAGGTCCGCGGCGTGACGCTGTTCCCGAACCACTGGTGGGCGAGTTCGTGGACCATGACCGACTCGACGTACCACTTCGGGTACCGGGGGTCGGTGAACATCGACGTCTCGAAGAGCGACAGCGTCTGGGTCTCCAGGGCGAACCCGGTCTCGGCCTGCGCCAGGAGCACTCCGTACGTCTCGAACGGGTAGCGCCCGACCTTGTTCTCCATCCAGGTGATGTGCGCGGGGGTCTTCCTGAGCCAGGGCTCGAGCCGTGCCCGCTGCGCCGCGGGGACGACATCCCGGAGCGGCAGGCCGTGCGGGCCCTCGCGGCGGACGACGGCCGACTTCCCGATGCTGACCTGGGCCAGCTCGGTCGCCATGGGGTGCCGGGTGCGATAGACCCAGGTCCTGGTGGCGGGATTGCCGGCGGGCTTCGCGGCACCGGTCAGGGCGGTCGGGACCGTGAGGCCGTTGGCCACGGCGGTCAGCCCTGCCGGTGCCGTGATGCGGAAGGTGAAGTGCGCCTTGTCGGCGGGATGGTCGTTGCAGGGGAAGACGCGGTGGGCCGCGTCGGCCTGGTTGGCCATCGCCAGGCCGTCGGTCGTGCGCACCCAGCCGCCCGCCTCCCCGCCCATCGGATCACTGGTGTGGGTGACGGTGACGGCGAGCGGGGTGCCCGCGTCCACAGCCTGTCTCGGTGTGATCACCAGATCCTCGCCGGCGGTCGTGAACTCGGCACTGCTGCCGTTCACCTCGACCGCCCGTACGGTGCCGCTGGTGAAGTCGAGGTTGATCCGCTCCAGGCGTTTCGTGGCCCGTGCGTCGATCTTCGTCACGGCATCCAGCGGCCTGCTGTTGGTGCCCCGGTAGGTGAAGGCGATGTCGTAGGTGAGCACGTCGTACCCGGGGTTGCCCAGGTGCGGGAACAGCGGATCCCCGATACCCAGCGGTTCGGGGCCGGGCAGTACGGCGGCGACCAGCGTGGCCGAGGCGGCGACGAGCAATGCCGCCCGCAGGCGTCGTGAGGTGATCAGCATGTCATCACCGCTACCAGCGCGGGGAACGCGGACCGAGGCGGCTCGCTCCGCGCACACCCGAAAGGGGTCAGGCGCTCGGGGCAGCGCGGTCGCCCCGGGCCCGGAGGGGACGGCGGCGGGCGGCTCAGGCGGAGGCAGGGTGCTGGGCGCGGCTCACGTCGTACACCCCCGCCACCTCGCGCATCGCCCTCATCAGCGCGGGCAGGCCGGCGGCGTCCTGGAGCTGGAGCGTGTACGTGTGGCGTACGCGCTGTTCGCTGGGCGGCTCGACGGTGGCGGAGACGACCGCCGCGCCGACCGCGGCGATGGCCTCGGTGAGATCCGCGAGGAGGCGGGGCCTGCCGAACGCCTCGGCGACCAGCGTGACGCGGCACTCCGCCGCCCTGCCCCAGCGCACCTCGACCGGCTCCCGCCCCATGGCGCGCATGCGGGACACGCCCGGGCACCCACCGCGGTGCACGGTGACCGCGCCGCCGCGGACCGCGAATCCGGTGACCACGTCAGGCGGCACCGGGGTGCAGCATCCGGCGAGCCGGACGGTGGCGTCGGGCAGGCCGGGCGCCTCGGCCACGGCGTGCACGGCGGCGCGCCGGCCCCCGCCGGGGGACGCGGGCGCCCGGGGCGCGGCGGCCTGCGGCTTGGCGGCCTCGGGATGCTCGGCGAGCCAGCTGGTGATCGCGATCCGGGCCGCGGGCGTGCGGGCGTGGTCGAGCCAGTCCGGCGAGGGCCCGGAGGCGGCGTCCTGGGCGAGCAGCGGCTGAACCGTGTCGCCGTCTCCCAGCCGGGTGGCCAGGGCGGCGAGCCGGCCGTTGACACGGGCACCGACACAGGCGTGCGCCGCATCGCCGTACTGCGCGTAGGCGGCGTCCACACAGCTCGCCCCGGCGGGGAGACCGAGGGTGCCGCCGTCCGCGCGGAAGACGGTGATCTCGCGGTCCTCGGCGAGGTCCGCCTGCAGCGAGATCCAGAAGGTGTCGGGGTCCGGGGCCGACTCCTGCCACTCCAGCAGCCGGGAGAGCCAGCCCGGCCTGGTGGGGTCGGCCCGCTCGCCGTCCGCCCCGCCGGAGGCGTCGCCCGCGGTAGCGCCTCCGTCCGCGGTGTCCACCACCGTGTACGGGTTGCCGAGGGCGACGACTCCGGCCTCGGCGACGCGATGCATCTGGTGCGTGCGGATGAGGACTTCGGCCACGGCGCCGTCGGAGCCCGCGACCGCCGTGTGCAGCGACTGGTACAGGTTGAACTTGGGGGCGGCGATGAAGTCCTTGAACTCGGAGATCAACGGCGTGAAGCAGGTGTGCAGTTCGCCGAGGACGGCGTAGCAGTCGGCGTCCTCGCCGACGAGGACGAGGAGGCGGCCGAAATCCGTGCCGGAGAGCTCGCCGCGCTTGAGCCGCAGGCGGTGCACGGAGACGAAGTGCCGCGGCCGGACCAGGACTTCGGCCGGGATGCCCGCGTCCCGCAGGACGGCTCTGGCGCTCTCGGCGACGGCGGCCAGGGCGTCACCCGCGTCGGCGTTCTCCGCCACGAGCGCCCGGGTGCGTTCGTACTCCTCGGGGTGGAGGATCGCGAAGACCAGGTCCTCCAGCTCGGTCTTGAGCGCCTGGACGCCGAGCCGCTCGGCGAGCGGGATCAGCACGTCGCGGGTGACCTTGGCGATGCGTGCCTGCTTCTCGGGGCGCATCACGCCGAGGGTGCGCATGTTGTGCAGCCGATCGGCGAGTTTGATGGACATGACCCGGACGTCGTTGCCGGTGGCGACAAGCATCTTGCGGAAGGTCTCCGGCTCGGCGGCAGCGCCGTAGTCGACCTTCTCCAGTTTGGTTACGCCGTCGACGAGATAGCAGACCTCCTCGCCGAACTCCGCCCGCACCTGGTCGAGTGTCACATCGGTGTCCTCCACGGTGTCGTGGAGGAGCGAGGCGGTCAAGGTCGTCGTCTCCGCGCCGAGTTCGGCGAGGATCAACGTCACGGCGAGCGGGTGCGTGATGTACGGCTCACCGCTCTTGCGGAACTGCCCGCGGTGCGAGGACTCGGCGAGGACGTACGCCCTGCGCAGGATCGTCAGATCGGCCTCGGGGTGGTGGGCGCGGTGAGCCTCCGCGACATGGCCGATGGCGTCGGGGACCCGGTCCCGTGCTGTCGGACCGAGCAGCGCGGCTCTGCCCAGCCGACGGAGGTCGAGCCTGGGGCGGGCGCGTCGGCGGCTGGGAGCACCAGGGTTGGTGGCCTCTGCACTCATGGGGCACCTCCGGCAGCGTCGACCGGCGGTGGGCGGAGCAGGTGTGCCCTCCCTGCCGGTGCTTGATGCTACCGAGCCCACCACGTAGCCGAGTTCACCTCTCGCTCAGCGTGAATCGGATCACCCATTCGAGCGATGGTTCAGGCGATGTGCGTCCCATCGGCGGTTCGACCCGTGCTGGGGGGGGGAGGCGCCGGGGAGCGCGCTGCCGGAGGGCGGGGCCGCGGGGCGCGGTGGAGCGCCGGTCAGGCCGAGACCTCGAGCCAGGCGGGATCGATGTGGCCCTCGGCGACGATCACGGCGGGACCGGTCATCTCGATCTCGCCGTTCGGGTGCTCGGTGATCACCAGTCGGCCGCCCGGGAGATCAACCGTGTACGTGATGGGGGCACCGGTCACGGCCGGGTCGGCGCCGTCCCTGCGCGCCGCCGCGACGGCGACGGCGCAGGCGCCGGTGCCGCACGACCGGGTCTCGCCGGAGCCCCGCTCGTGCACCCGCATGGCCACGTGGCGCGGGCCCCGGTCGACGACGAACTCGATGTTCACTCCGTCCGGATACACCGAGGCCGGGGTGAACGGCGGGGCGGAGAACAGTCCGCCCGCGTGGCTGAGGTCCTCGACGAACGCGACCGCGTGCGGATTGCCCATGTTCACGTTCCGGGCGGGCCAGCTGCGGCCGCCGACGGTGACGGTGACACCGTCCTCGGGGAGCCGGGCCCGGCCCATGGCGACGGTGATGTCACCGTCCTTGTCGATGTGCGCCCGCTTGACGCCGCCGCGCGTGGCCACCGCGAGGTCACCGGCGCCGACGAGGCCCGCCCGCCGCAGGTAGTGGGCGAACACCCGCACTCCGTTGCCGCACATCTCGGCGATCGAACCGTCCGCGTTGCGGTAGTCCATGAACCACTCGGCCTCGCCCGCCAGGGAACGCGCCTCGGGGTGCGCGGCGGAGCGCACGACGTGGAGCAGCCCGTCGCCTCCGATGCCCGCGCGGCGGTCGCAGAGCGTGGCGACCACGGGGGCGGGCAGCTCGATCTCGTTGCCGGGGTCCGGGACGATCACGAAGTCGTTCTCGGTCCCGTGGCCCTTCAGGAAGGCGATCGGCGAGAGCGACGGCGTGTTCGGGGTGGCGTGGCTGGTCACCCGACCATCGTATGCGGTCCGGACACTCAGCGGAGCCGGGCCACCCGCCAGACGGCGAGGGCGACGAGCGCGGCGGCCACCACGACGTACAGGGCGATCACACGCCAGTCGGGGCGCTCCCCGGAGCTCCGCTCGGGCAGACCCGGCCAGGTGTGGCCGACACGGCGGGCGGCCATCATGCCCCAGCCCGCGGCGCAGCAGCTGATCAGGAGCCCGAGCATGGCGACCACCGCACCGCCGTCCCCGGAACCGAACGCGAGCGGGAACGCGAACATCAGCGAACCGACGGCGGCGAGGCCCACGATGGGCGCGAGCTGCCAGATCCTCAGGCGCCGGGGCGGTCGCAGCTCCACCTCGACCGCGCCGTCGGCTCCCGAGCCGTCCGCACCGTCCGCGAGCAGGTCAACGGTCTCGTCCGGGCCGTCGGGGCTCAGCCGGGACAGGTCGTTCCGTGCCCGCTGTTCTCTGTCGCGAGGGCCGGCCTCCATCGCCACGCACCCTCCCAACTCGGACCACTGGTCGATCGATGCTCGATGATGGCACGGCCCGAGGCACCGGAATGACGGCCGTGGCGTCCCGATGCCATCACGTGATCAGGCTGTAACCGGTCGTTCGACCAACGCGAGAGCGCGCCCCGGAAGTTCCCGGCGGTCCGCGGCGGCACCGCTCAGCCAGTGCACGCGCGGATCCCGGCGGAACCAGGAGTCCTGGCGGCGCGCGAAACGCTTGGTGGCGCGCACCGTCTCGGCGCGTGCCGCCTCCTCGGTGCACTCCCCCGCGAGCGCCGAGAGGACCTGCTGGTAGCCGAGCGCGCGCGAGGCGGTGCGCCCGGCCCGCAGCCCCTGGGCCTCCAGGGCCCGCACCTCGTCGACGAGACCCGCCTCCCACATGCGGTCCACCCGCAGCGCGATGCGTTCGTCGAGTTCGGGGCGGGCGACGTCGACACCGATCTGCACGGTGTCGTACACGGCATCGTGGCCGGGCAGATTGGCGGTGAAGGGCCGGCCGGTGATCTCGATCACCTCCAGGGCCCGGACGATCCGCCGGCCGTTGCTGGGCAGGATCGCACGGGCGGCGTCCGGGTCGGCCCCGGCCAGGCGCGCGTGCAGCACCCCGGAGCCGCGCTCCTCCAACTCGGCCTCGAGCCTGGCGCGGACCTCGGGATCGGTGCCGGGGAACTCCAGCGCGTCGATCGCACCGCGTATGTACAGCCCCGATCCCCCGACGAGGACGGGCGTACGGCCCTCGGCGAGCAGCCGGTCGATCTCCCCACGGGCCAGCTTCTGGTACTCGGCGACGCTCGCCGCCTCGGTGACGTCCCAGATGTCGAGGAGGTGGTGCGGAACCCCGCCGCGCTCCCCCTCCGTCAGTTTGGCGGTCCCGATGTCCATCCCGCGGTAGAGCTGCATCGAGTCGGCGTTGACGACCTCGCCGCCGAGCTGCCGGGCCAGATGGACGCCCAGATCGGACTTGCCGGCCGCGGTGGGACCGACGACGGCGATGACCCGCGGTGCGGGGGCTGCGCTTCTCACCGCCCCAGTCTCGCAAACGACCCCGCCCGTCCCCGAACGAGCTACGTGACGGCACCTGCACGGGGTCGTTGCCTGTTGCGAGGTTCCTGTCGCCGGTCACTGAACCGGCGCCGCCGGGGCGGAGCGATGGGACGCTCCGGACGGCGCGGAATTTCGCCCACACGAGTAGGCTATGGAGTAGATATGGGCGTTTTTGCAAGGTTTCGCCGGAAGGCCAAAGGGGCTGTGGCGGCATCGACCGAGGAAGACACGGCCGGCCGTGTGACAGCCGGCCCCGAGGAATGCGCCCCCGGGGAACCTGCCAAGGACGCCGTGAAGGTGAACGAGCCAGTGGAGGCGTCGGCGGACGAGGCCGCCGGCTCCGTGGACTCCGAGAAGGGTGCGGACGAAGGCGAAGCCGCGACCGGCACCGGGGAGGCTCCGGCGGCTTCCGGCGCGGCCGGCGGGTCCGGACCGTCGGACGGGTCCTCCGGGGCGGATCAGGTCGAGATCCCGAAGCAGCAGTCCGTCGACGAGGCCGCGGACAACGGAGCCGGTGAAGGCGCCCGTAAGTAGATCCTGATGAGCGAAGGTGACCCATGGGCATCATGGACACGCTGAAGGCCAAGCTCGCCCCCGCCCGGGAGAAGGTCTCCGACCTCGCCCACCACCACGGGCACAAGGTCGAGCACGGTTTGGACAAGGCCGCACGGACGGTCGACCAACGGACCAAGGGCAAGTACCGCGACAAGATCGAGTCGGGTACCGGCAAGGCCAAGGAGGCCCTGGACCGCCTCGCCCACAAGGACGACGGCACGCACAAGGGCGGCGAAGGAACCCCGCCGCCGGCTTCCTGAGAGTGCGACGGCGGAAGGCCGCGGAGCCCAGAGTTCCGCGGCCTTCCGCCGTGTCCGGGGAAGGCCGGCCGGTCCCGGTGTCCGAGTGCTCCGGCGCCTCGGGGCGCGGCCGCCGCCCCACCCCGACCGGTGCGGTCGTCCCCGCCGGCGTGGGCGCGCGGTGTCAGGACCAGGCGGCGACGAAGTACCCGACGCCGTACGGGGCGTCCTCGTAGAGGAGCTGCCCGGTCAGGCCGGCGTCCTCGGCGGCTCCCGCGAGGACCTGCCACGGTGCGCGTCCGGCCACCTGGAGCTCCCGCGCGCGGGACTCGTCGAGCCCGGCGAGCGCTGCGGTGTCCGCCGCTGCGAGCGCCCGGGCGGCCGCCGCGTCGAACGGCGCCGCGCGTTCGTCCAGGTACCCCGGGGCCTTGAGGGTGCGGCGGGCACTGCCGTCGCCCATCACGAGCAGCGCGACCCGCCGGGCCCGCGCGGCGAGCTCCCGGCCGGTCTCCACGCAGCGGGCGGCTGCGAGGCCGGTGTCCACAGCGAGGCCCTCCACCGGGGCTTGGGACCAGTTCGCACGTTCCAGCAGCCAGGCCCCGACGGCCAGCGCCACGGGCAGCCGTCCCTCCGGCGCGGGCCCGTCGGGGACGCCCAGCCGCACGTGCGAGGCGACGCCGAAGCCCTCGAAGGAACCGGGCGTCCCCGGGGCATGGGTGCCGGGCCGCTCGCCGGGGCCCGCGGCGCCCACCACGAACAGCACCTCGGGACGGGAGGCCGCCAGGACACCCAGCACGTCGGCACACGCGTGCCGGGCCCCGTCGAGCTCGGGCGCGGCACCCGCGGCCACGTCGGGCACGAGGAGCGGAGGGCTGGGGCAGACGGCGGCGGCGACAAGCATGATCGCAGCCTAGTGCCGCGACAGACCGACGTTCGCGCCGTGGCGACGCCCGGCGCGGCACCGGTGAGTGTGCCCCGCGCGGCCCCGGACGCCCGGCGGCGGCCCACGACGGGCACCGGTGCACCTCACGGGTGACCGGGCCCGCCGGACGCGACGGCGCCCGGCGGCACGGCCCCGCCGCGTTCCTGCCGGGTCAGCCGACCGCCGAGCAGCCGCCCGTCGGGGCGGGCAGCGGAGCCGGGACGCCGACCGTCGGCAGGCCGAGCATCACGCCGGCGGGCTGCTGCGGGGCGGCGTTGCGCTTCTCCCAGGCGTCACCGGCGCGAGTACGGCGCACGGAGATCGTCTCGCCCTCGGCAAGGAGGTGGTGCGGGGCCGCGTACGTGATCTCGACGGTCACCACGTCGCCCGGACGGACCTCGTCCGCGGGCTTGGTGAAGTGGACCAGCCGGTTGTCCGGCGCACGGCCTGACAGCCGGTGCGTGGCACCGTCCTTGCGGCCCTCGCCCTCGGCGACCATGACCTCCAGGACCCGGCCGACCTGCTTCTTGTTCTCCTCCCAGGAGATCTCCTCCTGGAGGGCCACCAGCCGCTCGTAGCGCGCCTGGACGACCTCCTTCGGGATCTGCCCGTCCATCTCGGCGGCCGGGGTGCCGGGCCGCTTCGAGTACTGGAAGGTGAAGGCCTGGGCGAAGCGGGCCTCGCGCACGACGTGCAGCGTCTGCTCGAAGTCCTCCTCGGTCTCGCCGGGGAAGCCCACGATGATGTCGGTGGAGATGGCGGCGTGCGGGATCGCGGCGCGGACCTTCTCGATGATGCCGAGATAGCGCTCCTGCCGGTACGAGCGGCGCATCGCCTTGAGCACCGTGTCGGAGCCGGACTGGAGCGGCATGTGCAGCTGCGGCATCACGTTCGGCGTCTCGGCCATCGCGGCGATCACGTCGTCGGTGAAGTCGCGCGGGTGCGGGGAGGTGAAGCGGACCCGCTCGAGGCCCTCGATCCTCCCGCAGGCACGGAGGAGCTTGGAGAACGCCTCGCGGTCGCCGATGTCGGAACCGTACGCGTTGACGTTCTGGCCGAGCAGCGTGATCTCCGAAACGCCCTCGCCGACCAGCGCCTCGACCTCGGCGAGGATGTCGCCGGGGCGGCGGTCCTTCTCCTTGCCGCGCAACGCGGGCACGATGCAGAACGTGCAGGTGTTGTTGCACCCGACGGAGATGGACACCCAGGCCGCGTACGCGCTCTCGCGGCGCGTCGGCAGCGTGGAGGGGAACGCCTCCAGCGACTCGGCGATCTCGACCTGCGCCTCTTCCTGGACTCGGGCGCGCTCCAGCAGCACGGGCAGCTTGCCGATGTTGTGCGTGCCGAAGACGACGTCGACCCAGGGCGCCTTCGCGACGATGGTGTCGCGGTCCTTCTGGGCGAGGCAGCCGCCGACGGCGATCTGCATCCCCGGCCGCCGGGCCTTCATCGGGGCGAGCCGCCCGAGGTTGCCGTACAGCCTGTTGTCGGCGTTCTCCCGGACCGCGCAGGTGTTGAAGACGACGACATCCGCCTCGCCCTCACCCGTGCCCTCCGGCGCCCGGACATAGCCGGCGTCCTCCAACAGACCGGACAGCCGCTCGGAGTCGTGGACGTTCATCTGGCACCCGTAGGTGCGCACCTCGTAAGTCTTCGCGCTCATCTCGCACACCAGGGTACGGGGTGACGGCCGCCGCCGCCCCCGTGTTGCCCGGGCGGGAGAGGGGGGAGCCGTGGGCGGGACACGGGGAGCCGATCATGCACGGCGAAGGGAGGGCCTGGCCAGCACCGCGCGTGAACTGGCAGGATCGCGCCATGCTCCCCGCTCTGTCCCGAATCAGCCGGCGCCGCGCCCTGCAGGGCTCCGCGGCGCTGGCCGTCGTGTGCGGGCTGCTGCTGTGGTGGCTGCTGCCGATGGACGACAGCAGCCCCAGCGGCCGGCTCACGTTCAGCACGGGCGTGCAGAGCGGCGTGTACCAGCGGTACGGGAACCTTCTCAAGAACGCCCTGGCCCACGATCTGCCGAAGGTCTCGATAGAGCTCCGCAACAGCGAGGGCTCCCAGCAGAACCTCGCCCGGGTCGCGAGCGGCGAGGCCGACTTCACGATCGCGACCGCCGACGCGGTGGCGAAGTACCGGCGCGACAGCCGGCCCGGCGCCGACCGGCTGCGCGGCTGCGCACGGCTGTACGACGACTACGTACAGCTCGTCGTGCCCCAGGGCTCGCCCGTGGAGACCCCGGCCGATCTGCGCGGCAAGCGGGTCGGCGTCGGTCAGGACCGCTCCGGTGTCCGCCTCATAGCGGACCGGGTGCTCACGGCCGCCGGCCTGGACGCCCGCCAGGACATCGAACCGGTGTCCGCCGGCCTCGACACCTTGCCGGGACGGCTGGAGCGGGGCGAACTGGACGCCTTCTTCTGGTCGGGAGGGCTGCCGACCGGCACGATCCAGAAACTGTCGGAACGTTTCCCCGTACGGCTGGTCCCGGTCGGCGACAAGCTCATCGGCCGCGTCCACGCGACGGGCGACGCGACGCGCCACTACCACTCGGCGGTGATCCCGGCCGAGGCCTATCCGCAGATGGGCGCCAGGTCCCCGGTTCAGACCGTCGCCGTGGCCAATCTGCTCGTCACGACGGACCGGGCGGACCCGGAGCTGACCGAGCGGTTCACCCGGACCGTGATCAGGAGCCGGGACCGGATCGGCCGTGAGGTCCACCCGGCGCAGCTCGTGGACCTGCGGACGGCGATCTACACGGATCCGCTGCCGCTCCACGAGGGCGCCCGCCGCTACTACAGCTCGGTGAAGCCGTAGGGCGAGGCGCCAGGACACGGGCTCCGGCCGCCGATGTCGGCCGCGCGGCGGGGCGACGCTCCGCCATGTCGCCGGCCGGCAATCCGTCCCTCGGGGTTGAGGGCGGCGCGGACCGTCCGGGCGTGGGCAGGACCGCGAGGGCCTGTCGACGCATCTCCGCCCCGGTGTCGACAAGGTCGTCCTGACCGCCCCTGGCAAGGGTGACGTCCCGAACATCGTGCGCGTCGTCAACCACAACACGATCAGGCGTCACCTTCGCCACGATCAACTCGACACGATCAAGGGGGGTGGCGCGGGACCGGTCGGGCCGGACGCGGGCCGGTCCACGGGCGGCAGGCCGGTTCCCCCGTTGCCGCAGTCGGCCCCGTACGGACCGCACGGCCCGTCGTTTCCCGCGAGCCGGGCCCGGTCCCGGGAAGCCCGCCCCCCTTCCCGGTCGACCGGTCCCGCACGGACCGCCCGGTCCCCACCTCAGGCCGTCGGCGGATGGCGCGGCAGTGTGACCGTCACCCGCAGTCCGCGCGGTTCGTTGTGCGCGTACGCGATCGAGCCGCCGCCCGCCGAGAGCAGCGCGCGGGTGATGGAGAGTCCGAGGCCGGAGCCCTTCACGTTCTGGTGGCGGCCACTGCGCCAGAAGCGGTCACCGATCCGGGCGAGCTCCTCCTCCGTGAGCCCGGGGCCGCCGTCGGCGACCACGACCGTGGAAGTCGTGCCGTCCGCCGAGGCCGTGACCGTGACCTCCTCCCCCTCGGGCGTGAACTTCAGCGCGTTGTCGATCACGGCGTCCAGGGCGCTGGAGAGTGCGATCGGGTCGGCCCAGGCGGTGACGGCCGGACCGCGGCCGTTGAGCCGGACGCCCTTCTCCTTCGCGAGCGGGCGCCAGGCGGCGACCCGCTCGGCCGCCAGCTCACCGATGTCGGTGAGCCGGATGTCGGCGGAGACGTGCTCGGCCAGGGCCAGGTCGAGCAGATCGTCCAGGACCCGGGCGAGCCGCTTGCCCTCCGTGCGCACGGAGGCGATCTCCTCGTTGCCCTCGGGCAGTTCGAGGGCGAGGAGCTCGATCCTCAGCAGCAGCGCGGCGAGGGGGTTGCGGAGCTGGTGCGAGGCGTCGGCGACGAACGCGCGCTGCTGCTCCAGCACCAGCTCGACGTTGTCGGCCATCTCGTTGAACGACCGGGCCAGTCGCCGGAGTTCCGGCGGGCCCCCGGCAGCGGCGACCCGGGAGTTCATCCGGCCGGTCGCGATGTCGTGGGTGGCGGCGTCGAGGATACGCACCGGCCGCAGCACCCAGCCGGTGAGCCGGAACGCCGCGCCCACGGCGACGAGCATCGCCGCGGACTCGCCGGCCCCGATGATCAGCCATCCGCGCAGGATGCGCGAGCGCAACTGCCCCGTGGGCGAGTCGGTGACGACGACGGCGACGACGTCGCCGTCGCGCACCACCGGCGAGGCGACGACGATCCGGCCGTCCTGCTGCCAGGGCCAGACCTGCGGCGGATCGTGGCTGCGGCGGCCGAGCAGGGCCTCGGCGAACGCCTGGCGGCCCACTCCCGCCTCCGGGACCTCCCAGTACCAGGGGGCCCGGGCCATCGCGGCACCGCTGCGGTGGAAGACGCCCGCGTGGATCCCGTACACGTCGTTGTAGCGGGTCAGTTCCTCCTCGAGGGTGGTGTGGCGCTCGTCCCGGCCCGGCACGCCCTCCGTGACGAACTGGGCCTGGGCGGCGAACCGTGCCGTGTCGTCCAACCGGTCGACCACCACCTGCTGCTGCTCGGCGGCCGCCAGGCTCACCGCGAGCGGGAAGCCCAGGGCGAGCAGGACCCCCGCCATGAGGACGATGAGGAGCGGGAGGAGACGGGTACGCAAGGGGAGGGCGGGCCTTTACACGACGGGGTCGACAAGGCGGTAGCCGACGCCGCGCACGGTCTCGATGAGGGCGGGCATGCGGAGCTTGGAACGCAGCGACGCCACGTGCACCTCGAGCGTCCGGCCGGTCCCCTCCCAGTTGGTGCGCCACACCTCGCTGATGATCTGCTCTCGGCGGAAGACGACACCGGGCCGCTGCGCGAGCAGCGCCAGCAGGTCGAACTCCTTGCGGGTCAGCTGGACGTCCGCCCCTTCGACGCTGACCCGGCGCGTGGGCAGTTCGATGGTGACCGCGCCGAGCCTGAGCGCGCTGTCGGAGGCCGGTGAGGCCTCCTCGCCGGGCGCGGTACGCCGGCTGACGGCGTGGATACGGGCGAGCAGCTCGCCCGTGTCGTACGGCTTCACGACGTAGTCGTCGGCGCCGAGGTTCAGCCCGTGGATGCGCGAGCGCACATCGCCCCGCGCGGTGACCATGATCACCGGCGTGGTGGTGAGCTTCCGTATCTTCCCGCACACCTGGTAGCCGTCCTGGTCCGGCAGCCCCAGATCGAGCAGGACGACCCCGAAGGGAGTCCTGCCCTCGGCGGCCGCCGGGAGCACTGCCTGCAGCGCCTCCTCGCCGTTGCGGGCGTGGGTGACCTGGAAACCGTGGCGTGCGAGCACCGCGGACAGGGCCGCGGCGACGTGGTCGTCGTCCTCGACAAGCAGAAGTCTCATGTGGCCCCCCCTCACGGGCGTAGCTCTCGCGTTGTTACCAGGGCATAAAGACCGATAGGCCCACCATGAGTCAAGAGGGTTGACGGCGACCTGGGGTTTTTCGTTACCCACCCGGTACAGCGGCCGCCGTCCCGTTCACCCTGTGTGTCCGGTTGCAGCCGGATCGTTATGCTCAATTTCCGCTCAGATGTAATGACGGTGGTCGCAGTGCCTCATTAAGGTCCTCCCAATCGAGGAGGACGGAGCAAGAAGCCGATGAGCGGAGTATCAGTGACCAAGGGCGCCGAGGACGCCGTGCCGGCCACGACGGACCTGGTCGTACTGAGCAACGTCAACAAGCACTTCGGCGCGCTGCATGTGCTCCAGGACATCGACCTGACGATCGCGCGCGGCGAGGTCGTGGTGGTCATCGGGCCCTCCGGGTCCGGAAAGTCCACGCTGTGCCGCACGATCAACCGGCTGGAGACGATCGACTCCGGCTCGATCACGATCGACGGAAAGCCGCTGCCCGACGAGGGCAGGGAGCTGGCCCGGCTGCGCGCCGACGTCGGCATGGTCTTCCAGTCGTTCAACCTCTTCGCGCACAAGACGGTGCTGGAGAACGTCATGCTGGGCCAGCTGAAGGTCCGCAGGACGGACAAGAAGGCCGCCGAGGAGAAGGCGCGCGGACTGCTCGACCGGGTGGGCGTCGGCTCGCAGGCCGACAAGTACCCGGCGCAGCTCTCCGGCGGCCAGCAGCAGCGCGTCGCGATCGCCCGGGCGCTGGCGATGAATCCCAAGGTCATGCTGTTCGACGAGCCCACGTCGGCGCTGGACCCCGAGATGATCAACGAGGTCCTCGAGGTCATGCAGCAGCTGGCCCGGGACGGCATGACGATGGTCGTCGTCACCCACGAGATGGGCTTCGCGCGCAGCGCCGCCAACCGCGTCGTCTTCATGGCCGACGGCAAGATCGTCGAAGAGGCCACGCCGGAGGAGTTCTTCAGCAACCCGCGCAGCGACCGGGCCAAGGACTTCCTTTCGAAGATCCTGCACCACTGAACCGGTCCACTCCTGGGCATCGTTGGCCCCGGGCAGGTTCTGCTGATCGCACACATCACGTCCAACCAAGGGAAGTTCACATGAAGCTCCGTAAGACCTCCGCCGCCGCGGCCGCCGCAGTCGCGCTCGCTCTCACCGTCACCGCCTGCGGCTCCGGCAAGAAGGACGACGCGGCCGGCGGCGGTTCCGCGGGCGGCGGCGACAAGATCACCATCGGTATCAAGGTCGACCAGCCGGGCATCGGCCTGAAGACCCCCGACGGCAAGTTCGTGGGCTTCGACGTCGACGTGGCCAAGTACGTGGCCAAGGAGCTCGGTTACGAAGAGGGCGACATCGTCTTCAAGGAGACCAAGAGCGCCGACCGCGAGACCGCGATCGAACGCGGCGACGTCAAGTTCATCGTCGCCTCCTACTCGATCAACGACAAGCGCCTGGCCAAGGTGGACTTCGCCGGCCCGTACCTGCTCGCCCACCAGGACATCCTGGTCCGCGCCGACGACGACTCGATCAAGTCCCCGGCGGACCTGAACAACAAGAAGCTCTGCTCGGTCACCGGCTCGACCTCGGCGCAGAACGTCAAGGACAAGCTCGCCCCGAAGGCGCAGCTCCAGGAGTACGGCGGCTACTCCGAGTGCCTCACCGGCCTGGAGAACAAGGTCATCGACGCGCTCACCACCGACGACTCCATCCTCGCCGGCTACGCCGCGCAGGACGCCTTCAAGGGCAAGTTCAAGCTCGCCGGCTTCAAGATGAGCAACGAGAACTACGGCATCGGCCTGAAGAAGGGCGACGCCGAGCTCAAGGACAAGATCAACAAGGCGCTGGAGAAGATGGTCCAGGACAAGTCCTGGGACAAGGCCGTGGCGGCCCACTTCGGCCCGGCCGGCTACCAGAACGAGCCCGCCCCGAAGATCGGCAACATCGTCAAGTAACGCCTGGCCGACCGGGCGCGCCGCCGCCGCTGACGGCGGCGGCGCGCCGAGTCCTTCCCACTCGCAGACGCGGAAGCGCGGGAGATCGTGTTCGACTTTCTTGATATGGACGCCCTGCTGGGCGCCTTCTGGGTGACGGTGAAACTCACCGTCTACTCGGCCATAGGCTCCCTGATATGGGGAACGCTGCTGGCCGGCATGCGGGTCAGCCCGGTACCGCTGATGCGGGCCGTCGGCACCGCGTACGTGAACGTCGTGCGTAACATCCCGCTCACCGTGGTCATCCTCTTCGCCTCGCTGGGTCTCTACTCGACCCTCGGCGTCACCCTGGGCGGGGACGCCATCGACGGAATCAACTTCCGGCTGGCGGTGCTCGGTCTGATCGCCTACACCGCGGCCTTCGTGTGCGAGGCGCTGCGGTCCGGCATCAACACCGTGCCCGTCGGCCAGGCGGAGGCGGCGCGCGCCCTGGGCCTGAGCTTCACCCAGGTGCTGACGCTGATCGTCCTTCCGCAGGCCTTCCGGTCGGTCGTGAACCCACTGGCCAACGTGCTGATCGCACTGACCAAGAACACCACCGTCGCCTCGGTGATCGGTGTCGCGGAGGCCTCGCTCCTGATGAAGGAGTGGATCGAGACGTACGCCGCCCTGATCCCGATCGTCGCGGTCTTCGCGTTCGGCTTCATCTGCCTCACGCTGCCGACCGGACTGGTGCTCGGCTGGGTGAGCAGGAAGGTGGCGGTGAAGCGATGAGTTCCGTCCTCTACGACGCCCCGGGCACGCGTGCCAAGCGGCGCAACATCGGCTACACCGTCCTGTTCCTGGCCGTGCTCGCGCTGGTCGTGTGGTGGGTCTACGACGGCCTGAGCTCCAAGGGCCAGCTCGACTGGGTCAAGTGGGAGCCGTTCTTCACCAGCTCCCAGCCGTACGCCACCTACCTCTGGCCCGGACTGCAGAACACCCTGATCGCGGCGACCCTCGCGCTGGTCATCGCACTGCCGCTCGGTGCTGTCTTCGGCATCGCCCGGCTCTCCGACCACCGTTCGGTCCGCGCCGTCGCCGGCACGGTAGTGGAGTTCTTCCGCGCCATCCCCGTGCTGATCCTGATGCTGTTCGCCAACGCGGCCTACGCCGACTTCACCGACATCAGCAGCGATGTGCGCCCGCTGTACGCGGTGGTCACCGGCCTGGTGCTGTACAACGCCTCGGTCCTCGCGGAAATCGTCCGGGCCGGCATCCAGTCCCTGCCGCGGGGCCAGACGGACGCCGCCAAGGCGATCGGCATGCGCAAGGGCCAGACGATGCGGCACGTACTGCTGCCGCAGTCGGTGACGGCCATGCTGCCGGCCATCGTCAGCCAGATGGTCGTCATCGTGAAGGACACCGCCCTCGGCGGCGCGATGCTCTCCTTCAACGAACTGCTGTCCTCCGTACGGCCGATGAGCGCCAACTACGGCGCCAACACCATCGCCTGCTTCACCGTCGTCGCCGTCATCTTCGTCTCGCTGAACTTCGCCCTCACCTCCGCGGCGGGGTGGCTGGAGCGCAAGCTGCGGCGCGGCAAGAAGAGCACGGGCGCCGTCGTCCACGCCGGTCCCGGCGGCGGTCTGGAGACGGTGGGGCCCGCCGGCGGTGTCTCCACACAGGGCGACTTCAAGTCGGGCGCCGGAGGCGGGGGCTGACCCCGCGACGAGGCAGGAACCATCGAAGGGCGGCGGCGCGAAGGCGTCCGCCGCCCTTCGTCGCTTGACGCGGACACCGGCAGTGGGTTGCATACGTTCTGTGATCGCACACCGGGTGCCAGCCGGCCCATTCCCCCTGTTCACTCCGTCCCGGCAGGTCTCAGGAGCAGCGCCGTGGACCCGGTGATCGTCGTCGGCGCGGGTCCGGTCGGGCTCGCGCTCGCCCTCGCCCTCGCCGCTCAGGGCGTTCCTTCGGTGGTCCTCGACGAGGGCGAGGGCAAGGACGAGCCGCGCCCCGCACGTACGGTCCTCCTGCGCGCGGACACCGCGGCACTCGCCGAACGCCTGGGCTGCGCCACGATCCGTGACGAAGGAGCCCGCTGGGCCGGCTGGCGTTCGCTGCGGCGCAAGCAGGAACTGCGCCGGGTGGAGTTCCACGGGGAAGATCTGCCGGCTCCCGTGCACCTGCCCCAGCACGCCCTGGTGCGGGGACTGCGGGACGCCGTGGACGCGGCGGACCTGGTGCGGGTCGCCACGCACAGCCGACTCGACGCGCTGGAACAGGACGGGAGCGGTGTCACCGCGCACACGCGCGGGCCCGGGGCGACCTGGTGGCGCGGGAGTTTCCTGGTCGGCTGCGACGGGGCCAGGTCGACGGTCAGAAAGCTCCTCGGGGTCCGGTTCCCCGGCCGGACCGCCGTGGAGCGCCACGCCGTCGCCGCCCTGCGCACCGAACTGCCCTGGCCCGGTGAGGGCGTACTGCACCGGCTGCCGCCGTGGCGCGCGGTCGGCGACGAGGTGACCGCGCGACCGCTGCCCGACGGCGTCTGGCGGCTGGACTGGCTGCTGCCCGCACGCGGCGAACTGGTGACGCCCGACGCGTTGGTGTCACGGGTCCGGGACACGCTGGCCGGCTGGTGCGAGGGGCCGCCGCAGTACGACCTCCTCGACACCGGCGTCCACACGCTGCACCACCGGCTGGCCCGGCGCTGGCGTGTGGACCGCGCCTTCCTCGCCGGGGACGCGGCCCATCTCCTCGGCGCGGTCGGCACCCAGGGCGTGGACGAGGGCATGCGCGACGCCGACAACCTGGCGTGGAAGCTCGCCCGGGCCTGGCACCACGGCGCCTCCGACACCCTGCTCGACAGCTACCAGGCCGAACGGCGCACGGCGGTCGCCGCACGGCTGCGGGCCGCGGACCAGTCCCTGCCGATACTGCGCGGCACCGGTGGTCTGCGGACGTATCTGCCGGGCGCCGCGCGGGGGCACGACACGCTCCTGACGGACGGCCATCTGGGGCTCGGCGCGCTGGGTGCGCCCCCTGCCTACCCGTACTCCCCCCTCACGCCTCCGCACTCCGACGCGCACACCGCAGTCGGAACCCCGGTCGGTGCTCCGGTGGCGGACGTCGCCGTGACGACGCCCGAGGGGACGGCCGCCCGGCTGCGGGACCGGCTGGGCCGGGCCCGGCTGCTCGTGGTCCTGATCGCCCCCGGTACGGGCGTGTGGGACCGGCGCCACTGGGTGACGGCGGGCGTCATGCCCCGGCTCGCCACGGCGGTGTCGGAGCTGCCCGCCCGGGCGGAGCTGCTCGTCGCCGAGTCCTATCCGGGTGCATCGGCGCACACGGTGCTGCTGGTCAGGCCGGACGGGCACCTCGTGGCGGCCTTCGGCGGCGTGCGCCCGGCCGAGCTGTACGCCGCGGCCGACACGGTGCGCGGAGGTGCGCCCGGGGCCTCGGAGGCCCGCGCCGAGCACGCGGCCGCCCGGTCGGACTGAGCATCCGCCCGCACTGCGGACATCCGTTGACCGGCACGGGCGCACATGGTGTACGTCCGGGACGTGACCGGCACCGATGTGCGCCTGTGGCGGAGGGTCCACATGGACCTGCACCGCTATGCGGGCTGCGTGTGTCGACGGTCTTGCTGACCCCGCCTTCCCTCGTTCCCCCGCTTTCGCTGCCGCGTCCGCGCACGGCTGTCCCCGTGCGGACGAGTGTGTCGGCCGTGGGCGTCTCTCTGCAACAGGGGTACGCCTCATCACTCGCGGCGGCCTCGCTCCGGCGGCTCGGGCTGCACCGCGCGACCGATCTGATCGGTGGCGTCCAGGCGTGGCGTGCGCAGGGACTGCCGGTGCGGGTGCCGGAGACGGCGGAACAGCGGTCGCGCGGGCCGGTACAGGTGTGCGACCTGCGACCGGCGCTCGGTGCCGGGAGTCGCCGGCCGGTGGGCCGGCGACGCACCGATGCGGGCGTGCATCGGTCAGCCGACCGTGTGCCGGTCGGCTGACGCGGCACACCTCAGTCGGCACCGAAGCGGACCGGTGTCCCGGGACGTGGTTCCCCTCGCCCCTTCCCCTCCGTGGACACCGGTCCGCTCCCGTGGTCCTTGATGGGCCTCGGCCTTCGTGGTCGGCGTCGAAGCACGGCGTTCGCCCCCTGAGGAACACCCGGACGGTTCCGGTTCGCGGGGGAGAAGCATGTGCCCAGGCCGACCGAGGCCGCCGAGGCAGGTGGAAAGCCGTCGACGAGTCCGGACTCGGACGGGCCCTTCGCCCGGGCGGAGCCCGCCCCGATCACGACCCGTGACCGGTTCGGCGCCCCGCGTCGACCGGTCCATGAACCGTCCTTGTCGGCGGCCGGTCAGGACAGACCGTCCTCCAGACCGTCCAGGCCCTCGGTGTCCTCGCCCTCCTCCTCCAGGGCCCGGCGGACCACCCTCAGGGCCATGCCCTCTGGGTACCCCTTGCGGGCGAGCATGCCCGCGAGACGGCGGAGCCGGCGGTCCCGGTCAAGGCCGCGAGTGGAGGGGAGTTTCCTGGCGACCAGCTCGCGCGCCGTCTCCTCCTCCTGGTCGGAGTCGAGCCGGCCGACCGCTTCGTCGATCAGCGCCGAGTCGACACCCTTGGTGCGCAGCTCGCGAGCGAGGGCGCGGCGGGCCAGTCCGCGGCCGTGGTGCCGTGACTCCACCCAGGCGCCCGCGAACGCCGCGTCGTCGATGAGCCCGACGTCCTCGAAGCGGGACAGCACCTCTTCGGCGACCTCGTCCGGGATCTCGCGCTTGCCGAGCGCCTCGGCGAGTTGCTTCCGGGTCCGGGGAGTACCGGTGAGCAAGCGCAGACAGATCGCCCGCGCCCTCTCTTCAGGGTCCTGGGGCGGCAGCCCGTCATCGGCCCTCGACGATGCGGAGCTGCCGCCCGGCCAATCCGCGGTACGCCGCGGGCTCGGGTCGGGCACGGTGCCGGTCAGCCCTTGGCCGCCGTGGCCGTCTTGGTGGCCTTCGCCGCCTTGGTGGCGGGCGCGGACACCGACTTGGCGGGAGCATCGGCCGGAGCGGCGGCGCTCGCCGCGTCCGCGCCGGGCTCTACCGCCGGGGCCTCGGTGCTGCTCACTCCGACGCCCAGCTTCTCCTTGATCTTCTTCTCGATCTCATTGGCGAGATCGGGGTTGTCCTTCAGGAAGTTCCGCGCGTTCTCCTTGCCCTGGCCGAGCTGGTCGCCCTCGTACGTGTACCAGGCGCCGGCCTTGCGGACGAAGCCGTGCTCCACGCCCATGTCGATCAGGCCGCCCTCGCGGCTGATGCCCTGGCCGTAGAGGATGTCGAACTCGGCCTGCTTGAAGGGCGGCGCGACCTTGTTCTTGACGACCTTGCAGCGGGTGCGGTTACCGACGGCCTCGGTGCCGTCCTTCAGGGTCTCGATGCGACGGATGTCGATACGCACCGAGGCGTAGAACTTCAACGCACGGCCGCCGGTCGTGGTCTCCGGCGAGCCGAACATCACGCCGATCTTCTCGCGGAGCTGGTTGATGAAGATCGCCGTGGTCTTGGACTGGTTGAGCGCGCTCGTGATCTTCCGCAGAGCCTGGCTCATCAGCCGAGCCTGGAGACCCACGTGGGAGTCGCCCATCTCGCCCTCGATCTCCGCGCGCGGCACGAGCGCGGCGACGGAGTCGATGACGATGAGGTCGAGCGCGCCGGAACGGACCAGCATGTCGACGATCTCGAGCGCCTGTTCGCCGTTGTCCGGCTGGGAAAGGATCAGGTTGTCGATGTCGACGCCGAGCTTCTTCGCGTACTCGGGGTCGAGGGCGTGCTCGGCGTCGACGAAGGCGACCTGGCCGCCCGCCTTCTGCGCGTTGGCGACGGCGTGCAGGGTCAGAGTCGTCTTGCCGGAGGACTCCGGGCCGTAGATCTCCACCACACGGCCGCGCGGCAGGCCACCGACACCGAGCGCGACATCGAGCGCCGTCGAGCCAGTCGGGATGACCTCGATGGGCTCCTTCGACCGCTCGCCCATGCGCATCACGGCGCCCTTGCCGAACTGTCGTTCAATCTGCGCGAGCGCGGCGTCGAGCGCCTTCTCGCGGTCGGTTCCTGCCATGGGTTCCACCCGGTTTGCTTGAGTCGATCGCTTCACGTCAAAGACGCTAACCCCTGCCACTGACAACGCGCCCCGACGTCCCTCCAACCTGTGGATAACCCGGTGAGGACCCCGGGATTCCAAGGACGGAGCTCCATAAGAATGGATGTTCGATTTTGGTGTCAAGCGCGCTGCCCGCACCTCGCGTCCCGAGCCGCACCGCCGCACGAGGGGGCGCCGGAAGACCGCGCCGGGTCGCCGCAGCGGTGCGGACACGGTCGCCCAAGGACGGTCGGGGCCCGGAGGAACCGTCAGGCGCCTGCCTCCCCGTCGGCCGCCGTCCCGTCCTTCTTGCTGCGCAGGGCTCGCTGGACCCGGGCGAGGACCGCCTCGCCGTGTCTCCGGTGGCCGTGGACCCGCGGGTCCTCGGTCACGGCGTAGCGCCTCACGTACGCGCCGAGGAACGCCTGCAGCGTGGCGACGGCCGGAATCGCGATCAGC
Source organism: Streptomyces marianii (assembly GCF_005795905.1). NCBI lineage: Bacteria > Bacillati > Actinomycetota > Actinomycetes > Kitasatosporales > Streptomycetaceae > Streptomyces > Streptomyces marianii. Next base: position 2,107,784 of record NZ_VAWE01000001.1, read on the forward strand.
GCGCCGACGGCTCCCAGCAGCGCGGTGCCGGCGATCACCGAGCCGAACGCCACCGCCGGATGGATGTCCACCGTCCTGGCGGTGAGCTTCGGCTGCAGCACGTAGTTCTCGAACTGCTGGTAGACCAGCACGAAGCCCAGTACCCACAGCGCGTACCAGGGGTTGATCGTGAAGGCGATCAGCATCGGCAGGGCTCCCGCGAGATACGTGCCGATGGTGGGGATGAACTGCGACACCAGCCCCACCCACATGGCCAGCGCCGGGGCGTAGGGCACGTCCAGCATCGCCAGGAGCACGTAGTGGGCGACACCCGAGATCAGCGCCATCAGCCCGCGCGAGTACAGGTACCCGCCGGTCTTGTCGACGGCGATCTCCCAGGCCCGCAGCACCTCCGCCTGCTTCGACGGCGGCAGCACCGAGCACAGCGTGCGCCGCAGCCTCGGCCCGTCCGCCGCGAAGTAGAAGGAGAAGAGGAAGATCGTCAACAGCTTGAACAGCCCGCCGAGCACCGTGGCCGAGACGTCGAGCACGCCGGTCGCGCTGTTCTGCACGTACTTCTGCAGCCAGTCGGAACGCAGCAGACTGTCCTGGATCGCGACTCTCGACAGTTCGCTGTGGAAGGTCTTGTTAATCCAGTTGATCACCTGGTCCAGGTACTGCGGGAAGTCCTCGACCATCTCGACGATCTGGCCGGCCAGCAACGAGCCGAGCGCCACGACGAAGCCCACGCTCACGGCCAGCACCGCGATGAAGACGAGGAACGTGGCGATGCCGCGCCGCACTCCGCGGGCCGCCATCCGCCCCACCGCCGGTTCGACCGCGAGCGCCAGGAAGAACGCGATCAGCACGTTGACCAGCAGACCGATCAGCTGGTGGAAGGCCCAGCTGCCGAGCTGGAAGCAGCCGTAGAGCGCCAGCGCGAGCACCATGGCGCGGGGCAGCCAGCGGGGCATGCGCCCTGACACGACCGCCGTGACGGTGGTCCCGCCGGCCCCGTCGCCGCCGTCGGGCGCGGTTGCGGGCGCGGGGACCCTGAACCGGGTCCCGGCCCCCGCCGAGCCGGCCCCGGTGTCGTCATCGGGCCGCCCGGCCTCCGCGCACTGGGTGGTCGGGCGGTTCTGGTCCTGGGTGGTCTCGTCATTCGGTGCCACGGAGCAAGTCTCGCCTACCGCGGTGACAACCGGGACTGCCTGTGGACGACGCCCTGCCGACGGGCCGACCTGCACGGCACCGGCCTCACCGGCACGGCGTTCCCGCCGGCGGGACGACCGCTCGGATCCCGGACTCAGCGCTGGTCCGCCGGGATGCCGACCGCGGCGCAGACCCCGCGCCAGACGTCCTTCGTCTCCCAGCCGGCGGCCAGCGCCTCATACACCGTCCGGCCCCCGAGTTCCGTCATCACATGGTCGCGCGCGAAGGAGTCGGCGTACGCCGCACCGAAGTGCTCTTCCATCCGCTCCCAGAAAATCGTCAACCGCATGACGCCAGTATCCGCCCCCTGAGGGTGAGACCCGTCCGTCGGCCTTGTGCGGAGCCCGTTCGCCCCTACCGTCGGAGCATGGCTGGAACACCTCTGGCACGCGCCGAGCGCTTCGTCTGGCTCACGGCTCGCGTGCTCGAACAGCGGCGGTTCGCGTATCACTTCCTGGGTGCGGCGGCGGAGCCGGTCGAGGCCGCGCTGACCGCGTACCTCAATGAGGACAGCGGCTACGGCCACGCCCTGGAGCCCGATCTCCGCGGCCCCGCGAGCCAGCCGCTGCACACGGCGCACGCCTTGCGCGTGCTGGACTCCATCGGGCGCTGCGGCGGACTGCGGGCGGAGCGGATCTGCCGCTACCTGACGAACGTGGCGACGCGGGAAGGCGCCCTGCCCGTGATCCATCCCTCGCAGCGGGGCTACCCGACGGCGCCGTTCATCCCGATCGTGTCGGATCCGCCGAGTGAGTTGCTTGCCACCGGACCCGTGGTGGGTCTGCTGCACCGCAACCAGGTGTGGCACGCGTGGCTGTTCCGCGCGACCGACTTCTGCTGGGCGGCGGTGGAGGGGCTGCGGAAGTCGCACCCGTACGAGATCCAGGCGGCGGTCGCGTTCCTGGACGGCGTCCCGGACCGGTCGCGTGCCGAGGAGGCCGCGGACCGGCTCGGGCGACTGGTGCGCGAGCAGCGTCTCGTGGTGCTCGACCCGGACCGGTCCGACGAGTACCCGGTCGCCGCGGGCTATGCGCCGGGCGAGTACCACCACCCCCACGACTACGCCCGCGTACCCGGTTCGCTGGCGCGGCGCTGGTTCACGGACGAGGAGATGGACCGGTCGCTGGACCACCTCGCCCGTGAGCAGCAGGAGGACGGCGGCTGGCCGGTCCGGTGGCGCCAGTGGGCGCCGAGCACCGCCCTGGAGTGGCGTCCGGTCGTGACCGTCGAGGCACTGCGCACGCTGCGGGCACACGGGCGCGTGCTGCGCTGAGCCGGCACGCGCCCTCGCGCCGGACCTCCGCACGAGTCCGGCGCGAGGGGCGTCCCGGCTCAGCCTCCGAGCGCCCGCACCCCCGCGGTGACCGCCACGGCGGCGGCGACCACGACGAGGAACGGTGCCCGGAGGACCAGCGCGATCGCGGCCGCGGCCAGTCCTGCGGCCCGGGCGTCCAGCACCAGTGCGTCGCCCGCGCTGAAGGTCTGCTGGGCGGTGAGCGCCGCCAGCAGGGCGACCGGGAGCAGGGCGGCGAGCCGCTGGACGAGCGGGCGCTCGAGCACCCCGGCCGGCACCAGCAGGCCGGCCAGTTTGACCAGGTAGCAGGCGGCGGCGGTCACTCCGATCGCGATCCAGACGTTCAACGCTCCGCTCCCTTCCGCCCGGTGGCGGTCATCCGGCCCTGCCACCAGAGCACGGCAGGCGCCGCGACAGCCGCGACGAGCACCGGTACTCCGGCGGGGAGCACCGGTAGCAGCCCGAGGCCGAGGACGACGGCGATACCGGCGACCACCCGCTCGGTCGTCGTGCGCAGCATGGGCGCCAGCAGTGCCAGGAAGACCGCGGGCCCCGCCGCGTCCAGTCCCCAGGCGTTCGTGTCGCCGATGGCCTCGGCGCCGAGCGCCCCGAGGAGTGTGGTGAGGTTCCACAGCACGTAGAGGGTGAGTCCGGTGACGGTGAAACCGATGCGGGCGGCACGACGGGTGGGCTGGGCCAGGGCCACCGCGGTGGTCTCGTCGATGACCCAGTGGGCGGCGAGCGGCCGCAGGGCGCGGCGCACCGCGAGGAGCTGGGAGAGCCGCAGGCCGTAGAAGGCGTTGCGGGTCCCGAGGAAGAAGGCGCCGGCCGCCGCGGGGAACGGGTTGCCGCCTGCGGCGAGCGCGCCGACCAGGGCGAACTGCGAGGCGCCGGTGAACACGAGCAGGCTGAGGGCGCAGATCTGCATGACGTCGAGTCCCGCGCCCGCAGCCGTCACACCGAAGGCGAAGCCGGACAGGCCGACCGCGACGCCCACGCCGAGGGCGTCCCGTACGACGGCGGAGTCGGCCTTCACCGGTGCGTCCGCGGTCGTCCGCGGCCCGGCCCGGCCGACCGCGGCGCACGGTTCACCGCCTATGGATATTTCTGCTGATGTTGTCTGTTCTGGCACGTCAGGGACGGTACGGGACGGGAGGGTTCGAGGTCTTGTACGTTCTTGCACCCGCCGCCTCGTCCCCCTCGCGATCCCCGTTCCCGCGCACCTCGCCCCCGTTCCCGCCGACGCGGCCCGTGCCCGCCGCTCCTCCCGCCGCGGGACCGGTCTCACCACCGTCCGCCGACGCCTCGTCCTCGCTGGTAGGCGCCCGGGGGCACTCCTACGATCCGGGTGAAGTGCCGGTTGAGGTGCGGCTGATCGGCGAACCCGACGGCGGCGGCGGCCTGTGCCGGGGGCGCGCCCACGTCCAGCAGCCGCCGGGCCCGGCGGACGCGGGCGTCGGTGAGCCAGGTGTGCGGTGGCATTCCGTAGTGGTCGCGGAAGGCCCGCAGCAGGGCGAAGGGGCTGGTGTCCAGCTCCGCGGCGAGGGTCTGGAGCGTGGGCGGGTCCTCCATCCGCTCCTCCAGCACCGCCCGGGCGCGTGCCGCGTTGCGGGCGCCCGCCGTGCGTGGTTCACGCGCCGGGAGGCTGCCCCCGTGGTTCCGCAGCAGCCGCGCCACCATGATCCGCAGCACGCTGTCGGCGGCGAGCGCGTTGCCCTCCTCGGCCGCGCGATGGACCTCGCGGATCAGCCGGGCCGCCTGCTCGTCGACCACGTCGGTCTCCGCGAAGCCGGCAGTGCCTCTGATCGTCGTCGTTTCCGCCGCTATCTCGGCCACCACCCGGGACGACGGGTAGAGCGTCGAGTACACCCAGCCCTCCGCCGCCCCGGCCCTGGCGGTGTGCGGAACCTCCGGATTGATCATCACGACCGTACCGGGCCCGGCGTGGACCACACCGCCCGGGAGCCCGACGTCCTCGACGCCGCGCGTGATGGTCCCGAAGACGTAGCCCTCGTGACTGTGGCGGGGGAAGGTGTGCCGTACGTACCGGGCTCGGAGCAGATCGATCCCCGGCAACCGCTCGTGCTGCCAGTACCGCGCCCACTCGCCCTCGACCATGTCGACATTCTCGCCGGTTCGGGCGCTTGTCAGTGGGGCGGTGCACGATGGGTGTCATGGTCGGCAGCGCACTCGACAGCTTCGCCCCCGCGACCCGCGGCTGGTTCAGGGGGGCTTTCAGCGCGCCCACCGCGGCACAGGAGGGCGCGTGGCAGGCGATCGGCCGCGGCTCGGACGTGCTGGTCGTCGCCCCGACCGGTTCCGGGAAGACCCTCGCCGCGTTCCTGGCCGCCCTCGACGGTCTGACGTCCGCCCCGCCTCCGGCGGACGTGAAGAAGCGCTGCCGCGTGCTCTACGTGTCGCCGCTGAAGGCCCTCGCGGTCGACGTCGAGCGCAATCTCCGCAGCCCGCTGACCGGCATCCGGCAGGAGGCCGTGCGGCTCGGGCTGCCCGAGCCCGAGGTGCGTGTCGGCATCCGGTCCGGTGACACACCCGCGGCCGAGCGGCGGGCGCTGGCGAACCGTCCGCCGGACATCCTGATCACCACCCCCGAGTCGCTGTTCCTGATGCTCACGTCGTCCACCCGCGAGGCGCTGAGCGGCATCGAGACGGTGATCCTGGACGAGGTGCACGCGGTCGCGGGCACCAAGCGCGGCGCGCACCTGGCGCTGTCCCTGGAGCGGCTGGACGAGGTGCTGCCCCGGCCGGCCCGGCGGATCGGCCTCTCGGCGACCGTCCGGCCGGTGGACGAGGTGGCGCGCTATCTGTCGCCGCGGCGCAGGGCGGAGATCGTCCAGCCGCCGTCCGGCAAGGAGTTCGACCTGTCCGTCGTCGTCCCGGTCGAGGATATGGGCGAGCTCGGCGGTTCCCCGGCATCCGAGCCGGACGGCCCCGGCGAGAAGCCGTCGATCTGGCCTCAGGTGGAGGAGCGGATCGCCGATCTCGTGCAGGCGCACCGCTCGACGATCGTCTTCGCGAACTCCCGGCGTCTCGCGGAGCGGCTGTGCAACCGCCTCAACGAGATCGCGTACGAGCGGGCCGTGGGAGAGCCGCTGCCCGAGGGCGCACCGCCGGCGGAGATCATGGCGCAGTCCGGAGCGGCGCAGGGCGCGCCGCCGCTGCTCGCCCGCGCTCACCACGGCTCGGTCTCCAAGGAGCAGCGTGCCCTCGTCGAGGAGGACCTGAAGGCGGGCCGGCTGCCCGCCGTCGTCGCGACGTCCAGCCTGGAGCTGGGTATCGACATGGGCGCGGTGGATCTGGTCGTCCAGGTCGAGTCCCCGCCGTCGGTCGCCTCCGGTCTGCAGCGGGTCGGCCGCGCCGGGCACCAGGTGGGCGCGGTCTCCACGGGCGTCGTCTTCCCCAAGTACCGGGGAGATCTGGTCCAGGCCGCCGTCGTCACCGAGCGGATGCGCACGGGTTCGATCGAGTCGCTCCGCATCCCGGCCAATCCGCTGGACGTGCTGGCCCAGCAGCTGGTCGCCATGGTCGCCCTCGACACCTGGCAGTTCGACGACCTGCTGACCGTGGTGCGGCGCGCCGCACCCTTCGCCTCCTTGCCGGAGTCGGCGTTCACGGCGGTGCTGGACATGCTGGCCGGGCGGTATCCGTCCGACGCGTTCGCGGAGCTGCGCCCCCGTGTGGTGTGGGACCGGGTCGCCGGGACGATCACGGGGCGTCCCGGAGCCCAGCGGCTCGCCGTCACCTCGGGCGGCACGATCCCGGACCGCGGGCTGTTCGGCGTGTTCCTGGCCGGGGCGGACCCCAAGAAGGGCGGCGGACGGGTCGGCGAGCTCGACGAGGAGATGGTGTACGAGTCCCGGGTCGGCGACGTCTTCACCCTGGGCACGACCTCCTGGCGGATCGAGGACATCACCCGCGACCGGGTGCTCGTCTCCCCCGCGCCCGGGGTTCCCGGCCGGCTGCCGTTCTGGAAGGGCGACCAGCTGGGCCGGCCGCTCGAACTGGGCCGCGCGGTGGGCGCCTTCCTCCGCGAGGTCGGATCACTTCCCGAGAACGACGCACGGTTGCGGCTGACGACCGCCGGTCTCGACGACTGGGCCGCCGCGAACGTCCTGTCGTACCTCGACGAGCAGCGCCGGGCCTGCGGGCATGTGCCCGACGACCGCACGATCGTCGTCGAGCGGTTCCGTGACGAGCTGGGCGACTGGCGGGTCGTGGTGCACTCGCCGTTCGGTGCCCAGGTCCACGCACCCTGGGCGCTGGCGCTGGGCGCACGCCTCTCCGAGCGGCACGGCATGGACGCCCAGGTCATGCACGCGGACGACGGGATCGTGCTGCGGCTCCCCGACGCCGAGCTGATGGGCCTGGACCTGCTGGACCAGGACCCGGTCCACCTCGGCACCTCGTACGACGGTGAACAGGCCCCGGTCGCCGCCGCCGACACCCTTTTCGACAAGGGCGAGGTCGGCCAGATCGTCACCGACCAGGTGGGCGGATCCGCGCTGTTCGCCTCCCGCTTCCGCGAGTGCGCGGCACGCGCCCTGCTGTTGCCGCGCCGCAACCCCGGCAAGCGGACGCCCCTGTGGCAGCAGCGTCAGCGCGCGGCTCAGCTGCTCCAGGTGGCCAGTGAGTTCGGCTCGTTCCCGATCGTCCTCGAGGCCGTGCGGGAGTGCCTCCAGGACGTGTTCGACGTCCCCGGGCTCGAGGAGCTGATGGGCGACATCGAGTCCCGCAGGGTGCGGCTGGTCGAGGTCACCACCCCCGAGCCGTCCCCCTTCGCCCGCTCCCTCCTCTTCGGCTATGTGGCCCAGTTCCTGTACGAGGGGGACTCTCCCCTCGCAGAGCGCCGGGCCGCCGCACTCTCGCTGGACTCCCGGCTGCTCGCCGAGCTGCTGGGCCGGGCGGAACTGCGCGAACTGCTCGACGCGGACGTCCTGAGTGAGCTGGAGCAGGAGCTCCAGTGGCTCACCGACGACCGCCGGGTCAAGGACGTGGAGGGCGTCGCGGACCTGCTGCGGGTCCTCGGACCGCTCACGACCGAGGAGCTGACCGAGCGCGGCGCCGACCCCCACTGGCCCGAGGAGCTCGCGGGAACCCGCCGCGCCATCCGGGTACGGATCGCCGGCGACGACCACTGGGCGGCGATCGAGGACGCGGGGCGCCTCAGAGACGCACTGGGCACGGCGCTCCCGGTGGGCGTCCCCGAGGCGTTCACGGAGCCGGTGAAGGATCCGCTCGGCGATCTGCTGGCCCGTTTCGCCCGCACACGCGGGCCGTTCACCTCGTCGCAGGCGGCCGCACGGTTCGGGCTGGGCGCGGCCGTCACGGACGGGGCACTGCAGCGGCTGGCCGGAGCCGGGCGGGTCGTCCAGGGCGAGTTCCATCCGTCGGGCATCGGTCAGGAGTGGTGCGACGCCGCGGTGCTGCGCCGGCTGCGGCGCCGTTCCCTCGCCGCACTCCGCGAGGAACTGGAGCCGGTGCCACCCGCCGCGCTCGCGACGTTCCTGCCCCAGTGGCAGCACCTGGGGAACAACGGCCTCCGCGGCATCGACGGGCTTGCCCGTGCCGTCGAGCAGCTCCAGGGCGCCCCCGTGCCCGCCTCCGCGCTGGAGAAGCTGATCCTCCCGTCCCGGGTGGCCGGGTACTCGCCGGGCATGCTCGACGAGCTGACCACGACGGGCGAGGTGCTGTGGGCCGGAGCCGGGGCCCTGCCCGGCAAGGACGGCTGGGTCTCGCTCTATCTCGCGGACGCCGCCCCACTGCTGCTGCCGCAACCCCACCCGCTGGAGCCGGCGGCACTGCACGAATCGGTGCTCTCGGCCCTCTCCGGAGGCTACGGCCTGTTCTTCCGCCAGATCGCGGACCAGGTGCGGGCGACGACGCATCCCGAGGCCACCGACCCCGAGCTGGCCGACGCCCTGTGGGACCTGGCCTGGTCGGGCCGGCTCACCAACGACACCCTGGCGCCCCTGCGCTCGCTCCTGGGGTCCGGCCGGACTACGGGTTCCACGGCACACCGCGCCCGCCGCACGGTGCCGCGCGGACGGTACGGCTCGTTGACGGCAGCCGCCAGAACCGCGTCGCGCAGCGGTCCGCCCACCGTCTCCGGACGCTGGTCCCTGCTTCCCGGGCAGGAGCCCGACCCCACGCACCGCGCCCACGCCCTGGCCCGTACGCTGCTGGACCGCCATGGCGTCGTCACCCGGGGCGCGGTCGCGGCCGAAGGTGTCGAGGGCGGATTCTCGGCGACGTACCGCGTCCTGTCCGCCTTCGAGGACAGCGGGCAGGCCCGGCGCGGCTACGTCGTCGAAGGACTCGGGGCCGCCCAGTTCGCGATGGACGGCGCGGTGGACCGGCTGAGGGCCGCGGCCGGCGCACGCGAGCGCGCCGACGGACACACCGCACCGCGTGCGTTGGTCCTGGCGGCCGCCGACCCGGCCAACGCGTACGGAGCGGCACTGTCCTGGCCCGAGCCGCCCGACGGCGCGAGCCACAAACCGGGCCGCAAGGCAGGGTCGCTCGTCGTACTGGTCGACGGGGAACTCACGCTCTACATGGAGCGCGGCGGGAAGACCTTGCTGTCCTGGCCCGCCGAGCCGGACGATCCGGCACTTCGGGCGGCGGCGGAGGCGCTCGCCGAAGCGGGCAGGGCGGGGACGCTCGGCACGATCACGGTCGAGCGGATCAACGGCGCGGCGGCACTGACCTCGCCGCTCGCCCGCCCGCTGGAGGAGACCGGCTTCCACGCCACTCCCCGCGGCCTGCGCATACGGGCCTGACACCGGATACGGGCGCCGCGGCGGACCGGGCGGTCACGGCCGCCTGCCCCGGGAGGGGCTCCGGTACGCGCGCAAAGGACGGCCAAGGCGGACGGACCCGCCGGCGTGCACCATCCGTGCGCGCGACGAGAGCGCCCGGTCTTGCTCCCGGCCCGCCGGGGCCGCCCACTCGGGCGGCCGGAGCGAGCGCCGGCCCATGATGCCGCGGCGTCGCCAGGACCCCCGTCGCGCATCATGGAGACATGCCCGAAGGAGACACCGTCTGGCTGACCGCCCGGAAGCTGCACGCCGCCCTGGCCGGACGGACGCTGACCCTCTCCGACCTCAGGGTGCCCCGGTTCGCCACCGCCGATCTCACCGGCCGGGAGGTGCTGAACGTCACGGCCCGGGGCAAGCATCTGCTCACCCGCATCGAGGGCGGGCTCACCCTCCACTCCCACCTGCGGATGGGCGGCTCCTGGCGCGTCTTCGCCGCAGGCGAGCGCTGGCGCGGCGGCCCGAACCATCAGATCCGGGCCGTCCTCGGCAATGCCGACCGCACGGCCGTCGGCTACCGCCTTCCCGTGCTGGAACTGCTGCGCACACGGGACGAGGACCGGGCCGTGAGCCATCTCGGCCCGGATCTGCTGGGCTCCGACTGGGATCCGGAGACGGCCGTGCGCAACCTGCTCGCCGACCCCGCGCGCCCGATCGGCGAGGCACTGCTCGACCAGCGCAACCTTGCGGGAATCGGCAACGTCTACAAGTCGGAGCTGGCCTTCCTCGCCCGGGTCACTCCGTGGCTCCCGATCGGCGACCTGCCCTCGGGCGTTCCCGAGCGCCTCGTCGCCACGGCCCGGCGACTGCTGGAGCTCAACAAGGGCACTTTCGACCGGCGCACCACGCCCGGCGGAAACGCCGACGGCCCCGGGGACGACCGGCGCCGCGGCCCGCTCCGTCCGGGCGAGCAGCGCCTGTTCGTGTACGGGCGCCAAGGCCATCCGTGTCTGCGCTGCGGTACCGCGATCCGCAAGGCCGGCCGGGACGACCGGGTCTCCTACTGGTGCCCGGGCTGCCAGTCCGGGCCCGCACCCTGACGGCACGCCACCACCCTCACCGCGCGACGCCCCACCACCGCTTCGCCGCCCGCGCGGGGACGCCCGGCCCGGCCCGAGAACGCCGACCCGAGCACGGTCCCGCACCGCCCAATGAATTGACGGTCCGTCAGGAACGGTCGTACCGTCCCGGCATGCCCGTCACCGCGTACGACCTCACCGGCCGCACCGCGTTCGTCACCGGTGCCGCGAGCGGCATCGGCCGCGCCACCGCCGTTCTGCTCGCCGATGCGGGTGCCACCGTGCACTGTGCGGACGTGGCCGAGAAGGACCTCGCCCAGACCCTTACGGCGATCGAGGACGCGGGCGGCACGGCGCACCCCCACCTCGTCGACGTGAGCGACCGCGCCGCGCTCGACACGGCGATGGCGGCCGCCGTCTCGGCCTCCGGCCCCCCGCACGTTCTGGCCGCCGTCGCCGGCATCATGCACTCCAGCCCCGTCCTGGAGACCAGGGAAGAGGACCTCGACCGGGTCCTCGCGGTCAACTTCAAGGGCGTTCTGTACGCCTGCCAGGCCGCCGCCCGCTCGATGATCGACGCCGGTGTGCCGGGATCGATCATCACCATGGCGTCCAGCGCCGTGGACGCAGCGAATCCGGGCCTGCTGTGCTACAGCGCCGCCAAGGCGGCCGTCGTCCAGCTCACCAAGACCCTCGCCGCCGAACTCGGCGGGCATGCGATCCGGGTCAACGCCGTCGCGCCGGGCTGGGTGCGCACCCCCATGACGGGCCGCCACGACGCCAACTCGCAACGGCGGGTGGAGGCGGCCATGGCCAGGATCTCACCGCTCGGCCGGGTCGGTGAGCCCGCGGACATCGCCCATGCGGTACTGCACCTCGCCTCCGACGCGTCATCGTTCACGACGGGCCAGATCCTCCGGCCGAACGGGGGCGTCGCGATGCCGTGGTAGCCGTGGTCGTTCCCCCGGCCCTACCGGCCCCCCCCGGCCCGCGACGCAACATGCACCGGCAACAGGCTGAGCCCCCACCCGCCCGCCGCCACTGCCCCCTCGACGAGTCCCGCATGCTCCGGCACCAGCGCCAGCCGCAGCACGGCCCACCACCACAGTGCGCCCAGTGCGAGCACCGGCAGCAGGACCCATCGCCTCACCATGGCCGCCTCCTCCGGTCGACGCTAGACCGGACCGATCACACGGCGGGAGGGCGCACCGGTTGCACACGCGGCGCGCCCGCAGCGTATGCGCCAGGCGCCCCAGGGGTTCGTGCTCCGGGCCATGCGCCCGCGCATCCGCCTCGTCGTGATGTTCCGTCCGGCCGCGGCGGCGGCCCCGGAGGAGGCTCCGGGTATGCCCACGGCTAGACGCTCTCCGCCTGGAACATCCACGCGTGCTTCTCGAGGTCGGCCGTGAGCGAGATGAGGATGTCCTGGCTCACCGGATCCGGCTCGTCCGTGGCCTGGATGCGCTCACGCATCCGTTCGATCACCGCGGTCAGCGATTTCACCATGGTGCTGACCACGTCGGTGTCCTGGATCCAGCCGTCCGGGACCTTGCCGATGGCGCTGGCCGAGGCGACGGTCGAGGCACGGCCGTCGGGTGCGACCCCGATGGCGGAGGCGCGCTCGGCCACGACGTCGGAGTGCTGCCGCGCTGTGGCCACGACCTCGTCCAGCTGGAGGTGAACGGAGCGGAAGCGGGGCCCGACGACGTTCCAGTGGACCTGCTTGGCCATGAGCCCCAGATCGACCAGGTCGACCAGCGCGCCCTGCAGGGCCTCACCGGTGATCTTGCGCGCGTCCTCGGGCAGCGGGCTCTTCACCGCAGACATAGCGACCTCCGTTCGGTGACACCGTTCTCCACCATGGCACAGATGGAACAAAACGGTTATTCGGGGAAAAGAGAAGCCCCGGTCGGGTACCCACCCGACCGGGGCTCACACGTGGAGATCAGGCGGCGACGACGTCCACCGCTTCCGCCGGCGCCTTGATCGTCACCCGTTCCGTCGGCACGCCCGCGACCGATGTCACGGACACGGAATTGAGCGGCCGTACCGGCGCCGACACCGGCTCGCTCGCCGCTGCCGACTCGGCCAGCTCGGCGAGCGACAGCTCGTCGCTCACTTCCCGCATGAGCTCGGACATCCGTACGTCAAGCGCGTCGCAGATCGCGGAGAGCAGTTCGGAGGAAGCCTCCTTCTGCCCCCGCTCCACCTCGGAGAGATAGCCGAGAGAGACTCGGGCGGACGAGGAGACTTCGCGCAGAGTACGGCCCTGGCGCTGGCGCTGCCGACGCAGCACGTCACCCAGCAGGCGACGGAGCAGAATCATCGGTGGCTCCCTCCTCGGACCGCGTAGCCGCATCCTTCACGCCCCACCGTACCGCCTCGCGCTGCGGCCGTGCGGGGAGCGATGTCGTGTTCACTCAGGGCTGCAAACATCAATTCCCCCCGTTCTGTTCCGTATCCTGTGCCCGCTCCTTACCCGAGAGTTCGCCGGCGAGCAGTTCCAGCACGCTCCGGACACTCTCTCTACGGATTTCCGAGCGGTCGCCGTTCAATCTCAGCCGCGCCACTTTCCGGGTGCCGCGGGGGCCCGCGACCGCGACGAACACCGTGCCCACGGGCTGTCCGTCCTGGGGGTCGGGCCCCGCGACACCGGTGGTCGCGATGCCCCAGGCGGCCTCCATCCGGGCCCGCACGCCCGCGGCCATCTGGGCCGCGACCTCCGGGTGCACCGCGCCGCACTCGGCGAGCAGGGCCCCGTCGACCCCCAGGAGATCCCGCTTGAGGCCGGTCGCGTAGGCCGTCACGGAGCCCAGGAAGCTCTTCGACGCCCCGGGAACGGAGGTCAGCTCCGCGGCCACGAGACCGCCCGTCAGGGACTCCGCCACAGCCAGGGTCTCACCGCGTTCCCCGAGAAGGGCGAGCACTCCGGCGGCACTGCTGCTCAAGCTCATCGCGGCGACTCCGCGCTCATCGAGAGGACTCCGCGCGGTCCCGCCCGGCGGACCGCTCAGCGGCGAGGCCCCGGCGCCGCAGGACCACCGCCTGACGCACGTAGTCCAGCCCCGTCACGACGGTCAGGAAGACCGCCGCGGCCATCACCCACCAGCGCAGGGTGGCCAGCGGGCCGGTCAGCACGAGCACGTACATGCCGACCGCGGTGCCCTGCGCCAGGGTCTTCAGCTTGCCGCCGCGGCTTGCCGGGATCACTCCGTGGCGGATCACCCAGAAGCGCATCAGAGTGATCCCCAGCTCGCGGAAGAGGATCACTCCGGTCACCCACCAGGGCAGATCCCCGAGCCCCGACAGACAGATCAGGCCGGCGGCCATGATCGCCTTGTCGGCGATCGGGTCCGCGATCTTCCCGAAGTCCGTGACCAGGTTGTACGTACGCGCCAGATGCCCGTCGAAAACGTCGGTGATCATGGCGACGGCGAAGGCGGCCCAGGCCCAGGCCCGCCAGACCGGGTCGTGTCCGCCGTCCATGAGCAGCAGCACCACGAACCCGGGCACGAGCAGCAGCCGCACCATGGTGAGGATGTTGGCGATGTTCCACAGGCTGGCCTCGTCGACGGCCGCAGCGCCCAGCTTCCCGCCGGGCGCCGGCCTCCCGGTCCCGCCCGCTGCGGATGCCGGCGCTCCGGTCATCTGCCCGCCTCCTCACGACACTCCGAAACCACGTCGGCCATGAGGTCGACGCCCTCCGTACCGACGACCTTCGCTTCGACCATACGTCCGGGTGCCAACCCGACGGCAGTCGTGAAGACCACCTGCCCGTCGGTCTCGGGCGCCTGGTGCGCGGCACGGCCCACGGCGCCGTCCTCGTCGTCCACGGACTCGACGAGGACGTGCAGGGTCTCCCCCATGCGCTCCTCGGCCCGCTGGGCGGTCAGCTCCTCGGCGAGCCGGGACAGATGTGCCAGGCGCGCGTCGACGACGTCCTGGTCGAGCTTGCGCTCGTAGCCGGCGGCCTCGGTGCCCTCCTCGTCGGAGTAGCCGAAGACGCCGATGGCGTCGAGCCTCGCCTCGGTGAGGAAGCGCTCCAGCTCGGCGAAGTCCGCCTCGCCCTCGCCCGGGAACCCGACGATGAAATTGGACCGGACACCGGCCTCCGGGGCCTTGCCGCGGATGGTCTCGAGCAGCTCCAGGAACCGCTCGGTGTCGCCGAAACGCCGCATGGCGCGCAGCACGCCGGGGGCGCTGTGCTGGAACGAGAGATCGAAATAGGGTGCGACCTTCTCGATGGACGTCAGGACGTCGATCAGTCCGGGGCGCATCTCGGCGGGCTGCAGATAGCTGACCCGCACCCGCTCGATGCCGTCGACGGCCGCGAGCTCGGGCAGCAGCGTCTCCAGCAGCCGGATGTCGCCGAGGTCCTTGCCGTACGAGGTGTTGTTCTCGGAGACCAGCATGATCTCCTTCACGCCCTGTTCGGCGAGCCAGCGGGTCTCACCCAGGACGTCGCTCGGCCGCCGGGAGACGAAGGACCCGCGGAAGGACGGGATCGCGCAGAACGAGCAGCGCCGGTCGCAGCCGGAGGCGAGCTTCACCGAGGCGACCGGACTGGTGTCGAGCCTGCGGCGCAGGGGGGCGCGCGGCCCGGAGGCGGGCGCCAGGCCCTCGGGGAGGTCGGCGGGCACGTCCTGCGGGGCCTGGGCGTGCCCGGGGAGGGCCACTTCGGCGCCCTGGCGGTCCGCCGGGCTGATCGGCAGCAGCTTGCGGCGGTCGCGCGGCGTGTGGGAGGCGTGGATGCCGCCGCTCAGGATGGTCCGGAGGCGGTCGGAGATGTCGGCGTAGTCGTCGAAGCCCAGCACGCCGTCGGCCTCGGGCAGGGCCTCGGCGAGTTCCTTGCCGTAGCGCTCGGCCATGCAGCCGACCGCGACGACGGCCTGGGTCTTCCCGTGGTCCTTGAGGTCGTTGGCCTCGAGCAGGGCGTCGACGGAGTCCTTCTTGGCGGCCTCGACGAAGCCGCAGGTGTTGACGACTGCGACATCCGCGTCGGCGGCTTCCTCGACGAGCTCCCAGCCGTCCGCTGCCAGGCGGCCTGCGAGCTCCTCCGAGTCCACCTCGTTACGGGCGCAGCCAAGAGTGACAAGGGCGACGGTACGGCGTTCGGGCATGGGCTCAAGACTACTTTGTCCTGGCCCACGCCCGGTCCGCGAGGGTTGCCGCCCGGGGTACGGGCGGTGGATGGTCGATATCCGGCCGGTCCCGGCCCTTCCGGGTCAGCCGGCCTCGGGGTCGCCCTTGGCATAGGACAGCCGCTCGACCTGACCGTTCTCGAACCTGTCCTCGATCTTCTTGCCGTTCACGAACAGCTCGATCGCGCCGGCGTTGCCGAGAATGAGGTCCAGCCGCTCGTCGTCCTGGAAGGTCTTGGACTCGCCCGCGAGGAGCAGTCCGTCGAAGAGCAGCTTGCCGTTGGCGGACTTGGCGGAGATCCAGCTCTTGTCGTCGACCGCCGTCAGCTTCACCGTCACCTTGTCCTGCGGGACGGCGGCAATCGCGCTCTCGGAGGCATCGGGCTTCGGCGCCACCGGCTTGGCCGGGGACGGCTTGGGGCTGTTCCTCTCGGGCGAGGAGCCCTCGGCGACCTGCTTGGTGCCGTTGGTGCCGTCGGAGCCGCCGAAGAGGGTGAAGCCGACGAAACCGATGACGGCGACGATCGCCGCCACCATCGCGGCGGTCCAGTTGGGGCGCCTGCGCTCGGGGCGGATACGTTCCGCCTCGAAGAGCGGGGCCGCGGGGGTCGGTGAGGGACGGCCGCCGTGCTCGGCGTCGTAACGCGCGACGAGAGGGTCCGGATCCAGCCCCACGGCGCGCGCGAGCGTCCTGATGTGCCCGCGCGCGTACACATCGCCACCGCAGCGCGAGAAGTCGTCCTGCTCGATCGCCTGCACGATGGGGACGCGCACACGGGTGGAAGTACTGACCTCGTCGACGGTCAGGCCTGCGTCGGTGCGCGCCTGCTGGAGCGTGCGACCGATCGAAGGCCCGTCGTCTTCGAGAGAAGGACGGGCGTCTTCGGGGGAGTTGCCGATGGACACGGGGGCGCCTTTCGAGCGTGTAGCCACCTGCTGGAGGTTCAGTCTATGGGTGGTACGAAAGGGTGGGGCAACCGGGCGGATGCAGTTTGTACGCCATCGGAATGGCCGGACGGCGGGAGCACGGGGCATGTCCCGCCCTCCATCCAACTTGACGTACGACCAAGGGAAACGGTTGCCCCGCCCTCCCTTACGAATCAGACTCCCCACGGATCACCGCGAGCACTCCATCCAGCTCATCAGGTTTCACCAGAACGTCACGCGCCTTGGAGCCCTCGCTGGGGCCCACGATGTTCCTGGACTCCATGAGATCCATGAGGCGGCCGGCCTTGGCGAAGCCGACCCGGAGCTTGCGCTGGAGCATGGACGTCGACCCGAACTGGGTGGTGACCACCAGCTCCGCGGCCTGGCAGAGGAGGTCGAGGTCGTCACCGATGTCCTCGTCGACCTCCTTCTTCTGCTTCGCCCCGACGACCACGTCGTCCCGGAAGACGGGGGCCATCTGCTCCTTGCAGTGCCGGACGACTGCCGCGACCTCCTCCTCCGTCACGAAGGCGCCCTGCATACGGGTGGGCTTGCCGGCCCCCATGGGCA
The DNA here is from genome assembly GCF_005795905.1 of Streptomyces marianii. Classification (NCBI taxonomy): domain Bacteria; kingdom Bacillati; phylum Actinomycetota; class Actinomycetes; order Kitasatosporales; family Streptomycetaceae; genus Streptomyces; species Streptomyces marianii. The sequence goes on from NZ_VAWE01000001.1 coordinate 2,124,759, forward strand.
GGAACAGGCCGTCGCCCTTGCCGATCAGCTTCTCCGCGCCCGGCTGGTCCAGGATGACCCGGCTGTCGGCGAGGGAAGAGGTGGCGAAGGCGAGCCGCGAGGGCACATTGGCCTTGATCAGCCCGGTGACGACGTCGACCGAGGGCCGCTGGGTGGCCAGGACCAGATGGATGCCGGCGGCGCGGGCCAGCTGGGTGATCCGGACGATGGCGTCCTCGACGTCGCGCGCGGCGACCATCATCAGGTCCGCGAGCTCGTCGACGATCACCAGGAGGTACGGATAGGGCTGGAGCTCGCGCTCGCTGCCCTCGGGTGCCTTGACGCGGCCGCCGCGCACGGCGCGGTTGAAGTCGTCGATGTGCCGGAAGCCGTACGCGGCGAGGTCGTCGTAGCGCAGGTCCATCTCGCGCACGACCCACTGCAGGGCCTCGGCGGCCCGCTTGGGGTTGGTGATGATCGGCGTGATCAGGTGCGGGATGCCCTCGTAGGCCGTGAGCTCGACCCGCTTGGGGTCGACGAGCACCATCCGGACGTCCTCCGGAGTGGCCCGCATCATCACGGAGGTGATCAGGCAGTTGATGCAGGAGGACTTTCCGGAGCCGGTGGCGCCCGCGACCAGGATGTGCGGCATCCTCGCCAGGTTGGCCATGACGTAGCCGCCCTCGACGTCCTTGCCGAGCGCGACCAGCATCGGGTGGTCGTCCTCGGCCGCGTCCGCGAGTCGGAGCACGTCGCCGAGATTGACCATCTCCCGGTCGGTGTTCGGGATCTCGATGCCGACGGCGGACTTGCCGGGGATCGGCGAGATGATCCGTACGTCCGGGCTCGCGACGGCGTAGGCGATGTTCTTGGTCAGCGCGGTGATCCGCTCGACCTTCACCGCGGGGCCGAGCTCGACCTCGTAGCGCGTGACCGTCGGACCGCGGGTGAATCCGGTGACCGCTGCGTCGACCTTGAACTCCGTGAAGACGTTCGTGAGTGCGGCGACGATCGCGTCGTTGGCGGCGCTGCGGCTCTTGCCCGGCCCGCCGCGCTCCAGCAGGTCCAGCGAGGGCAGCCCGTAGGTGATGTCCCCGGAGAGCTGCAGTTGCTCGGCCCGCGGGGGGAGGGGGTGCGACTCGGGAGCGGGCTTGGTCAGGTCGGGCACGGAACCCGACGGGGACTGCTTCTCCTCCGCGGCGGGCGGAGCGGCCGAGGACCGCTCGGCCCGCGCACCGGGCAGCGGCCCGGCGGCACGCTCCCGGTCGGCGGTGAGGTCGCGGGTCAGACCGGCGACGACGGGTGACGGCGGCATGCCGTTGAGGACAGCCCCGTCCAGGGCGGCAGCGGCGGCCGCAGCGACGTCGACCGCGTCCATCGGCCGGCCGGCGTCCGGCTGCGCGGAGCGCCCGCGGCGACGGCGCCGGGACAGCGCGGCCCCCTCCGCGCCGTCGGCGTCGTACACCTCGCTGTCGCGGCGCGCGGGGGCGCGGGGGCGCGCCGGCCGCGCCTCGCGCCACTCGTCGTACTCTCCCGGCTCCCCGGTGTCGTCCCCACCGGGCTCGTACGGCGCCTCCAGGATCCCGAGCCGGACCCCGAGCCGGCGCGTCCGCTGTGGGATGGCGTTGACCGGCGTGGCGGTGACGACGAGCAGACCGAAGACCGTGAGCAGTACCAGCAGCGGTACGGCGAGGACCTCGGTCATCATGAAGATCAGCGGCTTGGAGGCGGCCCAGCCGATCAGACCGCCCGCGTCCTGCATGGCCTCGGCGCCGTCCCCGCGCCCCGGTGAACCGCAGGCGATGTGGACCTGGCCGAGCACGCCGATGACGAGGGCGGTCAGCCCGATGACGATCCGGCCGTTGGCGTCGGGCCGCTCGGGATAGAGAATCAGCCGTACGGCGACCGCGACGAGCAGTATCGGCACGAGCAGGTCGAGCCGACCGAACGCGCCGGTGACGAGCATCTCCACGAGATCGCCCACCGGGCCGCGCAGATTGGACCAGGTGCCCGCGGCGACGATCAGCGAGAGGGCCAGCAGCAGGAGCGCGAGCCCGTCCTTGCGGTGCACCGGATCGAGCCCCTTGGCGCCGCGTCCTATGCCGCGGAGCATCGCGCCGAGGGCGTGGGCGACACCGAGCCACACGGCACGGATCAGCCACAGCACGCCCCCGGTGGGATTCGGTGCCGGCCTGGGCGCGGTCTTCTTCGCCGCGGACTTGCGTGCGGGTGCCTTCTTGGCGGGGGCGCGTTTTCCGGCCGCGGGCGTCTTCGCCGCGGTCTTCTTGGCGGGCGCCGCCTTCTTCGCGGCGCCGGTCGTACGGCCGGCGCGCGGCTTCGCGGTGCCCGCCGTGCCCTGGGAACCCTTGCCGGACGTACGTGAGGCCATGATGGTGAGGTTACCGGTGCGGCAGGCGGGGCACACGCGTGACCACCGGTTCACCCGTTCGTGTCGGCCCGGCCGAGCCCGGAAACTGACGCCCAATCAGTGGGCGGGCGCCTGCGCGAGCTTCGCCGTGTCGGGGAACGCCCGCCCGGCCCACTCTTGGGGCGGCCGGCGCCGGTTCCGCGACACGACCTGGTGCCGTGTCGGGCAGGGTGCACCCGTCAAGCAGCGACGGCCGGTGCGACGGGTCTCCCCGGCCCTGCGGCCGAGGCGAGGCGTCGCAAGGCACCGGATCGGCCTCGCCGTGGGCCCACTCGGTTGATTCGGCAACGCCGCAAGCGGCCGCGCCGAGCGTCGCGACGGGACGAACGCTGCCTGACGCGCCCTAAGGGCAAGTCCCGCGAACCCCGGCGGTCGCGCGACGACAGCCACGGCGCCTCGCCGCGTTGTCGAACCATCCGAGTACACCCGGCACGAGGACGACTCTCCGACTTGCGATGCACCGCATCTGACGCCGCGCGCCGGTCCCCCGCGGACTGCGGGACAGCCCTTAGCTCTGGGACGGAAGCGTCGGCGAACCGGTGCCCGCACCCGGCTCCAGGGCGTCCAGCGCCCTGCGCAGTCCGGTGAGTTTGCGCTCGAGGTGGGCCGCCGTGGCGACGGCCGCAGCGTCCGCCGACTCGTCGTCCAGCTGCTTGGAGAGCGCCTCGGCCTGCTCCTCAACCGCCGCGAGCCGCGCGGACAGTTCGGCGAGGAGGCCCGCCGGCTCCTTGGCCTCGCCCGCGCCTTGTCCGCCACCCTCCAGCTGGAGCCGGAGCAGAGCCGCCTGCTCCCGCAGCTGACAGTTCTTCATGTAGAGCTCGACGAAGACGGAGACCTTCGCCCGGAGCACCCAGGGGTCGAACGGCTTGGAGATGTAGTCCACGGCGCCCGCGGCGTAACCGCGGAAGGTGTGGTGCGGGCCGTGGTTGATCGCCGTCAGGAAGATGATCGGGATGTCTCTGGTCCGTTCGCGGCGCTTGATGTGCGCGGCGGTCTCGAATCCGTCCATTCCCGGCATCTGAACGTCCAGCAGAATGACCGCGAAATCGTCCGTCAGCAGCGCTTTGAGCGCTTCTTCCCCTGACGATGCCCGCACCAGCGTCTGATCGAGCGCAGAGAGGATGGCCTCCAGCGCCAGCAGATTCTCCGGCCGGTCATCGACCAGGAGGATCTTGGCCTTCTGCACCATGCCTCGCCCTCCTCGCCCCGGCTTGGGGTCTCCCCAGCTCGTTGAGCCGGGGGAAACACCGGGCGCCGCCCCGAGGGACGACTCCCTTGCGCCGCCCGTCCTTGTGCCGGTCATGGTAGCCGCACCCCGCCCGTCGCCACACCCTGTCACCGCGATGTCACTGTGCACGTAGCAGAAACGCGGTGGGAGTCGGGAAGGTTCCCCGGATCCCGCCCCCTCACACGCCTACGGACACAGTCAGTCAGCAATTCATAAAAATCCGCACGGTCCGCAATCAGACTGTGATGTGCACGCAGGCAACCATCGTCACTTTCCGCGCATCCACTGCTCCATCACGGAGAGAAGGTGATCGGGGTCGACCGGCTTCGTGACGTAGTCGGAAGCGCCCGACTCGATCGCCTTCTCCCGGTCGCCCTTCATCGCCTTCGCCGTGAGCGCGATGATCGGCAGCCCGGCGAACTGCGGCATCCTGCGGATCGCCGTCGTCGTGGCGTAGCCGTCCATCTCGGGCATCATGATGTCCATCAGTACGACCGTCACATCGTCGTGCTGCTCGAGGACTTCGATCCCCTCCCGCCCGTTCTCCGCGTACAGCACGGACAGGCCGTGCTGCTCCAGCACGCTGGTGAGCGCGAAGACGTTGCGGATGTCATCGTCGACGATCAGCACCTTCTCGCTGTGGAACGCGTAGGTGCGGCGCGGCTCCGGCCCCGGCTCCTGCGGGGACTGCCCCGTCCAGGACTCCTGCGCGGGGCCCGAAGCGGCCGTGGGCTGCCCGGGCAGGGCGTGCCGCAGGTCCGTGGCCCCCAGCGCCTTCCGGCGGCGCCGGAAGAGCGTACCGGGGGCGTTGTTCGCCTCCCCGGCCGCCGACGGTTCCTGCGCCCCCTGCGGCAGCCCGGGCGCGGTCGCGTCGTCCATCGCGGGTGCCGGCATCTCGGAGCCGGGCACGAGCTGCGGGTAGCCCTGCGGCGGCAGTTCGCTGGGGTGCAGCGGCAGGTACAGCGTGAACGTCGAGCCGCGGCCCGGCTCGCTCGCCGCGTGGATCTCGCCGCCGAGCAGCCGCGCGATCTCCCGGCTGATCGACAGCCCCAGGCCCGTACCGCCGTACTTGCGGCTGGTCGTGCCGTCGGCCTGCTTGAACGCCTCGAAGATCACCCTCATCTTGCTGGCCGCGATGCCGATGCCGGTGTCGGTGACCGAGAAGGCGATCAGGTCCCCGTCGGCGTCGCGCAGCGAACCCGCCTCCAGCAACTGCTCGCGGATCGACTGCGGCACATCGGCGTTCGCCGGCCTGATCACCAGCTCCACCGCGCCGGTGTCGGTGAACTTCACCGCGTTCGACAGCAGATTGCGCAGGACCTGCAGCAGCCGCTGCTCGTCCGTGTGGAGCGTCGCGGGCAGCTCAGGCGACACCCGGACCGAGAAGTCGAGCCCCTTCTCCGCCGTGAGCGGCCGGAACGTCGCCTCCACGTAGTCGACGAGCTGGACCAGGGCGATCCGGGTCGGACTGACGTCCATCTTGCCCGCCTCGACCTTCGACAGATCGAGGATGTCGTTGATGAGCTGCAGCAGGTCCGATCCGGCCCCGTGGATCGTCTCGGCGAACTCCACCTGCTTCGGCGTGAGGTTGGTGTCCGCGTTGTCCGCCAGCAGCTTGGCGAGGATCAGCAGGGAGTTGAGCGGGGTCCGCAGCTCGTGCGACATGTTCGCCAGGAACTCGGACTTGTAGCGCATGGAGACCGCGAGCTGTTCCGCGCGCTCCTCCAGCACCTGCCGGGCCTCCTCGATCTCGGTGTTCTTCACCTCGATGTCGCGGTTCTGCTGGGCCAGCAGCTCGGCCTTCTCCTCCAGTTCGGCGTTGGAGGACTGCAGTGCCTTCTGCCGGTTCTCCAGCTCCTCCGAACGCTCCCGCAGCTGCTCGGTCAGCTCCTGCGACTGCTTGAGCAACACCTCGGTCTTGGTGTTGACGCTGATGGTGTTGACGCTGGTGGCGATCATCTCGGCGATCTGGTTCAGGAAGTCGCGCTGGATCTGGGTGAACGGCTGGAACGACGCCAGCTCGATCACACCGAGCACCTTCCCCTCGAACAGCACCGGCAGCACGATCACATACGCCGGCGAGGCCTCGCCCAGCCCCGACGAGATCTTCAGATACCCCGGCGGCACGTTGACCTGGATCGTCCGCTTCTCCTCGGCCGCCGTGCCGATCAGGGTCTCCCCCGGCCGGAACGACGTGGGCATCAACCCGGCCGAGTAGCCGTAACTGGCGCGCATCACCAACTCGTACGCGCTATCGCCACCCGGGGCCAGCTCGTCCCCGCCGCCCGTCGGCATAGCCAGGAAGAACGCGCCGTGCTGCGCCGAGACCACCGGCGTCAGCTCGCTCATGATCAGCGAGGCGACGTCGTCCAGGTCCCGCCGGCCCTGCATCAGACCGGAGATTCGGGCCAGGTTGCCCTTCAGCCAGTCCTGTTCCTCGTTGGCGAGGGTGGTGTCGCGCAGGTTGGCGATCATTGTGTTGATGTTGTCCTGCAGGACCTGGATCTCGCCGGCCGCGTCCACGTCGATCTTGAGGTTGAGGTCGCCCCGGGTCACCGCGGTGGCGACGGCCGCGATCGCACGCACCTGCCGGGTCAGGTTCCCGGCCATCTCGTTCACGGACTCCGTCAGGTCCCGCCAGGTGCCGTCGACGTCCCGGACCCGCGCCTGGCCGCCGAGCATGCCGTCCGTACCCACCTCACGGGCCACCCGCGTGACCTCCTGGGCGAAGGACGACAGCTGGTCGACCATCGTGTTGATGGTGTCCTTGAGGTCCTGGATCTCACCGCGGGCGTCGATGTCGATCTTCTTGGTGAGGTCACCCTTGGCGATGGCCGTGGTCACCGTCGCGATCTGGCGCACCTGACCGGTCAGGTTGGACGCCATCGAGTTCACGGACTCGGTGAGGTCCTTCCACGTGCCCGCGACGCCCGGCACCCGGGCCTGGCCGCCCAGGATGCCCTCCGTACCCACCTCACGGGCCACCCGCGTGACCTCCGCCGCGAACGACGACAGGGTCGTCACCATCGTGTTCACGGTGTCGGCGAGTTCGGCGACCTCGCCGCGCGCCTCGACCGTCACCTTCTTGGTCAGGTCGCCGTTGGCGACCGCGGAGGACACCCGGGAGATGTTCCGCACCTGACTGGTCAGGTTGTTGGCCATCAGGTTGACGTTGTCGCTGAGGTCCTTCCAGATGCCGGTGACACCGCGCACCCGGGCCTGGCCGCCCAGGATGCCCTCCGTACCGACCTCACGGGCCACCCGCGTGACCTCGTCGGCGAAGTTGGAGAGCTGGTCCACCATCGTGTTGACGGTCGTGACCAGCTCCAGGATCTCGCCCTTGGCGTCGACCGTGATCTTCTTCGACAGATCGCCCTTGGCGACCGCCGTCGTCACCTCGGCGATGTTCCGCACCTGACTGGTGAGATTGTTCGCCATGAAGTTGACGGACTGGGTGAGGTCCTTCCAGGTGCCGGAGACTCCCTGCACCTCGGCCTGGCCGCCCAGGATGCCCTCGGTGCCCACCTCTCGGGCCACTCGGGTCACCTGCTCCGCGAAGTTCGAGAGCTGGTCCACCATCGTGTTGAGGGTGTTCTTCAGCTCCAGGATCTCGCCGCGCGCGTCCACGTCGATCTTCTGCGACAGATCGCCGCGCGCCACCGCCGTGGCGACCTGGGCGATGTTGCGGACCTGGGCCGTGAGGTTCCCGGCCATGCCGTTCACGGAGTCGGTCAGGTCACGCCAGACCCCGGCCACTCCGGGAACCTGCGCCTGACCGCCGAGCCGCCCGTCCGTGCCCACCTCGCGGGCGACCCTCGTCACCTGCTCGGCGAACGCCGACAGCTGGTCCACCATCGTGTTGATGGTGTTCTTCAGCTCCAGGATCTCGCCGCGCGCGTCCACGTCGATCTTCTGCGACAGGTCACCGCGCGCCACCGCCGTCGTCACCTGGGCGATCTGGCGCACCTGCGAGGTCAGATTGCCGGCCATGAAGTTGACGGAGTCGGTGAGCTCCTTCCAGGTACCCGAGACTCCGTCGACCCGCGCCTGACCCCCGAGCCGGCCCTCCGTACCCACGTCCCGGGCCATGCGCGTCACCTGGTCGGCGAACGAGGACAGCTGCGCCACCATGGTGTTGACGGTGTTCTTCAGCTCCAGCATCTCGCCGGCCACGTCGACGGTGACCTTCTGCGACAGGTCGCCGTTCGCGACCGCCGTCGTCACCTGCGCGATGTCCCGCACCTGGCCGGTGAGGTTGCGGAACGCCGTGTTCACCGAATCGGTCAGGTCCTTCCACGTGCCCGCTGCACCCGGCACCTCGGCCTGACCACCCAGCCGACCCTCGACTCCGACCTCCCGGGCCACACGAGTCACCTCGGAACCGAACGACTGGAGCTGGTCCACCATGGTGTTGACGGTGTTCTTCAGCTCCAGCATCTCGCCGGCCACGTCGACGGTGACCTTCTGCGACAGGTCGCCGTTCGCGACCGCCGTCGTCACCTGCGCGATGTCCCGCACCTGGGTGGTGAGGTTGCGGAAGACCGTGTTGACCGAATCGGTCAGGTCCTTCCACGTACCGGCCGCACCCGGCACCTGCGCCTGGCCGCCGAGCAGACCCTCGGCACCGACCTCGCTCGCCACCCGGGTAACTTCGTCCGCGAACGTCCGAAGCGTCTCGGTCATCTGGTTGATGGTCTCTGCGAGCTGGGCGACCTCGCCGCGCGCGCTCACCGTGACCTTCTGCGACAGGTCTCCGTTCGCGACCGCCGTCGTGACCTCGGCGATGCCCCGCACCTGCGAGGTGAGATTGCCCGCCATCGTGTTGACGGAGTCGGTCAGGTCCTTCCACACCCCGGCGACGCCCGGCACGACCGCCTGGCCGCCGAGCTCGCCCTCCGTACCCACCTCACGGGCGACCCGGGTCACCTCGGAGGAGAACGAGGACAGCTGGTCCACCATCGTGTTGACGGTGTTCTTCAGCTGGAGCATCTCACCCGCGACATGCACGGTCACCTTGCGCGAGAGGTCACCCTTGGCGACCGCCGTCGTCACGAGAGCGATATCACGCACCTGAGCCGTCAGCCGGTACGCCATCGTGTTGACGGAATCCGTGAGATCTTTCCATGAACCGGACATACCTCGCACCTGGGCCTGTCCGCCGAGTTTGCCCTCGGTACCGACCTCGAGTGCGACCCGCGTCACTTCATCGGTGAACGCGGACAACTGGTCCACAAGGTTGTTCACCGTGCGCGCGACCTTGAGGAACTCTCCGCGCAGCGGTCGCACCGCCCCGTCCGAGCCGTCCTCCGCGTGCGACCGGAGCTCCATGCGCTGCTCCAGATCGCCCTCCGCGACCGCCGACAGCACCCGGCCCACCTCGGACACCGGGCGCGCAAGGTCGTCCACCAACTCGTTGGACGCCTCGATCGCGGCAGCCCAGGAGCCCTCGCAGGCGCCGGGATCCAGCCGTTCCGTGAGTTTTCCCTCACGGCCGACGACACGCCGGACCCGCGCGAGCTCTCCGGTGAGATGCAGATTGCGGTCCGCGACCTCGTTGAAGACGGCCGCGACCTCGGCCATGACGCCGTCGCCCGAGACCGTCAGCCGCTTGCGGAAGTTTCCGTCCCGCATGGCCGACAGGGCCGCCAGGAGCCGGTTCAGAGCCGCGGTGTCCACCGCGGTCGTCCCCCCGCGCGACTGATTCCTCCGGGACTGTCCGCCTTGTGCGCGCGTGCCGGCGCCACGCGCCGTTGCACCAGACTCCACCGTGTCCCTCCCGCGGGGGTTGACCATGTTGCTCAGGCTGTCTCAGGAAGCTTGCCCAGTGTTTCACCGCGGCCGAACCAGGCCATAACAGTTCGGCAGCTTCGCATAGCGTCCCCACCCCTAGAAGGCGGAAACGGCGGTGACCGGCATCCGCTCGGACAGCGAAGGTAAGTAACCTGGCATCCGGCTGTCCAACCGCCCCGGTCGCCCGGCGGGGGGCGGCATGGCGCAAGGACTACCAGACCGGGCACCGGGAGGGGCGGACATCGACCATGGCCGAGCCTGGCGTCGAGACGCGTACGAGGAGTTCCGAGATCACCGCACGGGCGGCTGCCAGCTTCGAACCGGTGGGCCGGTCGGTGGCCACTGCGCGCGCGTTCGTCCGCGACACCCTCCAGGGCTGGGGGCATTCCGACGTCGTCGACGACGCCGTCGTCCTCACCAGTGAGCTCGTCACCAACGCGGTGATCCACGCCGGCACCGCCGCAGAGGTGCTCTGCCTGCGCACCGGGGAGGGCGTACGGGTCGAGGTCGCCGACCGCTATCCGGAACGCGAGATCCCGATGCAGGGCGGCACCAGAGCCGTCGTCCACCCGGACCGGGAGAACGGGCGCGGACTGCTGCTCTGCGCCGCGCTCGCCTCGCGCTGGGGCGTCGAGTACACACCGACCCACAAGCATGTCTGGTTCCAACTCGACCTGCCGCAGCGCGCGGTGGGCACGCGCTCGGCCGGTCCGGTCCTCCCGCCCGATCTGCTTCCCGTAGCCGACGAGCGCGTCCGCGTCGCGGTGCTCCAGATCGACCGCAACGGCACCATCGGCTCCTGGAACGACGACGCCGAGCACCTCTTCGGGTACGCGGCCGACCAGGTGCTCGGCAAGCCCCTCGGCGACTTCGCCGCCTGGCCGCACACTCCGGGAACCGGCACCGGTCTCGCAGAGGCGCTCCAGCTCTCCCGCTGGGAGGGCAGCTACGGCATCCGCGGCACGGACGGCCGCGTCGTCCCCGTGTACGCCTCCCACCTCCGCGTACGCGACACCCAGGGCGAGGCGTCAACGGTCTGCCTCCTGGTGCGCGACTACGAGCGGGCCGTGCTCCAGACCCCGACGCGCGCACCCGCCGCGGACGGCGCTCGCCGCGACAACCGCAACGCAGACCCCTTCGAGGTCTTCATCGGCTCTCCGGCGCCCGACGACCTCGACGGCCTCCTCCAGCGCACGGTCGAACGCGCCCGCGACATGCTCGACGGCGACGCCGCGTTCCTGCTGCTGGCCACCGACGACGAGACGGAGCTCGAGGTACGGGCCACCACCGGACTCCCCTCGGCCCGCCAGCGCTTCGCCCGGGTCCCGGTCGAAGCCGGCACGGGACGCTACGGCTCGGCCCGTATGCCCGCCGTCCACGAGGACCTCACCGCGGTCCCCGGGGCCATCCCCCTCCTCAGCGGCACCGGTATGCGCTCCGTGGTCACCGTCCCGCTCAAGGTCGAAGGCCGGCTCACCGGCTCCCTGGGCGTCGCCGCCGAGGCCTCGGGCCGCTACTCCAACGAGGAGGCGCTGCGCCTGCAGTTCGCCGCCGACCGCATCGCGCTCGCCGTCGAGTCAGCGCGCCTGGGTGAGCTGGAGAGGTTGCGCCGGGGGTCCCTCAGCTTCCTCGTCGAGGCCTCGGACCTGCTGGCCGGCACCCTCGACCGCGACCAGACCCTGGCGCTGATGGCCCAGATGACGGTGCCGACGCTCGCCACCTGGTGCGCCGTGTACACGATCTCCGACCAGTCCTCCGAGCCGTACCTCTCGTACGTACTGCACGAGGACGAGGAGCGCATCGACGGCCTCAAGGCCCTGCTTGCCAAGATCGACCCACCGGACCCGGTCCCCACGCCCGGCGCGCGGGTGTGGACCGCCCCGGCCGAGGCCGCGCACCAGGCCGCGCTGCGCACCTCCATGCGTGAACTCGGCCTCGGCGCCGCCCATGTGTCGTCCGGCATCGGCACGACCCTGGCCACGGCCTCCGCGGTCGGCGGCGAGACCGTGGTCCTCCCCCTCGTCGCCCGGAACCGCGTCATCGGCATGCTGACGCTCGGCAAGCCGTCCGACGACCACTTCCGCCAGGAGATCCTCGAACTCGCCGAGGACCTGTCCCGCCGGGCCGCCCTCGCCCTGGACAACGCCAGGCTCTACTCGGAGCGCACGGCCATCAGCCAGTCCCTGCAGCGCAGTCTGCTGCCGCCGGGCCTGCCCCAAGTGCCGGGTGTGGAGGTGGAGGTCATCTACCGCGCAGCCGGCGAGGGCAACGAGGTCGGCGGAGACTTCTACGATCTCTTCCCGATCCGCGACGGGGCGTACGGCTTCGCCATCGGCGACGTCTGCGGAACGGGCCCGGAGGCCGCCGCGGTCACCGGTCTGGCCCGGCACGCCCTGCGCCTGCTCGCCCGGGAGGGCTTCGGCGGTCCGGCGGTGCTGGAGCGGCTCAACGCGGCGATCCTGGACGAGGGCGCCCGCAGCCGCTTCCTCACACTGCTCTACGGCGAGCTCTGGCCCCAGGAGGACGGTTCGGCACTCCTGAAGGTCGTCTGCGCCGGACACCCGCTGCCGCTGCGGCTGCGCCAGGACGGCTCCGTGGAGCCCGCGGCCGAACCACAGCCGCTGCTGGGCGTGATGGACGACCTGGAACTGTACGAGCAGACCGTCACCCTCGACCCGGGGGACGTCCTCCTCTGCGTTACGGACGGTGTCACGGAACGCCGTGAGGGCACGCGCATGCTCGGCGACGACGGTCTCACCGACGTTCTGACGACGTGTACGGGCCTGACGGCCGGCGCGGTCGCGGCACGCGTTCTCCGCGCTGTCGAGCGCTTCGCTGCCGAACCCGCCTCGGACGACATGGCGATCCTTGCGATGCGCGTCCCGGAGCCCCACGCGAGCTGACGGAAGCGCACATACGAAGAAGGCCCCCGCCGTGAGGCGGGGGCCTTCTTCCGTCCGGAGCCCCCAAACGGAATCGAACCGTTGACCTTCTCCTTACCATGGAGACGCTCTACCGACTGAGCTATAGGGGCCTGTTGCTCTTCTGCGGTCTCCCGCTCGGCAACGCAACGAAGCATACCCCGAACTGACGTGTGCTCCTAATCGACCGGAGGCGGGCCTCTGAGGATGTGTCAGCAATTGCAGAGCATCCTCGTCGCCGGCCGGAGGACCGACGCCGGATGTACAGGGAGACGGTATGGGAGTGGGGGGGAACGCAAAAAAGCCCCAACCCCCGAGTTCACACTCGGGAGTTGAGGCCCAAAACTTGTTCGGCGGTGTCCTACTCTCCCACAGGGTCCCCCCTGCAGTACCATCGGCGCTGAAAGGCTTAGCTTCCGGGTTCGGAATGTAACCGGGCGTTTCCCTAACGCTATGACCACCGAAACACTATGAAGATATCGAACCCGGCCGACCACACAGTGGTCTCGGCATGTTCGTTACTTCAGAACTAACACAGTGGACGCGAGCAACTGAGGACAAGCCCTCGGCCTATTAGTACCGGTCAACTCCACCAGTCACCTGGCTTCCATATCCGGCCTATCAACCCAGTCGTCTACTGGGAGCCTTACCCCATCAAGTGGGTGGGAGTCCTCATCTCGAAGCAGGCTTCCCGCTTAGATGCTTTCAGCGGTTATCCCTCCCGAACGTAGCCAACCAGCCATGCCCTTGGCAGGACAACTGGCACACCAGAGGTTCGTCCGTCCCGGTCCTCTCGTACTAGGGACAGCCCTTCTCAAGACTCCTACGCGCACAGCGGATAGGGACCGAACTGTCTCACGACGTTCTAAACCCAGCTCGCGTACCGCTTTAATGGGCGAACAGCCCAACCCTTGGGACCGACTCCAGCCCCAGGATGCGACGAGCCGACATCGAGGTGCCAAACCATCCCGTCGATATGGACTCTTGGGGAAGATCAGCCTGTTATCCCCGGGGTACCTTTTATCCGTTGAGCGACGGCGCTTCCACAAGCCACCGCCGGATCACTAGTCCCGACTTTCGTCCCTGCTCGACCCGTCGGTCTCACAGTCAAGCTCCCTTGTGCACTTACACTCAACACCTGATTGCCAACCAGGCTGAGGGAACCTTTGGGCGCCTCCGTTACCCTTTGGGAGGCAACCGCCCCAGTTAAACTACCCATCAGACACTGTCCCTGATCCGGATCACGGACCCAGGTTAGACATCCAGCACGACCAGAGTGGTATTTCAACGACGACTCCACCTGAACTGGCGTCCAAGCTTCACAGTCTCCCACCTATCCTACACAAGCCGAACCGAACACCAATATCAAACTGTAGTAAAGGTCCCGGGGTCTTTCCGTCCTGCTGCGCGAAACGAGCATCTTTACTCGTAGTGCAATTTCACCGGGCCTATGGTTGAGACAGTCGAGAAGTCGTTACGCCATTCGTGCAGGTCGGAACTTACCCGACAAGGAATTTCGCTACCTTAGGATGGTTATAGTTACCACCGCCGTTTACTGGCGCTTAAGTTCTCAGCTTCGCCCCACCGAAATGGAGCTAACCGGTCCCCTTAACGTTCCAGCACCGGGCAGGCGTCAGTCCGTATACATCGCCTTACGGCTTCGCACGGACCTGTGTTTTTAGTAAACAGTCGCTTCTCGCTGGTCTCTGCGGCCACCCCCAGCTCAAGGAGTACATCCCATCACCAGGCGTGGCCCCCCTTCTCCCGAAGTTACGGGGGCATTTTGCCGAGTTCCTTAACCATAGTTCACCCGAACGCCTCGGTATTCTCTACCTGACCACCTGAGTCGGTTTAGGGTACGGGCCGCCATGAAACTCGCTAGAGGCTTTTCTCGACAGCATAGGATCATCCACTTCACCACAATCGGCTCGGCATCAGGTCTCAGACTACGTGTCACGCGGATTTGCCTACGTGACGTCCTACACCCTTACCCCGGGACAACCACCGCCCGGGCTGGACTACCTTCCTGCGTCACCCCATCGCTTACCTACTACCACCTTGGATCAGCGGCTCCACCACTCCGACCTCGTCCGAAGACTCAGCCGACGGCTTCACGGCCTTAGCATTAATGGGCTCGATACTGGGCGTTTCAAAGCGGGTACCGGAATATCAACCGGTTGTCCATCGACTACGCCTGTCGGCCTCGCCTTAGGTCCCGACTTACCCTGGGCAGATCAGCTTGACCCAGGAACCCTTAGTCAATCGGCGCACACGTTTCCCACGTGTGTATCGCTACTCATGCCTGCATTCTCACTCGTGAACCGTCCACAACTCGCTTCCACGGCTGCTTCACCCGGCACACGACGCTCCCCTACCCATCACGATCCCCGTTGGGGGTACATATCGCAATGACACGACTTCGGCGGTACGCTTGAGCCCCGCTACATTGTCGGCGCGGAATCACTTGACCAGTGAGCTATTACGCACTCTTTCAAGGGTGGCTGCTTCTAAGCCAACCTCCTGGTTGTCTCTGCGACTCCACATCCTTTCCCACTTAGCGTACGCTTAGGGGCCTTAGTCGATGCTCTGGGCTGTTTCCCTCTCGACCATGGAGCTTATCCCCCACAGTCTCACTGCCGCGCTCTCACTTACCGGCATTCGGAGTTTGGCTAAGGTCAGTAACCCGGTAGGGCCCATCGCCTATCCAGTGCTCTACCTCCGGCAAGAAACACACGACGCTGCACCTAAATGCATTTCGGGGAGAACCAGCTATCACGGAGTTTGATTGGCCTTTCACCCCTAACCACAGGTCATCCCCCAGGTTTTCAACCCTGGTGGGTTCGGTCCTCCACGAAGTCTTACCTCCGCTTCAACCTGCCCATGGCTAGATCACTCC